>NZ_DATFAF010000043.1:0-163799 GCF_035254865.1 Noviherbaspirillum sp.
CGCGCATCAACAAGCAATGAGACGCCGCCGCTTAATGAAAAATCCCCCACCGCTTTGAACTGAGGTAAAGCAATGACTTTATGCAACCTCCTGAAAACCATGTCAGCGCCCGCTTTCCCAGCTAATGACGCAGTAGTACTAAAGCGGTGGGATTCAGGCTGCCAGCCTGCGTGGCGCATACTGTCCGGCGATCGCGGTAATCGCCTCCTGCGCTTGCGCAATCATTCGCGCCGCGGTCTCGCACAACTGCCGGGATTCCGCTGTTGTCATGGTCTGCATGCGCAGCGCCTGCTCCGTCATCTCGAGCACATCGCGTTGCAGCAGACGCAGAGCGCTGCGGTGCTTTTCCGCCTCGCCGAGAATTTTTTCATGGAGCGTGTCGGTGACGGGCGTGCGCTCTTCCTGCGCTTGCGCCAGTTGCCTGACCACGTAGGCGAAAGACTGGACTGTCAAATCGATATCAGACTTGGTTTGAATATTCATGAATGATCCTGAGGCGACTGGTTGACACAGGATATTTAACGGCCTGCATCAATATTCGGCCGACTTTCTAACAATTATTTACAGTTTGCCGCAGGCATGAATGACAATCGGTAAGATTTTATTTTTAACCCGGGAATCCGGTTGTCAGGAGGGCGACGAATTGCTTCGACTTCCAGATCAACTCATGTACTGCCCGCCATTCACCGCAAACGTCGCCCCGGTGATGAAGCCCGCGTTGTCATCCACCAGAAACGCCACCATGCGCCCCACATCCGCCGGCACGCCCAGATGCCCCACCGGGATCTCCGCCACGATCGACTGCAGCACATCCTGCGGCATGGCAGCTACCATGTCGGTGTCGCTGTAGCCAGGTGCAATCGCGTTGACCGTGATGTTCTTGCGAGCGCCTTCCAGCGCAAGCGCCTTTGTGAAACCGAGAATGCCTGCCTTGGCGGCGGCATAGTTGGTCTGGCCGAACTGGCCCTTCTGCCCGTTGACGGAACTGATGTTGACGATGCGTCCGAACTCGCGTTCGCGCATGCCTTCGATGACGTGGCGGCACATGTTGAACACCGCGCCGAGGTCGTTGTTGATGACGCGCCACCATTGGTCGGGTGTCATGTGATGCAGCACGGCGTCGCTGGTGATGCCGGCGTTATTGACGAGGATGTCGACGTGGCCGAATTCCTTCTCGATGTGTTCGATGCCGCTGCGGCAGGCATCGTAATCCCCGACATCCCATTTGAAGACGGGAATCGATGTCTCCTCGCACAGTTCCAATGCCGCGCCGACGTTGTTGCAGCAGACGGCCACAACCCGGTAGCCCTTGTCGCGCAGCGCGAGCGATATCGCCTTGCCCAAGCCACGCGTTCCACCGGTGACGATTGCTGTGCGACCCATGAATCCACCTCCGTGCGCGCGATGCTTGTCATGCCGCAGGCCGCGCGCCGACATGCAGCGATGTATTGCTCCGGAGATCGCTTGTTGCAGCGCATCCAGAGCGTCCGGTACCAGATTAGTTGTCGCGTCTTCAAGTTCAATTGACTCAAGTCAACGAAAACCGAACAGCTTTGGTTGCCGTCCGGCATAACTCAAAGCATCTCGGAGCATTTTGATTCAAATCAATCAAATAAACCGGACGGATCCCTACACTCTGCTTGCTGGTTAGCAATTAATACTACCCCAGCGAGACCCGCGCATCTGACCGGCTGCGAGACATCGCGGTCGCCGTGCGCTTATCGAAAGCACACCGCCTCGTGACCAAAAGTCATTGACAGTGCGTGGCAACGAGGGTGCGCTCATAGGAGATTCGCATTGAAGCCAACTGATACCGGCCATCCCGACTACTTCCACCAGGTAGTCAACTGCCAATGGTCCTGCCCCGCCCATACTCCCGTACCTGAATACATTCGCATGGTTGCATCGGGCCGCTACAGCGATGCCTACATGCTGAACTGGGAGGCCAATGTGTTCCCCGGCGTGCTCGGTCGCGTCTGCGATCGTCCGTGCGAAACCGCATGTCGCCGCTCCCGCGTCGAGACCGATGCGAAGAAGGATCCGGTCGCGATCTGCCGCCTCAAGCGCGTGGCGGCCGACTACAAGAGCGATGTGCGCGGCCGCATGCCCAAGCCCAATCCGAAGAACGGCAAACGCATCGCCTGCGTGGGCGCAGGGCCGGCATCGCTGACCGTTGCGCGCGATCTTGCTCCGCTCGGCTACCAGGTGACCGTGTTCGACGGCGAGAAGAAAGCCGGCGGTTTCATGCGCAGCCAGATTCCGAAATTCCGCTTGCCCGACGAAGTGCTGGATGAAGAAACCGGCTACATCCTCGACATGGGTGTCGAATTCCGTGCCGGCGAACGCATCGACAGCCTGCAGGACTTGATGAGCCAGGGCTACGACGCGATCTTCGTCGGCAGCGGCGCGCCGCGCGGTCGTGATCTCGACGTGCCCGGCCGCAAGGAAGCGGCGGCGCATATCCATCTCGGCATCGACTGGCTGGCCAGCGTGTCTTTCGGCCACATCGACCGCATCGGCGAGCGCGTCATCGTGCTCGGCGGCGGTAATACCGCGATGGATTGCTGCCGCTCCGCGCTGCGCATGGGCGGCGAAAAAGTCAAAGTCATCGTGCGCTCCGGCTTCGACGAAATGAAAGCCAGCGCATGGGAAAAGGAAGATGCGCAGCATGAGGGCATCGAGATCTTCAATTACATGGTGCCGAAGTCCTTCACCCATGAAGACGGCAAGCTGACCGGCATGTGGTTCGAGAAGGTCAAGGCGGTGTATGACGAGAAAGGCCGGCGCAACCTCATTCCGACCGGCGAGCCCGATCAGTTCGTGGAGTGCGATGATGTCCTCGTCGCCGTCGGCCAGGAAAACGCCTTCCCCTGGATCGAGCGCGACATCGGTTTGCAGTTCGACAAGTGGGACATGCCGGTCGTCGATGCCAAGACCATGCAATCGACGCTGCCGCAGGTCTTCTTCGGCGGCGACGCGGCATTCGGCCCGAAGAACATCATCACGGCCGTCGCGCACGGCCATGACGCGGCGGTCTCGATCGATCGCTTCTGCCATCGCGAAGACGTGGCGCAGCGTCCGCTGCCGAAGGTCAACCTGATCAGCCAGAAGATGGGGATTCACGAGTGGAGCTACGACAACGTGGTCTCGCTCGACCATCGCCATCCGGTGCCGCTGTCGGACTTCAAGGTTGCGTTGAAGAGCATCAAGATCGAAGTGGAGCGCGGCTTCTCGCCGCAACTGGCGACGAAGGAAGCACAGCGCTGCCTCAACTGCGACGTGCAGACCGCCTTCACGGCCAGCCGCTGCATCGAGTGCGACGCCTGCCTCGACATCTGCCCGATGGATGCGCTGACGCTCACGGAGAACGGCGAGGAAGCCGATCTGCGCAGCCGCCTGAAGGCGCCGTCGCTCCATCCCCAGCAGAACCTGTTTGTGTCCGCGCCGCTCAAGACCGGCCGTGTGATGGTCAAGGATGAAGACCTGTGCCTGCACTGCAGCCTGTGCGCGGAACGCTGTCCGACCGGTGCCTGGGACATGCAGAAATTCATGCTGACAATGACCCATGCCGGCCCGGGTTGCCGCGATCGCCACATCCCCAAAGCCGTACCCACCAAGGAGCCTGCGTAATGATCCAGAAAATCCAGGCGAACAATGATTTCGTGGTCAAGTTCGCCAACGTCAACGGCTCGGGCTCGGCCTCGGCCAACGAACTTTTTGCACGATCCATCCTGCGCATGGGCGTACCCGTCAGCCCGCGCAATATCTTCCCGTCGAACATCCAGGGCATGCCAACGTGGTACGAAGTGCGCGTGTCCGAAGACACCTATCTCGGACGCCGCGGCGGATGCGACATGATGGTCGCGATGAACCCGCAGACCTGGGATGCGGACGTGAAGGAAGTGGATCCGGGCGGCTACCTGTTCTATGACAGCACGCGTTCCATCCCTTCGTCGAAATTCCGCGAAGACCTGACCGTGATCGGCATGCCGCTCACGCAGATCGTCAACGATACCTACAGCGACGCGCGCGAGCGCCAGCTGTTCAAAAACATCATCTATGTCGGCGCCCTCGCCGCGCTGTTCGACATCGATCCGAAAGTCATCGAACAATTGTTCAGCGAACAGTACAAGGGCAAGGAAAAGCTGCTTGCGTCGAACGTCAAGGCCTTGCACATGGGCCGCGATTACGCGCTGGCCAATCTCGACTGCGCCAACGTCGGACTGAAGGTGAAGCGCGCCGACAAGGTCGGCAACCGCATCTTCATCGACGGCAATCAGGCGGCGGCGCTCGGCTGCGTGTGGGGCGGCGCCAATGTCTGCGCCTGGTACCCGATCACGCCGTCCTCGTCGATTCCGGAAATGTTCGACAAGTACTGCAAGAAGCTGCGCATCGATCCTGAAACCGGCAAGCACAATTACGCCATCATCCAGGCGGAAGACGAACTGGCATCGATCGGCATGGTGATCGGCGCCAACTGGAACGGCGCGCGCGCGTTCACCGCGACGTCCGGCCCGGGCATCTCGCTGATGACCGAATTCCTCGGCCTCGCCTACTTCGCGGAAGTGCCTGCCACCTTGATCAATGTGCAGCGCGGCGGCCCGTCGACCGGCATGCCTTCGCGCACGCAGCAATCCGACCTGTTCTCCTGCGCCTATGCCTCCAACGGCGACACCAAGCACGTGCTGCTGTTCCCGCAGGATCCGAAGGAAAGCTTCGACTTCTCCGCCGCCGCACTGGATCTTGCCGACCGCTTGCAGACGCCGGTGTTCGTGATGCTCGATCTCGACATCGGCATGAACACGCGCCTGTGCGATCCCTTCGAGTGGGACGACGAGAAGCGCATGGATCGCGGCAAGGTGATGAACTTCGACGACCTCGAGTCGGGCCGCGATTTCGGCCGCTATCTCGACGTCGATGGCGACGGCATCCCGTATCGCACCTACCCCGGCACGCATCCGACCAAGGGCGCCTTCTTCACGCGCGGCACCACCAAGGACCGTTATGCGCGCTACAGCGAGGAAGGTCCGGTCTACGTCGACAACATGGAGCGCCTGGCGAAGAAGTTCGAAACCGCCAAGGAGCTGGTGCCGAAACCGATCGGACGGCTGGCTGCAAAACCGACCAAGTTCGGCGTGATCTACTTCGGCTCAACCAGCCCCGCCATGCATGAAGCGCTCGACGAACTGGAACAACAGGGCATGTATGTGGACGCGCTGCGCGTGCGCGGCTTCCCCTTCCATTCCAGCGTGGTCGACTTCATCGAGGCGCACGACCATGTGTTCGTGGTCGAACAGAACCGCGATGCGCAGCTGCGCAGCATGCTGAGCATGGAATGCGGGCTCGATCCCGCGCAACTGATCCCGGTATTGCACTATGACGGCACGCCGATCACCGCACGTTTCATCACCAAGGCCATCGCATCGCGCCTGGCGTTGTTCAGCCCGCTGAAGGAGGTGGCGCAATGACTTATATCGCAAAACCCAAGCTGCACCATCCGTCGCTGCAGACCAACAAGATCGGCTACACCCGTCGCGACTATGAAGGCTCGGTATCGACCCTGTGCGCAGGCTGCGGACACGATTCGATCTCGGCCGCGATCGTGCAGGCCTGCTTCAACCTGAACATCGAGCCGCACAAGGTGGCCAAGCTGTCCGGCATCGGCTGCTCGTCCAAGGCGCCGACCTACTTCCTCGGTGGTTCGCACGGATTCAACACGGTGCATGGACGCATGCCGTCGGTGCTGACCGGCGCCGCGCTCGCCAATCGCGACCTGATCTACCTCGGCGTATCGGGCGACGGCGACTCGGCCTCGATCGGCATCGGCCAGTTCGCGCACAGCATGCGGCGCGGCGTGAACATGACCTACATCGTCATGAACAACGGCGTGTACGGTCTGACCAAGGGCCAGTTCTCGGCAACGGCAGACTTCGGTTCCAAATCCAAGAAAGGCGTGGTCAACACCGATTCGCCGGTGGACCTGGTGGCGCTGGCGCTGCAGCTCGGCGCGACCTATGTCGCACGCAGCTTCTCCGGCGACAAGGCGCAACTGATTCCGCTGATCGAAGGTGCACTGGCGCATCAGGGCGCGGCTTTCATCGACGTCATCTCGCCCTGCGTGACCTTCAATAATCACGCCGGTTCGACCAAGAGTTACGACTATGTGCGCGAGCACAATGAAGCGGTCAACCGCATCGACTTTTTCACTCCCGGGAAAGAGATCACGGCGGATTATGCGCCGGGCACCATGCAGGAAGTCACGCAGCACGACGGCTCGGTCCTGCGCCTGCGCAAGCTGCACGAGGACTACGACGCCAGCGACCGCGTGGCCGCGATGAACCATTTGCAAAAGCATCACGCGATGGGCGAGATCGTGACCGGTCTGCTGTTTGTCGATCCGAAGGCATGCGATTTGCATGTGCACATGAACACGGTCGACGTGCCCTTGAACACGCTCGATGAGCGTGCCTTGTGTCCGGGATCGGCAGCACTGGAGACGATCAACGCATCGCTCCGCTAGGCATTTCCAGCAGTGCTCCCGCTTCCCCACAAAGGAAACGGGAGCGAAGCACGTGACGATTATCAACAGTCATCAGGAGCGCACATGCTATTTCAGGTCCGAATCCATGGCCGAGGCGGCCAGGGTGTGGTGTCTGCCGCCGAAATGCTTTCGGTTGCCGCCTTCCTAGAAGGAAAACACGCGCAAGCCTTTCCCAGTTTTGGTTCAGAACGCATGGGCGCGCCGGTGATGGCATTCTGCCGCATCGACGACAAGGAAATCCGCCTGCGCGAACCGGTCATGCGTCCCGACGCCCTGATCATCCAGGACCCGACCCTGCTGCACCAGGTCGATCTCTTTTCCGGCGTCTCCCCCGACGGCTACATCCTCATCAATTCCACTCGCAGCTTCGACGAACTCGGCATCGGCGAGTTCGTCAAAGGCTATCGCGCCGAACACCTGTGTACGGTGCCCGCCACCGAACTGGCCTTGAAGCATGTCGGACGACCCTTGCCCAATGTCGCATTGCTGGGAGGCTTCGCCGCCATCAGCGGCCGAGTGCAAATCGACTCGGTCTGCGCCGCGATCCGCGACAAGTTTCCGGGCAAGATTGCCGAGGGCAATATCGCCGCCGCGCGTGAAGCCTATCGCTACGTACAGGCAGAAATGGAGGCCAACCATGCTTAAGCAAACCGAAGGCTCTCATGCCATGGCGGAAGCCATCGCGCTATGTCGTCCGGAAGTCATTTGCGCCTATCCGATCACACCGCAAACCCACATCGTCGAGGGCCTGGGCGAGATGGTGAAATCGGGCGAACTCAAGAATTGCGAATTTATCAACGTCGAGTCGGAATTTGCCGCGCTATCCGGCGCGATCGGCGCCTCCGCCGCCGGCGTACGCACCTATACCGCGACCGCCAGCCAGGGACTGCTGTTCATGGCTGAAGCCGTGTACAACGCCGCCGGCCTCGGCTTGCCGATCGTCATGACCATCGGTAACCGCGCGATCGGCGCGCCGATCAACATCTGGAACGACCATACGGATTCGATGTCGATGCGCGACGCCGGCTGGATCCAGATCTTCGCGGAAACCAATCAGGAAGCGGTCGACCTGCATATCCAGGCTTTCCGTCTTGCCGAAGAGTTGTCCATGCCGGTGATGGTCTGCGTCGACGGCTTCATCCTTACCCACGCGTACGAGCGCGTCGACGTGCCGACGCAGGAACAGGTCGATGCCTATCTGCCGCGCTTTGAGCCTCAACAAGTGCTCGATCCGCGCGACCCGGTGTCGATCGGCGCCATGGTCGGCCCGGATGCCTTCATGGAAGTGCGTTATCTCGCGCATCAACGGCAGATGCGGGCGCTGGAGCTGATTCCGGCATTGTCGGAGGAATTCAAGCAGGTGTTCGGCCGCGAATCCGGCGGCCTGATCAAGACCTACCGTTGCGAAGATGCCAAGACCATCGTGGTCGCGCTCGGCTCGGTGATGGGCACCATCAAGGACGTGATCGACGAAATGCGCGAGCAAGGCAATTCGATCGGCGCGGTATCGATCTGCTCCTTCCGCCCCTTCCCCAGCGAGGAATTGCACGATGTGCTGTCGCATGCGAAGCGCATGGTGGTTCTCGAGAAATCGCTTGCGGTCGGCATCGGCGGCATCGTGTCGCACAACCTGCGCATGGCGCTGTCCGGCATTTCTCTGCACGCCTACACGGTCGTCGCGGGCCTTGGCGGCCGCGCGATCACCAAGTCCAGCCTGCGCAACCTGTTTGACAAGGCATTGAAAGACGAGCTCGAAGCGCTGACTTTCCTCGACCTGAACCAGGAAGTCGTCGACCGCGAACTGGAACGCGAGGCGCAACAGCGCCGTTCCGGTCCGACCGCGGAAAACGTGTTGCGCCAGATCGGCACCGTCGGCGCGACCTTGCGATAGGAGCCCACCATGGACAAGCAACCCATCAAGTTCTACCAGACCGGCACCTTCACCGTCGGCAATCGCCTGCTCGACCAGAACCAGCGTTCGGTGCAGGCCAACATGACGCGCACCAACTCGCTCAATTCCGGCCATCGCGCCTGCCAGGGCTGCGGCGAGGCGCTTGGCGCACGTTACGCTATCGATGCGGCAATGCGTGCAGCCAACAACCAGGTGATCGCAGTGAACGCGACCGGCTGCCTGGAAGTGTTCTCCACGCCCTATCCTGAAACCTCGTGGCAGATTCCCTGGATTCACTCGCTGTTCGGCAATGCCGCAGCCGTTGCCACCGGCGTGGCGGCCGCGATGAAGGTCAAGGGCCGGCGCGAGGTGCGCGTGATCGCGCAGGGCGGCGACGGCGGCACCACCGACATCGGCTTCGGCTGCCTGTCCGGCATGTTCGAACGCAACGATGATGTGCTTTACATCTGCTACGACAATCAGGCCTACATGAACACTGGCGTGCAGCGTTCATCGGCCACGCCGCCGGCCGCGCGCACCGCAACCACGATGCCGGTCGGCGAGGAACCCGGCGCGCCCTTCGGCCAGGGCAAGAACGTGCCGCTGATTGCCATGGCGCACGGCATCCCCTACGTCGCCACCGCATCGGTCGCCTACCTGCGCGACCTGGAAGCCAAGGTGCGCAAAGCAATGTCAGTGCGCGGCGCGCGCTACATCCACATCCTGGTGCCTTGCCCGCTCGGCTGGGGAGCACCGTCGCAAGATACCATTCGCCTCGCGCGGCTGGCGGTGGAAACCGGCATCTTCCCGCTGTTCGAAGCCGAACACGGCGAGGTGACACACTCGCACAAGATCCGCCACCGGGTGCCCGTCGAGGATTACCTGAAACTGCAGAAACGTTTCGCGCATCTGTTCGGCAAGCAGCCGGCCGTGGAAACGATCGCCCGCATTCAGGAAATCGCGGACAGGAACATCAGGAAATTTGACTTGCTGGAGGACCGCTGAGATGGACAAACCGTTTGCAATCACCCTCGACGTCGGTTCGTCGCTGGCGAATCACACCGGTTCCTGGCGCACCACCCGCCCCGTGTATGTCGATCGCCTGCCGCCCTGCAACAACGCCTGCCCGGCAGGAGAAAACATCCAGGGCTGGCTGTTCCATGCCGAGTCGGGAGATTATGAAAAAGCGTGGCGCGAGCTGGTGAAGAACAATCCGATGCCGTCCATCATGGGACGCGTCTGCTACCACCCCTGCGAATCCTCCTGCAATCGCGGCAAGCTCGATGACACCGTGAATATCCACGTGGTCGAGCGCTTCCTCGGCGATGAGGCCTTGCGGCGCGGCTGGAAGGTCGAGATGGCGCCGGATAGCGGCAAGCATGTACTGGTCATCGGCGCCGGACCCTCCGGCCTGTCGGCAGCCTATCATCTGCGCCTGCTCGGCCATGCCGTCACCATTTACGAAGCCGGCCCCTTGACCGGCGGCATGATGCGCTTCGGCATTCCGCAATACCGCTTGCCGCGCGATGTGCTCGATGCCGAAGTCAAGCGCATCGAAGACATGGGCGTAACCATCAAGCTCAATCACAAGGTCGACGACGTGCAGAAATCGATGATGGAAGGCGGATTCGATGCCGTGTTCCTCGCGGTCGGCGCGCACCTCGCCAAGCGCGCCTACATCCCCGCCGGCGACGCCAACAAGATCCTCGACGCCGTCTCGGTCCTGCACAGCATGGAAGGCGAAGAAAAGCCCCTGCTCGGCCGCCGCGTCGTGGTGTACGGCGGCGGCAATACCGCCATCGACGTCGCGCGCACGGCGCGCCGGCTTGGGGCAGAGGAGTCGATCGTGGTTTATCGCCGCACGCGCGACAAGATGCCGGCACATGACTTCGAAGTGGAAGAAGCCTTGCAGGAAGGAGTGATGATGAAGTGGCTTTCCACCATCAAGGAAGCGGGCGAAACCAGCTTCACGGTGGAGAAGATGGTGCTGGACGAAAACGGTTTTCCGCAGCCGACCGGCGAGATGGAAGCCATCGAAGCCGACTCGCTGGTGCTGGCGCTCGGCCAGGATGTCGACCTGTCCCTGCTCGACAACGTGCCCGGCCTCGTCATTCAGGACGGCATGGTGCAAGTCGATCGCACGATGATGACGGCGCATCCCGGCGTGTTCGCGGGCGGCGACATGGTGCCCTCGGAACGCACCGTGACGGTGGCCATCGGCCATGGCAAGAAAGCCGCACGCAACATCGATGCATGGCTGCGCGGCACGACGCTGGAAACGCCCCCCAAGCATGAACAGGCGACCTTCGACAAGCTCAATACCTGGTATTACGCCGATGCGCCGAAGACGGTGCAGCCGGTGCTCGATATCATCCGTCGTCAATCGACCTTCGACGAAGTGATGGGCGGTCTGGACGAGCACAACGCCCTGTTCGAGGCACGACGCTGCCTGTCCTGCGGCAACTGTTTCGAGTGCGACAACTGCTATGGCGTCTGCCCCGACAACGCGGTAATCAAGCTCGGCCCCGGCAATCGTTTCCAGTTCAATTACGACTACTGCAAGGGATGCGGCATCTGCGTCTCGGAATGCCCCTGCGGAGCGATCAAGACCGAGCCGGAAACGATCTGACCCGTCCTGCAAGTTCGAGCTGAAATGCCGCTCCCGCGCGGGGCGGCTACAGTCTCGACTTTTTCCGCGTTTAAGCAAAAGCAAGCGCCAAGGCTCCTGAACATCAGCGGTTTGTGCCATCATTCAAGCAGCTTGAGCCGATTGGAATGATGACGCCAAAGGAGTCGCCAATGAATCAGGTTTTCCTTTTCAAGGCCGCAGGATGCCTTGCCTGCCTTTCTGCGGCAACGCTGTTTGCGGCGGAACTTCCGCAGCCGCAGCCGCTGCCGGAGACGAACGGACCGACCACCGTCTACCGCCAAATCACCTCGGATGGCCGCATCGTGTATTCGGACAAGACCCTCCAGGGTGCGAAGGTCGATCACACCATTACCGTCGAGCCGCCGATCAAGGGGAATTTATGGTCGACCGAAGCCGGATCGAAACCGGTTGCCCCACAGCAATCGGAACGCACGCCGGTCAACAAGGTGCCGTCCATTCCCGTTCCCGGCAAGACGAAAACGATCGAGCAAGCGAACTCGGATGTCATCAAGGCCGAGATGCTGCTGGAGGACGCAAGGAAGCGGCAACAGGCCGGCGACGCCCGCTTGCCCGGTGAACCGGATGCAGCCTACGCCGCGCGCAGAAAATCGCTGGCGCGTGATGTGGCGGATTCGGAGGCGATGCTCAACAAAGCCCTCGCGGATCGCAAGGCATTGCGCAGCGTGCGTTATGGTCAGCTTCCCTAGTGCCCCGGCTGCGGTCAGCTTTAGCCCATTCATGACGTCAGCGTTTGTCCTACCGCAACGAGCATTAAGATCTTTCATCTTGTCGGCACCCGATTGCGACGTGCGAATGCTAGGAAAACAAGGGCGATTCCGTTATTCTTGACGCCTTCGCGCTCGCGCAAGGCCCGCTCAATCATCCATCGTCCCACCATATGCTGTCGCAGACGCTCTTCTCCGAACGCCGGTTCCTTAGTCAGAAAATCAGGGATGTCGTGAATGCGATTCCTGCCGCATTCTTCGTCAAGGACAGCCATAGCAAGATCATCCTCATGAACCAGGCGTGCGAGGAGCAATGGGGATTGGCATTCGACGATGTCTATGGGACAGATGCCAGTCAGTTCTTTCCTGCCGAACAGATGCAGTGGTTCCTGGAGAAGGATCGCGAAGTCTTCGCCGGCGGGCGGCAAATCGACTTTGAAGAAAATTTCTGGAACGAAAAGCGCAAGGAAAACCGCATCGGCCATACCGTGAAAAGGCCGATCTACGATAGCGATGGCAAGCCCCTCTATCTGGTCGGCATTACGGTCGATATCACGGAATGCAAGCAGGCCTCGGAGCGTCTCCGCGCCAGCGACGAGAAATTGCGCAGCCTCTTCGAACTGGCGCCGGTCGGCATTGCCCTGAACGACATGCAAGGTCGCTTCATTGAATTCAACGACGCGTTCCAGCGCATTTGTGACTATCCGCGCGATGAACTGCGAGCGCTCGACTATTGGGCGCTCACGCCCCGGGAATACGGCGAGCAGGAAGCCCTGCAATTGAAGTTGCTTGCCGAAACAGGCTGTTACGGCCCCTATGAAAAGGAATACATCCGAAGGGATGGAAGCCGGGTCCCGGTTCGCCTGAACGGCGTCCAGGTGCAAGGCACCGGCGGCCAACCCTGCATCTGGTCGATCGTCGAGAACATCACCGAGCACCGGCGCGTCGAAGAATCGATGAAACTTGCGTCGCTGATCTATCAGTCCAGCAGCGAAGGCATCATGGTCACCGACGAACTGAACCGCATCGTCGATGTCAATCCTGCATTCACCCGCATTACCGGCTACGAGTTGGCGGAAATCAAGGGGCGCAACCCCAGGCTGATGCAATCGGGCATGCACAGCACGGAGTTCTATCAGCAGTTCTGGAATGCCATCCACGGGCGGGGAAGCTGGCAGGGTGAAATATGGGATCGCCGCAAGGACGGCCAGTTGATGGCCAAATGGGTCAACGTCAGCGTCATTCGCAGCGAGGATGGAAAGATCTATCGCTACGTTGCGCAGTTCTCCGACATTACGGAAAAAAAGCGCATGGACGAACTGATCTGGCGCCAGGCGAATTTCGACCAGTTGACCGACTTGCCCAACCGGCGTCTGTTCCGTGACCGGCTGGAGCAGGAAATCAAGAAGGCCAACCGCACCGGATTGCCGCTGGCGCTATTGTTCATCGACCTCGACCATTTCAAGGAAATCAACGATACGCTCGGTCACGACAAGGGCGACATCCTGCTGACCGAAGCGTCGCAGCGCATACGGCGCTGGGTGCGCGAGACCGACACGCTTGCGCGCCTGGGCGGCGACGAATTCACCATTGTCATCCCGGACTTCGGCAATGCGGCGACCATTGAACGCATTGCCCACCATATCATTCAGGAACTCAACGCGCCGTTCAATCTCGGGAGCGGGCAAGGACAGATCTCGGCAAGCATCGGCATCACGATTTATCCAGCCGATGCCGACACCCTGGAAGACCTGCTCAAGCAGGCAGACCGGGCGATGTATCTTGCCAAGATGCGTGGACGCAACTGCTATGCCTACTATTCGGATACTCCACATGCCGCCAGTGGCGCGGCGGCCGGCGAATAGAGCGGGCGATCAATGATGATGCGACCAGCTGCCGTCCTCTGAAGACAGGTAGGATTCCACCGCGTCTTTTTGCCCTGTGGCATGGCGCATCACTTCACCGCAGCTGCAGATGCCTTGATAGGGCTGAATGTGCGAACACGCGGACACCTTCTGCAGAAATACCGTCACCGGTTTTGAACATTTTTTGCATTTGAACGTGAGCGTGCGGGATGGTTTGTTGCGCATGTTGTCGGTTGAGCCAGGCAAGAAATACGGGAGCGCAAGTGTAGCAAAAAAGAAGCAGCCTGTTCCGTGCCCCCACATCCGACCCGCGTCCACCCGCCCCCTCTTCCAACGCTGTCCATTGCGGCAAGACACTCTGCCAACAGCGAAGTAAAAATGCCAAGAAACATCCAGAATCCGGGCCGCAAATCGAAAATTTTCGCCAAATCCGGGAATTTAATCTTTGATTGAGGCAACCATTGCGCATGCGCTCTGTCGTATAAATGCTCGATCGAAACGTATGCGTGGCAGGCTCTGTGAGCTATCACCCATGCAGATCCTTTCAATGTACCAGGACAGACAATGCCAAGTTTTTCAAAAGTCTTTGAATCCACCAAAAACCTCTACGTCCGGCTCGCCCTTATCATTCTGGTAGCGCTTGTCGCGGTAGCGGTTGCCTATAAACCGATGGTGCTGCCGGAGGCCAATCCGGTCGTGCAGTCGCAGGACATTTCCGAAATCACCAAACTGGCCGCGAACAAGAACCGGCTGGAATACCTGCTGCTGGCGAATCCGCTGTCGAACTTCCCGCGCTATGTCTTCAAGTACAAGGACGCGCCGCAGATTCACGTGGTGAAGGTGCCCAGCACTTCCCACGCCAATCTCGAGCGCGAAGTGCTGCTGAAGAATGCGATTCCGTACGCCATTGCTCAGGAAGAATATCTCAACGCGCACAAGGAAGTCCTGCACGATCCGGAGGCCGACTCCAGCGCAGCCGTGGAAATCGGCGGCTTCCTCGCACGCAATGCCATCGGCCTTCTGCTGCTGGTGGCCATGTTCGTCGGCCTGCGCAAGCATCTGCCCGGCATGGGCGGCTCCAGCGCATCCGTGGTCAAGCCGGAGAACCTCAAGGGCAGCATGGACGACCTGGTCGGCATGGAAGACATCAAGGCCGAGGTTGCGCATCTGGAAGAAATGATCGCCAACCGCGACCTGTACCGCTCGCATAATATCGACAAGCCCTTCAACGTCATGCTGACCGGCCCGGCCGGCACCGGCAAGACCAAGCTCGCGGGTTATCTCGCGAAGAAGCTCGATATTCCGCTGATCCAGGCGTCCGGCTCCGGCCTCGAATCCGGCTTTGTCGGCGGCGGCGCCAAGGCGCTCAACGCGATCTACAAGAAGGCCTGCGCACAAGGCCGCTGCATCATCTTCCTCGACGAAGCGCAGAGCCTGTTCATGCCGCGCGGACGCGGCGACAAGAAGTGGGACGACGATACCGCCAACACCCTGCTCGGCCTGCTCGACGGCATCAAGAGCGACCAGGGCGCAGGCGTGATCTGGGTCGTGGCATCCAATTTCGATGATGCCAGCATGCAAATGGACGAAGCCATGCTGCGCCGCTTCGCGGTGAAGATCAACTTCCGCCTGCCGAACAAGGCCGAGCGCCGTGAGCTGATCAACGTCTTTCTGTCGCGCAAGGATGTGGAATGCGTCGACTGGGGCAACCTGAACCTGGACTATGTCGCCGAGATCACCGCGAACCTGAGCCCGGCCTTGCTGGAAACCGTGGTCGATCGCGCCAGCATGATCGCCATCCAGGAGAAAATATTGATCACGACCGACGTACTGTTCCGTGCCTTCGAGCGCGCCTCGATCGGCCTGACCGACCGCGCCACCACGGCGGAGAAGAACAAGGAACGCGAGCGTGTCGCGCTGCACGAGCTGGGCCATTTCTTCATGCAGATCGATCCGTACGTGCGCCAGGGTATGAGCTGGGACGAGGTGAAGGCGAAGTCGAATCTGTTGAAGATCAGCACCGAATCGGTGTCCAAGATCGGCGCGCTCGGCTACGTGCTGTCGGCCCAGCACGACGTCTCGCTGCGCACGCTGGAAGAACTGGAGCAGGACGTGATCCAGCTCTACGGCGGTGTCGCGGCCGAGGAGCTGTTCTACGGCGCGCGCGGCATTTCGACCGGCAGCCACAACGACATCCAGAAAGTCACTTCGCTGCTGGACACCATGGTCAACCGCCTGTCCATGTATTCGCATTCCAAGCTCGACTACAGCCAGCTCAAGCGCGAAGGCGCGGCGGAGGAAGCCATGCGCCAGGTGGAAGCCAAGGCAGACGAACTGTACAACCGCACGCTGGAAGCGATGAAGGGGTACAAGGACCTGATTGGCGTACTGGCAGGCACCTTGCTGGAGCGTTATGTGTTGTCCAAGGATGAAGTGTTCGCCCTGCTGGCCGAATTGACCGAACCACGGCGCAAGGCGGCCTGAACAAGTCCTTCCTGAACCCTTCGGACAAAAGCCTCGGCGTCGGTCTGCATTTTTCACTTGACGATTTGCTGGCGGTGAAGTGCATTGCCTTGCCTGGCGCGGTCGCACAAATGGGGCCGACCACCGCCCTGTGTATGCTGAGCCGGACCAGGTTCTCAAGCGTCGAACCCGGCAAGAACCGTCCCGGGGTTTCGTTATCGGACATCCCGGTGACGGCGAGTCCGGACTGCGTGCTGTCCGCCGTTTTCCGCATGGTGGCAGTCGTATCCTCGCTGCGCACGAGACGTAGCGCCGTGGCAAATTTGCCGTCGTGAGGTCCTGGGCGAGCTGTTGTCGTGCTACACATGCAAGATTTGTTCGTCGTTCGCCCCGCTCGCCCAAGCCAGCGCCTGATCGGGAGAGGCCGCGGGTTCGAGCACGTGCAACACCACCTGTTCGGCATGCCACTCATTGGCTAACTGGGCGCTCCGGTCCAGCGCACGGTCGCATCGTGCACTCAGGTGTTCTCGCCCAGACGGGCGTCGTTGCACAGCACGCCAGCGCGAACTGCCATCGCCAGACACACGCTGCACCGTCATTTCGTTGCGCGTCAGCGTGACGGTCTTGCCCGAGCAGATGACCGTCACCGATCCCAGCGCTTCCACCGCAGGCAGACCTTCGGGAACGGCCGAGGCGGCCAGGGCCACCGCCATCATGAACATTTCCGATGGGCTGTAATTCCGCCACAGCGTGCCAAGCACAAAGGTTGCCGCGGACACACTCAGGATGGCCAAGTCCAGTACGCGGCCGAAACGATCCACCTGACGCTGCAGAGGCGTGGTCAGGTTGCGGATGCCCGACAGCATCTGGTTGATCTTGCCCAACTCGATCGCCCGAGGCCAACACCACCACGTCGCCGGGTACCAGATCGGCGGCATCGATCTCCTGGCGCCGGCCGTTGCGAACCACGTTGGCGTGCGGCGAGAGCATGGCGCGAATGGCGTCGAGCGCCGACTCGGCATTGCCTTCCTGAATGAAGGCAATGATGGTGTTGACCACCACCGCCATTATCAGGACGCCCGCATCGATCCAATGCCCGAGCAAGGCTGTGATCACGGCGGCCCCAATCATCACGTAAATCACGTAAAGCAGGATATTGTTGAACTGCGTCAAGAAGGGCAACAGCGGGCCACGCCGCTTTGGCGGAGCCAATCGATTCGGGCCGTATTGATCCAGTCGCGAACGAGCTTCGTCCTCGATCAGACCGTTTGCGCCGGTGCACAGCTTGAGCGAGCCGATAGCAAAGATCCTCATTGAAGTATTAGGATGGGCACATAAAACTTTAACTACTGCCTGACATCCCTGTGGTCGATATCGTCAACCTTGAGGTGAATATCGTGAATCAATCAACTCGCATTCTGGCGGCAACAGACTTGTCCGCCCCGGCCCGCCATGCTGTCGAACGCGCGGCCCTGGTCAGCAAGGAAATGAGGAGCACGCTTGATCTGCTGCACGTCGCCAACCTCGCGCCTCTGGAGCGTCTGCGACAACTTATGGGTGCAACGCCGGCCGACATGGAACGGCGGCTCCTGGATACCGCATCGCAAAAGCTCCGCGACCTCGCCGCTACACTCCAGCAACGCTTTGGCGTCACGGCCGATACCCATGTGGTCGCCGGCTCGCTGCTGGCCGAACTGACCAAAAAAGCCGACAGCCTGGCGGCGGATCTGCTGGTTTGTGGAGCCAAGGGGGAAAGTATCGTTCGCCACTACACGCTGGGAACCACTGCCGCGCGCATGTTGAGCAAGGCGAAATGCCCTGTGCTGGTGGTAAAACAGCCGCCTCGCGAGCCCTACCGGAGGCTGCTGGTGCCGGTCGATTTCTCGCCCTCGTCGCTACCGGCCATCCGACACGCCCGCAGCATCGCACCATGTGCCGGCATCGTGTTGCTGCATGTCTTTGATGTGCCTTTCGAGGGGTATATGCGCTATGCCAGCGTAGACGAAGACATCATCAATGACTATCGGATCGCTGCCAGACAGGAGGCGACTCAAAAGCTCAATGACCTCTGCAACGAAGCCGAACTGGATTCCTATTGCGTCAATCAGGTGGTAATGCACGGCGATCCGCCCTTGCACATCATCGAGCAAGAACAGGAGTGGGATTGTGATTTGATCGTCATGGGCAAGCACGGAGAAAGCCTGTTAGAGGAGTTTCTGCTCGGTAGTGTTACCAAACACGTTTTGTCCGAATCCCAAGGTGATGTATTGGTTTCGGTGTGACTTCTCCACGTATTCCAAGTCAATCGCATTCGCCTTTATTCCCGAAAACGAGATTCGACTCCCCGATTTCGGGAGAAATCAGTGTCGAAGCAGGGCTATTCCCGCCTCCCGCGCGACAGACAGTCAGGTACACGGCCGATTTGATCTGGCTGGCGCGAAAGATGCTTCAGGATAAGCTTGACGTGGATCACTCCACGCACGGACGTGCGCGTCCATTTTCATTGACTCGGGAAAAACATCAAAATGAAACTCGCTAATGCCCTGTTCGCACTGACCGCTCTATTCGCTTCCGCCGCCGTCAACGCTGCTCCCCTGCCCGCCGGCCATCCCGCGCCGTCCGCGGCCGATGCGCAAGGCTTGCCGGAACTGACGCAGACCGGCAAGGTGGTCAGCACGCTCGACGCCAAGGAATATACCTACATCGAAGTTGCGCAGGACAAGAAAACCATCTGGCTTGCCGCGCCGGCGACCCAGCTGAAGAAGGATACGGTGATCCGTTTTGAAGATGGCGCGGTGATGACGAATTTCCGCAGCAAGCTGCTGAACCGCACCTTTGACAGCGTCATGTTCGTCAACCGCGTCGTGGTCGCAAACAAGAAATAAGCATTGTGGGCGCGCCGCGCCCTTTCAGGCTGCCGATGCGGCGAGTGCTTCCTCGAACCTTGAGCGCATCTCGCGCGCCACCGGCAGCAAGCCTGCTTCGGACAAGTCGTCGAGCATCAGCGTCGGCGATTTGTCGATTTCCGGGTAGTTGCGCTTGATCGAGCGCTGGTAGCTCGGGTCGTAGTGATTGCGCATCAGGCGTTCGAACAACTCCGGCACCTGGCGGCGTTCCGCCAGCGCTTTCCATTCATCGAATTCCGGTCCGCCAACCAGCGGACGCAGGTGAACAAGCCGTTCGATCAAGGCTTCCGGATCCTGCTCGAAGTGGCGGTAATCCTCCAGCAAGAGCTGCACGCGTTGCGACATCGGCGCGCTCACCGTCACCGTCATGCCCTTGCGCATGGCGTCGAGCAAGGCCTGCGGCACCTGCACCTGCCCGATCTTCTTGCTCTCGGACTCGACCCATACCGGTCGCGACGGATCGAACTCCGAAAACCGGCGCAACAGCAAACTGTCGAACATCTTCTGGCTGGGCTGGCTCTTCCCCGGCACGGCGCCGATGATGGAACCGCGATGGATCGCAATGCCCTCCAGGTCGAGCACCTGGGCGCCCTCTTTTTCCAGCGCGGTCAGCAGACGCGTCTTGCCGCTGCCTGTCGATCCGGTGACCACGATGTAACGGTAATCGGCGGGAATCGCTGCCAGTTGCTCATTGACCCAGTGCCTGTAGGATTTCCAGCCGCCCTTGAGCTTTTCGACGCGGTAGCCGATGGTGTCGAGCACGTCGAACCACACCCGGCTGCGCTTGCCGCCACGGAAGCAGTACACCAGGATCTTGCTTCGCGGGGGGAGTTTCGAGATATGCGTCTCGATGTGGCGCGCAATATTGCGCAAGGAATAGCATGCGCCGAGTTGATAGGCTGCCAATGCATCGGTCCGGTGCAGCGTACCCACTTCGGCGTATTCATCGTTGTCCACGACAGGCAGGTTGATGGCGCCGGGGATGTGATCTTCCTCGTACTCGCGCGGGCAGCGGGCATCGATGATCAGGTCATAAGAGTTGAAATCGTACATGGCGACATTTTACGGCCAAGAAGCCGCTTTTCGGCAGGTTTCATACAAGCGGCTCAAGGCGATTGCATGAAGCCACTGCGCTGTCCACGGAAATCACGGAAAGAACTGGTGTTGCATCTTTTCCGTGTCTTCCGTGCCTTCCGTGGACAATGTGTTATTTTGCCTGCTCAGAGCCGGCCTTTGTGCAAGCGCCGTGACAAGCGGCCGAATTCTATCCGTGCCGTGCGCCTACAGATGGGGGATAATTTCACCCTTCACAAGAAACCAGACCGCCACCTCGGAACCAAGCGCCATGACCATCCAAACTGCCCCTGAAATCAAACTCACCTCCTTCTCGCACGGCGGCGGCTGCGGCTGCAAGATCGCACCCGGCGTGCTGGCCGACATTCTCCGGAAATCGAGCGGGTTTCCGGTGCCGAAGGAACTGATGGTCGGCATCGAAACGTCCGACGACGCGGCCGTGTACAAGCTCAATGAAGAGCAGGCGCTGATCGCCACCACCGACTTCTTCATGCCTATCGTGGACGATCCCTACGATTTCGGCCGAATCGCCGCGACGAACGCGATTTCCGATGTGTACGCGATGGGAGGCACGCCCATCATGGCGCTGGCCCTGGTCGGGATGCCGATCAATCAGCTGCCGATCGATGTCATCGGCAAGATCATCCAGGGCGGCGAATCGATTTGCGCCGAGGCGGGTATCCCGATCGCGGGCGGGCACACCATCGATTCGGTGGAACCGATCTACGGTCTGGTGGTGATGGGTCTGGTGCATCCGTCGAAGGTCAAGCGCAACGCCGACGCGAAGGCCGGCGACAAGCTCATTCTCGGCAAGCCGCTCGGCGTCGGCATCCTTTCCGCCGCGCTGAAGAAGAATGCGCTGGATGCCGCCGGCTATCGCGCCATGATTGACAACACCACCAAGCTCAACAAGCCTGGCAAAGCCTTGTCCGAGATGCGCGGCGTTCACGCACTGACCGACGTCACCGGCTTCGGGCTGCTGGGTCATCTGCTGGAGCTGGCACGTGGCGCGAAGCTGAGCGCACGCCTGAACATGTCGCAGATTCCCTTGCTGCCCGAGGTGCACGAACTCGCCGGACAAGGCTATGTGACCGGCGCTTCCGCGCGCAATTGGGCCGGTTACGGGCAGGATGTCAGACTGGCGGACGAGATCACCGCGACGCAGAAGGCGCTGCTGACCGACCCGCAGACCTCGGGTGGTTTGCTGGTGTCATGCGAGGAGAGTGTCGTACCGGACGTGCTCGCCCTTTTTCAGCGCGAGGGCTTCGGTCATGCGGCTGTGATCGGCGACATGCTGGCAGGCCCGGCCGGTGTGCGGGTCGAACGCTGATTGCGGAAAATCGCGATCTGACGATCTAGCAGGCTGTTGAAAAACGTAGCGAGCAGGCCCCAGGATCGGCCCGCGCAGTAGTTTTTCAACAGCCTGCTAGGCCGCAGCGGCATTCTGGCTCGCATCCGGTGTTATTTCCGGATGCGGACGGCCATCCAGCCGCGGAAGGAGCTGTGTGCATGTGCGGCGCGCGGCATCGAGCGCCAGGTGGTAATGGTCGGTGTCGAAATCGTCCACCTTGTAGGCCCGCAGCAGGGAGAATTTGCAGAGCACGGCGAGTTCGTTCCAGTATTCTGCGATCCGGTTCGCCGCCTCGCCGTTGCCCTTCTGCCAGAGCATGTCGCTCATTTCGCCATAGATGCGCACAGCATTGAAGTGCTTGCACGCACGTTGAATGACATCGACACCATGATCGCGAAAACGAAACCATTGCGGCATGCCGTTGGCCATCACGGCCATCAGCGAGACGTCGGCATCAACGATGCGAAGCTGGCCGCGCAGGACCACGTCGACCAGATCGAAACCCTTATGCATCACCAGCCGCCCTACCAGGAACGCCCAACGCGCCGAAGACGCCACGACAACGACCGCTTTCCCCATGCGCAATCCTTCGGCGATGAAATAACTGACCGTCTCCGTCAACTGATCGTCATGGCGATAAAACTGGACAATGTGATCGCCGGCAACCGGCCGGCTCAGCATTGTCTGCCATGGAGTAGCGTCGCTCATGTTTGTGTCCCTGATTTCATTGTTCTTGGCGTGAAGCTCGCACCGCGGCACACCGAATCTCGCATTGGCGGCGACCCGAAGACTTGGCCACCGGAAAGAGACAACGCTTATGTGAATTCGTTCCCGGCGACGTTGTGAAAACAGACTCTCACGGACGTGATTGGCAACGCAATTGCAGCCACGGGGACGAATCGCAAGGATTCAACGTCTTGAACGTGCGTGGATGAGAAAGCCTTGATCTAGCCTAATACAAATTTCTTGCGGTTTTGCCAATAATGACGAGATGAATATCTTCGTGCGGCGAGTTTACCAAACCCGTCATCATACCGATCCGCGACTGCATTCGCCATGCTTGCCGAGCCCGCGTCCGAACAAATAAACATGAAGGGATATTGTGCTGCGTAGTGGCATCTTTGCCTGGATATTGCTGCTGATGCTGTCCCCGCTTCTTGCTTGCGCGCAAGTCGAGCAAGGCTATTCACTGGAGATCAACGGCGCCGGCGACTTGACTCCTCTCTTGAGCAAGCATCTCGACATCAACATGCGCAAGGAGGATACCAATCTGTCGGCCACGGAAGTGCAGCGACTGGTCAACAGCACTCCCGATCAGATCCGCGAACTGCTGGCGACGGAAGGTTATTTTTCGCCGCGCATACGTTCCGAATTCGACCGCAATGCGTCCCCGTGGCTGGTTCGCTTCGATGTTGAACCGGGACCGCCGACGCATATTGCGAGCGTCGATATCCGCTTCAAGGGCGCCATCGCGGAAGGGCCGCATGCCGACCAGCAACGAATGAACCGACTGCGCCGTCGCTGGCGGCTCGACAAAAACCAAGTATTCCGCCAGGCGGACTGGAACGAAGCGAAGAGCGAATTGCTGAAGGGTTTGTTGAACAAGGATTTTCCGGCCGCGACCATTGCCCATAGCGAAGCACGCATCGATCCCGCGAGCAACAGCGCGGCGCTCACCGTGGAAATCGACTCCGGCCCGGCCTTCACCTTCGGCGAGCTGGATATCCAGGGACTGAGCCGCTATTCGCGCGCCATGATCGACAGCATCAATCCGATTCATCCCGGCGAGCCCTATTCGCAGGAAAAACTGAACGAGCTGCAAGCGCGCGTGCAGGACACCGGTTATTTCCGCTCGGTGTTTGCCACCATCGACGCGGACACCGCGCATCCGCAGCAGGTACCGGTTCGCCTTGATTTGTCGGAAAATCCGCGCAAGCGTCTCGGCCTCGGCCTCGGCTTTTCCACCGATACCGGCGCACGCGCGCAGATCCGCTGGCTGGACCGCAATTTCCTGCTGCGCGACTGGCGCCTGGAATCCCAGTTGCTTATCGATCGCGAGACACGGGTCATCGGCGGGGATGTCTTTCTTCCGCCGATTTCCATCGGCTGGCAGCCCAGCGTCAGCGCGCATTTCGAGCGCACCGAAAGTGCCGGCGAAATCGACGACAAGCTGCGCGCCGGCGCCCGCCTGACCAGCCCCAACCGCTTCGATGAAAAAGCTTGGTCCATCGCATTCTTCGGCGACCGGCAGCGTATCGGCCCCACCTACCGCAACAACCGCCAGGCCTTGATCGGATCCTTCATCTACACCAAGCGCCGCCTGGACAATCCGCTCATGCCGCGACGCGGCTATCTCGCCTCGGTCGAACTCGGGGCAGGTCCGAGCGGACTCATCAACGAGGTCAACATCGGCCGCGTCGTCGGGCGCGGCGTCTATGTCCGGCCTATCGTGCGGCGCTGGCGTGCCGTCTTTCGCGGCCAGGTCGGACAAGTCTTCGGCGGCAGCCGGCTGACCGTTCCGTCCGATTTGCTGTTCCGCACCGGCGGCGATCAAAGCGTGCGCGGCTATGGCTATAACGAGCTGGGCGTCGCGCAGGATGGCGCGATAGTCGGCGGCACCGTCAGCGCGGTGGTCAGCGGCGAACTGATCTATCAAGTGACGCCGAAATGGGGCGCCGCCGTGTTTACCGACGCAGGCAACGCGGCCGACTCCTGGAAGGATTTCCGCTTCAAGCGCGGCAGCGGCATCGGCGCGCGCTGGAGCAGTCCGATCGGCCCGGTCAGCATCGACCTCGCGCATGGCCAGGCGACCGGCGAGACCCGTCTTCATTTTTCGGTCGGCTATGGCTTCTGAGCGCAAATTCCGCTGGCTGCGCACGACTCTGTTGCTTCTGCTCGGCATTGCCGGGCTGTTGATTGCCAGCGTCGCGTGGCTGGTGGCGACGGAAAGCGGTGCGCGTACGGCATTCGTCCTGGCGGATTCGCTGGCGAGCGGCCTCCCGCAAACCAGCGGCATTCACGGCCGCCTGATCGGCCCTTTGCGCATCGAGCGCGTGATCGTGGACAGTGCCGGCAATCGCGTGAGTCTGTCGGATATCACTTTCGATTGGCGCCCATCTGCACTGCTGAAGCGGAAGCTGCAGATCGATACGCTGCACGTCGCGCAACTCGCGATCACCGGCAAGATCGACGCCAAGCAAGAGCCGCCGAAGCTGCCGCAACGCATCGCCCTGCCCTTCGCCATGGAGGCAGACGATGTGCAGATCCGAAGCGGAGAATTCAACCGCGGCCCCGTCAACCTGGCGCGCTTCGGGCCGATCGCATTCAAGCTTGTCTTCGACGGCGCGGAGTACCGGCTGGACTTGCGCCAATTCGCGGCGGGCTCGACATCGGACCAACGTTCGGTCACAACCAGCTTCAACGGCACAATGCGCTTGTCCGCGGAGAAGCCCTACCCGTTGGACGCCCGGCTCGCGAGCAGCAGCAATGCCCTGTTCAAGGAGCAACGTCTCGGTGTGACAGGAGGAATTGCACTGAATGGTTCCTTGGCGGAACTCGTCGCCAAGCTCGACCTGACCGTCAACCAGGCGCCGATCAAGGGCCAGGCCACACTGCGGCCATTTTCGCCGCAAGTCCTTGGCGCGGCGCAGCTCGACACCCATGCGCTCGACCTGTCCGGATTCGACGCCCGACTGCCACAGACCGCGCTCGACATCGCGCTCACTTCAGCAGAAAACGGTGCCGGCAATTTGAAGCTGAACAACAACGCTGCCGACACCTATGACGAGCACAAGCTGCCGCTGTCGGCATTGGCCGTCTCGTTCCGACAAGACGCCGGTCAATTCGAGTTCAGCGACATCACGGCGCGGCTCGGATCGGACAAATCGCCTGCCGGCACGATCAACGGCGACGGGCGTTATGTCGGCGGCGCGCTGACACTGGCCTTGCGTACTGATGCGCTCGACCTCAAGCGCATCGACCGGCGTGTTCGTTCCACCCGTCTCGCCGGCAGCGTCAATATTCGCCATGCATCCGGGAGGCAGGAAATGACCGTCGCATTGAGCGAGCCATTGAAAGAACGCCGCATCACCCTCGACGCCCATGCCGTCCTGGCGGATGCCGAACTGTCGTTCGACAAGGCGCAACTGCAAGCCGGTCATGGACGGATCGATGCCTCCGGAAGTGTGACATTCAGCGGGCGGCAAGGCTTCAAGGCACAGGGAACGATCACGGATTTCCGTCTGCAGGAACTCGGCACCTTTCCCGATGCGCCCGCGCTGGAATTGAACAGCAGCTTTTCCCTGAGCGGCGTGCGCGTACCGCAGCTCGAAGCCGATCTTTCCTTCAAGATCACGGACAGCCGACTCGCGGGTCAGGCGCTTAGCGGCGACGGCGAGGCACAACTGCGCGCCGACCGTCTGCTGGTGCCTAGATTCTTGCTGCAAAGCGGTGTCAATCGCTTGCAGGTGGAGGGACAGCTGGCGCAAGCCGGCACGCAAGAGTCGAAACTCACCTTCGTGCTGAACGCGCCGCAATTGGCGCAACTCGGGCCGGGCTTTGATGGCATTCTCCAGGCTAGCGGCGTCGCGCGCGGAAGCCTTGTGCGGCCGCGCATCGAAGCCGAGTGGAATGCCAGCAAGGTGCGCGCGCCCGGTGCGCTGCAGATCGACACGATGCAGGGCAAGGCCGATGTACGCCTCGACCGCAGCCGCCCGTTCATTCTCGATGCAGCGGTGGCCGACGTTTCCGCAAGTGGCCTTCACTACGGCAGTGACGGAGTGGCAGCGATGACGACACAAGTTCGCTTCGCGCCGCAAGCCGATGCGCCGCTGAACGTGACCATGCAGGCCGATGGCATCGCGGCCGGGCAGATTCGCGTGCAGCGATTCAACACGTCCGCACAGGGAACGACAGGGCGTCACACACTCAATGCTGCGGTGGACGAGGATGGCCAGTCCTGGTCGCTGAAAGCCGAGGGTGGTCTCGACAAGATCGCCAGCGATGCGCGATGGCAAGGCAGTATCAATACCTTCGATGCGACAGGTCGATTCGCCGCGCATCTTGCCTCGCCGGCCACCTTGCTGCTGTCGGTACAACGTGTGCAGCTCGATCGTTTCGTGCTGGACGCCGACAGCGGCCGGATCGCCGTCGATCAGTTTGCGCGTGATGCCGGCGGTATCGCCACGCGGGGCCGCATCGAGCGTTTGCGACTGGCGGAAATACTGCAACATGTTCATCCCTCGCCCCCGGTGAACACCGATTTGCAGATGGGTGGCGAGTGGGATGTCCGGATCACGGACGCCTTGTCCGGCAGTATTAGATTGCGCCGGGATAGCGGCGATGTCACGGTGCTGGGCAACGCGCCGGTCACGCTCGGACTGCAAACCCTGACGGCAGAGGCCAATGCGGCCAACGGCCATCTGCAGCTGCAGTTACGCGCGGAAGGCCGCCAGCTCGGGCGCATCGACGTGGATGCGAGGAGCGGCATCGGCACGGCAGACAGCAAGATCGCGATCGCGCAGAATGCCCCGATTTCCGGAAGTGCGCACATTGTCCTACCGGCCCTCGGGGCCATCCTGCCGCTGGTTTCGCCGACGCTGGCCGCCGACGGTCGATTGCAGGCCGAGATCAGCGCCGCCGGGACCTTCGGCGATCCGAGGCTTTCGGGCCGGGTCGACGGCGATGCGTTGCGACTGGCGTTTGCGGATCTCGGCATCGATTTGCGCGGGGGCAGTTTGCATGGCGAGTTTCAGGGAAATCAGCTTCTGCTGCAGGAGGCCTCCTTCCAGGGCGCGGAGGGACGGGTTTCGGCGTCCGGCCCCATCAGCTTCAGCGGCGGAGACGTTGCCGCGCAACTGACTTTGCATGCGGAACACTTTGCCCTGCTCAACCGCATCGACCGTCGGGTGGTTGTGAACGGCGACAGCCAGGTCGCGCTGCGCGAGCGGCATCTCAAGGTCACGGGCGCGCTCGACATCGAGCGCGGTTTCTTCGATCTCGGCCGCGCCGACAAACCCCGGTTGTCGGATGACGTGGTGATTGTCGGTCGCACCGACAAATCCGCCTCGAAGATGGTGGCGGAAATTGACGTCGCACTCACCTCCGACGGCGGTATCGTGCTCAAAGGTCGAGGCCTGAATGGATCGCTGGGCGGAAAAATCCGCCTCCTCAGCGCTCCGGGTGAAAGACTGCACGCGCAGGGAACCCTCAGCATCATCAAGGGAACCTATACGGCCTACGGCCGCGAACTGGCGATCGAGCAAGGACTGTTGCGTTTCAACGGCGCGATCAACAATCCCTCGCTCGACATCCTTGCCATGCGGCGCGGGCAGGAAGTCGAGGCCGGCATCTCGGTGCGCGGCACCGCGCTTGCCCCGCGCGTGACGCTCGTGTCCGAACCGACCGTGCCGGATGCGGAAAAACTCTCCTGGCTGGTGCTGGGGCGCGGCCTTGCCTCGGCCGGCGAGAACGATGTCGGCGCCCTGCAAAGCGCGGCCAGTACGCTGCTATCCGAGAGCGCCGCGGCCGGCGTGCAGTCCGGCATCGCCAGCGCATTCGGGCTCGACACCCTCAGCCTCGGTACCAGCCAGGATAATTTGCAACAACGCATCATTACCGTGGGAAAACAGCTTTCGTCGCGGCTCCATCTGGCCTATCAACAGGGGCTGCAAACCGCCGAGAGCGTTGTCCAGCTGCGTTACGTGCTGTCGCCGCGGCTTTCGCTGGAAGCCGAAGGCGGCACACGCAGCGCGCTGTCGATCTTCTACAACATCACGTTTGATTAGCTTTCAAATCGCAGGATTGAACGATCAACCGCGATTTGTGACAAAGAAAGAAACCTCGTCCCGTCTTGAACCAACTTCCCGGAGGCAAGCCGCATGCATATCCCGTCGTCCGCTGTCTGCTGGTGGTTCCAATCCATGGACCGTACTCGCCGGATACGCGGCGCAACAATGGATCAGATGGGATACGGCCCAATCGAAAGTCCTTACCAGACCAGACTCACGCGGCCGGGCATGCGTCTTCGCTTCTATGGCGGCGCGGCATCGAGCCAGCAAATTGCGCTGATCATTCCCGCACCGATCAAGCGTCATTACATCTGGGACATGGCGCCCGAATGCAGCGTGGTCCAGCGCGCGCTGGCCGCCGGCATGCAGGTCTACTTGATTGAATGGACCACGCCTGAGGCTGCACGGGCAGAATTCGGCCTCGCCGATTACGGCTATCGATTGATCGATGAGTGCGTGAACGTGATTCTGTCGGCCACGCCGCACGGAAGGATTTTTCTGCTGAGCCACTCGCTTGGCGGCGTTCTCGCGGCAAGCTATGCGGCACTCCGGACGGAGCGCGTCAGCGGCATGGCGTTGATCGAGTCGCCCTTGCATTTCGCCGAGGCGAACGGCTCCTTCGCGCCATTGGCAGTATTCGGCCCGCCCGCGCACAGGCTCGTCGAGGTATTCGACAATGTTCCCGGTTCGGTGCTGAGCATGGCCAGCGTGGCGGCATCGCCGGCCACTTTCCTGGCCGAGCGCTATGCCGATTTCGTCGCAAGCCTGCAGTCGGACGAACTGATCAGGCGGCATCTGCAGGTCCAGCGCTGGACGCTTGACGAAGCACCCATGTCAGGCCGCTTGTTCGAGGAAGTGGTGGAACTGCTGTATCGCGAGGACCGCTTCATGCGCGGCTCGCTTGTCGTCAACGGGCGACGCCTCGGCCCCGCAGATATCGTCGCGCCGTTTCTCGCGGTCTACGATCCGCGCAGCCTCATCATCCCGCCCGCGTCCATCACGCTGTTTCAAGCGGCCACAGCAAGCAGCAACAAGCGACTGCTGCCTTATCACGGAGATAAGGGAGTTGCGCTGGCGCACGTCGGCGCCCTGGTCGGGGATAACGCGCACAGGCAGATTTGGCCGGAAATCTTCCGCTGGATCAGCGCGGTCTGCACCGATGAAGTTGTCGCCACCCGGCACTGAATTCAGGAAAGGTGGGCGCAGGCGCCCGCCTCCTGTTGCTGACCGATTACTTGTTGGTGCTATCCGATCCGGGGCTCTTTTGAGAATCGCCGCTGCTCGATCCCGACGTGCCGCTGCCGCTCGATCCGCTGGCGTCACCCGACTTCGCCTTGTGCGACTTGGATGTCTTCTTCTTCGCGTGCATGCGCTTGCTTGCCTTCTTCGACGTCCCGCTGTCGCCCGAGGTCATCTGTTCGGACGACTGTTGACGTGACTGTAACTCGGCTGCGTGCCGTTCGACTTCTGCTGCCTTGTCCGGATCCGTGCTTTCGCGGATTTCCGATGTTGCTTGCGCAAACGATGCGCCAGCCATTGCCATCAATGAAACGAAAATCGCCAGAGATGTTTTCCTCATTGTTGCCTCCTTTAACGAGTCGAATGGAACCGCTTGCCGCACAGAATGGTTCGCGACGATTCACGTTGCCGCGAAAATCTGCGCGGTCGCTCGAAATAGGACTCCTGGAAGCTGTTTCAGTTTCGTCAAGGTTGAAGATTATTATCAAATGAGGGAGCGTCCGGGGGTAAGTTGTGCATTTTGGCGGTCGTGGCGGGATGCGATGCTAGGCGCCCGGCGCGCCGCAGTGCGAGCACTGCTAGCGGTGGGCAACACCGCAGCGCGCCCGCGACGACCAGCAAAAATGTGCAACTTACTCCCGGACGCTCCCTCAATAATTTGTTGCATCGGAACTTGATGTCCCTGTCACCTTGCCGCTCGTCATGTCGAAATGGACGTTGAAGAAGCGTGGCGTTTGCATTGATCTATCTAGGTAGCGCCAGTCCCATACTTCTTCGTTCTTCAGCTTGAATTGCACCACGCTGCGCGGCTTGCCGAGCATCCGGCGCACCTCATCCTTGCTTAGGCCGGCCTTGACGCGTGCGAAGTTCTCCTCGATAAGAACCTGCTTGTAGTCACGCAACTTTCCGTCCGTGCCGATCGTGAAAAACCAGGTGCGCACACCTTCCGGTCCTTTCGGATATTCCAGCGTGCGCTCCCCGCTCTCCTCTTCGCGCACGATTTCTGGCTGGCCCATGACGTTGCGCACATCGCCTTCGGTGGAGACGCCCCGCTCCAGCTTGTCCAATCCGAATTCCTCGATGGGACGACCCTGCTTGTCGCAGCCGAAAAGCAGCAAACCTGAAAGAAGCAGGATCAGGGATCGAATCCATGGTGTCATTTGCATTCCTCGGTTATCCGTTAAATTGCCGGCTTGTTCTCGTTAGGAGCGCCAAGACGCGCGATATGTTCATCATTACTGTCGAGAAGAGGCTTCAGTTGCCGTGTGAAAAATGAAATATACGGGAATAGCAGATCACCCCGCCTCCTGGCAGACCAAGCGCGCAGCGCGCGGACGCCTGTGGCAATCACCGGATCCGGTATATTGCATTCTACTGCCGCCGGCGGCCCATCGTGCGTGGCGGCATTTCACGGCCACGCTGAACCACTGCGCCGACGCAGCACTCCTACTCCTGGCAAATCACTTGGGAGTACTCATGGAACAACTGGACCTGCTCGATCTGCCGCGCATCGACACATCGGATAGCTGGCTGAAAAATCCGCGCGCCGCCTTCGAAAACTGGCAACGCAATACGGTGCATTCGGACGGCTTTCTGTATTCGGAGCGTTCGATCCGGCAGCACTGTGCGATGTGGCACCGCTTCGTCGATTACCTTGGCGGATATGAACTCGACGTGCGTACTATCCAGTCGGACAAGCTCGCGCATTTCCTCGACAGTTTGCTCGGCAAGGACGGCAGTCCTGCAGAGGACTCGACCAAGCGTCGATACCTGAAACTGCTGTCCGCCGTTTTCGAGCATCTGCAGGAAGCCGGCGTGCGGCGCAGTGCCAATCCGTGCACCGTGCTGTTCAAGTATTTTCGCCCCGCGCCCGATCGGAGCCCGGTCGCCCTCGCCTCGCAGGACGACGAGAAGTTCGTCGCGATGGTGCTGGCCGAACCGGCGCGCTTCTGGCGCGACTATCGCGATCAGGCAATGATGGTGCTGATCATCGGTTCCGGCCTGTATGCGAGTGAAGTGATCAACCTCGAAATGGACCAGATCGTGCTGGACGCGGATCCGCCCTATATCAATGTGGCCGCTCACGGCAAGGTGCCGGAACGCAAGGCGCCGATCGTGCCCTTCGCGCGCGAACCCTTGCGCCAATGGCTGGCGCTGCGCGCCACGCTGCCGGCCGCTTCCGAACAGATCGTTTTCATCTCCGGCAAGGGCGGCAAGATGTTGCCGGCGACCCTGTACCGCAAAGTGCAATCCATCCTGAAGGCGAACGACACGACATTGCACCCGCGCGGCGGCTTCGGCCCGCAGGTCTTGCGCAATTCCTTCCTGATGCGCCAGCTTGCCAAGGACAAGCCGATCGACGTGGTGAAGCAATGGGCAGGACATGTCGAAACCAAGTCGACGCTGCGTTATCGGCGGCTGGTGGTCAATCCGGGCGGCGTGGAAGCGGAATGAAGGCCGCTTCCGCAAGGATCAGAAACCGATCTTGCGCTTGCATGGATCCGCCTTGAGGCGGACGTCTTCCGGCGCCAGCGAAGCGCGCCCGGCCGCAACCGCATAGCCGAGTCCGTCGAGCAGTGCCTTGCGCATCTCGCGCGGCGATACCTCGGATAATTTGTCGAGGACGCTATCGCCAAGGTCTTCGTCCATATTCTGCAGCTTCAACTCACGCAGCAATCCGACATATACGCGCCGTGCGATGCCGGCGGCCTGATCCGGCGTAGGTGTGGGAATCTCGTAAATCGCCATCCGGCTCAGCAAGGCCGGGGGAATGCCGTCCAGGCTGTTGGCGGTCAGCACCCAGAATACCTGGCTGGCATCGAGATCGACATCGATGAATTCATCATGGAAGGCGCGCGAAGTCTCGGGCTCCAGCAATTGGTAAAGCGCGGACATCGGGTCTGACTGGGTGGAACCGGTAGCCTTTTCCACCTCGTCGAGCAGGACCACCGGGTTGGCGAACTTGCCGCGCACCAGACGTTCGGCCACCTTGCCGCACTTGGCGCCTTTCCAGGTGGATGAACTCCCGGTGATGACGAAACCGGCCGACAAGGCATTCATGCTGATGAATTCGAATTCGGTGCCCAGCACTGCAGCGAGACGCTTGCCGAAATGGGTCTTGCCGACGCCGGGATCGCCAAGGAGCAGCACAGGCATCACATTGACACCGGCGCCGCCGGCGATCGACAGCCCGAGATAGCGCGCCAGGTCGTCCAGCACCTCGCCGAAATTCGGACAATCTTCATAGAGAGGGTCGAGCGCCTCGGTGGAGGAAGGGGTGGTGACGAAACGTTCCGCACCCAGTTCCAGCATGTTGTCGTAAAAAGCTTCCAGCTCTGGCGATTTCAGTGCACGCGCCCTTTCCTGGGCGCTTTCGACTGCTTTCATGCTGTAGATCGTATGAGAGCGGGCGAGTGTGATCGTCATGGTGAAAGCTCCTGATGCATGCCGGCTTCCGCAGATGCAGCATGCAAAAACGACAGTTATCCGTGCACTGTTACAAGCATTATCGAGTTCCAACGTGAAAACTTGATAATGCAGCCGCGTACCGCCGGCCAGATGCTATCGCTTATGCAAACTCTGTTCCATCCGCAGAAGATTTCCAACGACTAACTACCTTGATTATTGCAGCGAAAATGGAAAGCGATGTCAATTGTCTGCGGCACCGTTGCAGCGCGGCCACAGGAGTGCGGCCATCAGGACAGTTTATTTTTTTGCCGCCCTCGTCGCCGGAGTTTTTTTCGGCGTGGCCGGCTTGTCTTTCTCGCCTTGATCGAGGGATAACAAGGTCTCTGTGTAGGACATGAACCGGTTGAGATAATCGGGCGAGATTTCGCGCATCAAGGCCAGCGAGCGCAGCACCAGCATGTGGGAATTGATCGGTCCGGCATTCGCAGGAGCCTGTTCGAGTGCTTGTGTTACCTGTTTGTCAGCGCTCAGTTTTGACCAGGTATTTCTAAAATTCCGAATGGTCTTCAGTTCGGAACGCGCTCCGGGATTCCCTCCCGGCCGCGCGTCGGCATGGTCCGGCGAATGTTGCTCAAGCTGATGCACCAATGCTCTCAAAGCTGCGCATTGTTCACCGGCCTTCAGCTTGGCGATCAATTGTTGCAATCCTTTGAAATCACCGGCGACGAAGAACCGCTCCAGTTCCTTACCAGCGTGCGGATATTCCAATGTGCTTCGCGCGACGCTTGCCCTGGCTTCGCATCGCGCCTGGTCAAAGCGCTCCTGGAACGCTGTCAGCGTCTGCGCCAGCCTGGCGTCGAGCATGCGCTTGACGCTTCCCTGATGCGCACTCGCGCGTTTGGCCAGCACTTCAATATAGTGCAAGCGCACGGCGTCAAACCGACCCGCCCCCGCCGTGCGCAGGGAAGCGATCAGGGCGTTGAAATCAAGTGGGGAATCCGGTGGCGCCTCCCCGATTTCCCGGCGATCCGACTCATTCATGAAGCGGTGCTTTGGTATTGGAGGTTTTCGGCACGGGTGCCATTTCCACCCGCCGGTTTTGCGCACGCGCGGCGTCATCGGTATTGGGCTTGACCGGCTGTTCGGAGCCAAAGGCCGCCGCAAACACCATGGAAGACGGCATTCCTTCCTCGATCAAGGTGCGGGTGACGGTCAATGCGCGCTGCGCCGATAGCTCCCAATTGTCAGTGAAGGGGCCACCACGGATCGGCTTGTCGTCGGTAAACCCGCTTACCATCAGCAGTTCGCCGCGCGCAGTCAGATAAGCGCGCAGCGGCGTGACCAGGCTGTTTAACAGTTGCCGGCCTTCCGGTTGCAACCGATCCGAATTGAGCGCGAACAGCACCTGGCCGCTGATGCCGATGCGCCCATTGTTCAAGGTAATGCGTCCCGTCGCCAGCGGAATCGCCAGGGCTTTTTCCAGGCTCATGCGGCGCTGCTCTTCGAGCTGGCGTTTTTTCACCTCGTCTTGCAGGTGCGATGTCAATTCCATCTGCACGCCCACCACACCCACCAATATCAGCACGAAGGCGCCCAGCAAGCCCGACATCAAGTCGCCAAAAACAGCCCAGACCGGCGCGGTGTGCTCAACACCTGCGTCACTGTCATCCATTACCTGGCCTCTTCGTCAAACACGGCTTGCTTCACCGGTAGCTGGCGCAACTCTTCGAGCACTTCTTTTTGCGACATCATGCTGAGGTCGATGATTTCACGCGCCTGGGCCACGTAATAGGCGAGCTGCTCGTCGCTTCTCGACATCGACTTGTCCATTGCGCCTTCAATGCGCTGCAAGTTGGCGATCAGCTTTTCATTGGCTTCATTGAAGGACTGCACAGCAAAGCCAAAGGCATCGGACAGGCTAGAGACATCGACCGCACTGCTGGTGACGTGCGCAGCAATGTCAGTCAGTTTGGCGGCTTCCGCGGCAACATTGCCCGAGAATGCGCTGGCAGTGGCGTCGAGGGTCGTCGCGGACGAAGCGACCAGGGAATCGATTACGCTGCGCTGCTCCTGTGAAGCGTGATTGATCGCCTCGAGCAGTGCATTGAGCGTCTCCATGATGCGGCTGCGCTCTTCAAGCAGCGCATTGTCGCGCGCCACGCTGTTGGAGATTTCCTGGCGTAATTGTCCAATGACTTCTGCTGCGGCGCGCGGTGCTTCCGAGGCCGTATGGATGAGTCGCGTGATCGGCTCTTCCAGCGCGGTGCCAAGCGTTGTCAGATGACTTGCCAACGCCGCCTGCAATTGCCCCAGGCGTTCGACCGCCGCATTGCCACGCGTGGCTTCGTCATCCCTGAGCGCGCCGAGTTCTGACCGCAGCAGGCCGGCCAGTTGATCCATGCGTTCGCGATGCTGCTCGATCCATTGCGCTTCAGACGCAATGCGAGAGCGCATCAACTCTTCCGCGGCAGCAACCAGGCGCGTCGTTTCGGCGAGCGTATTGCGAGCACCGGTCTGCAACTGACTTGCCAGCTCGGTTTGCCATTGCTCCAGCCGTTCGACCGCTGCGTTGCCACGCGCAGTTTCCTCGTCTCTGAGCGTGCCGAATTCGGAGCGCAGCAGGCTGGCGAGTTGATCCATGCGTTCGCGATGCTGTTCCATCCATTGCGCTTCTGAAGCGATGCGGGAACGCATCAATTCTTCAGCACCGGTGATCAAGCGCATTATCTCGGCGAGCGTATTGCTGGCGCTGGTCTGCGCCTGCGCAGTGATATCCTGCGCGGTCCGGGTCAAGGTGTCGCAGATTTCCTGCTGTTGTAAAAGTGTTTGCGTGCCCGTTTGTTGCAATTCGCGAGCGAGCGCCGCTGCCATGGATTCCAGGGACTGCGTCCACGCCTGTTGCCGTTCTTTGTCGCGCTCGGCCTGATCGGTCTGCAGGCTGGCATATGCCTCGCCAACCTTGGCGACGAGCGCGCCCGAGCGCTGCTCGAATGTTTCGTTGAAGGCATCCAGTGCACGGTCCACGCCCGCGACAACGCTGGCGCTTGCCTGTTCATGGCTCTTCAGTGCCCCTGTCCAGGTTTCGGCCACGGTGGCGGCGGACTGGCTGAATCGCGCAGACAGCCCGTCGAGTTGCATCTGCACTGTATCGGCCACGCGTTCATGCAGCAACTTCGCTTCACGCGCGATCCCGTTCATGGCGGCCTCGACCACAGGTTTGATGCTTTCCCCGGCGGCATGCGCGCCTTGGCTCAAGCTTTCGCGCAGAGATTTATCAACCGCGCCCGCCAGATCGGTGTAGACGCCTTTGACATTGCTGTGAAAGTCTTCTTGATTGCTGAGCAAGCGCTGGTTCAATTGCTGACTCATGCTTTCCATCTGCGCCATCATCGTCTGCAATTGATCGACCACCGCAGGCAAGGCCTGCGATTGCAACTGCAGCGCCTTGAAGGTTTCCTGACGCTGATGTGTGAGTGAAAAGCGGCGCAAAACCGTGGCAATTCTGGTATCCAGCAATTGCGCCGTCAGCATTCTTTCGCGCCGGCTGAGTGCCGACATCAGGCCCAGCATGGCGGATGCGGCCACCCCTGCCACCGAGGTGCCGAACGCCAGCCCCAGTCCCTTGACCGGCACCGCGAGCGCGGAACGGATCGCCTCGAGATCGGTCGTTTTTTCCAGTGCGAAAACCGCTCCCTTGAGCGTGACGACCATGCCAAGAAACGTACCGAGCATCCCCAGCATCACCAGCAGCCCGACCAGATACGGCGTGAGAGCGGGTCCGGGCAAGCCAACACGTTCGCCCTCGATGCGCAAGCGCACCGGGTTTTGCAAGGAAGCATGCACGCTGGACAGCCACTCATTGAGGTCGGCGAGGCTTTCGGGAATCGCCGTCAACGCGGTTGCCAACGAGGACGTAGCCTGACGAAATCGATGAAGTTCGACTGCGCCAAACAGGTAGACCGCACCAATCATGGCGGTCATCAACATCGCCAGGAAGCTGGAGTCGATAAACCCGACACCTACCCAAACGATTCCGATGAAGCCCAAGAGGAAGGCGACGGTAAATAAATGTCTATTCATTGTGTATCTTGTCTGAATGCTTCGATGAGTCCCATCGCCGGTTGCAAGCGAAGCTCCACTTCGGCCAGCAGCAGCATTTGCATGTCATTGCAAAAGCGTGCCAGCCAAGCTCCCGGCTGCGTCCAGCTGGCGGGGTTGTCCGCCTGCTGTTCATCAACAAGCTTCTGCTGATGTGCCTTGAACAGTTGCTCGAAATGTTTTTTAAGAAGCACCGGTATCTTCGAGAGCAATTTGCTCTCTCGATCGCGCAGCACTCTCTCCAGCGTTGCGTCCAGCTCGGCTAGTTTCTTGAGCCGTGGCGATGCCTTTGCCAGCGATGCCCGGATATTGGTCCGCAACGGCTGCACGCTCGATTCCATGTCGCGTTGGTGCGATTCATAGAAGCGGCGATACTGCGCATAAGCCGCCCGGAGATCCAGCGGCAGCTCAAGCAGCGGTGTGGGCAAACTGATATGCGTCCTGCCCAGCCTGGGTGAAAAACTCCGCATGACGGAATTCACCAGGAAGGTCTGTATCCGCTCCAATTCGGCGCTGGCTTCAGCACACGCGGCGACGTGCCGATCATGATGCATGCTGACCTGCACTTTTGGCGGATTTGCACTGCTGTCGCTGTGCACGGCAGACAGGCTGATCGCGTCGGCAAAGTGAATCCACAGGCCCAGTTTTTCAGCAAACGCATTCCCGGGCTCGACGGCGTCTACAAGAGCCAGGTCAGCGAGGCAACGAATGAGTTTTGAACTGTGGAAATTTGTACGCGGCAACACTCGCGTCATATGCAGGAGTAATCAAAATCGAAAAAAGCAAGAGGAACTCGTTATTCACGCCGTTATCCGCATGAACACTTGTTTTCGCCAAGCCCCAGCTTTCGGCGACCGTTTCATTGCATACATGCAAGCGGCATTATATCGCGGAGGAGTAGAAACTCAAGCGAGCGGGAAATGCATCCCGCGCCCGCATGGCTTGACATATTTGTCCGATTACAGATTGCCCACTCTCATGTGTGCGTGTGCGTGTCCTGCCCGATCAAACATTCCAACCTGGCTGAACTCCCATCGGGGCAGCAGCAATCAGCGAGGCAGAACTCAGAGATTGATTGGCAGAATGGCCATCAATTCGACGGCCGCCACCGCAATCGCGTCGCTCAGGTCGATCTGATTGGACGGATGCGCGATCGTGTTGCAGCTGACGATGCGCTCGACGCCGGCGTTCTGCAAATCCTGATAGGCATTGCCAGCAAAAATCGGATGCACCGTGATGCACATCGGCGGCGGCAGCCCCGCAGCCTTCAGGCAATTCGCCGCCGCGATCATGGTTTGCGCGGTGGACGTGATGTCGTCCACCAACACCGGCGTGCCTCCCTTCCAGCCGGACATTTCGGGAGCCGCGACGGCTACATCGCGATCGCCCTTGCGGGTCTTGCTCAATACCGTGTAGCGGCAACTCACCGATTTCGCCACCCTGGCGGCCCATTGCTCACTCTCCGCATCCGGGCCGACGATGACCGGCTCCTCGACATGCTCGGCAATCCAGTCGCCGATGACGGGTGCGGCCCGAACCACCTTGGTGGGAATGCTGTAGATTTCGTTCAGCTTGTGATGCCGGTGCAGATGCGGGTCCACCGTGACCAGCCAGTCGCAGAAGTCCGACACGAAGCGCGCGAAGTGCGCCGAGGTCACGCCCTCGCCCTCTTGGAAACGCGCATCCTGCCGCATGTACGCAAGATAGGGCGCGACCAGTCCGATGCGGCGCGCGCCGAGTTCGCGCGCGATGCTGATCGCCAGGTACAGGGAAATCATCTTCTCGTCCGGATGGTCGAGCGTGCAGACGAAGATCACGTCGCGCCCACGCACCGGCGACAGCAGGCGGATGTAGGATTCGCCATCCGGAAAGTGGCGCATCTCCATCTGTCCCACTTCGCACGAGATCGCCCTGTCGAGATGCAAGGCGAAAGTTTCATTGCCTGGCATGGCAAAGAGGATCGGTATCATTATTGTTCACTCCAATCAATAAACGCCTGTCAGGCGAGAGAAATTCTATCTTTCCTGCAAGAGAATCATGTCCTCCTGCGCTTCCGCGTAGGTACACGCATAGGCAAGTTCGCCGGGCGACTCGGCATGAATCGTCATCAGCGGCTGCCCGACTTCGACCATGGTTTCCAGCGGCGCATGAAATATAAGGCCCGCGGCATGCGCCTTCGGCGCACCAGCCAGCTTCGCGATGCGCGCCAGCCGCCGATTGTCGATGTCCGCCACCTTGCCGCGATGCTTCGAAACGATCACATGCGTATGCTGCGCATGCGGCGGCTCGCGCATACCTCCCTGCGCCTCGCAGATCGCCTGAAACTTGTTCCACGCCAGCCCGCTCGCGAGTACCTCACGCGCTTTTTGCATTCCGCTTCCCGGCGCCACCTTTCCGCCCAGTTCGAGTACACGCCCCGCCAGCAGCAAGGCGCGCTCGCGCAGATTCTCCGGCGCACCCGGTGCGTTTTGCAGGACGGCGAGCACGTCCAAGGCCTCCAGCGCCGGTCCGATGCCCCGGCCGACCGGCTGCGAACCGTCGGTGATGATGGTTTCCAGTTGAATCCCGAGCGAATGCCCGACTGTAATCAGACGCGTGCTCAATTCTTCCGCCGCTTCACGCGATCGCACTTTCGCGCTCGGTCCAACGGGAAGATCGATCAATGCATGCGTGGAACCCGCCGCGATTTTCTTCGACAACACCGATGCCACCATCTGGCCGTCGCTGTCGAGACCGAGCGGCCGCTCGACGCGGATCAGGATATCGTCCGCAGGACTCAGGTTGACCGCCCCGCCCCAGGCAATGCAGCCGTTCTCGCGTTCGACCACGCGGCGGATCTGCGGGATGTCGAGGTCGACTGGCGCCAGCACTTCCATCGTGTCGGCGCTGCCGGCCGGCGAGGTAATCGCGCGCGAGGAAGTCTTGGGGATCGTCAAGCCGCAAGCGGCGACGATGGGCACCACGATCAGCGTGGTGCGATTGCCCGGCAAGCCACCGACGCAATGCTTGTCCACCACAGGATGCGCGCCCCAATGCAGGCGTTTTCCGACATTGATCATCGCCTGCGTAAACGCTGTCGTCTCAGCGATGTCCATGCGGTTGCCCGCGCAGGCGGCGATGAAGGCAGCCATCTCGATGTCCGAATACCGGCCATCGACGATGTCGCGCATGATCGCGTTCGCTCCCGCCATGGTGATCGGGTGACCGTACATCTTGGCGCGAACCTCGGAAAACGATTGCATCGGCGCGGGATGGAACAGCCGGATGCGATCGCCGTCGGCGCCGCCCAGCGCGCGCCAGGCCGCTTCCGACAGACCTGCCTCATCGATCTCCAGAAACGATGCCTTCACGACATTGAGCGTCGCGATGATGCGCTTGTGGTCGCGCCAGATTTCCACGCGGGAGAACGCCTCGAAACCTTCCGACTTGCAGATATGGCAGTCGTCGCGCATGAAGATCACCGGCTCCAGGTAGGTATCGATGCCGATGCGCCGCATGCGCAGCACGTTGCCTGCGCCGTGAGGCTTGCCATGACCTGGATGACCGGAATGCTGCTTCATTTACTTGAGTTCCACGGTTTCGAGATAATCGGGAACCGTGCAAGGCCACTGCAGTTTTTCCTCGATGCGCTTGCGCAAGGTATCGGCGGCCTCCGGTTCACCGTGGGTGATGAAAATGCGGCGCGGCGGATGCTGAAAGTGCGACAGCCAGTTCATGATCTCATCGCCATCGGCATGCGCCGAGAGGTTTTCAATCTGCAGCACCTGGGCACGAATCGGCACGTACTCGCCATGGATCTTGACCGCATCGGCGCCGCCAACCATCGACGCGCCGCGCGTGCCGCCCGCCTGAAAACCGGCGAACAGAATCGTGTTGCGCGGATCGGGGGCGAAGGCCTTGAGATGATGCAATACCCGCCCGCCGGTTGCCATGCCGCTCGCGGCGATGATGACCATCGGCATGTGCTGCAGATTGAGCGCCTTCGATTCCTCCACCGAATTCACGATCTTCGCCGCGTGGCACATCGCCCGGCATTCCTCGTCGTTCAGACGATGGTCGTCGCGATAGTGTCGATAAAGCGCCGTGACGTCCGCCGCCATCGGACTGTTCAGATAGACCGGCAACACATTGGATATCGCGCCGGACTGCTTGAGCAGGTGCATGTAGTAGAGCAGGATTTGCGCGCGACCGACGGCGAACGAAGGAATGACGACGATGCCGCCGCGATTGACTGTTTCCTGGATGGTCTTGCCGAGCAGGATCATCGGGTCGGCGGGATCGTGATGCCGATTGCCATAGGTGGATTCGACCACCAGGTAGTCCGCACGCTCGATCGTCGATGGCGGTGCCATCAAGCGATCCTCGGAACGTCCGAGGTCGCCGGAGAAAGCGATGGTCGTCTTGCCGTCGTCGAGCAGCGCGATCGCGGCACCGAGAATATGGCCTGCGCGGGCGAGCTCGGCATTCACGGTGCCCGCTACGCGAAAGCGATGTTTGAATTTAACGGGAGAAAAAAACTTCAGGCAGCGTTCGGCATCATCCTGCGTATAGAGCGGCAACGCTGGATGGTGCTTGGAAAAGCCATGCTTGTTCGCATAGCCGGCTTCTTCTTCCAGCAAGTGGCCGCTGTCCGGCAGCAGAATGCGGCACAGTTCATAGGTCGCCTCGCTGCAGTAGATCTTTCCGCGGAAACCGTTTTTGACGAGCAGAGGAATGTAGCCGCTGTGATCGAGATGGGCATGCGTCAGCACGACGGCATCGATAGCGGACGGCGCCACCGGCAGGTTGGCCCAATTGCGCAGCCGCAATTGCTTGAAACCCTGGAACAGCCCGCAGTCGACCAGGATCTTCGTGGGGCCTGCGGAGACAAGGTATTTTGAGCCGGTGACGGTTCCTGTCGCGCCGAGGAATTGAATCTGCATGTGTCTGCCTTTCGCATCTGAACTGTTGACCGCCCGTCTCCCTCCCGAATGTCATTGCGCAGCGGCAACCACAACAACACTATCCACAATATCGAATTTCCGACCATTGATGTAGATCAACCATTCCCGAGGCGCCCTCTTCGTCACTTCCGAGTGCCTCTGCAGTTATCTATCCAAACAGCGTCGACGGTGTTTGCGCATGTAAATTTTTCAAACAGGCGATATTCGTCGGACCGCGCAACGACTCGACAAACGCACATTCTCTCGCAGCAGACCATGTATTCATCATGCAGATCCTGTTTTCTCCAATTTCAGGCGTTCGTGCGCGCCAAGCATGCCCGCAGTTCGATGGCACATATGCTTGCATGCATCTTGCTACCTTCCCTTGTGCATAGGGCGCGTTTAGCGAGATCGAGCGAGTTGAATTCATTGACCATCCTCATCAATCACTCTTTTGCACGCGCCCTATACTTAAACCGAGTCCTTTGAATCGAGAGCGAGAGAAACGTAAACCGATTTCGGATGTCCATCTTTCAGGAAGCACATTCGATAACCTTACGGGGAGCACATGTCATGGCCACACATAGCGACGTCAATCATACTGAGCAGCAAGAAGATATCCTGCAGAGCCTGGTGGCTTTCGCCAAGGATCATCGCGCCGCCCACTGGTCCGGATCACTCTCGCAATTCCTTGAGCGAGTGCTGCCCGCCGATCCGCAAGGTGTGGCGCGCACCTCGCATCAATACATGTGGGACATGATTCGCTGGATGGGCGGCGAAGACCAGGACGGAAACTTCCGCTGCAAGCTGTTCGATCAGGAATTGTTCGGCGTTGATGAATCCATCGACCGCGTCGTGGATTATTTCAAGGCGGCCGCAGCCGGCTCGGAAGTCGGCCGCCGTCTGCTGTTGCTGCTGGGCCCGCCGTCCGGCGGCAAATCCACCCTGGTCATCCTGCTCAAGCGCGGCATGGAAGAATACAGCCACACCGAGGCCGGCGCCATTTACGCGGTGCAGGGTTGCCCGGTGCATGAATCGCCCTTGCATTTGATCCCGCATTCCGTGCGGCCACGCTTCCGCGAAACCTACGGCGTCGACATCATCGGCGAGGTCTGCCCGCATTGCCGCACGCGCCTGGAAAACGAATACAACGGCGACTTCCTGCGCATGCCGGTCGAACGCATATTCATTTCCGAAGCGGGACGCGTCGGGATCGGCACTTATGCGCCGCACGATCCGACCACCGCAGACCTGGCCGATCTGGTCGGGTCCGTGGACCTGTCGAAAGTCGCCGAGTATGGCGACGAAGGCGATCCGCGCGCATGGTCCTGGTCCGGCGCGGTGTATGCGGCAAGCCGCGGCATGCTGGAGATGATCGAGATCCTGAAGGTCAAGCGCGAATTCCTCTACCTGCTGCTGACGCTCACGCAGGAAAAGAATGTGAAGGTGTCGCGCTTCCCGCTGATCTATCTGGACGAAACCATTCTCGCGCATACCAACCTCGCCGAATTCCGCAAGTTCCTGCAGGAGAGCGAGAATGAAGCGCTGCTCGATCGCATGGTCATCATCCAGGTTCCTTATACGCTGAATTACAAGGACGAGGCGCGAATTTACAAGAAACTGATTTCCTCGGCTGCGCCCGCATTCCGCGAAGTGCACCTCGATCCGCATGTGCTGCACGCGGCGGCAGTATTCGCCATCTTCACGCGTCTGCATGAAGCGGACGACAAGGAACTGGAACTTAGCAAGAAAGTACGTCTCTACGCCAGTGAAGAGGTGGAAGGTTACTCGCATGCGGAAGCTGATCGGATGAAACAGAGAATGCCGGACGAAGGACTGGCCGGGATCTCGCCGCGCTTTGTCATCAATGCCTTGTCGAACGCGATCATCCAGACCAACGTGAAGAGCCTGACTACCATGGACGTGCTGCTCGCGCTCAAGGATGCAATCGAGAATGACGCGCGCATCGATCCGAAACGCAAACGTAAATGGATTGATTACCTGGTGCTCGCGCGCAAGGACTTCTACAACCGCTGGGTCAAGGAAGACGTGCACAAGGCGCTGTTCGTCTCCTTCGAACAGGAAGCGCAAGATTTGCTCGACAAGTATCTGGACGAGGTGGAAGCGATGCTCGACAACCGCCAGATCAAGGATCCGATCACCAACGAGGAGCGCAAGCCGGATGAACGCTTCCTGCGCGCGGTGGAGGAAAAGATTCACATCTCCGAATCCGGCAAGCAGTCCTTCCGCCAGGAGGTCGTGCGCAAGGCGATGGGCGCCTACAAGCGCGGCGAGAAATTCACGCTCGACAGCCACGCGCAACTTCACAACGCTGTTCAGCAATACCTGTTCGAACAGCGGCGTGACGTGCTGCGACTGGTCAGTTCCACCACGAGGCCGGACGAAGAAGTGCGGCAAAAGATTTCCGTGGTCGAAAAACGCCTGGTCGACGAATACGGCTACGACAGCCACAGCGCTCGCGAAGCGCTCAACTATGTCACGACACTGATGGCGCAGGAGTAATGCCACAGGAACTCATTTATGACTGATCACATCACGATCTCTGCTGAAACACCCTGGTACGACCTGTTCTCACGCGGGTCACGGGATTGGCTGCGCCACAACGAGAAGGTGCGCGAGGCGGTGCAGCAGAATCTGCCCAACCTGGTTGCCGGCCCGGATGTCATGACCGGCTCCCAGGACCGCACCGTGCAGGTGCCGGTGCACTTGCTGGAGCACGCACGTTTCCGGCTCGCCGATTCGGCGTCGCAGACCTATAGTAGTGCGGGCCAGGGCCAGGGCAAGCCGGGTGATGTCTTGCGCCAGGCGCAACCCGATTATGGCGAAGAAGAAGGAGAAGGCGGCAACAACGATGGCGAAGTGAAATTGCTGCTGGAATTCAAGGTCGACGACATCATCGACTGGCTGTGGGAAGAACTGCAGCTGCCCGACCTGCAACCCAAGCGCAACACCGCCGTGACCGACGACGAGTATGTGCGCGAAGGCTGGGACAAGCACGGCGCGCGCGCACGCCTCGATCGCCGGCGTACCGTGAAGGAAGCCGTCAAGCGGCGCGTGACGCAGGAAAAGACGACCGAACACCCGGTGCCTTTCACGAATGAAGATTTGCGCTTCAAGCAACTGGTGCAAAGACGCAAGCCGGCGACCAACGCGGTAGTGATCTTTGCGCTCGACGTATCGGCCAGCATGACCGATGCGGAACGCAAGCTGGCGAAGAGCTTCTTCTTCTTCGTGCTGCAAGGCATACGCCGGCGTTATGGCAAGGTCACCACGCGCTTCATTGCGCATACGACCCAGGCATGGGAGTTTTCCGAGAGTGAATTCTTCAATGTCAGCGGAACCGGCGGCACCGGTGCGTCGACCGCGTTCAAGCTCGCGCTCGAACTGATCGAAACGGAATATGACCCGTCGCAATACAACGGCTATCTGTTCTATGCATCCGACGGCGAGAACTTCACCGAAGACCGCGCCGCCGCCACCGAATATCTGACCAGGCTGGGCAAGCTGCTCAACTACATCGGCTATGTCGAGACCGTTCCCGGTTCGCCACGCACCAGCGAGACCGAAATGAAGATGCTGTGCTCCGATATCGAGCGCACCGGCGCACCGATCGGGAGCAGCATCCTGACACGCCATGAAGACGTGTGGAAGGCCATCCGCAAGTTCTTCGTTCAGCAAGAATCGGATTAAGGAAGAGCGCGCCATGTGCGACATGATTACCACCGCGGAAGCGGTCGACGACCTGAAGCAGTACGCCACGCGCATCGAGCAGTTGGCGCGCGACCTCGGGCTCGACTATTACCCGGTCGATTTCGAGCTGGTACCCAACAACTTCATGATGGAAATCGCCGTCTACGGCTTGCCGGTGCGCATGCATCACTGGTCGTTCGGCGTGCGTTACATCCATCAGCTGATCCGGCAAGGCATGGGCCATTCGCGCATCTTCGAGGTGATGTTTCCCGGCGACCCTTGCCGCGCTTATCTGGTCAACGGCAACACGCTGCCTGAAAACACGCTGGTTACCGCCCATGTGCTCGGCCATGCCGATTTCGCGAAGAACAATCATCTCTTCGCGCACTTCATGGAGATGGCCGGCGGACATATTCTGGAGCAGGCCGCCGCGCGCGCCCATCGCATTGAAACCGCCATCCAGGATTTCGGCCAGGAACGCGTGGAAGCGGTGCTTGACGCCGCGCTGGCACTGGAACCGCACATCGATATCAACCGCGAATTGCATCGGCCGCTGTATCCGCTTGAGCCGCCCAAGGCCAAGGACGAACCGACGCTCGACCAGTTTCAGCAACGCTTCCGCCAGCTTCCCGGAGAAAAGCTGCACGCCTTGCATGCCGGGTCGAAACGGGTTTCCATCCCGCCGCAACCGGAATACGATTTGCTCTGGTTCATTGCCAACTACGCGCCGGAAATGGAAGGCTGGGAGCGGGACATTTTCCTCGCCGTGCGAGAAGAATCTTTCTACTTCTATCCGGTCTTCGCCTGCCAGATCATGAACGAAGGCTGGGCATCCTACTGGCACGCGCGCCTGCTGCGCGAGGCGGATTTCCTTCCGCACGACCTGTATTTGTCAGCCATCAAGGCCCACTCCGACGTGGTGCGTCCCTATGCGGCCGAACGCCAGCTCGCCCTCGCAGTGAATCCTTATCATCTCGGCTTTTCGATGTGGGAAGACATCATCGAAAAACATGGTCTCGAAACGGCGCGCCGCATCGTGAAGGAAGAAGACGACTTCGGTTTTATTCGCAATTACCTGACCAGGGATCTGATCGAGAAGCTGGAGCTGTTCGTCTACGAAGCGCGCGACGACGGCGACATCCGGATTGCCGACAACGGCGTCCACGCCGTGCATGAAGCCATTCTTGCGCCGAAATTCAACTACGGCGCGCCGCGCATTGCCGCCAACCACCTGCATGTGGACGGCAGCCTGCAACTGGTGCACGACCACCAGAGCGATGGCCGCGGCGTTGACCTGTCGCGCGCCGAACGCGTCCTGGAATACATCGGCCGGGTCTGGCGCCGGCCGGTCACGCTGCATACCGTCGGTGAACGCGGAGAAGCCCGCGTGGTGACAAGCAAGCGGCTTTAGGAGTCTGCGCGGTGGAAGGATTTCGGGTAAAACCGCGCTGAATCCTCAGGTTCGCCACACTTGTCATTCAGATCATTTTTCGCAAGTTTTCACTGGGAAAGCCGCCGCGCGCAACCGGCCTCGCACGGCGGCTTTTGCACGTTTGTCGCATCTGACGCAGTCAATCCTGGCTCAAATACCTATTTCCGCTTTTAACATATATAATGGATCTATCTTATGTAACCAGAGGCTGATCATCATGCGCCTGACCGATTACACCGACTACTCCCTCAGGGCTCTCATGTATCTCGGCATACACCGCGATCGATTGGTGACGATTCAGGACATCGCGGATGCCTATGGCATCTCGAAAAGCCATTTGATGAAAGTGGTGCACCAGCTCGGCGTCGCCGGCCTGATCGAAACGACACGCGGCCGCAGCGGCGGCTTGCGCCTTGGCAAAGAACCGGAAGAGATCAATATCGGCGAAGTCGTGCGCGGCACCGAGCCGGACTTCATGATGGTCGAATGCTTCAACCGCGATCACAATGAATGTGTGCTGGCCCCTTCCTGCGAACTGCAGTCTGTGCTTGGAAAGGCGACCAAGGCTTATCTCGCCGTACTGAGCGAAGTGACGCTGGCCGACTTGCTGCGCAAGAGCGCCAGCCTGCAGAAGCTGGCGAAGGTGCAGATTCATTCCAGGGAAAAGGCGAAGGTCGCCTGATCCGCCACTCCCCACAACGACTCGGGCGTGCCGCAATCAAATGCGGCACGCCCGATGTCTTTTGCACGTCGGGTCAGATCAGGTCACAGCGAATCGTCGCCGGCTCGCTCCGCAGCTTCTGCAACAGATCCGCCGAAATGCCGTCGTCCACGTCCGTGACCACATAACCGATCGGTCCGCGCGTCTGCAGGTGCTGCGCGACGATGTTCAAACCGGCCTGAGCGAAATCCGCATTCATGCGCGCGATGACGCCAGGCTCGTTGCGATGAACGTGCAGCACCCTGCTCTTGGTTTCCTTCTCCAGGTACGGAATCTCCGGAAAATTCACCGCCCAGCGGGTGGTGCCGGCTTTCAGGAAGCGCGCCAGTTTCTGCGCCACTTCACGACCGATGTTCTCCTGCGCTTCCTCGGTGCTGCCGCCGATGTGCGGCGTCAGGATCACATTGTCCAGACCGCGCAGCGGCGAGACGAATTCTTCCTTGTCGTTGCGTGGTTCGACCGGGAACACGTCCAGTGCCGCGCCAGCCAGGCGCTTCTCGCGCAGCGCGGTATTCAAGGCATCAATGTCCACGACACCGCCGCGCGACGCATTGATTAGCACCGCGCTCGGCTTCATCACGGCCAGTCGCTCCGCCGTGATGAGGTTCTCGGTCGACTTGCCACCCGGCACGTGCAGAGTGACGATGTCGCACTTCTCCAGTAAGGCTTCCAGCGACGGCTCCGGCCTGGCATTACCCAGCGGGAGCTTGCTTTCGACGTCGTAATAATGCACGCGCATGCCTACGCTTTCCGCCAGGATGCCGACCTGCGCGCCGATGTTGCCGTAGCCGATGATGCCGAGTGCCTTGTTGCGCACCTCGTTGGCGCCGACCGCACTCTTCTCCCACTTTCCGCGATGCGCCCGCGCGTTCTTCTCAGGAATGCGCCGCAGCAGGAGGATCGCCTGCGCAATGACGAGTTCCGCCACCGAGCGTGTATTGGAAAACGGTGCATTGAAAACCGGGACACCATGCGCAGTCGCCGCTGTCAAATCGACTTGATTGGTGCCGATGCAGAAACATCCGATCGCCTTCAGGTGCGGCAAGCTCTTCAGCGCGTCCGCCGTGATATGCGTCGCCGAACGGATACCTACCGCATCCGCGTCGGCCAAGGCAGTTTTCAGGTCGTCAGCCTTCAGCGCGGTCGGCAGCTGCACGATGTCGGTAAAACCTTCCGCCTTGAGCAGCTCTGCTGCGCTGGCGTGGATTTTTTCAAGGAGTACGATTTTTGCCATCTCTAAGCCTCTTTTAAAAGATTCATTTATAATATATCTTAAATTCAATTTCCGTGCAGGGGAACCTCACGACCGAGGGCCAAATGCTGATCGATCCAAGAACCGCAGAGAAAGCAACGGTGGAATCCGTCACCAGGCTTGAATGGTGGAATAGCAAGCTGCTGACGTTTACGACCACGCGACCGGCAAATTATTCCTTTGCGGCCGGACAGTACGCACGTATCGGCTTGCAGGACGCTCACGGCATCATCTGGCGGGCGTATTCAATGACCTCGGCGCCGAGCCAGGACTTTCTCGAGTTCTACGGCATCCTGGTTCCCGACGGACTGTTTACGACGCAGCTGAAAGAACTCGAGCCGGGCGGCGAGTTGCTGATCGAAAAGCAGAGCTACGGTTTCATGACGCCGGATCGCTTTCCGGACGGCGACGAGCTATGGATGCTGGCCACCGGCACCGGCATCGGCCCCTTCCTCTCGATGTTGCGCGATACCTACGTCTGGCAAAAATTCCGCAGGCTCATCCTGGTGCATTGCGTACGCCAGGAGAATGAATTTTCCTATCAGGACGAATTGGAAAATCTGCGCCGTCACCCGCCAGCACCCGGCGGCGCGCAGTTGCATGTTGTCCGCTCCGCCACCCGCGAAGCGCAAACGGCAAATGGACCGCTGCATCTGAACGGGCGCATCACGACGCTGCTCGAAAACGGCGAGCTGGAAAAGGCGGCCGGACTTACGCTCAGTGTCGAATCTTCGCGCGTCATGATGTGCGGCAATCCGGACATGATCGAAGACATGCGCAAGCTCCTGCACCAGCGCGGGATGCGGCCGGTTCGCCGTACCTTGCCTGGACAGTTCGTGACGGAAAATTACTGGTGATGCGTCTTCAGCGCTCGCCCCGAATATAGTGCTCCAGCTGCTCGATGATGAATTTCTGCTCCGAGATAATGTCCTTGACCAGGTCGCCGATGGATACCAGGCCAACCAGCTTGCCGTCGTTCATCACCGGAAGATGACGCAGCCGGTTTTCCGTCATCAGCGCCATGCATTCTTCATTGGTCTGTTCCGGGCGCACGTACATTACCGGAGAACTCATGATCGCGCGTATCGGCGTCTTGTCGGACGATCGCCCCATGAGCACGACCTTGCGGGCATAGTCGCGCTCGCTGATCACGCCCACGAGTTTCTCGCCCTCCATCACCAGCAAGGCGCCGACCCCGCGTTCGGCCATCTGCTTGACCGCGTCGAGCACGCTTGCGTCCGGTGAAATCGTGAAAACGGTCTTCTGGGGTTTTTCCTGCAGAATGTGTGCAACGGATTTCATGGCAACTCTCCCTTTGAAGTCAAGCATACAGTCCAAGCCGGCACCGGACCTTTATGAATGCGAGGCCGATATGCGACGGTCCGGCATCATCCTCCTGTCGCCGTGTGTGCCCCTGCTTCGCGCCCGCAAGCGGATCGAAAGCGCCAACAGCAGCACACCGGTGACCACGGCATAAAGACTGATCCACCAGATCAGCGCCAGCGCGCCGGCGCCGGGGAAAAGAAACACAAGCGCGCCGAAAACGATTGAAGCAATTCCACTCAAGACCAGCATCCACTCGTCGCGCATCACCTTTCGCAACCGGATTGCGGCAGCGATATCAAGCACGCCGCCGACCAGCGCATTCGCGCCGATGACCAGGACGAAGATCAGCGCAGTCAGGGCCGGGTGCAGCACGGCGATGACGGCGGCACCGATGCTGACCAGCCCGAACAGCAGCGGCAGCCACCAGTCCTCATCCTGCTTCCGGTTCTGCACCGCGCCGACCAGCGACACCACGCCAGCCAGCAAGGCATAGGCCGCAAACAAGGCAACCAGGCTCAGCAGAGTCACGCCGGGCATCATCAATGCGAGCAGACCGAACGCAAGGGCAACGACGCCTCGCAACGCAAACACCCACCACGAATGCAATGCCATATTGCTCATCATCGTACCCTCCTTCCGGACAAATGTCACACTGCCATCATGGGCATTGCGAGCCATCATGATGTGATTTGATCGATCTCCAGCTTTGCGTGTTCGATGCTGTCGGTGCGGGCGGCGCCCAAATGGAAAAACCCGGGAAAGATCTTCCTGCGCACCCTGACCGTGATGCCGCGCTTCGCGATCTCGTAGCCGCCGTACCAGATATCTCCGTTTCCAACCATCGGTATGGGAAATATCGTGTAGCCCTTGTACTCCAGATGTTCGTCATTGTCGTTCATGTTGCATTCCATGGCGAAGAGCCAGGGAAACCTCACTCTCAGCAGCATCACTATGACGTCCCGCGCTTGCGCGCCTCCACCACTGCCTTGGCGGCATTCACCTTGCCGTGCCCGAACCAGTCGCAATGCCCGTCGTCATCCGCCGCAAGCGGAAATCGCACCGGCATGAATGCGCAACCGTGCGCGACGCCGACCACGCCACGTCCATTGCTTTCCGCGATGGCGACGCCCGCGCACGGCGTTCCGTGATAGTCGTCGTGTGCGGCTTCCGGGAAAGGATTGGCATTGCCATCCACATAATCCTTCGGCGAGACGATCTTGCCCGGGCCGTCGAAATCCGGATGGGAAAGATCGAATCCATCGTCGATCAGGGCCACCACGATGCTGCGCTCGCCGCGCGTAACGTTTTCGTGCACCCCCGGCGCCGTGCGCAGCTTCTCCAGCTGTTGCGGGCTGGACGGAATCACCGTAAAGCGATCCGTCTCCTTTTCCAGCACGATTTTCTTGCCGCCGCGCCAGACGTAGGAATCGAGGTCAGCAGTGCGTGATGAAGGTGCGTGTTGCATGTCGGGTTCCTTGAGTCACGGCCTCATGGTCGGTCCAGCCCCCAGAAACGAACGATATGAAAACTGGAACAGATGCCGGAGGCAAGAATGAATGGCGCGACCTTGCCGGATCGACAGGCGTGCCATGTCTCATACCGTTGATCAGAAAAGTTTCGACCATCGCATTGCCGTTCTGGTCCTGGTACACCTTGTGCGCATGGCCGTTGATCGTCTCATCCACCGCGGGCGTCTGGTTCAGCCCGTGCACATTGGTCCACTGCTCCATCAGTTCGACGGCGTCCTTGGGTTGCACGGTGGTGTCGCTGCTGCCGTGCCAGATGGACACGCGAGGAAATGGTCCTGCATGATTTGTCGCGGCGCGCACCAGATCGCCCCATTGCACCGGCGTCAAATCCTTCTCGGGTGCCAGCGCTTGTCCGAACAGGCCGCACTTTTGCTGCGCCTCGGATTCACTCGCCGCACATTGGTACGGAATGCCTGCAATGATCGCACCCCCGGCAAATACGTCCGGATACACCGCCAGCATCACCGCGGTCATGCCACCACCGGCGGACAGGCCCGTGATATAGATGCGATGCGCATCCACCTGATGGTCGGTTTTCATTTTCTCGACCATTTGCCTGATCGACATCGGCTCGCCCTGATCACGCTGGATATGTGCCGCATCGAACCATCGGAAGCACTTGGCCTGATGCACCTCTTCCTGCGGCAACAGCAACGCGAAGCCGTACTTGTCCGCAAACTTGATCCAGCCGGTTTCGTCGTCATACGCGTCAGCCTTCTGGGTACAACCATGCAGCGCCACGACCAGCGGACGGGAAGCGCCGAGCTGTTGCGGCAGATACTTGAACATGCGCAGCTTGCCCGGATTCTGGCCGAAGGAAGTCACCTCGGTAAGCTTGCTCAGTTGGCCTGGCCAGTTTCTCCACGCAAAAGCAATGGCAGGCACCAGCAGCAACAGGAGTAGCCAGAAGCGGGGGCGCCGCCTCCCCGCCGGCTTGCCGGACGAACGCGTCTTTAAGCGTGGAATTGCAGTGATCATCTCCGCCCCGCGATTGACTGTTCAGTCTATGCACCGCACTGTCTGGCGGTTTGCGGTAGATCACGGGCGCTGATCAGCGCGCCATCACCTGCACGGCTTCTGCTTTCATGCGACGCTGGCAGCGGCGCTGCGATAGGACTTCAGAAGCTTGCTGATACGCAGCGACAATTCCCACCGGTCCACCGGCTTGTTGATGAATTCGTCCGCACCGCAGCTCAGCATGCGTTCATGCGCGGCGACATCTTCCAGGGCAGTTGCCAGGATGACAGGAATCGCGCGGGTCGCGGGATTGTGTTTCAACCAGCGCGTGACTTCGAAGCCATCCATGTCGGGCATCACCAGATCCAGCAGGATCAGGTTGGGCTGCTCGGTCACCGCCAGCGCCAGCGCCTCTTTGCCATTGTTGGCGCTGAGGGTCAGATAGCCTTCTTCCCTGGCAAGGTCTTCCAGCAGTTTACGCTCGTGTTCTTCATCATCGACGACCAGAATTCTGGCAGGTACTGGACTATCCATGGCTTGCACCTCCTTCTTGCTATTCCGAATCCGCCACAGTGAAATGGCCTGTTTTCATGTTAGCAATCGCGGGGCATTTGACCAGATCTGTTTGACGATTCATCGTCAGAAAGCAAGTGCGGAAAGAATTCTGCGCGGGAACTGAAATGGTTAAGTGATCGGCGCGCTCGATTTGCAGTGAAATCGAAAAATCGAAGCCCCGCTTGCGAAGTCCAATCGACTCGCCGATGAAATTCGTTCTCTAAAAGAAATGTTGGCAACCATCGATTAAACGTTCACGCATCACAAAGTAAAGATTGACTTGATGCGTTGTTCGTCCATTTAGCCCCTCTGAAAACTTCATCCAAAGTGACCTCCTGCCGACCGTCGTCCTTGCACAATTTTGAACGATTCGACTAGTTCCACCAGGTTATTGGCCTGTGCGCGAAGCGTCTTGGCACATGATGCGGCGCTGTCCACCAGTGCCGAGTTCTTCTGCGTCACCTCGTCCATTTCGCTCACTGCCAGGCTGACCTGTTCGATCCCGGTGCTCTGCTCGTGTGCCGCCTGGCTGATTTCCGCAATGATCGAGGCGGCTTCCTGCACGACAGCGACCAGTTCCTGTATCGATGATCCCGCCTCGTCCACGACAGCGCTGCCCTCTTCGATCTGCGACACGGTGTCGCCGATCAGGATCTTGATCTCCTTGGCCGCCTGCGCCGATCGGGTTGCTAATCCGCGCACTTCATGTGCGACCACCGCGAATCCCCGTCCGTTCTCGCCTGCACGCGCCGCTTCAACCGACGCGTTCAGCGCAAGGATGTTGGTCTGGAATGCGATCCCGTCGATCACGCCGATGATGTCGAGAATCTTTCGCGATCGTGTCTTGATTTCATCCATGCTGTTGACGACGCTTTCCATTGATGCACCGCTCGCTTGCGCAGTCCGCGTGGCGTTACCCATCCGGGCCGTCGCATCCGCTGCATTCGCGGCGCTGTTCTTGACCGTGCTTGAGAGTTCATCCATGGAGGAAGCAGTTTCTTGAAGGGCACTCGACTGACTTTCAGTCCGGCTCGCCAGATCGTCGTTTCCTGTGGCGATTTCCGCCGCGCGCTGGTTCACGATGTGCGACGATTCCTTGATCTGACCGACAAGCAGTTTGACGTTTGTCTGCAGGATGCGCAGGGAATGCAGAACCATTGCGATCTCGCCCTGCCCGGCAGGAATGCGGCCGGAGAGGTCGCCGGAACTCATTTTGTCCATCTCCGCACGCACGGTGTGGAGCGGGCTCAAGAGTGTTGCACGCAGCCACCAGGGGATGAAGGCTGCGCAACCGATGCCAAACAGGGCGCAGATAGCGGCAACCATGTCGGCTTGCCCTCCAGATGCAAGAGTGTGCAGTAACGGTAAAAGAAAAAGAAGCACGAAAAGGGTAGCCAGAACCATGAGCTTGCGCTGTAAAGATATCCTCCCTAGGGCAGCAACATAGCCGAGCAGGCCACGCTGAACGACGTGCCCCTCGCACAGCGCGATCGCGGACCTTGATTCCGAAAGCTCAGCGTATATTTTGCTCGCAGCCTTTACGCTTTCAGCGGAAGGTTTGGTGCGCACCGAGGTATAGCCGACGATCTTTCCATCTTTGATTGTCGGCGCGGCATTGGCTTCGACCCAATAGAAATCGCCATTCTTGCAGCGGTTCTTGACGATGCCACTCCAGGCTTTACCCTTTTTAAGGGTATCCCAGAGATCGCGATAGGCCTCGGGCGGCATGTCGGGATGACGCACGATATTATGTGGGGCGCCAAGTAGTTCGGACTCGCTGAAGCCGCTGATGTGGACAAACGCATGGTTTACGTATGTGATCTTTCCCTTGACATCAGTCTTTGAAACGATCGTTTCATCATCTTGTAAAACATGTTCTGTTGTTGTTACCGGAAGATTTTTTCGCATAAGGCACTTTCGGTGAAGGAAGTCAGATAAATGAACAAATAAAGTCTGGTTCGGAGGAACCAAGATGCATTCATTGAGTAGCCGTATTTCGGCCGCAGGTGCACGTCATGGTTGGCTCATCCTTATGAGATCGCCGAAATGCGCTCGAACCACCGCCACAACTTCCCCGTCAAGCGCACCTCCGCTGACAAACTGGTCTAGAAGCGCAAGTGCAGCAGTTCTTGTCATTCCAGACCGATAGGGGCGGTGCTCCGAAACAGCAGTGAATACATCGGCGGCGGCGATGATGCGCGCTTCCAACGGAATTTCACTTCTTCGGAATGGGTAGCCTTGTCCGTCGAGCCGCTCGTGATGTAGCGATGCGAACGCATTGACCTCCTCTAAACCGGGCACCGTCGACAGGATGCGGTGTGTGTAGTACGGATGCTGTTTGACAATGAACATCTCCTCTCGCGTGAGCCTTTCCGGCTTGTCGAGAATCTCGGTTGGCACTGCCAGCTTGCCAAGGTCATGTAGGAAGCCGGCAATTCCAATGATTTTCGTCCGATAGGTATCGACTCCCAGCAGTTGTGCGATCCGCTCCGCACGCGCGGCAACCATGCTCGAGTGGATAGCCGTAAAGGGGCTGCGAAAGTCGATGATGCGACCAAAGAGTCGTGCGAGTTCGTACAACTCGTCGAGATCAAGCACCACATTGTGCTGCCCGAATCGTTCACGAATAATTTCTTCCTTGTGTTGGCTAACAACGTCGAGCCAGAATGCCTCCGACAAGGACACCGCGTCGAATGCTGACACGACCCGCGGGTGAAACCGCAAGTGAACGCCGTCAACTATCTTCCGGCGGATATTGTCGCACTGCTGCAGGATATGCACACCGCTCTCAGGCAGCACCGCAATCCGGTCTGCGAGGTGGAGGATATGACTTGCCAGCGGCACAGGTTCACCGTTGAACTCGCTTCCCCGCTCATTGTTCCATTCGACGTGATGGTACCGGATCGCTTCCGCCGCCCTGGTAAACGGCGGGAATTCACGAAGTAGAAGATAGCCCTCCATGCCATGGACATGGATGTTCTCAAGTTGGTCGCCGACGGCATAGTCCTGCAGTGCAAGGCGGTATGTCGTGGATAAGGCCCCGACGTCGTGGAGCGCTCCGGCAATTACCACGTCCTGCTTCTCCACGACGCTCAAGCCGATCTCTTCCGCCAGTCGAGCGGCCACATACGCGGTCCTTAAATGATGATCCGAAAGGTGGGGAGAAAGGAGATCAAGGGCTCGGGAGACGCAAAGAACGACGTCGAAAAACCGCACGTTAATATTGCTTGCGTTCATTCCTGATATTGCCTCGATTGTGAACAGCTTCGGAATTTACGCGAAGTTGATGCGGATCAATATCTCAACCGCATTATTTGTCAGGGAGATTTGACTCATGTCAAAAAAGGAACCTTGCGTGAAGTTTGCGTCAGAAAATCACCGACGACGACAAGTTGTTTGCTCTCATGATTGATTGCGACTTTGTCTTTAACGAATTGCTCTTCGTCGTCGACACGCCACGCCATAATCATTGCAAACAGATAGTTGGCGACAAGGTGCTGAATTTCAGTGAATGTCCACCGGGCATCGTCGAGCCGCGAGGTGTATCTGGCATTGTTGAGCCAAGATTTAGGCATCAGCGACATAATGGCGCCGAAAACAAAAAAGCCCGGAGGATTTCCACCGGGCTTTTTGGGATAGCAGAAACGCGATCAGTTGAAAGTCTTGCCTTCGGCTGCCAGTTTTGCCAGCAGCGGAGCCGGTTTCCAGGCGACGCCTTGATGACCCTTCGCGTATTTTTCGATCGACATCATCACGTTCTGCAAGCCGACGGTGTCGGCGTAGAACATGGGGCCGCCGCGGAACAGCGGGAAGCCGTAGCCGGTCAGGTACACCATGTCGATGTCGGAAGCGCGCATCGCAATGCCTTCCTCCAGGATGTTCGCTCCTTCGTTCACCAGCGCATACACCAGGCGCTCGACGATTTCCTGATCGCTGATCTTGCGGCGCTCGATGCCGAGGTCGGCCGAGTGCTTGATGATCATGTCATTCACCACTTGCGAAGGATACGGCTTGCGATCGCCCGGCTTGTAGTCGTACCAGCCGGCGCCGGTCTTCTGGCCGAAGCGTCCCATCTCGCACAACAGGTCGGCGGTCTTCGAATAGGTGACCTCCGGCTTCTCGATGTAACGGCGTTTGCGGATATACCAGCCGATATCGTTGCCGGCCAGGTCGCCCATGCGGAACGGACCCATTGCAAAGCCGAATTTCTCGATCGCCTTGTCCACCTGCTCGGGCAGGCAGCCTTCTTCCAGCAGGAAGCCGGCCTGGCGACTGTACTGCTCGATCATGCGGTTGCCGATGAAGCCGTCGCAAACGCCGGAGACAACGCCGGTCTTCTTGATCTTCTTCGACAGTTGCAGCGAAGTCGCCAGCACGTCCTTGCCGGTCTTCGCACCGCGCACGATTTCCAGCAGTTTCATCACGTTGGCCGGGCTGAAGAAGTGCAGGCCGATCACGTCCTGCGGACGCTTGGTGAAGCTGGCGATCTTGTCGACGTCCAGCGTCGACGTATTGGATGCCAGAATCGCGCCCTGCTTCATCACTTCATCCAGCTTCTTGAACACCTGCTCCTTCACGCCGATGTCTTCGAACACGGCTTCGATCACGATGTCGGCCTGGCCGATCTCTTCATACGAGAGCGTGCCCTTGATCAGGCCGACGCGCTGTTCGAACTTCTCGGGCGTGAGCTTGCCCTTCTTCATGGTGTTTTCGTAATTCTTGCGAATCGTCGCCAGGCCTTTGTCGAGCGCTTCCTGTTTCATTTCCAGGATGGTGACCGGGATGCCTGCGTTGGCGAAGTTCATCGCAATGCCGCCGCCCATGGTGCCGGCACCGATGACGGCTGCCGACTTGATCGGACGCGTCGGCGTATCTTCCGGAACGTCCGGCACCTTGCTGGCAGCACGCTCGCCGAAGAATGCATGGCGCAGCGCCTTCGATTCGGTGGTCTGTACCAAATCGACGAACAGGTCGCGCTCGAACTTGATACCGTCGTCGAACTTCATCGTCACGGCAGCAGCAACCGCTTCGACGCACTTGAGCGGCGCCGGGAACGGACCCGCCATGGCTTTGACGGTGTTGCGGGAGAACTGCAGGAAACCTTCGTAATTCGGATAGTCGATCTTGATGTCGCGTACCTTCGGCAGCGGACGCACGTCGGCGATCTTGTTGGCGAACGCGATGGCAGCTTCCATCAGGTCACCTTCGGCCAACTGGTTGAACAGTGCGGTCTTGGCCAGCTTCTCCGACGGTACCGGAGTGCCGGAGACGATCATGTTGAGCGCCATTTCCAGTCCCACCACGCGCGGCAGGCGTTGCGTACCGCCGGCGCCCGGGAGAATGCCCAGCTTGACTTCCGGCAGCGCGATCTGCGCACCCGGCGCAGCAACGCGGTAATGGCAGCCGAGCGCAAGCTCAAGGCCACCGCCCATTGCGACGCTGTGGATTGCCGCGACCACCGGCTTGCTGGACGTCTCGATGACGTTGATGACGGTGTGCAGCGACGGCTCGGCCGATGCCTTGGGCGAATTGAATTCCTTGATGTCCGCGCCGCCGGAGAATGCCTTGCCGGCACCGGTGATCACAACTGCCTTGACGGCGTTGTCGCTCAACGCCTTTTTCATGCCTTCGACGATCGCGCTGCGCGTGGCGTGGCCCAGTCCGTTGACGGGCGGATTGTTGAGCGTAATGACGGCTACCGCGCCGTTAACCTTGTATTCGGCAGTCATATCTCTTCCTTTTAAATTAGATGTAGTGGGACGCTGAAGCGGGTTTTGAATTGTTCGAGTGCCTTACTATACCCCAAAATAGAACGATCGTATTATTTTTACATAAAAAAATCCGGCACGTCCTGCAACGTGCCGGATAGCTTGTCTGCAACGCTCTTTATTGCGCTTTGAGCCGTAGCAGCGCGCCGCGTTTCTGATCATCAGCATAGGCGTAATCCACCCGCCCTGCCGACACCACGCCCATCAGCAACATGTTTTGCGTGATTGCATCGTGGTCTTCCTTCGAGAAGGGACGGCTGTAGCTGGTAATGACGCCCTGATAGCGGCTCTTGAGGTTTTCCAGCGCCTCCTTGATCCGTACTCCGTCGGTCGAATTGGCCTGACGCAGCGCGAGATACAGCAGGTGCATGCCGTCATAGCCCTGCGCCGCGCTCATGGGCGAAGCAATCAGACTGGTCTTGAAGACACGCTTGTAGGCAAGCAGAAAACTGTTCTTGCTGCTGGAACCGAGATCCTGGATGAAGGTTTGTGGCATCAGGGCACCCTCGCCCGCCTTGCCGGACTGCTCGATGAAATTCCGCATTGAAAAGGTCCAGCTGCCCAGCATCGGCACCTTCCAGCCCAGCGATTCCTTGTTGCGCGCGATCACCGCCAGTTCCGGTCCGATTCCCCATACGACAAGAGCGTGCGCGCCGCTGGCCTTGGCATGCCTGACCTGCGCGCCCATGTCCTGCTCGCCGATCTTGAAGCGCTCCACGGAGCTGACCTCCACGTCCGCCAGCTTTGCCTGTTCCTGAAAGGCCTTCAGGCCGGCATCGCCGTACGCGGTGGTGTCGGCCAGTACCGAAACCTTGCCCAGTCCCTTGCGCTTGAGATCGGCCGCCACCACCTTCGCCTCCAGATCGAGCGTCGGAGAAATCCGGAAGATATAGTTTTCCGTGGCTGCCGGCGGCGCATACTTCTTCGTAAGAGAGGTGCCGGTCGACACCGCAATCAGCAAGGGAATCCGCGCCTTCTGATAGGCGTCGATCGAGGCGAGGCCGACGCCCGTATTCACGATCCCGATGGCGGCCACGACCTTCTTTTGTGTGAACTCCTCGGCGATTTTCGCGCCGATGTCGTTGTTGGCCTCATCGTCGCGTTCGATCAGTTCGACTTTCCGGCCGTTGATGCCGCCGATGTTATTGATCTCTTCGACGGCAAGATGGATGCCATTGCGCATGCTCACGCCCATGGGGCTGGAGCCGCCGGAGAACGGACCGGAAACGCCTATCCTGAGCGGCTCATTGTCCGCGCCTTGCGCAAGACAAATGATCGGGACAAACGAAATTGCGCAGAAAAACAAGGCACGGCAGCGACGGGTGGGCCACATGGTTTGTCTCCTTATTGAATATTTTTGCCGTAACGGCCATCCTCTGATCGGGAATGTTGCGAAACAGCGTCCGCGCAGTATTCAGCCCGCCGGGCGCGAGCACAAGCGCAGAACTGCGTAGATTCGAGTCAGTGTAACTACCTAGATCCAGGCGCTACAAGATAAAGATATGAGGGCGAACGGTGAATTTATTTCAAGGCTGGCGGCCGCCATTGCGGGACGCGTCAGAACTTGGTCGTCGTCAGCCTTGGGAAGTGGTCTGCGTAGTGCCAGGCGCGGGAAGCTCGACCGACAGCGCATTCAGCCGCTGCATCTCCGCCATGACTTCCGCGGGAATTTCCGGGCGCGCCCACTCCCTGTACCGGCCGGCGGCATAGGCAAGCGCATTCTTGTAATACATGAATGCGTTGAGCCGGTTGCGCACGAAGTTGTTCTGCGCGCGCACCACTTTGCCGGGTGTCCCCATCACGATCGAGTTGGGCGGAATGACGGTGCCTTCCTTGAGGAAGGTGTGGCCGGCAACGATGCTGTTCTCGCCAATGACGCAGCCGTCCATAATGGTCGAATTGATGCCGATCAGGCAGTTATCACCGATCGTGCATCCGTGAATGGTGCAGTGATGCGTGATCGAGCAATGACTTCCGATGATGGTCGGCGTGGCATCGCCGATATGCAGCATCACGAAGTCCTGGATATTGGAAAATGCGCCGATCACAATCTCCTTGTGCTCGGCGCGCGCGACGACGTTGATCCAGATCGATGCGTTCTCCTCCACCGTCACCTTGCCATACAAATGCGCGGTGTCGTGCACGTAGGCCGGCTTGCGGAGAACGACATCGGGACCGATCACTGCCATGCCGTCACACTTCCAGCCATTCCTTGCGCACGTTGGCATTCTTGCGCAAGTCGTCCGGCGTCCCTTCGAACACGATGGATCCATGGCCCATCACGTATACCCGTTGCGAAATCTCCAGTGCGATCGCCAGTTTCTGCTCGACCAGCAGCACCGAGATCCCGCGGTTCTTCAGCTCCTTCAGGTACTCCGCCACAAGATCGACGATCTTCGGGGCCAGACCTTCGGTCGGCTCGTCGATCATGATCAGGTCAGGGTCGCCCATCAAGGTGCGGCACAAGGTCAGCATCTGCTGCTCGCCGCCGGACAACACGCCGGCCGCCGTGTTTTGCCGCTCCCTCAGGCGCGGGAACATCTTGTACATGTCCTCCATCGTCCAGCGCGCACTCTTCTTCGAACCCTTCGCTTTCTTTTCGCCCAGCATCAGGTTCTGCTCCACCGTCAGCGTCGGAAAGATATCGCGGTTCTCCGGAACGTAACCAAGTCCCTTGTGCGCGATTTCGAAGGATTTCATACCGGTGATCTCCTCGCCCTTGAAACGGATCGATCCGGTGACGTCGACTTGTCCCATCGATGCCTTGACCGTGGTTGACCGCCCTACGCCGTTGCGCCCCAGCAGGCTGACAATTTCCCCTTCGTCGACATGCATGTCGACGCCGTGCAGGACATGGCTCTTGCCATAGAACGCATGCAGATTTTTGATGTCCAGTAATGCCATTTATGCTGCCTCCACCGGCGCGTGGCCGCCCAAATACGCTTCCTGAACCTTCTGATTGGCGCGAATGTTGGTCGGTGTATCGCAGGCGATCACTTCGCCATACACCACCACCGCAATCTTGTCGGCCAGGCCGAATACCACGCTCATGTCGTGCTCCACCATCAGCAGCGTTTTGCCCACCGTGACCTTGCGGATCAGCTCCACCGCCGCGTCCGATTCCGAACGGCTCATGCCTGCCGTCGGCTCATCCAGCAGAATGACTTCTGCTCCGCCTGCAATCGTGATGCCGATTTCCAGTGCGCGCTGCTCCGCATACGTCAACAGCCCGGCCAGCGTGTCCCTGCGGCGCCTCAGACCAATCTGCTCCAGCACCTGTTCCGCGCGCTCATGCGCATCCTTGAGCCCGTTGAGCCGATGCCAGAAAGAGTACTTGTAGCCGAGCGACCACAGCACGGCGCAGCGCAGATTCTCGTATACCGACAGGCGGTGAAAGATGTTGGTGATCTGAAAACTGCGCGACAGGCCACGCCGGTTGATTTCGAACGGACGCAAGCCGACGATGCTTTCCCCATTCAGCAGCACGTCGCCCGAGCTGAGCGCGAAACGCCCCGATATCAGGTTGAACAAGGTCGATTTGCCGGCGCCGTTCGGTCCAATGATGGCGAATCGTTCCCCTTTCGGAACTTTGAGATTGGCGCCGCGGATGATTTCGGATTTGCCGAAGCTCTTGCGCACGTCTTTCAATTCGAGGGACAGGACGTTCATGCTTCTGCCCTCCGGATCAGTTCTTCGATTTCGGTACTCACTTCGCCCCACGCATGTTGAAATGCCTTCCTTGCATGCCATACGCCAAATCCGCCGATCGCCACCAGCACCAGCGCCGCAAACCAGCCGGACGGCCCTGCAGTGTCAACGACAAAACCGAGCAGCTTCATCTCGGTCCCGTTGACCGATTCCAGCGTCAAGTGGTACAGCATCTCGATCATCATCACCACGCCAAGCAGCGCAACCGCTCCCATTGCGCATACTGCCCACAAATGCGGCCACACGCGCTTGAACTTGCCGTATTTTGCGAGTCTCAGATTGAGCATGAGAATGCTCGCGACACCGCCGGGCGCATACATCACGATGATGATGAAGAACACGCCGACATACAATTGCCACGCATTGGTGTAATCGGACAGCATCACGGTCAGGAATACCCCGATGATCGCGCCCAGGATCGGCCCGAAGAAAAAGCCGATGCCGCCAATGAAGGTAAACAACAGTACGGCGCCGGAACGGACCGCACTGACGTTCTCCGCCGTGACGATTTCAAAATTGATCGCCGACAGGCCGCCGGAGATGCCCGCAAAGAACGCGGACAGGATCAAGGTCAGGTAGCGCGCCCATTGCGTGTCGTAACCGATGAACTCGACGCGTTCCGGGTTGTCCCGCACCGCGTTGATGATGCGCCCCAGCGGCGTCTGCGTGAACGCATACATGCCCACGGTTGCCAGGAACAGCCAGAACGCGATCAGGTAATACACCTGAATTTGCGGGCCATAAGTGATGCCGAGGAAAGGGTCGCCATAAACCCGGTTCGTGGAAATGCCGCCTTCGCCGCCAAAGAATTCAGGGAACATCAATGAACAGGCGAACACCAGTTCCACGATACCCAAGGTAATCATCGCAAAGGTCGTGCCGGATTTCTTGGTGGTGACGTAGCCGAACAATATGCCGAAGACCATCCCGGCCAGCCCGCCGATCAGCGGGATCATGGTCACCGGCATCCAGATCTTGCCCGCCGTCGCCAGATTCATTGCATGGATGGCGAAGAACGCACCCAGACCGGAATACACCGCATGGCCAAAGGAGAGCATGCCGCCCTGCCCCAGCAACATGTTGTAGGACAGCCCGAAAATCATCAGCGTGCCCATTTGCGACAGGATGGAAAGCGAGGCACCCTTGTTGAAAATCAGAGGCGCGACGATCAGGATCACAGCGAACATGCCCCAGATGATCCAGCGCGCCAGATTCATCGGTTTGTAGGACAGGCTGTTTGTCATTGCTAAAGTATTCATTGGTTCAGCCCTCACGCGTGCCCATCAAGCCACGCGGCCTGAAGATCAGAATCAGTACAAGCAGCAAGTACGGCAGGATTGCAGCGACCTGAGAAATTGTCAGTTTCCATAGTGGATACCCGAACGTATCGCTGGTGATTTGCGCACCGACCAACGAAAACAGATTGATAAAGGAATAGTCCAGCGCCACCGCGAAGGTCTGGATCACGCCGATCAACAGCGAAGCCAGCAAGGCACCGACGAGCGAGCCCATGCCGCCGACCACCACCACCACGAAAATGATGCTGCCCACCGTTGCCGCCATCGCCGGCTCCGTCACGAACGCATTGCCGCCGATGACACCGGCCAGGCCTGCGAGAGCGCAACCGCCCCCGAACACCAGCATGAACACACGCGGAACGTTATGCCCCAACGCCTCGACCATGTCGGGATGCGTCAGCGCCGCCTGGATCACCAGTCCGATACGGGTCTTGGTCAGCACCAGGTAGATTGACAGCAGCATCAGCAGCGCAATCAGCATCATGAATCCGCGATAAGTCGGGAACGTGGTGGTGTAGAGGGTGAACAGCGGACCGTCCAGTTCCGCGGGAATCGGATACGGTACGGCAGCGCGGCCCCAGACCAGTTGCACCAGTTCGACCATCACATAGGACAGGCCGAAGGTAAACAGCAACTCGGGAATCGGGCCGTATTTGTGTACCGAACGCAGGCCGTAGCGTTCGACCAGCGCGCCGATCAGGCCGACCGCCAACGGCGCAATCACCAGCGCCGGCCAGAAGCCGACCACCGAGCTGATCGCATAGGCGAAGTAAGCGCCGAGCATGTAAAAGCTGGCGTGCGCAAAATTAAGCACGCCCATCATGCTGAGAATCAAAGTCAGACCTGCCGACAACATGAACAGCAAGAGCCCGTAGCTCAAGCCGTTAAGTAAGGTAATTAATGTGAACTCCACGAAGCAACCCCTATTTCAAAATTCTTGTACGGCCGTACTATTTTCAACCCGCAAAAAAGCAGCGTGACGACGCATGCCGGCACGCTGCCCCAACAAAAAAATCAGGACGGACGTTTCATCTGGCAAGAGGTCGGCTGTGTCGCGACATAGGAGTCGAGCTTCACATCCGTCTTCCAGCCATAGCCGGTGTTTTCCTGATCGTACTTCACATCCTTGCCATTCACCTTGGTCCATGTAGCGATATAAAGAGGCTGCTGCAACTGGTGATCCGTCTTGCGCATTTCGACTTCGCCATTCAGGCTTTGTACCTTCATGCCTTCCAATGCAAACGCAACTTTCACAGGATCGGTCGACTTGGTTTCCTTGATAGCCTTGCCCAACATCAGCAAGCCGGTATAAGTCGCCATGACATAGTAATCGTCGTTGTACTTCTTCTTGTACGCTTCGACCAGGTCCTTGCCGACAAACTTCTCGTTGTTCACGTTCCAGTAGCCGGTATATTTCACGCGTTCGGCGCCTGCGGCACCCATTGCGGTCGGCACACCGGTGGTACTGGCATAGTAAGTGTAGAAGTTCGTCTTCAGGTCGGCTTCCTTCGCCGCCTTGATCAGCAACGCCAGATCAGCGCCCCAGTTGCCGGTGATGACCGTATCCGCACCCGAAGCCTTGATTTTCGCCACGTACGGCGAGAAATCCTTCACCTGTCCGATGGGATGGAGGTCATCGCCCACGATCTGGATGTCCGGGCGCTTGCGTTTCAGGTATTCCTTCGCGGCGCGGGTCACCTGGTGGCCGAACGAATAGTTCTGGCCGATGATGTACACCTTCTTGATGTTCGGATCCTTGGCCATGTAAGAGGTCATGGCCTCCATCTTCATGTCCGAATTGGCATCAATGCGGAAGTGCCAGAAACTGCATTTGCTGTTGGTCAGATCGGGATCGACGGCCGCATAGTTGAGGAACAGAACCTCCTTGCCGGGATTGCGCTCATTGTGCTTGTTAATGGCATCAACCAGCGCCAAGGCGACACCCGAGCCATTGCCCTGGATGATGTAACGGTAGCCCTGGTCGATCGCCGACTTGAGCTGGCTGAGCGATTCCTGCGGGCTGCCTTTATTGTCGAAGCCGACAATTTCAAACGTGTTCGGGCCCGCCCACTTTTCTGCGTTGGCCTTCTCCGCAATGAACTGCCAACTCTTGAGAATGCCTTGCCCGACTGGCGCGAAGGCCCCGGACAGCGGATCGATGAACGCCATCTTCACTACATCGGCACTGGCTGTCGCGGGGATGGCCAACGCGGCAGCCAATGAGACCGGAAAGATCAGGGATTTGAAGTGAGTAGCCATTTGTCTCTTCCTTATAGGTTTTTTGCGTACAGCTTATCGATGGATATACCCCGTGTAAAGCATTGAAATTGCGAGGTTTCAGCTAGGGCGTGTCATGGTCTTTTCCCTTCACGTGTACATCAGCATGGTGTAGTCTGAAAGGCCGTGAGCCGACCGCCGTATCGCTCCTCCCCGACGGCTGCATCGCTTGCATCGCAGTGCATCCCGGATATCAGGCGGCACTGCGCGATAAGGTGTGGCTATATTTTTTTGCCCACCGTTAGACGGTGGAGATCGGCATGGACTGCTTCAGTACCATGCCGATTTTGATGTGAGTATTTAGGACGGACGGGCCGGACGCTTCATCTGGCATGAAGTTGGCTGAGTGGCAACGTAGCTTTCGATCTTCTGATCGTTGCTCCAGCCGTAGCCGGTATTTTCCTGGTCGTACTTGATCTTCTTGCCGTCGACCTTGGTCCACGTGGAAATGTAGAGCGGCTGCTGCAACTGGTGGTCCACCGCGCGCATTTCAACGTCGCCGTTGATGGCCTTGACCTTCATGCCTTCCATTGCATAGGCAACTTTCACCGGATCGACAGAATTGGTGTCCTTGGCTGCCTTGGCGACCATCTGGATCACTGTGTACAGGTCGGCGACATAGAAGTCGTCGTTGTACTTCTTCTTGAATGCTTCGACAATTTCCTTGCCGGAGAAGGATTCGTTATTCGGGACCCAGTAGGCAACCTGCTTCACCATGCCCGCAGTCGCGCCACCCATTGCAGTTGGCACGCCCGAGGTGCCGGCATAGTAAGTGTAGAACTTGGCAGTCAGACCAGCATCCTTCGCGGCTTTGACGAGCAAGGCGAGGTCGGCGCCCCAGTTACCGGTAATGACCGAATCTGCACCGGATGCCTTGATCTTCGCGATGTACGGCGAGAAGTCCTTGACGGTTGCAATCGGATGGAGATCATCGCCGACGATCTGGACGTCAGGACGCTTGCGCTTCAGGTATTCCTTCGCCGCGCGTGTGACCTGATGGCCGTGCGCATAGTTCTGGCCGATGATGTAGACCTTCTTGATGCTCTGATCTTTCGCCATGTAGGAAGTCAGCGCTTCCATCTTCATGTCGGAGTTTGCATCGAAGCGGAAATGCCAGAAGCTGCACTTGCTGTTGGTGAGATCAGGGTCAATCGCAGAGTAGTTGAGGAAAACGATTTCCTTGCCCGGGTTGCGCTCGTTATGCTTGTTGACCGCATCGATCAACGCCAGTGCGACGCCCGACCCGTTGCCTTGCGCAATGTAACGATAGCCTTGATCGATCACCGTCTTGAGTTGATTCAGCGACTCCTGCGGGCTGCCCTTGCCATCGAACGCATTCACCTCGATGGTATGGCTGCCACCCCACTTCTGCTGGTTGGCCATCTCGGTAAACATACGGAAGGTATTGAACTGGTTTTGGCCGATAGGAGCAAATGCGCCAGACATCGTTTCGATCATTGCGATCTTGATGGTGTCGGCATGGACGGACGGCGCAAATGCAGCTGCCACGGAAAACGCCAGTACGAGGGGACGAATCTTTTTCATCATTTGTCTCTTTTCCTTACGAAGGTGCTTGTAGTTATAGAACGATGGCTGATTGGCTTCTGCTTTTCTACTTCATCATCTCAGGTAGTGGGTAGTTTGTACTCCTTGAATTGCTCGCGAATCCGGTTCTTCAAGACTTTGCCGGTGGCGCCGATTGGCAGGGCATCGACAAAAGCGACGTCGTCGGGTGTCCACCATTTTGCAATCTTGCCGTCATAGAATTTGATCAGCTCTTCCTTGGTGACTTCCGCGCCGGGTTTCTTCACCACGACGAGCAGGGGGCGCTCGTCCCATTTTGGATGGAAGACGCCGATGCACGCAGCCTGTTGCACCGATGGGTGCGCCATTGCGATATTTTCCAGGTCGATCGAGCCTATCCACTCTCCCCCCGACTTGATCACATCCTTGCTGCGGTCGGTGATTTGCATGTAGCCGTCAGGGCTGATGGTCGCGACGTCGCCCGTCGGGAACCAGCCATCCTGCAGTACATCACCGCCCTCCCCCTTGAAATAGCTGCTGATGATCCATGGCCCCTTTACCAGCAGGTTGCCATAGGTCGTGCCATCCCAGGGCAGTTCCTTGCCTTCGTCGTCGACAATCTTCATGTCGACGCCGAAGATCGCATGCCCTTGCTTTTCAAGGATAGCCTGCTTCTGCTCTTCCGGCAAATCGTAATGATGGCCCTGCAACGTACATGCAGTCCCGAGCGGCGACATCTCGGTCATACCCCATGCGTGAACCACTTCAACCCCGTACTGATGACGGAAGGTTTTCATCATCGCAGGAGGACAGGCGGAGCCACCAATGACGGTACGCTTGAAGGTGGAAAACTTGAGGTTATTTTGTCCTACGTGATTCAGCAGGCCAAGCCATACCGTCGGCACGCCGGCGGAGAACGTGACCTTCTCCTGCTCGAACAATTCATAAATCGATTTGCCGTCCAGAGCCGCTCCGGGAAACACCATCTTCGCTCCGGTCAACGGTACGGAATATGGCAGACCCCATGCGTTCACGTGGAACATCGGGACAACCGGCAGCACCGAATCCCGCGCCGAGACGTTCAGCGCATCCGGCATGCAGGATGCGTAGGAATGCAGCACCGTCGAGCGGTGCGAATAGAGGGCGCCCTTCGGATTGCCGGTAGTGCCCGAGGTGTAGCACAGACTGGAAGCCGAATTCTCGTCGAATACCGGCCATGCATACTGATCCGAGTTGTTGTTGATCAGATCCTCGTAGCACATCAGATTGGCGATCCTGGATTCCTTCGGCATGCGATCCCGGTCGCACATCATCACGAAACCCTTGGTCGTCTTGCAGCTTGCGGCAAACGCCTCGACCAGCGGCAGGAAAGTCATGTCGAAGAACAGGTATTGATCTTCCGCGTGATTGACGATGTAGGCAATCTGTTCGGGATGCAGACGCGGATTGATGGTGTGCATGACAGCGCCGGAACCGGAGATCGCGTAATACAACTCCATGTGGCGATAGCCGTTCCAGGCCAAGGTCGCAACACGGTCTCCCATCTTTACACCAAATCCGGTGAGTGCGTTCGCCATTTGACGTGCACGCTTGTGGCAGTCGCGATATGTGTATCGATGAATGTCACCTTCAACGCGGCGAGACACGATTTCATTGCCACCGAAGTAGCGGTCCGCGTGCTGAATGATGCTGGAGATGAGCAACGGCTGGCTCATCATTTGGCCCATCAAGGGGCTCTTTACATACTGCGACATGCTGCCTCCTGCTTCTAGTTAGAGTGTTGCCACTAAATTTATAGCGTGATTTTTGAACGACCGTACTAATATCGTCAATGACTTTCGATGGTGCGTCGCATCAATGTCCCTTACGCGACGTTTCATTCGGCAACTTTCTTGTAGATGGTATTTTTGGGACGGGCCATTACGCGGCGCAGCATGGGTTCGAAAAAGTCCAGCGGCAAGGTGTCGTATGTCGGATCGAAAGCCGGCGCGTCATACTTTTCACAAAACTCCAGCGTCGTGTCGTAAAGCGACTGGCCGGCGAATTGATCGCGAAGGTTGCGGTTCATGCCGAGATGATGGAAGAAATAATAGCCCTGGAAAATGCCGTGCTTCTCCACCATCGCGTGATTCTCCGGACTCACAAAAGGCTTCAGGATCGCGGCCGCGATGTCGGGATGATTAAAACTGCCGAGGGTGTCTCCGATGTCGTGAAGCAATGCGCAGACCACGTATTCCTCGTCTCTATCGTCGCGCCAGGCGCGGGTGGCAGTCTGCAGGCTGTGCGTCAAGCGATCGACCGGGAAGCCGCCGCAATCTCCATCCAGCAGGCGAAGGTGCGCAAGCACACGGTCGGGCAGCGCTGCTGCATAGGGTTTGAATTCGTCTGAAATGATTTTCCAGTCTTCCGCGGTACTCTCCTGCATGTCCCGGAATGCGGCGCGAGCGTGCATGCGTGTCTCCATGTTTTGTTTTCCTGTTCAAGTTCGATACGAAGGATCGATGCGATCCAGCCGCCGGAGCAAACCGGGCCAGGCCAGCATGCCGCCCTGGGATTTGGTCACGGTCTTTGCCTGCTTTTTTGCGCCGTTGACGATCTCCGGAGGGATAGGAATGAGATCGCCTCCGCCGGATTGCGCACGTATCTGGATCATGCAGGCCGCCTCGAACACATACATGTTGACAAACGCATCGGCAACCGTTTTGCCCAATGTCAACAATCCATGATTGCGAAGCATTAAATAATTTTTCTCGCCCAGGTCGGCGACAAGGCGAGGCTTTTCCTCGGCGTTCAGCGCTACGCCTTCATAGTCGTGATAGGCGAGACTGGACAAAACAAAAATGGACTGCTGCGAGATCGGCAGCAGTCCGTTCTTCTGGGCGGATACCGCAACGCCATTGATGCTGTGAACGTGCAGCACACACTGGGCGTCATGCCTTGCCGAGTGAATCGCCGAGTGGATGGTGAAACCGGCGGGATTGACCGGAAATGGCGACTCGTCGAGTTTGTTGCCATCAAGATCGATCTTTACCAGCGAAGATGCTGTAATTTCGTCGAACATCAATCCGTAAGGATTGATCAGGAACTGGTCTTCGGTTCCCGGGACACGCGCGGTGATGTGAGTGAAAATCAAGTCACTCCAGCCAAAATTCGCGACGAGCCGATAGCATGCGGCCAGATCGACACGGGCCTGCCATTCTTCGGCGGAGACCCTGTCCTTGACCGACGGGATGGTAAGCGTTTCAGGTGCGTTCATATGGGTGATGCCCTTCTCTGTCAAAATAACGTAAGGTGCCGTGGCTCATTGACGACCAAGCCAAGACGCTGAATGCAGTATCAGCAGATCGCACTACCCAACACTGTCAACTTTTTAACATTTCTCATGCCAATCAGAACCGTCGATGACATCGATAAGGCCGCCCTGCTGCGCAAGTCATGGCTCGCCGGCTTGCCTGAACAGGCCATCGTGGAAGCGGTGGATTGCGGAAGGCTTCGGGCAGTCGAGGACGGCACGCTCGTCCTCGCCCGCGGTGCTGCGGCCGACGGCCTGTACACGATCGCACGTGGTTCGGTACGTTTTACCCGCACCACCGCTGACGGTCACGCCACGACGATTGCCGTGTTCGATGCACCCAACTGGTTTGGCGAAATGTCGCTGTTCGATGATATGCCGCGTTCGCACGACGGACACGCTTTCGGACCGACGGTCCTCCTGTTTCATTCAAAGGCTGATTTCAAGCGCCTTGTGGCGCGCTACCCGGCAATCTGCGAACGGTTTGCGAAGATACTCAGCATGCGTCTGCGCGCAACATTTGACCTCGTGGAGGAAGCCTCGATCGCGCCATTGCAGCAGCGCCTTGCCCGACGCTTGCTGGAGCTGGCGCATATCAAGCCGTCGCCAATGAACGTGGCTACCATTCCAGGGGGACGCGAAGTGCCATTGACGCAGGAAGAGCTGGGACATCTGTTGGGCAAGTCGCGACAAAGCATTTCCAAATTGCTTCACATATGGGAACAGAAAGGCCTGGTGCAGACGCAATATGGCCGCATCTCCATCAAACAACCGGAGGCCCTGAACAAAGTCGCCTATCCAGACCACGCTGCATCGGTCTCCGCCAGGAAGCAAGCGGCGCACAAACGCGCCTGAGGACATGGAATCGCTATGAATGCACCTGAATGTAATATCGGCCTCCATCGCGTGGACGGCTTGCCGATTGAAAACTCTTTCGCGCGACTGCCGCCGGCGTTTTATACGCAACTGCGGCCCACCCCGGTTTCTTCACCTTATTTGGTTGGTGCAAGTGCCCGCGCAGCCGAATTGATAGGATTGGACCCCGCCGAATTCGCCAAAGAGAATTTTATCGAGGTGTTTGCCGGCAATCGCCTGATGCCCGGCTCGATCCCGCTCTCGGCCGTCTATTCGGGCCATCAGTTTGGCGTGTGGGCTGGGCAGCTTGGAGACGGCCGCGCAATTCTCCTGGGCGACGTGCCAGCCTGCGACACGGGCGAATCGGGCACATCGGGCCGCATGGAGTTGCAGCTCAAGGGTTCCGGCCTCACTCCCTACTCCCGTATGGGTGACGGTCGCGCGGTGCTGCGCTCTTCTATCCGCGAATTCCTGTGTTCGGAAGCGATGGCGGCGCTTGGTATCCCGACTTCGCGCGCGCTCTGCGTGGTCGGTTCGGACATGCTCGTGATGCGCGAGCTGCCGGAATCCAGCGCGGTTGCAACTCGCATGGCGCCGAGCTTCGTTCGATTCGGCTCATTCGAGCACTGGTATTACACGGATCGCCACGCAGAATTGAAGACGCTCGCGGATTACGTGATAGACCGGTTTTATTCTGACCTGCGTGACGCACCGAATCCATATCAAGCCCTACTCACAGAAGTGACGCGTCGTACCGCCGAGCTGATCGCGCAATGGCAGGCTGTGGGCTTCATGCATGGCGTGATGAATACGGACAATATGTCGATACTCGGCCTCACCATCGATTACGGGCCGTTCGGTTTCATGGAAGCCTTCGACTCGCGACATATCTGCAATCACAGCGACCAGCAAGGACGGTATGCCTATCACATGCAGCCGCAAATCGGACAGTGGAACTGCTTCGCGCTGGCCCAGGCGCTGCTGCCGCTGATCGGCGAGCCTGACGATGCACACGCCGCACTGGAAATCTACAAGCCGTCCTTCGACGCCAAACTGGATGATCTGTTGCACGCAAAACTTGGTCTGCAGACCAGGGAGCCGGACGACAGCACTTTGGTCGAAAGCATGTTCTCGCTGTTGCAGAACACACATGCCGATTTCACCTTGTTCTTCCGTCGCCTCGGCAACCTGGAGGTCGACAATCCATCCGCCGACGAGCCATTGCGCGACCTGTTCATTGATCGCCCCGCATTCGATGCGTGGGCAATCCGGTACCGGGCACGTCTGCGCAAGGAGAACAGCAAGGACACCGAACGCCGCCAGCGCATGCATGCGCTCAATCCGAAATTCGTGCTGCGCAACTATCTTGCCCAAATCGCGATAGAAAAGGCGCAAAATAAGGACTTTTCGGAAGTTGCAAAATTGCTCGCAGTGCTGGAAAAGCCCTTCGACGAGCAGACGGAAAACGAAAAATACGCCGATCTCCCGCCCGACTGGGCCAGCGAACTTGAAGTGAGTTGTTCATCATGACCGACAAGAAAATCGTCAAGACCGATGCAGAATGGCGCGCGACGCTCGATCCGCTTGAATACGAGGTCACCCGGCATGCCGCGACCGAGCGCGCATTCACCGGCCGATACTGGGATCATCATGAGCATGGCATTTACACCTGCGTCTGCTGCGGCACGCCACTCTTTGAATCGGATACCAAGTTTGATTCCAGCTGTGGCTGGCCCAGCTATTTCAAGCCGCTCAACCCGGAACATGTTTCCGAGCGCGTCGACCGCAGTCATGGCATGATACGCACCGAAATTCTGTGCAATGTCTGCGACGCCCACCTCGGGCACGTATTTCCGGACGGCCCTCCGCCAACCGGATTACGCTATTGCATCAATTCCGCATCCTTGCGTTTCGAACCCAAATGATGAAAGATCCTAACCCGACATGAAGTTTCTGTTCGATCTCTTCCCGGTCATCCTGTTTTTCTCCATGTTCAAATGGGGCGAAAGCAACCCGGATGCGGCCCAGGCGCTGGCGCAGCAATATTTGTCCGGCCTCGTGAACGGCGGCGTCGCCAGCGCAACGCAGGCGCCGATCATGCTGGCCACCGCCATTGCGATACTCGCCACCCTTGCGCAAATTCTCTATCTGCTACTCCGCGGCAAGAAAGTCGACACAATGCTGTGGGTGTCGCTCGCCATCATCACCGTATTCGGCGGCGCCACGATTTACTTTCATAACGAAACCTTCATCAAGTGGAAGCCGACCGTGCTTTACTGGTGCTTCGGCGGAGCGCTGCTGGTGAGCCAGGCATTGCTGGGAAAGAATCTGATTCGCATGATGATGGAAAAGCAGGTCAGCCTGCCGGATTCGGTGTGGCAGCGCCTCAGCCTTTCCTGGGCCGGCTTCTTCGGCGTGATGGGTTTGATCAACCTGTATGTCGCCTATAATTTTTCCACTGCCGCCTGGGTCAATTTCAAACTGTTCGGCTTCACCGGCATGATGTTCGCGTTCGTGATTGCTCAGAGTCTGTTTTTGTCGAAATATGTAAAGGATTCACGATGAGCAATCGTATCGAAAAAATGCGGACCAAGCTGATTGCAACTTTCGCCCCCCTCGAATGTCAATTGGAAGACGAATCGTACCTGCACGTCGGCCATGCAGGCGCCGCCTCGGGTGCCGGTCACTATAAAGTCAGGATCGTTTCCGAGCGTTTTGATGGCTTAAATCGCGTAGCGCGTCATCGGCTGGTGTATGATTGCCTCCGTGACATGATGCACAGCGATATACACGCTCTCAACATCATCGCATTCGCGCCGTCTGAAGCATCACAAGTATTAAAATAGACGCGCCCTTATTTCTCAACCTCACTCTTACACTGTAATTTTAGGAACAGATAATGACATTACAACCTGCTCGCTTGCTGATGCTGCTTGTTGCCGCCGTTGCGCTACCCGTCATGGCCCAGAACCTCGCCGTCGTCAATGGCAAGCCTGTCCCCTCTTCGCGTGCTGATACGATGATCAAGCAATTGGCAGCACAGGGCCAGCCGGATTCCCCGCAGCTACGCGCGATGGTCAAGGAAGAGCTGATCAACCGCGAAGTCCTGATGCAGGAAGCGGACAAGCAAGGCCTGAGCAACAGCCCGGATGTCAAGAACCAGGTTGAAATCGCCCGCCAGTCCATCGCGATTCGCGCTCTGGTCCAGGACTTCCTGAAGAAGAACCCGGTCAAGGACTCCGAGATCCAGGCTGAGTACGACAAGTTCAAGGCACAGGCCGGCGACAAGGAATACCATGCACGTCACATCCTGGTCGAAAAGGAAGACGATGCCAAGGCGATCATCACGAAGCTGAAAGGCGGCGCGAAGTTTGAAGAACTCGCGAAGCAATCGAAGGATCCGGGCTCGGCCAGCAATGGCGGCGATCTGGATTGGGCATCGCCGGCCTCATTTGTGAAGCCGTTCTCCGATGCGATGGTCGGTCTGCAAAAAGGCCAGATCACCGAAACCCCGGTCAAGACCCAATATGGCTATCACGTGATCAAGCTGGAAGATGTACGCCCCGCAAAGATCCCGACGCTCGATGAAGTGAAGCCGCAGATCGCGGAATCACTGCAGCAGAAGAAACTGCAGGCATACCAGGAAGGCCTGCGCAAGAAAGCCAAGATTCAATAAGCTGTCCAGCCATGAAAAAAGGCGCTTCATTTGAAGCGCCTTTTTTATTGTCGTGCGATTGACCGGCAGAGTTCGCCGCCGGCCGTTAGCATCAACCCACCCACTTGCGCGCGTTGCGGAACATGCGCATCCATGGCGAATACTCGCCCCACGAATCCGGATGCCATGAATGCTGCACCGAGCGGAATACCCGCTCCGCATGCGGCATCAACACCGTGAAGCGGCCGTCCGGCGTCGTCACCGAGGTGATGCCCTGCGGCGAGCCATTCGGATTGTACGGATACGCTTCGGTGACCTGCCCCTTGTTATCGATCCAGCGCATCGCGACGATCGCCTCCTTGACATCGCCGGTCTGCGAGAAGTCGGCAAAACCTTCGCCGTGCGCCACGGCAATCGGGCTTTGCGTTCCCGCCATATCCTGGAAGAAGATGGAAGGCGAATCGGCAACTTCCACCATCGCGAACCGCGCTTCGAACTGCTCGGATTTATTACGCGTGAATTTCGGCCAGGCATGCGCACCGGGGATGATGGACTTCAAATTACTCATCATCTGGCAGCCATTGCAGATGCCCAGTGCGAAGGTATCGTCCCGGTTGAAGAAGCCTGCGAACTGCTCGGCCAGCCTGGCGTGGAACAGGATCGTCTTGGCCCATCCCTCGCCGGCGCCGAGCACGTCGCCGTACGAGAAGCCGCCAACCGCAATGAACCCCTTGAAATCATCCAGCCGCGCACGCCCCGCGATCAGATCGCTCATGTGCACGTCTACTGCCGTGAATCCGGCCTTGTGCATGACGTAGGCGGTTTCGACATGCGAATTGACGCCCTGCTCCCGCAGAATTGCTACCTTGGGCTTGACGCCGGTCGCGATGAACGGCGCGGCGACATCGATCTGCGGATCGAAGCTGATCTTCGGTGTAATGCCGGGGTCGGCTGCGTCGAGAATACGGTCGTATTCTGCATCGGCGCACGCAGGGTTATCGCGCAAGCGCGCAATGCGCCAGCTTGTTTCGCTCCACAGGCGCTGCAAATCGATGCGCGGCTGATTGTAGATAACCTTGGCGTCGCGGGTGAATTCGATGACATCACGGTTGTTGAGCTTTCCGATGATATGGCTGCAGGCACCGAGATTGTAGGAACGCAGCACGTTCATCACGTCGGATTTTTCCTCGGCGCGCACCTGGATCACCGCGCCGAGTTCTTCGCTGAACAACGCGCGCAGCGTCATGTCATTGCGACGCTCGGCAATCTGACCCGCCCAGTTCTTCGCCTCGCCTGAATCGGAGGCATGCTCGCCCTCCATTGCAAGGATATCGAGATTGACCGACACGCCGGTGCGGCCCGCAAATGCCATTTCAGACAAGGTCGCGAACAAGCCGCCGTCGGAACGGTCGTGATAGGCGAGCAGCTTGCGCTCCTTGTTGAGCAACTGAATCGCGTCGAAGAATGCCTTCAGGTCTTCCGCACTATCGACATCCGGCACCTCATTGCCGATCTGCTGCATGACCTGCGTCAGCGCGGAAGCGCCCATGCGGTTCTTGCCGCGGCCGAGGTCGATCAGGATCAAGGCCGTATCACCAACATCCTTGCGCAATTGCGGGGTCAGCGACAGGCGAACATCGGACACCGGCGCAAAAGCCGACACGATCAACGATACCGGCGAGCTTACCGACTTGCTGCCTTCCGCGTCCTTCCATGTCGTGCGCATCGACAGTGAATCCTTGCCGACCGGGATGCTGATGCCGAGCGCCGGACACAGTTCCATGCCGACCGCCTTCACGGTATCGAACAAGGCTGCATCCTCGCCCGGCTGGCCGCACGCGGCCATCCAGTTGGCGGACAGCTTGATGTCGGAGATATCGACAATCGGCGCCGCCGCGATATTGGTGATTGCCTCGCCAACAGCCATGCGGCCGGATGCGGCAGCGTTGATCACCGCCAACGGCGTACGTTCGCCCATCGACATCGCTTCGCCGCGATAGCCTTCGAGGCTCATGGTCGTAATCGCGCAGTCTGCCACCGGCACTTGCCACGGCCCGACCATCTGGTCGCGCACCGACATGGCGCCGACCGTGCGGTCGCCAATGGTAATCAGGAAGGATTTGTCAGCCACCGTAGGCAGGCGCAAGACACGCTGAGCGGCTTCGATCAAGTCTATGCCGGTCAGGTCGACCGGCGGATAGGCATTGACGACATGGCTGACATCGCGATGCATCTTGGGCGGCTTGCCGAGCAGCACATCCATCGGCATATCCACCGGATTGTTGCCGTGTTCGGGATCAACCACCTTCAACTGGCGTTCTTCCGTTGCCGTTCCGATGACGGCAAACGGGCTGCGTTCGCGTTCGCACAAGTATTGGAACAGGGGCAGGCTTTCGGGTGCAATCGCGAGCACATAACGTTCCTGCGACTCGTTGCTCCAGATTTCCTTCGGCGCCATGCCGCTCTCTTCCAGCTGCACCTTGCGGAGATCGAAAATCGCGCCGCGTCTCGCATCGTTGGTCAATTCCGGGAAGGCGTTGGACAAGCCGCCCGCGCCCACGTCATGGATCGACAGGATCGGATTGTCGTCGCCCATGGCCCAGCACGCGTTGATGACTTCCTGCGCACGGCGTTCCATTTCCGGATTGCCTCGCTGTACAGAATCAAAATCCAGATCGGCCGTATTGGTGCCGGTCGCCATCGATGATGCCGCGCCGCCGCCCATGCCGATACGCATGCCGGGGCCGCCGAGCTGAATCAGCAGACTGCCCACAGGCAGGTCATTCTTCCTGGTGTGCTTGTCGGAGATATTGCCCATGCCGCCGGCAATCATGATCGGCTTGTGATATCCCTTCACGGATCCGGCCACGTTCTGCTCATACGTGCGGAAATAGCCACCGAGATTAGGCCGGCCGAATTCATTGTTGAAGGCTGCGCCGCCGATCGGCCCGTCGATCATGATCTGCAAGGGTGAAGCAATGCGGTCAGGCTTGCCGTAGATGCCGCTCTGGCCGTGCGATACGCGCTCCGCAAGGGGTTCGGTCACATCGCGCGCGTTTTCCCACGGTTGAACGGAATGGGTCAGCATCAGGTTGGAGACGGTGAAACCGGTCAGACCGGCCTTCGGCTTGGCGCCACGCCCGGTCGCGCCTTCATCGCGGATTTCGCCGCCGGCACCGGTGGATGCGCCGGGGAAAGGCGAGATCGCCGTCGGATGGTTGTGCGTCTCGACCTTCATCAGGATATGGGTCAATTCCTCCGACGCTTCGTATACGTTGCCGCTGGCCGCACCACGCGGATAGAAGCGCGAGACGGTCGCACCTTCGATGATCGACGAGTTGTCGCTGTAGGCGACGATCGTGCCCCTGGGTTGCAATTGATGCGTGTTCTTGATCATCGCAAACAACGACTTGTCCTGCCTCACGCCGTCGATGGTCCAGTCGGCATTGAAGATCTTGTGGCGGCAGTGTTCGCTGTTGGCTTGCGCGAACATCATCAGCTCCACGTCGGTCGGATTGCGCTTGGCTTGAGTGAACGCGTTCAGGAGGTAATCAACCTCATCGTCGGACAAGGCCAGGCCGAGTTCGATATTGGCCCGCTCCAGCGCCTTGCGACCGCCGGTCAACACATCGATGAATTCCAGCGGTTTGGCGTCGAGCTCGCGGAACAAGGCAGAAGCATCGTTGGCATTGCGCAGAACCGTTTCGATCATGCGATCGTGCAGCAGGCCAGCCACTTGCTGCGCAGCGGCCTCCGACAATTTCTTGCTGCCACCCAGCAGGCCGGATTTCATCTTCACGTGATAGGACACGCCGCGCTCGATACGCTTGATGTGCACCATGTCGCAGTTGTGCGCGATATCGGTCGCCTTGCTCGCCCATGGCGAGATCGTACCGAAGCGCGGGATCACCACGAACTCTTCGCCCTCGGCAGCGCCGGTGAAAGCTTCGCCATAGGTCAACAACGCATCCAAACGGCCAATATCATCCTGGCTGGGAGCGCTCGCAGCATCGATGAAGTGCAAGAAGCGCCCTGTGACACCAACGATAGCGGGCTCGACTTCTTGCAATTGTGACAAAAGACGCTGGGTACGGAAGGCAGACAGGGCATTGGAGCCCGGCAGAATCAACATGGCGATGAGAAATTTGAGGCAGCGCAAGCGTCCCGGAGCACGGCTTGACCGCGGGTTAAATCAGAAAGCGTGATTATACCGCGACGCTGCCCCATGGCAGCTTGTCAATGTTCGCTCTGAATCGCCATGCCCCACGCGCTCGGATTGCATTCACGCCCTGCCCTTCATGACATGCGGTTCGGTATGCTATTGTTCCGCTGCCCCGACACCCTTCATGAGCATCCAGAGCATGGCACCTCCCGTCACCCAACCGATCCTTGCGCTTGCCAGTCAATCACGTCGTGCATTGGTCGACGCCTGCCTGACCGAAGCAGCGAAATCGTCCTCGGTCTTCACCACACTTTATCCGGAGGCCGCGCGTGCTGCCGCATGCTGTGCCGACGCCATGCGCAAGGCCGGCGTGGAGACCTCTCCGCTGGCCGGGCTCCCGATATCGCTGAAGGATCTGTACGACGTTGCTGGCGAGGCAACGCTTGCGGGGTCGACCGTCCTCAAGGACGCCACTCCAGCCACATCCGACGCGACGGCTGTAAAACGCTTGCGCATGGCAGGCGCCGCGATTATCGGCAAGACCAACATGACCGAATTCGCCTTTTCGGGTGTCGGCATCAACCCGCATTACGGTACACCGGCAAATCCGGCCGACTCCGAGGTGGCACGAATTCCGGGCGGCTCGTCGTCCGGCGCAGCGGTCTCCGTGACGGCCGGTCTATGCGTTGCCGCATTGGGATCGGATACCGGCGGGTCGATCCGGATTCCGGCCGCGCTCTGCGGCATCGTCGGATTCAAGCCCACTGCCCGCCGTGTTCCCACAACAGGGGCGCTGCCCTTGTCGACCACATTGGACACCGTATGCGCAATGACACGCTCGGTGGACGACTGCATCCTTGTCGACAGCGTTATTGCCGATCAGGCCTTGTCGGTTCCGTCTCTGCCGTTAAGCGGCCTGCGCCTCGCGGTTCCCGGCACGCTCATGCTGGACGGGCTGGATCCGCATGTCGCAGCCTCTTTTTCGGCGGCTCTCACGCGCCTGTCGGCATCCGGCGCAAGCATCGTCGAAGCACCGTTCACCATGCTGGCCGACGCGGCAGGACTGAACAGATTTTCCAGTGCCGAGGCGTTTGCATGGCACCGCTTCTTGCTGGCCGATCATGAATCCGAATACGATTTCCGCGTTGCCAAACGCATCAAGATGGGCGCGGGAATGAGTGCAGCCGACTATATCGATCTGCACCGCAGACGGCGCGATTGGATATCCAGCATGGAAGCCGCACTGGCGCCTTACGACGCACTCATCATGCCGACGGTACCGATCGTCGCGCCGCCGATTGCGGATCTCGAATCGTCCGAAGACGAGTTTTTCAAGGTGAATGGGCAATTGCTTCGCAACCCATCCACGATCAATCTGCTCGACGGATGCGCAGTGTCCTTGCCTTGCCATGCGCCCGGCACCCTGCCGGTGGGATTGATGATCGCCGGTCCCGCGATGTCGGATGGCAGAATCCTCGCCGTTGCACGCGCGATCGAACGCGCATTGCACGGCGGCTGACAATCGCCGCTTCGCAAAAGAACAAGTTTCGAACGATCTCGGATAATCCCGCACCTGCCCCCATTTCAACACCGCTCCATGCATCGAATTTCAACCCCTCTGCTGATGGCGATTGCCGCCTGCGTCGCCAGCAGCGTTCTCGCCGAGCCTGTCTGCAGCCGAAGCGTTCCCGTTGATGCCAAGTGTGAAATCGCGCTCTCCGCGCTGCATCCCACGCAGCCAGCGGTCGGCATGATTCCGGTGGAAGAACGAGCGGCGCGATTCAAGGGCGACACGGACTTCGTCCGCTACACGAGCAAGCGGCCAATGCCGGTGGTGCAGGCGCCCGACGGCACATTTTATTTGACTGATGGCCATCATCTGGCAAGCGTGCTCTGGCGCGTTGGCGCGGACAAGGTCATGGCCCAGGTCATCGGCCGCATCGACAATCCGGCGACTTTCTGGCAAGAGATGCAAGCACGGCACTGGGTCTATTTGCATGATCCGAAAGGCAACCCGATTCCGCCGTCGGCGCTCCCGCAGAAAATTGCCGATCTCGCCGACGACCCGTACCGTGCGCTAGCGACCTATGCGCAGGCAGCCGGATATTTCAAACGTACCGACGCCTATTTCATGGAGTTCGAGTGGGCTAGGTATTTCGGCTCACATATGGGCTGGCAGCCGATCGATCGCATGAACCTGCTGGCAGCCATCCAGGCTGCGGAGCAATTGGCCTGCCAGCCGGCGGCGAAGGATCTGCCCGGTTATGCCGGCCCATGCAATCGAGACAAGACCGGCGCTCTCCCGCTCGGGGAACAGCAATAAGCATGTTGTGGGAAAGATGCGATCGCCATGGAACCGGCTACGGAATTCCCCACACTTCCCGCCAAGAAATTAAAATGGTGTCCTCGAACTAGAAATGTGTCCGGTGGTCTACGATTCCTTGCGTTAAGGAACATGAGTTCGCCGAGCTCTCAACATATCCTCTCGTTCACAGCACATCGCGTGCTGCAATGACGTTCCAAAGTAATCAGGTAAATAAGTGACACAAAAACAAGTGGCTGTAATCGGTGGCGGCGTGGTGGGCGTCTGCACCGCCTATTTTCTGGCTGCGGCGGGGCATGATGTCTCCGTGATTGAACGTCATCACAATGTTGCACAGGAAGCCAGCTTCGCCAACGCCGGAATCGTCGCACCGGGCCACGCCACCCCCTGGGCCGCGCCCGGCATGCCCGCGAAGATTCTGTCCCATCTGTTCAGCGCCGAAGCGCCGGTAATGCTGAAGCCGACGCTCGACCGCGCACTTTGGCGCTGGGCACGCCGCTGGCTCGATGAATGCGAACTGGATCGCTATCGGATCAACAAAAATCGCATGCAGCGCGTTGCCTTTTACAGTCGCGATATCCTGCGCCAATTGCGAGAGCACTATCAACTCGAGTATGAACAGACCCAGGGCGTGCTGCAGTTGTTTCGCACCGAGAAGGACGCACAGATGGCCGAACCGGCCATTGCCGCACTCGCGGAGAACGACGTGCCGCACCGTCTGCTCGATCCCGAAGGCGTGCGCGCGATTGAGCCCGCCATCGCGGCGGATACGTCGTTGGCGGGCGGCCTGTATCTGCCGCAGGACGAAGCAGGCAACTGCCCACTGTTTGCCAAGCGCATGAAACAAATTGCCGCTTCAATCGGCGTTCAGTTTCACTTCACCAGCGTCGTGCATGCCATCGAGCCGGAAAACGGCGGCGTCGCCTTGCAGATCGACGGCGAAAAATATAGTGCCGATGCGGTTGTGCTCGCAGCTGGCGTGGATAGTGTTCAATTGCTCAAGCAGCTTGGCATTCAATTGCCGATCTATCCGGTGAAAGGCTATTCGGCGACCGCGCTCATCAAGAATTTCGATCAGGCACCGCAGGCCGCGGTGCTCGACGGAACCTACAATGCAGCGATTACCCGCATGGGCGGACGCATTCGCGTGGCCGGTACCGCCGACTTTGTCTCGCGACCGGACGAGCAGCTCGAACGTGCGTTGCGCACGCTGATTAAAGTCGGTAACGACTGGTTTCCGGATGCCGCCAATTATGCACAAGCCACCTTCTGGAGCGGAGCGAGTGCGATGCTGCCGGATGGTGCGCCCCTGCTCGGCGCCTCGCCGATTCGCAATGTCTACCTGAACGTTGGCCACGGTTCATCCGGATGGGCCATGGCTGCAGGCGCCGGGAAAGTGCTGGCAGATATCATCTCCGGATACGCTCCGGATATCGACATGGATGGATTGACGCTGGCACGTTATGGATAAGCTTGACTGTGTAGTGATTGGCGCCGGAGCCATCGGCTTGGCGGTTGCAAGATTCCTCGCGATGGCCGGGCGCGAAGTCGTCATCCTCGAGAAGCATCGCGCAATCGGCATGGAAACAAGCTCGCGTAACAGCGAGGTGATCCATGCCGGGATCTACTACCCGACCGGCAGCCTGAAAGCGCGCTTGTGTGTTGCCGGCCGCGACGCACTGTATGCCTACTGCAATGAGCGTGCCATTTCGCATCGACGCTGCGGCAAACTGATTGTCGCCACCTCCGAGGCGCAAAGCACCAGGCTCGCTGCCCTGCACTCCCAGGCGCATGCGAACGGATGCAACGAAGTCGGCTTTCTCACGGGACCAGAGGCGATGTCGCTTGAACCGGACCTGTCATGCGTTGCTGCCTTGTCCTCGCCGAATACCGGCGTCATCGATAGCCATGCATACATGCTTGCATTGCAAGGCGATGCGGAAAACGCGGGCGCCATGATTGCTTTCGGAAGCGAGGTCACGTCCGGTGCAGCGACTGAAAACGGCATCGTATTGCAAGTGACTTCAATCGATGGCACGCAAAGTGAACTTCAAGCGCAGACCGTCGTGAATTGCGGCGGCCTGTGGGCTTCGCATATTGCCAGACATGTCGCCGGCCTGCAGCAGGAAAGCATTCCCACCGCCTGGTTTGCCAAGGGCAATTACTACTCGCTCGCGGCCAAGGCGCCGTTTTCCCGTTTGATCTATCCTGTTCCCGAACCGGGCGGACTCGGTGTGCATCTGACGCTGGACCTCGGCGGACAGGCGCGCTTCGGACCCGATGTCGAATGGCTGGAAAACGTCGCGGACAATATTGATTACACCGTTGATCCAGGACGCGCAGAGCGCTTTTACCGCGAGATCCGCGCGTATTGGCCCCAACTGCCTGACGCATCCCTGCAACCCGCCTATTCAGGCGTACGACCGAAGATCAGCGGGCCTGGCGCGCCGGCTGCGGATTTTCTGTTTTCCTCGCACGGCAGCGCACATTACCTCGGCTTGTACGGCATTGAATCGCCCGGACTGACCGCATCGCTTGCGATTGCAGAATACGCAGCCAATCTCATCGCGCAAAAATGAAAACGGGCATGGCGGGTTTCCCCGCGCATGCCCAATTCTCGCGAAAAAAGCGATCAGCCTTCGGTCACCAGGAAGTCGATCACGATTTCGCCGGGTTCGCGCTGCACGTAAGAAATCTTGACGCGCGGCCCGAAATAACCGTTGATCTGTGCCAGCAGCGGCAAGGGATCATGGTCGTTGCAGAAGCGCATCGTCTCGCCGGGCTCCAGCGCGTCAAGTGCGCCGAAGATCGCGGCATGGCGGAAACGCTTTGCGATGCCACGCGCATCAAACGGGTAGACGCCTTCGGAAACTGAAGGACGGGAACAATCGTGTGCCATGTGAAAACTCCTTGTGTGAAATGAATTTGCTGAAGGGGCAATCCGCCCCTTCAGTCTTTTACTGCAATCAAGCCCTGAACGCCTGCGTCACAGGAATGGACTGACCTGCCTTGCTCGTGCCCTTTAACAGGCGCAGCGCAAACAGCATCAGGAATACGGTGCCGGCGGCGAATACGATATCGCCAGGAACACGCAGCCATACCAGGGTCTCCATCAGCGGCGAGTGCACCACTTCAGGCGAACGTGCATACCACATGCCGCGTGAAATGCTTGCCCAGGCCTGATAGATGCCGGCCGGAGTCAGCGACATGAACACCATCATCGCCAGACCGATATTGAGCAGCCAGAATGCCGGCTTCAGAAGGTTGTCAGCCCATGCGGCACGCTCCGACATTCCGCGCAGGCAGAACAGCATCAGACCGATACCGAGCATGCCGTACACACCAAACAACGCTGCATGGCCGTGACTTGCCGTCAGGTTCAAACCTTGCATGTAGTACAGCGAGATCGGCGGATTGATCGAGAAACCGAGCAGGCCCGCACCAATGGTGTTCCAGAAACCGACGGCGATGAAGCAAAGGATCGCCCACTTGTACGTCTGGACCCACGGAGCCGCCTTCAGGCGCTGGTAGTTGCGATAGCCCTCAACACCCATCATGGTGAGCGGAACAACTTCCAGTGCCGAGAACATGGCGCCCAGTGCGATCACCGACGTCGGCGTGCCGGTGAAATACAGATGGTGCAAGGTACCAAGAATGCCACCGAACAGGAACACAATGGTTTCCAGCACAATCGCGGTGTTCGCAGTCGATGCCCGAATCAGGCCAAGACGCGAGAACAGCAAGGCAATGACAGCCGTCGCAAACACTTCGAAGAAGCCTTCCACCCACAGGTGGACCAGCCACCAGCGCCAGTACTCGATCATTGAGTAATGGGTATGGCTGCCCCAGGTCAGCGAGGTCGTGTAGAACAGCCCGATGCAGGTGGCCGACAGGAATACCATGGCTACCAGGCCGCGGCTTTCCGACGGACGCTTGAGCGCAGGCATCAACGCCCGGCCCATCAGGAACAGCCAGATCATCAGGCCGACGAACAGCAGGATCTGCCACACGCGTCCCATGCTGGTGAATTCCAGACCCTGGTTGCCGATCCAGAAGCTGAATTCCGTGCCTGCATGCTGCAGGCTGCCCAGCCAGCCGGTCACGGTCGATCCGACAACAATGAAAATCAAGGCCCAGAACAGGACATCAACGCCCAGTTTCTGGAACTTCGGTTCATGTCCGGACAGCGCGGGCGAGATGTAAAGACCCGTAGCCAGCCATGCCGTCGCAATCCACAACACGGCAAACTGCGTGTGTATCGTGCGGCTGATCTTGAACGGCAGGATATCGCCCAGTGGCAAGCCGAAGAAGCTGGTGCCTTCCACAGAATAGTGCGCAGTGATGACGCCCATCGCCACCTGCGCGAGGATCAGACCGATGACGACGAAGAAGTACTTCTTGGTGGCCTTCATCGAAGGCGTCGCTTTCAGGTCGAACAAGGGATCGGCCTTCGGCGGCGTCGGATCGCTCTCTTCGCCGTGTGTGCTGTGGAACAGCACCATCGCGGCAATCGCGGCGATCAGCAGGATCACACTGGCGACCGACCAGATGCCGGTGCCGGCAGTCGGTGTATTGCCGATAAGCGGTTCATGCGGCCAGTTGCTCGTATAGCTCAAATTTTCTTCTCCCGGGCGGTCGGTTGCTGCCGACCACGACGACCAGAAAAAGAATGCCGCCAACGCCTGGCGATCCGCGGCATCCGGCAAGGAGCCTGACGTCATTGCGTATTGCTCGCGCAGCTTGTTCAGCGAAGATTCGTCGCCGAATAATCCGATATAGTGCTGCGCAACCTGCTCAATCGCGGCGGCGCGCTCCGGCGACACGGTAATCGTGCCGGTCTGCGCGTCATAGGTATTGCGCCGCATTTCTTCCTTGAGCAAACCGGTCAATTGCGCCTGCTGCGGAGCGGACAGTTGTTCGAACGACTTGCCGAAATCACGTTGCGCCCAGACGTCACGCAACGCCACCGCTTCACGGTGTAGCCAATCGGCGGACCAGTCCGGCGCAACATAGCTGCCGTGCCCCCATACGGACCCCAGCTGCTGGCCGCCGGCCGAGAGCCACGCCTGCTGCCCTCGATCGACCTGCCCCTCGGAGAATAGGAGCAGTCCTTTCGTGCTGACTACCTGTTTCGGGATCGGCGGCGCCTTCACATAGATTTCAGTCCCGACCCAGCCTAGTACGGCAAAGGAAAGAACACAGATAACGGCCAGCCAAGTCCAGAGTCTTTTTGATGCGTGCATGGCAACAGTCCTCCTGCAGGTTGGTATTGATACGAGTTGGTGGAAATTTCGATTTAAGATTCATTCTAAATCCATCTTTTAAATGATGCAAACGAAATGTATGTTTTGGCGCAAGCCGGTAAACCGTGCGCCTCGCGCCGATACGTCAGATGGCATAAAATCAAGACACCTGCGAATTCCGCCTCCCCCGCACACCTTCATGGACCTTCCACCATGCCTTCCCCGACAGCGCTCTACTCCGTAGCGGAGATCCGTGCCCTCGAACAGGCCGCGATGGCCGCGCTGCCGCCGGGCGCACTGATGCAACGCGCCGGTCTGGCAGCTGCCCGCCTGGCAATGACCATGATTCCGGAGCCGCGTCGTGCAGCAACCGTGCTGATTCTGGCCGGTCCTGGAAACAATGGCGGCGACGCACTGGAAGTTGCGCATCTGCTGGCGGATGCAGGCGTAGAGGTGGTGGTCATGTTGTGCGCACCTGGCACTTCTCACACGACCGATGCGCAGCAGGCCATGGAGCGCGCCAGGCATAGTGCCGTACAGTTCATCGATGCGAATGCGGCATCGCTCGATCAATCGAGCTGGCATCTCATCGTCGACGGCCTGTTCGGGATCGGACTGACAAAGCCGATAACCGGCGAGCTGCGGAGATTGGTCGAAGCAGTCAATGCCTTGCCCTGCCCCATTCTCGCACTCGATGTTCCCAGCGGGCTGGATGCGGATACGGGGGGTATTGTCGGCGATGAAGGCATCGCCATCCGAGCCAGTCATACCATCACCTTCATTGCAGACAAGCCGGGCTTGCATACGCAGTACGGACGAGACGTCGCAGGCGAAGTTCAGGTCGCTGATCTGGAAATCGATCGCGAACATTTTCGCGAATCGCATACGCACCTGAATTCCGTCGAAGCGTTTGCAAGCTTTCTTCATCCCCGCTCCCACAATTCCCACAAAGGCAGCTACGGCGATGTGATCATTCTTGGTGGCGCGCACGGCATGACGGGCGCCGCAATACTCGCCGCCAGGACGGCCGCAAAATGCGGCGCTGGACGCGTGTTCGCGGCGTTTCTCGTCGAGCCCCCTTTGTATGACAGCGGACAACCGGAACTGATGTGCCGCGCTGCGAGCGAAATCGATTTATCGTCCGCCACAATCGTCGCCGGCCCCGGCCTCGGCATGTCACGCCAAGCACATGACCTGCTGGCCAAGGCCTTGCACACACCGCAACCATTGGTGCTCGATGCCGATGCGCTGAATCTCATCGCCGCCGAGCCCGGGCTACAGCAAATACTCTCGCAGCGCCGCGCAGCGACCCTGATGACGCCTCATCCCCTTGAAGCGGCACGACTGCTTCAACAGACAACCAAAGAAATTCAGGCAGACCGCCTGTCGTCCGCACGTCAACTTGCCCGGCAATTCAACGCCACCGTCATACTGAAAGGCACGGGTAGCGTCATCGCCCGAGCCGACGGCGAAGTCATGATCAACACCACCGGCAATCCCGCGCTGGCGACCGCCGGCACCGGGGATGTCCTTGCGGGGATTTGCGGTGCATTGCTGGCCCAGCATTTTCCTGCCTGGAACGGCGCCCTCGCCGCATGCTGGCTGCATGGGATGGCAGCCGACAAACTCGTCAGCGAGGGAGTCGGCCCTATCGGCCTCACGGCGAGCGAGCTGATTCCTGCGGTACGCATTCTCCTGAACCGACTGACCGAACAGCATGCGCCACGTCACACCGCGCGCTAGTCTCTGGCTCGGCATCGCCATTCTGGTATCAGGACAATGGACCCTGTCCTTGCTCGACACGGCTGGCAAGCTGTTGGTGCAGGCGGGTTATCACGTGGTGATGATCTCGTGGATGCGTTATACGATCAATACGCTCTTCATGGCTGTCACGCTTGCGCCCTATTACCACAAGCGTTATGGGAAAAGCCTCCTCCATGCACGGCAGCCCGGCCTGCAGATATTCCGTGCAGCGCTACTGCTCTTATAGACGATCGTATTTTTTTCGGTGCTCAAGATCGTTCCGCTGGCCGAGGGAACGGCAATGAACTTTTGTGCCCCACTGATCGTTCTGGCGACATCGCCCTGGTTACTCAAGGAAAAGGCTAACCCTTCCCGTTGGGTTGCCGTTGCAATTGGCTTTTGCGGAATGCTGATCGTCATTCGACCCGGCGGCGGTATTGTTCCGACCGGCGTCATGCTCGGGATTGCATCAGCGCTTGTCTTTGCCTTGGTCGTGGTATTGACCCGCAAGATAAACCAGTCCGATCACCCCCTGGTGACCTTGTTCTATGGCGGCGTGGTGGGCATGGTTCTAAGCAGTCTGATCGTGCCTTTCTTTTGGTTTTCTCATATGCCCAGCCAGCGCGAATGGCTGATTCTGGCATCGACCGGTGTCACGAGCACCATCGGCCATTTTTTTGTCAACAGCGCCTACAAGCATGCCGAAGCATCGCTGCTGGCGCCCTTCGCCTACCTGCAAATCATCTCGGCTACCACGATGGGATGGATCGTCTTCAATCAACTGCCCGACAGCCTGACTTCGCTCGGCATCACGGTCATCTGTGCCAGCGGCATGGGTATCGGCTACATCGAACATCGTCGGACTCACCTTGGCAGAACTGGATGAATTAGCGTCTGCGGGAGCGCTTAGTTCAGCGCAAGCGCCCCGCAGCGATCGTAATCGTCCGACCGCAGCGCGCTGCAATCAGCGGATCGTGCGTGACGAGCACCAACGTGGATCCGCGCTCCTCGTTCAGTTCAAACATCAGCTTGATCACCGCCTCACCCGTGGCGGCGTCCAGACTGCCGGTGGGCTCATCCGCAAATAAAAGTGGTGGCTCGGTAACAAAGGCGCGTGCAAGTGCAACACGCTGCTGCTCGCCGCCGGACAGAAATTTCGGATAGTGTCGCAGGCGACTGGAAAGGCCAACTCGCTCAAGCATGGCCTCCGCCTTGTCACGGGCGTCTTCATCGCGCCGCAATTCCAGCGGCAACATGACATTTTCCAGTGCCGTCAGGTGCGCCAGCAATTGAAACGACTGGAACACGAATCCGAGCTTCGCTTGCCGCAGTACGGCACGCTGATCCTCGCTCAAGGCAAAGATATCGACGCCGTCGAGCCTGACCGTTCCATCGGACGGCATATCCAGGCCGGCGAGCAGCCCGAGCAAAGTCGACTTGCCGGATCCGGATGCGCCGACGATAGCCAACGTCTCTCCCGGCCGCACTGTAAAATCGATATCACTCAAAATGGTCAGCTCACCCGTTGCATCCGCAACGCGCTTGCTCAGGTGGACCACTTCAATGGCGGCAGAAATCGAGGAAGGCTCGGGCATGCAGGATTATTGGAAGAAATATGGAAAAGAAATGCGCCTGTTAAGGTCGACGTTGGCACTCTTGCTCGTCTTCTACGCAACGTGCGCCTATTCTGCATCAAAAACCGTGCTTGTGCTCGGAGACAGTCTCTCGGCGGAGTATGGCATTGCGCGCGGCACGGGCTGGGTCGCATTACTTGGGAAGCGCCTGCAAGTCGATAAAATCGATGCCAACATCATCAACGCGAGCATCAGTGGCGAAACGACAAGCGGAGGAAGAGCGCGCTTGCCCGCGCTGCTCGAACAGCATCATCCTGATGTCCTTGTCCTGGAACTCGGCGGAAACGATGGCTTGCGCGGCTTGCCTCTCGCCAGCACGGAAGCGAACCTGCGGACCATGATCAAGGACGCACAGAAAGCGAAAGCGAGGGTTCTTTTGGTCGGCATGCAGATTCCACCGAATTACGGACGCGACTATGCCGAGAAATTCTTCGGGCTGTACGCAAAGCTTTCCAAGGAAATGAAAGTTTCACTTGCCCCTTTCCTGCTCGAGGGCGTCGCCGACTCACCACAACTGCTTCAGCCGGACCGGATTCACCCTCTCGCCGAGGCAGAGCCGATCATGCTCGACAACATCTGGCCACATCTAAAACCATTGCTGATATCGAAATAGGACAATCGCAAAATCTCGTGCCCCACCCACCAATATATGCGCCTTTGTCTTCGACGATGGCGCTGCAAGAACCCGCATATTGAATCGGCCGCGTTTACTCAGTGTACTCGATCTAAACTGCAACCTTGAAAGGTCCGAAAGAAAAAAGCCGCTCAATGAGCGGCTTTTTTGTATGGCGTTCAGACGCAGCTAATTCTTCTCATTCGCGTCAACATCGCTCTTCTCAGTGATCGGCTTGGTTACCTGTACCTTCGCCTTCTTCTTCAATACTTCAAGATACGCCAGCGTTTCCTGCTGAGCCAGTGCATTTGCAACTTGCTGTTGCTCCGCCTGACGACGTGCCGTATCAAGAGTGGCAGGTTGCGCAATCTTGTTGATCCGGAACACGCCATACCCTTGGCCCGGCACCTCCACGCCGACATAGCTTGGCAGTTTGGATACATCGGCCTTCATCACCGCGCCAAGCGCTACGGGGTTCAAGCCCGCACTCTTCACGCGCGACACCGTCTTCGCTTCGGAAAAGCCTCCAGCGTCACCGCCGGATTTCAGTGCCGCAAGTTTGGTTTCCCCAGCTTTCTTGGCGAGATTCTCCGCCTCAGCTTGCGTGACGCGCTCCCGGATGACGCCCTTGACCTCTTCAAACGGGCGTTTGCTTACAGGCTTGTATGCAATCACATGCCCGGCAATCAGCGTGTTCGGCGCAACCTCAATCGCATCGGTATTGCGTTTGTTCTTGATGGCATCGTCCGAGAACAACGCTGCCAGGAACTTTGGCTGATTGAATGGCGCATTCGGCGAAATTGCCGGATTCGGTGTTCGTGTCAGATTGTTTACCGTTTCGATCTTCAGCTTCAGTTTTTCCGCAACCGGCTTCAGGCTCTCGGACTGCTCATACACGGTGTTGGTGAACTGCTCGGCCATTTCCGTGAACTTCTTTGCCGCCAGCTGTTTCTTGATGTCCGCAGCGATCTGGCCTTTCACCTCATCGAGGCTCTTCGCGGCTGCCGGCTTGATCGCAGTCAGTTGAATGATGTGGTAGCCAAAATCCGACTCAACGACGTCGCTGATCTCACCTTGCTTCAGCTTGAAGACAACATCCTCGAACGGCTTGACCATCATTCCTCTACCGAAGAAGTCGAGGTCACCACCACGCTCGGCCGATCCAGGATCCTGCGAGAACTCTTTCGCCAGCTTGGCAAAATCACCCGGATTCTTGCGAACTTGCGCGAGCAGTTTTTCAGCTTTTTCCCTGGCAGCGGTCTTCGCCGCAGCCGACGCATTCTTGTCCACCTTGATCAGGATGTGGCTTGCGCGGCGCTGCTCCTCCTCCGTGTACCGCTTCGCATTCTGCTCGTAGTAGGACTTGATATCCGCGTCGCTGACAGAAATCTGTGACGCAACCGTGTCGCTGTTCAACACAACATATTCGGCTGTTACCTGCTCCGGAATTTCAAACTGGCTGCCGTTCTTCTCGTAATAGGCTTTCAGCATCTCGTCCGTAACTTTAGTCTGCGCCGCAAAGTCCGAAGCCTTGAACAGCATTTCCTGCACTTCGCGTTCTTGATCATTCAGATCGGACAAGCGGCCAGCCACAGTCTTCGGCGCAAATGCGGTCGACTGAACTGCGGCATTGACTTGCTGCAGCGTCAGGTCATGACGCAGACGTGCCTCGTACATCTCGGGAGTCATGCCTTGCGCGGCAAGCAGCGACTTGTATCGCTCCACATCGAACTTGCCGTCGGGGCCAGTCAGGCCAGGCACTGCGAGGATCGTTTGCTGCAAGGTCTGATCGCTCACCGAAAGGAGATTGCGGGATGCCTCCGCTTCCATCACGCGTTGCGCGATCAACCCATCAAGAATATTTTTCCTTGCTTCGGGCGTATCGAGCATTTTGGAATCGAACTTCCCGCCGAACATCTGGCGAAAGCGCTCCATCTGCTCGCGCTGAGCTGCGTCGAATTCTTGTTGGGTGATTGAGCGGCCCGCCACTTTTGCGATTGAATTGTCGCCTTCGCGAAATCGCGAGTAACCTTCAATCCCGAAGAACGTGAACGAAGGCAAGATTAATAGCATCAGCACCAATTGCATCAAGCGCTGGTGCGTGCGAATAAATTCAAACATGGTCAATCACAGTTCCACAGATACGAAAACGCAGACCCAACGCGACACAAGATGCAATGCAAGGATTGTGAACGTCGGCTGCAACCGAAGCAAAAGTGCCACCACATATGAAAAAAGGCGAACTCACGTTCGCCTTTTTCGTTTTTTGGCGGAGTGGACGGGACTCGAACCCGCGACCCCCGGCGTGACAGGCCGGTATTCTAACCGACTGAACTACCACTCCTGAAACTTCTGCTGCATTATAAGTATGGCTGATCTGGTGGGTGCTGAGAGGCTCGAACTCCCGACCTACGCCTTGTAAGGGCGCCGCTCTACCAACTGAGCTAAGCACCCTGTTCCACACTTAGTCAGCCAAACTTCTCGGGCGTTTGTCACCACGCCCCGAAAAAACAAAATTATATAGCATCTTTTATTCAGATGCACTATCTAATCATTAGTTGACAGCATCCTTGAGTGCTTTACCCGGACGGAACTTGGGCACCTTGGCCGCCTTGATCTTGATAGCATCGCCGGTGCGGGGATTGCGACCGGTACGTGCGGCGCGCTTGCCGACGGAGAACGTGCCGAAGCCCACCAAGGTAACGCTTCCGTTCTTCTTCAACGTGGTCTTGACTGCGCCGATCAACGCATCAAGTGCGCGAGTAGCTGCTGCTTTGGAAATGTCTGCTGATCCGGCAATGTGATCAATTAGTTCGGTCTTATTCACTGACGCCCCCTCAAAAAAGTTGGATTCTGCGAAGCTTGCTTATTGCTCTTCTTGGTAGCACAAGCGACACAAAATGCAGAGAAGAAATTTTCTGCAGCCCGTATTAAACAAGTCGCAAAGCCTTGTGTCAAGCGGTTTCCCAGCCGGTCGGCTATTCGCAATCAACTTTTACAAATTAAATCCTGCATATATTTTCATGTCTCGACGGAAATAAAAAAAGCGCTCCGAAGAGCGCTTTTCCATCCTGCGATTTGCTGCGTTTAATGTTTCACGACATTGGGATCGGCCTGCCCCGTTGCCTGTGCAACCGCCGTATCAACCGGCGTATCAACATCCGTCAGTGCAACCGGATGACGTTCCAGAGCCACTTCCAATACCTTGTCGATCCAACGAACCGGCACGATCTCAAGCTTGTTCTTCACGTTGTCAGGAATATCCGCAAGATCTTTCACATTCTGTTCAGGAATCAGCACTGTCTTGATACCACCGCGATGCGCTGCCAACAGCTTTTCCTTCAAGCCGCCAATCGGTAACACTTCGCCTCGCAACGTGATTTCACCGGTCATCGCAACGTCGGCCCGAACGGGAATCCCGGTCAACACCGAAACCAGCGCCGTCGTCATGGCAATGCCTGCGGACGGACCATCCTTCGGCGTCGCACCTTCCGGCACGTGAATATGTATATCGCTCTTTCCGAACAACTCGCTCTTGATGCCGAGACGCTTTGCACGACTGCGCACCACGGTGCGTGCCGCCTCAATCGACTCTTTCATCACGTCGCCGAGCGTACCGGTGCGGATGATGTCACCCTTGCCAGGCATCGTCATCGCCTCGATCGTCAGCAAGTCGCCGCCGACCTCGGTCCACGCCAATCCGACTACCTGTCCGACCTGGTTTTCTTTCTCTGCCATGCCGAAATCGTAGCGACGAACGCCAAGGAACTTGTCCAAGTTCTTCGCGGTGACAGTTATCTTGCGCTCCTTGTCCTGCTTCTTCAGCAGCAGCATCTTCACGACTTTGCGGCAGATCTTGGAGATTTCGCGCTCAAGGGAGCGGACACCGGCCTCGCGTGTGTAGTAGCGAATGATGTCGCGAATCGCAGACTCTGACACCGTGATTTCGTCGTCTTTCAATCCATTGTTGGTGATCTGCTTCGGTAGCAGATAACGCTGAGCAATGTTGGTTTTCTCGTCTTCGGTATAGCCTGAGAGACGAATAACCTCCATGCGATCCAGCAGTGCCGGCGGAATGTTATACGAGTTCGAAGTGGCGACAAACATTACGTCGGACAAGTCGAAATCGACTTCAACGTAATGATCCGAGAACGTATGGTTCTGTTCCGGATCGAGCACTTCAAGCAGTGCGGACGCCGGATCGCCGCGAAAATCCTGGCCGAGCTTGTCCACTTCGTCGAGCAGGAAGAGCGGATTGCGCACGCCGGTCTTCGCAAGGCTCTGCAAAATCTTTCCGGGCATTGAACCGATATAGGTCCGGCGATGACCGCGGATTTCCGCTTCGTCGCGCACGCCGCCGAGCGCCATGCGCACGAACTTGCGATTGGTCGCGCGTGCAATCGATTGACCAAGCGAGGTCTTGCCGACACCCGGAGGTCCAACGAGGCAAAGAATGGGCGCCTTCACCTTGTCGACGCGCTGTTGCACGGCGAGATATTCCAGAATGCGTTCCTTCACCTTCTCGAGGCCGTAATGATCGCCTTCGAGCACTTTCTCCGCATTCGTCAGATCGTTATTGATCTTGGATTTCTTCCTCCAAGGCAGACCCAAGAGCGTGTCGATATAGTTGCGCACGACCGTTGCTTCAGCAGACATCGGTGACATCAGCTTGAGCTTTTTCAATTCGGACTGAGCCTTTTCGCGTGCCTCCTTCGGCATGCGGGCGGCAACGATCTTCTTCTCGAGTTCCTCGAGGTCCGCGCCCTCTTCGCCTTCGCCAAGTTCTTTCTGAATGGCTTTGACTTGTTCGTTCAAATAATACTCGCGCTGCGACTTCTCCATCTGGCGCTTGACGCGGCCGCGAATGCGCTTCTCCACCTGAAGGATATCGAGCTCGGCCTCGAGTTGCCCGAGCAAGTGCTCGTGGCGCTTCGCGACGTTGAAGATTTCAAGAATGATCTGTTTTTGCTCAAGCTTCAGCGGGAGGTGCGCTGCTATGGTGTCTGCTAGGCGGCCTGCGTCATCGATCCCTGCTAACGACGTAAGAATTTCCGGCGGAATTTTCTTGTTCAGTTTGACGTATTGATCGAATTGCTGAACGATCGCGCGGCGCATTGCTTCCACTTCCGATTCATCGCCCGGCTCGGATTCGATCGGGGTCAGTTCCGCAATGAAGTGCGTTTCCAGTTCACTGATGTGATGAATGCGTGCGCGTTGTGCGCCTTCCACCAGGACTTTGACGGTGCCGTCCGGCAGCTTCAACATCTGGAGGATATTGGCGACACAGCCGATTTCATAAATGTCGTCGGCCGATGGTTCGTCCTTGGCTGCTGCTTTCTGGGCGGCGAGCATGATGCTCTTGCCTTGTTCCATCGCAGCTTCGAGAGCCTTGATCGACTTGGGGCGGCCAACGAAAAGCGGGATCACCATATGCGGGAAGACAACAACGTCCCGCAACGGCAATAGCGGCAGTTGGGTGTGGTCAGTTAGTGTTGTAGAAGTCGTCATGGCGAACCTTATTTAAGAGCTTGTTAATGATGTAGGCACGGCAGCCTAAAACTCAAGTCCAAGCAGCAACAAAAATCACTCCCCTTCAAAATATGTAATAAAAAAAGCCACACACGAAGTCGCCCTCGGGTGGCTTTGCGATGGTTACCTGAAGTGATTCCCGTATTTCAAATTGTACTGCTTCTAGGAAAAGAGCGGACTCAGCAGGACAGCCATCAGACGCAGTTGCCGGCCTGCGGCGGTATCGCTTTCGCATCGTCCGCATCTTGAGTACAGTTATTTACTTTGCTCCGGATACCTTTGGCTGCTCGTGATAAATCAACAAGGGCTTCGCTCCATTAAGGATGGTATTTTCATCAATTACCACCTTTGCGACATTTTGCTGGTTCGGCAATTCAAACATCACCTCCAGCAAAGCATGTTCAAGAATAGAGCGCAACCCACGTGCACCAGTCTTGCGTTCAAGCGCTTTTTTCGCAATTGCATGCAATGCTGCTGGCCGAACTTCCAATTCCGCCCCTTCCATCTGCAGCAACTTGGCATACTGCTTAATGAGAGCATTCTTGGGTTCAAGCAATATTTGGATTAGTGCTTCTTCGTTTAGTTCACTGAGCGTGGCAACAACCGGCAGGCGGCCGACAAGCTCCGGAATCAAACCGAACTTGATCAAATCTTCTGGCTCCGCATCCAACAGCATTTCACTTGCATTGCGTTCCTGCTGGCTCTTGACGCTCGCTGAAAAACCGATCCCGCTCTTCTCCGAACGATTGGAAATGATCTTGGCGAGCCCGTCAAAAGCACCGCCGCAGATGAACATGATATTGGTGGTGTCTATCTGCACGAAATCCTGGTTGGGGTGCTTGCGCCCCCCTTGTGGAGGAACCGAAGCCATCGTGCCCTCGATCAGCTTCAGCAGCGCCTGCTGCACGCCTTCGCCGGAGACGTCACGTGTGATGGATGGGTTATCCGACTTGCGCGAAATCTTGTCGATCTCGTCAATATAGACGATACCCTTTTGCGCCTTCTCGACTTCGTAGTTGCAGTTCTGCAAAAGTTTCTGAATGATGTTCTCGACGTCTTCCCCCACATAACCCGCTTCGGTCAAGGTGGTGGCGTCTGCGATGACGAACGGCACATTAAGCATGCGCGCCAAGGTTTGCGCAAGCAAGGTCTTGCCGGAACCGGTCGGCCCAATCAGCAAAATATTGCTCTTGGCCAATTCAACATCATCCTTCTTGCCGAGATGTTTCAGACGCTTGTAGTGGTTGTAAACGGCCACCGACAGGATGCGTTTTGCAGTTTCCTGGCCAATGACATACTGTCCGAGCAGCTCGAAGATTTCCTGCGGCGTAGGCAGATCCGACTTGGGGCCGGCGACAGACTCGATACTGGACGCTTCATCACGAATGATGTCATTGCAGAGATCGATGCATTCGTCGCAAATGAATACGGACGGGCCCGCGATGAGCTTCTTTACCTCGTGTTGGCTCTTACCGCAGAAGGAGCAGTAAAGCAATTTTTCGCCGCTGGAGGATTTTTTGTCAGACATAGAGCAATGTGTGGATGGAGATTGATCCGATATTACCTGCGAATTCCGAATTCGTCACGACGACGCTCAAGAAATTGAGCAAACTGACAAAAATTCGTCACCATAAAACAAAACGCCCGAACGAGCCTGCGTCCGGGCGTTTTCCGATTGGATAACCGTCTCAGACGCGGGTGGTCAGCACCTTGTCAATCATGCCATACTCAGCCGCTTCCGCAGCAGACATGAAATTATCTCTGTCTGTATCCTTGCTGATTTGTTCCACGGTTTTACCGGTTTTTTCAGCAAGAATGTGGTTCAGCCGGTCTCGCAGATAAAGAATCTCGCGCGCCTGGATTTCGATATCCGTTGCCTGGCCTTGCGCACCGCCCAAAGGCTGATGAATCATGATACGCGAATTCGGCAAAGAGAAACGCTTGCCCTTCGCGCCTGCGGCCAGCAAGAACGCGCCCATCGAAGCGGCGAGTCCAGTGCACAGGGTCGAGACGTCCGGCTTGATGAACTGCATGGTGTCATAGATTGCCATGCCTGCAGACACCGAACCGCCCGGCGAGTTGATATAGAGCGAAATATCCTTGTCCGGATTTTCGCTTTCCAGGAACAGCATCTGCGCAACGATCAGATTCGCGGTCTGGTCGGTGACCGGGCCGACCAGAAAAATAACGCGTTCCTTCAACAGGCGCGAGTAGATATCGTACGCGCGCTCGCCGCGGCCGCTCTGTTCAATCACTATCGGCACCATACCGAGCATTTCGGTATCAAGCGCTGAATTTTTCATCATGCGTGACATGTGCTTTCCTCATGGAGTGCGCACCGGCCGATCAAGCTGATCAGGCCTGCGCGTTGTTGCCCATCAATTCGTCGAATGCGACCGGCTTTTCAGCTACCTTTGCCTTGCCCAGCACGTAGTTAACGACGTTTTCTTCCAAAACAAGGGCTTCCACTTCCGCCAGGCGACGACGGTCGCTGTAGTAGAACTTGAGCACTTGCTGCGGATCTTCGTAGCTCTGCGCGAATTCTTCGACCTGACTCTTCACCTGCTCGGGCGTTGCATCCAGCTTGTTGGCCTTGACGACTTCAGCGAGGATCAAGCCGAGGCGAACGCGACGTTCGGCCTGTGCCGTGAACAGCTCCGGCGGGAACGGCATGTCGTTGACCTTCATACCGCGTTGCGCCATGTCCTGGCGAGCCATTTCAATCAAGCGTTCGACATCCTGGTCGACCAGCGCCTTCGGCACGTCCAGTTCCGAAGCCTTGATCAAGGCGTTCATCACGCTGTCCTTGGTCTTCGACTTGACGCGGCCGTTCACTTCGCGTTCCAGGTTGACCTTGATATCTTCGCGCATCTTTTGCAGATCGCCATCTGCAATTCCCAGCGACTTGGCGAATTCTGCGTCCACCTCCGGCAGATGCGCCCATTCGATCTTCTTCATGGTGATCGTGAACTCGGCGGTTTTGCCAGCCACATCTTTGCCATGGTAATCAGCGGGGAAATTGAGCGGGAAAGTCTTCGACTCGCCAACCTTCAAACCGATTGCAGCGTTTTCGAACTCCGACAGCATGCGGCCTTCGCCGAGAACGAACGGATAGTCTTCCGCCTTGCCGCCCTGGAATTCGACACCGTCGATCTTGCCGACGAAGTCGACCGTGACGCGGTCGCCGTTCTGTGCCGTTTGATCGGCACCGCCATCGCCATGCGCACCCTGCTCGCCTTTGACGTGGTAGTGCACACGCTGTTTGCGCAGGATGTCGATGGTCTTGTCGATTTCGGCGTCGGTAACCTGACTTGTGACCTTCTCAACCTCAACCTGGGACAGATCGCCGATCTTCACTTCCGGGTAGACCTCGAAGGTCGCATCGAAGGCGACAACGCCTTCGGGAGCTCCGTCGCCGGACTTCGGCTCGATCTTCGGGTAACCGGCTACCTTGAGATTGTTTTCGCTGGCTGCCTCGTTGAACGCGCGTCCTACCTTGTCATTCAGCACTTCGGTCTCGACCTGGTAACCATACTGCTGGGCGACCATCTTCATCGGGACCTTGCCCGGGCGGAAACCCGGAGCCTTTGCGCTACGGGCGCGAATCTTCAAGCGCTTTTCAACTTCTGCCTGTACATCCGCCAGCGGCACGGTAATGGTGATGCGGCGCTCGAGTTTGTCCAAAGTTTCGACTGCAGTTGCCATGTGAATCGTCCAAAAAATTAACTATTTTGTGGTGCGAGGAGGGGGACTCGAACCCCCACACCATTGCTGGCGTCAGGACCTAAACCTGGTGCGTCTACCAATTTCGCCATCCTCGCCGGGATTTGTATTGATTATGCACAAAAGCAAAGGGCGACCATGAAGTGAAAATTTGGTCGCCCCACAAAGCTCTTGTTAGTAGCTCTTCAACTTCAACCCGGCATTTTACTGCATTTTTTCCCTTGCCTGTCCCGATTTTTGATGGCTCGGGAGGACTTGAAATGCGGCCGGACCGTTTGCGAACATCTCTTAAGGAATGATCGCGACCTCGGGCTCCGGTTTCTTCACTCTGAACCATGCTGCATAGAGAGCGGGCAGGAACAGCAGCGTCAATGCCGTTGCGATGATCAAACCGCCCATGATTGCCACGGCCATCGGCCCCCAGAACACTGAGCGCGACAACGGGATCATCGCCAGCACCGCTGCAGCCGCCGTCAGGATGATCGGACGGAAGCGCCGCACCACGGCTTCGACAATGGCGTTCCAGGGCGCGGCGCCTTGCGCAATATCCGATTCGATCTGGTCGATCAGGATCACCGAATTGCGGATAATCATGCCGAACAAGGCGATCACACCAAGCTGCGCAACAAATCCGAAGGGCCTGTGCAGGATGAGCAATGCCATGGCTGCGCCCGCGACTCCCAACGGTCCGGTCAGGAATACCAGCAAGGATCGCGAGAAGCTGTGCAACTGCAGCATCAACAGCGTGAAGATGATGAAGATTACCAGTGGCACATTGGCGGCAATGGACTCCTGCGCTTTCCCGCTATCGGCGGCAGCCCCCGCAAGTTCGATGCGATAACCAGCCGGAAGCTGTGCCCGCAATGCGTCCAGCTTGGGATTGAGCTGGCTCGACACAGTCGGCCCCTGGACGCCGTCGACGACATCCGACTGCACCGTGATCGCCCATTCGCGCCCTTCGCGCCAGATCACACCCGGCTCCCATACGAAATGCGGGCGCGCCACCTGCAATAGCGGCACGGCTCTTCCGCTCGCCGTCTGAATGTTGGCTTCATTCAGAGCCGAAATCGTCGAGCGCTCTTCGACCGGCTGGCGAGCCACGATGTCGATCAGCTTGTTGCTGTCGCGATATTGGCCAATAGCCGTTCCGGTCAGGATGGTATTTGCTGTACGCATCACGGTTTGCGAACTGATACCGAGCGCGCGCAACTTGTCCTGGTCGAGGTCAAGCCGCAAGACTTTGACCGATTCGTTCCAGTTGTCATTGACCCCAACCGCGTTCGGATTGGCGCGCATGATTTCCTTCACCTGGTCGGCAATCGCGCGGACCTTGGGGACATCCAGACCACTGACGCGAAATTGCACTGGATATGGAACAGGCGGCCCGTTCGGCAACAACTTCACGCGGCCACGCACTCCGGGAAAATCATTCTTGAATGCGTCGATGATCTTTAGACGCAAGGCTTCCCGCGCCTTCAGATCCTTGGGCAGAACCACCAGTTGCGTTACATTACTCTGCGGGAAAATCTGGTCCAGCGGAAGATAAAAGCGAGGGCTGCCGGTGCCGACATAAGCGGTAATGCTTTCGACGCCTTCTTGCTTGCGGATGAAACTTTCGAATTTCTTCGTTTGCGCTTCCGTTGCCGCAAAAGCAGTCCCTTCCGGCATCCAGAGTTCGACCATCAGTTCAGGCCGGCTCGAATCCGGGAAGAATTGCTGCTCGATGAAGCGAAAGCCGAATACACCGAGCACAAAGACACCGAGCGTCAGCAGGATGGTGGTCTTGCGCCACTCCACGCACCAGTTCACGAGGCCACGGAAGCGCTTGTAGAACGGGCCATCGAACAGTTCATGGTGACCGTCCGCATTCGTCGCTGGCTTCACCTTGAGCAACATATAACCGATGTAAGGTGTAAACAGCACGGCGACCACCCAGGAGATGAGCAGCGCGAGCGCATTGACCGAGAACATCGAGAATGTGTATTCGCCAGCCGCGGATTTTGCCAAGCCGATCGGAAGAAAACCGGCGGCGGTAATCAGCGTCCCTGTCAGCATCGGCATGGCGGTCGAGGTATAGGCGAAGGTCGCGGCGTCGAAGCGCGAGTAACCCTCTTCCAGTTTGCGCACCATCATTTCGACTGCGATGATGGCATCGTCAACCAGCAGGCCGAGTGCAATGATCAGCGCACCGAGAGAAATCTTGTGCAAGTCAATGCTGAAAATCCGCATGAAAAGGAAGGTAACCGCCAGCACCATCGGAATGGTCAGGGCCACTACCAGCCCCGGCCAGATATCGAGACGGAATGGCTTCGTGTGCAGACCGAGGGACAGGAAACTGACCCCGAGGACGATCAACACGGCTTCGGTCAGCGTACGCAAGAACTCATTCACCGAGGAAGACACAGCTTTCGGCTGATTCGAGACATGCTCCAGCTCGATGCCGACTGGCAGCTTATTCTTGATGTCGCTGACGGTCTTTTCCAGATTGTGCCCGAGCTGGATGATGTCGCCACCCTTCTCCATCGAGATGCCCAGACCGATGACTTCCTTGCCGTTGAAGCGCATCTTGTCTTGCGGCGGATCCTTGTATTCCCGCTTGATGGTCGCAAAGTCACCGAGCCGGAAGGTGGTCCCGCCAGCGCGCAACTCAAGGTCTTCCAGATCCTTGACGCTTTTCATGGCGCCCGTCACACGCACCTGGAGATTATCCGTCGGAGTCACCAGGACACCGGTCGATTCGACGGTATTCTGGGCGTTCAGTTGAGCGACGATCGCATCGAACGGAATGCCGAGCTGAGCAAATTTCTTGTGCGAGAACTCGATGTTGAGCTTCTCATCCTGCACGCCGAACATTTCGACCTTGGCGACGGACGGGACTTTCAACAATTGCTGTCGCACGAAATCGGCGTAGTCCTTCACTTCGGCGTAACTGAAGCCATCGCCAGAGATCGCAAAAATGGAACCGTAGGTATCGCCAAATTCATCATTGAAAAACGGGCCGACCACGCCGCCAGGCAAAGTCGGGCGGATATCGCCGATCTTCTTTCGCACCTGGTACCAGGCCGAGGGCACATCCTTGGGCGGTGTTGACTCGCGCAGTTGCAGGATGATGACGGTTTCGCCCGGCTTCGAATAGCTGCGGATCTTGTCGATGTAAGGCGTTTCCTGCAGCTTCTTTTCCAGCTTGTCGGTCACCTGCTCGGCCATCTGCAGCGCGGTGGCGCCGGGCCAGACGGCGCGCACAACCATCGCGCGGAAAGTAAACGGCGGGTCTTCGTCCTGGCCAAGGCGGGTATAGCTCAGGATGCCGCCGATCAGGAGGGCAACGATGAGGTAACGCGTCAGTGGAATGTGCTCGAGCGCCCAGCGGGAGAGGTTAAAACCGCCCTTCATTTGGCGACTCCGTCAGCGATGCCGGAGTTTGCGGTTTGGGTGCTGGTGCTTGTGATCGCGACGGCGCTATCCGGCTTGGCAATCGCTTCATCGCCAAGGATTTTGACCTTTTGGCCGGGCTTGAGGAGATTCACGCCGGCAGTCACGATCGTCTGGCCAGGCGCGATGCCGCCGGCGACCAGGATGTCGTTGCCGGAAGTGCCGCCGACCTGAATCGGAACGAGCTTGACGCTGCCGTTTTCCACTACCCAGACTGCTGTTGAGGATTTGTCCTGAAACAGCGCCGTCAAGGGCAGCTTGATCATTTCATTTGCCGTCTTTCCCGCGAAGGCGACGTAGGCCGTCATGCCGAGCTTGATGCCGTCAGGTGCATTCGGGATCGATATTTTTGCCGTGTACGTACGTGTTGCAGGATCGGCAACCGGCGACAATTCGCGCAATTTCCCGGGGATGATCTGCGTGGGGTTCGCCCAGGTGCGCACTCGAACGTCGGAAACACGGCGCAATGCATCCACCTTGTCTTCCGGGATGCCGATCACGATTTCCTTGTCGCCCGTCTTTGCTACGCGGACCACCGGGCTGCCTGCGGCGACTACCTGGCCGACTTCTGCATCGACGCCGGTGACGACACCGTCCACGTCAGAAACCAGAGTGGTATAGCCGGCCTGATTGGACTGGTTGCGGTAGCCCGCCTGCGCTTGTTCAAAGCTTGCTTGAGCGGCCTTGTACGCCGTTTCCTTGGCGTCAAGCACTGCCTGGCTGACGAAATTCTTGGCTCGCAGTTCCTGATAACGCTTCAGCTCGGCCCTGGCAAGATCGCGATTGCTTTCTGCCGCCCTCAGGCCCGCGTTGGCCTGGGCTTGCGCGAGCTGCAAGTCTTGCGGATCGAGTTGCATCAATACCTGCCCGCGCTTGACGGTTGATCCGACATCGACTTTGCGCGAAACGATCTTTCCGCCGACCCGGAAACCCAGGCGCGACTCAACCCGTGCACGAACGTCGCCGGAGAACTCGGCAATGACGTCGACATTGTCGGCGGACAACTGCATCGCGCGGACCGGACGAATTTCCTCTACCTTTTCAACCGGCTTCGAGCATCCCGCTAGGAGAAGACCCGAGAGGACGAAAGCCGCAACAGGGCTTGGCCGCGGGCGGCCTTGCGACGGTTCAGTTTGATTTATCAGAGCGGCCACGTTCTTTTCCTTTACTATTCGGGCTGCATGCTGGCCCGGAAAACGTTATTCAATGTGCACGGATATTAATGACTGACTGGTTAGTAATTATAAGCACGAGACTCTTACTTTGCATATGACTTTTTAGTCAGTTACCCCTAAAAATGTCAATTGACCATTACGAAAACTTCCCAGTTGCCTCGCTTTTGATGCCGGCCCGCCTGCGTCCCGCGGTCGAAACAATCTATGCTTTTGCGCGCAGTGCCGATGATCTTGCTGATGAAGGAGATGCGGCGCCCGACACGCGGCTTGCGGCGCTGACACGTTATGAACTGGCGCTGGACGCGATTGAGCGCGGGACTCCGCCTGACATTCCACTGTTTCAGCGCCTTGCCAAAATCATATTGGATTTCGGCCTACCGATTCAGCCGTTTCGCGATTTGCTGTCGGCGTTCAAGCAAGATGTCGTCACCACGCGCTATGCCAATTTCGGATCCCTGATCGACTATTGCCGGCGTTCGGCCAACCCGGTTGGGTATTTGATGCTGCACTTGTACGGTGCTGCGAATCCGGCAAACATGCGCGACTCGGACGCGATTTGCAGCGCTTTGCAATTGATTAACTTTTGGCAGGATGTTGCCGTTGACTGGGCCAAGAAGCGCATCTATCTACCCCAACAGGATTGTGAGCGCTTCTGCGTTTCCGAAACGCATCTGGCGGCTGGCAATGTTGACGACTGCTGGCGCAATCTGTTGCGACATGAGGTGGATCGCGCACGCGCCATGATGCTCTCGGGCGCCCCGCTTGCCCTGAGGCTGCCGGGACGCATTGGCTGGGAATTGCGGTTGGTGATTCAAGGTGGATTGCGCATTCTCGAGCGCATCGAAGCCGTCGACTACGACGTCTTCCGCCATCGCCCGCAATTGAGCGCTGGGGATTGGCTTCGCATGGCATGGCGGGCAGCCGGAATGAAATTCAGTTTGGCGCAGACCGCCCGCGTCGGCTAGCATAGCGGGTTTCGATCAGCATCCAAGCAAGGCCACATGTCGCCCGACGAATATTGCCAACAAAAAGCCGTGCAAAGCGGCTCCAGCTTTTATTACAGCTTCCTGTTTCTGCCGGTTGAACGCCGTCGTGCGATCACGGCGCTGTACGCATTTTGTCGGGAAGTCGACGATACCGTCGACGAATGCAACGACGTCACGATTGCCCGCAACAAGTTGATGTGGTGGCGCAAGGAGGTCCAGGACATGCTGGGCGGGACGCCGTCGCATCCGGTCACGAAGGCCCTGCAACCGCATATGGCCAGTTATGCGTTGGATGGAAAGCACTTGCAAGCGATTATCGACGGCATGGAAATGGATCTCGATCAGACCCGCTATCTGGATTTCGCAGGATTGAAACGGTATTGCTGGCACGCGGCAAGTGTCGTCGGAATCATGTCGTCGCGGATCTTTGGTGTAACGCAGCAGGAAACCTTGCAGTATGCGGAAAAACTGGGCCTCGCTTTCCAGCTCACCAATATCATCCGTGATGTCGGTGAAGACGCGCGCAAGGGACGGATCTATCTGCCCGTCAATGAACTGCAACAGTTCAATGTGACCGCCGCGGATATCCTGAATGCGCGTCACAATGAAAATTTTGAGAACTTGATGCGCTTTCAGGCCGAGCGCGCGCAAACGACTTATGAAGAAGCCTTTGCACTGCTTCCGAACGCTGATCGTCGTTCGCAACGACCGGGGCTGATGATGGCTGCGATCTACCGTGCACTGCTGGATGAAATTCAGCGCGACGGTTTCCACGTATTGAACCAGAAGATTTCCCTCACGCCGATCCGCAAGCTTTGGCTGGCATGGAAAACCTATGTGCGCGGATAAGTTCGGCACAACGGTCACGTATTCGTCATGCGTCGCATTGCGGTCGTAGGCAGCGGCTGGGCGGGCTGCGCCGCAGCGGTCGAGCTCGCGCATAAAGAGTATCCGGTTACCCTGTTCGAATCGGCCCGATCGCTGGGCGGCCGGGCACGTGCCGTCGAGATCAATGGACTGACGCTCGACAACGGCCAGCATATCCTGCTTGGCGCCTATAGCGAAACCTTGCGGCTGATGCGCGTCACCGGCATGGATCCGTCTGATGCATTACTGCGCTTGCCGCTTCAGATGCGCTATCCCGCCAACAGTGGCGGAATGGACTTCATCACGCCACGCCTTCCGGCTCCCTTGCACGTACTGATCGGCCTGCTGCGGGCGCGCGGTTTGGCACGGGAAGACAAACTTGCGCTGGCGCGCTTTTCGACAACAGCGCGCTGGATGGACTGGCAATTGCATACGGATTGCAGCGTTGCCGAATTGCTGGAGCGTTTCGATCAAACCGATCGCTTGATCCGTCTGATGTGGCGTCCGCTGTGTATTGCCGCCTTGAATACACTGCCGGAACAAGCCTCGGCGCAAGTCTTTCTCAATGTGCTGCGCGACAGTCTCGGCGCGCGCCGGGCGGCGTCCGATATGCTCATCCCGCGTGCCGACCTGACTGGCGTCTTTCCGAAGCGCGCAGGCTCGTTCGTCGAACAGCACGGCGGCGAGGTGCTGTGCGGGACGACAATCACGAGAATCGAAACGGCTGAAAACGGATGGCGGCTTCATGCGACAAGCGCGTCCGGCGTGGAACAGGTGCAATTCGACGGCGTTGTGATCGCCACGCAGGCAAGTCATGCGAGCGGCCTGCTCGAAGGACTTGTCGAAACTCCGCTGCCGACATTTGAGTACGAGCCGATCAGCACCTGCTATCTGCAATACGCGCAGGATTTCAGGCTGGCACAAGCCTTCTACGCGCTGCTGGATGATGCCGCCGGCGAACAATGGGGGCAATTCGTTTTCGATCGCGGACAGCTTGATTCGAAGCACGCCGGCCTGCTGGCGGTGGTCGTGAGCGCATCGAGCGAGGCCATCGCTGCCGGACACGACGCGCTTGCAACGGCGATCGCCAGGCAGCTTGCGACAGTCTTTCAGGAGCCCGCATTGGCCCGCCCGCAATGGACGAAAGTCATCAGCGAGAAGCGCGCCACCTTTTCATGCGTGCCGGCCCTCGCCCGGCCGTCGAACCAGATTGGCCTCAAGAGATTGGTGATCGCTGGCGACTATACCGCGAGCGATTATCCGGCAACGCTGGAATCCGCAGTGCGGAGCGGCGTGCAGGCGGCGAGCTGCCTGATCGACTGAAAATCAGTCCTGCTCCCGGGCGCGATTGAGCGCTTCATCGATGCGCTCGACGCCGATGACGGTAAGGCCTTCGATCTTTTGCTTGGGTGCGTTAGCCTTCGGAATCAAGGCGATCGAGAAGCCGAGCTTGGCGGCTTCGCGCAAGCGCTCCTGCCCGCGCGGCGCCGGACGAATTTCTCCCGCAAGTCCTACTTCGCCAAAAGCGACCAGGCCGCGCGGAAGCGGCTTGTTGCGCATCGATGAATGAATGGCAAGCAAGACAGCGAGATCCGCGGCCGGTTCCGTGATTTTCACGCCGCCGACCGCATTGATGAACACATCCTGGTCGAAGGCTGCGACGGCGGCATGTCGATGCAGCACTGCAAGCAGCATGGCCAGACGATTCTGCTCCAGGCCGACCGACAAGCGACGCGCATTGGGCACGTGCGAGGTATCCACCAGCGCCTGGATTTCCACCAGCAAGGGACGCGTTCCTTCCTGCGTCACCATCACGCACGACCCGGGAACCTGGTTGTCGTGTTGCGACAAGAACAAGGCTGAAGGATTGGACACGCCCTTCAAGCCTTTTTCGGTCATTGCGAACACGCCCAGTTCATTGACCGCACCGAAACGGTTCTTGAACGCGCGCACGAGACGGAAGCTGGAGTGTGTGTCGCCTTCAAAGTACAGCACCGTATCGACAATATGTTCGAGCACACGCGGTCCGGCCAATGCGCCCTCTTTCGTCACATGGCCAACCATGATGATGGTGATGCCGGATTGCTTCGCCACGCGGGTCAGCTGAGCGGCGCATTCGCGCACCTGCGCCACCGAGCCGGGCGCGGACGTCAATGCATCGGAATAGATAGTCTGGATCGAGTCGATTACCGCAACCTGCGGTTTGTGGTCAGCCAGCGTATTGAGGATCTTCTCAAGCTGGATTTCTGCCTGCAACTGCAATTCTTTCGCATCTACGGCAAGCCGTTTTGCACGCAATGCAATCTGCGAACCGGATTCCTCGCCGCTGACATATAAGGTCTTCTTGATACGCGACATATTGGCCAATGCCTGCAGCAGCAATGTCGATTTGCCAATGCCGGGATCTCCGCCGATCAGAACCACGCCGCCGGCTACCAGTCCGCCACCAAGTACACGGTCGAACTCTTCAATACCTGTGCCAAAGCGCGGAACGTCGATTGCTTCGATATCGGCGAGGCTGAGCACCGGCGAAGTCTGCGCCAGGCCCTGATGCTGACCCGAGAAACGATTTCCGGCCGCCTCAATCACAGTCTCGACCAATGTGTTCCATTGGCCGCACGATGCACACTGCCCTGCCCATTTGCTGGAAACGCCGCCGCACTCGGTACAGGTGTAATTGGTTTTCTGTTTTGCCATGGATATTGATTCGTTATTCCTCGACCACCTGCACGCGCGGCGCCAATGCGCACATCAACTCATACCCGAGCGTGCCGGCAGCGTCCGCAACCTCATCGATCGGCAAGCCGTTCCCCCACAGGATCGCCTTGCTGCCGATTCCGGCCCCGGGAATGCCCGTCAGATCAACGGTAATCATGTCCATGGAGACACGCCCGATCAATTTGGTTCTCTGTCCTTCGACAACGATCGGCGTTCCGTTGGGCGCATGACGCGGATACCCATCCGCATAACCGCATGCCACCACACCGATTGTCATCGGTCTGTCCGCCACGAAGCGACTGCCGTAACCGACCGCTTCTCCGGCACCGACTTGCTGCACACCGATGATTTCGCTGGCAAGCGTCATTGCCGGTCGCAATCCAAAGGCTTCAGCCGTCTTGCCGCCGGGCGTGCCGCCATAAAGCATGATGCCGGGGCGCACCCAATTGCTGCGCAGATCCGGGCGTGTCAGCACCGCTGCCGAATTGGAAATGCTGCGCTCGCCGGGCAATCCCTCCGTGCCGCGCTCGAAGCGTCGGATTTGTTCGCTCAACGGGAGCCGGGCGTTGACCGCATCGTCGGCGTTCGCGAAGTGGGTCATCAAGGTGATGTGGCGAATTGCTGGAATCGCACGAAGTCTTGCATGCGCGGCGCGATATGCGTCCGGTTGAAATCCGAGGCGATTCATGCCGCTGTTCATTTTCAAATGCACATCGATCTGCGATGTCAGCGCGGCGCGCTCAAGCATGTCGATTTGATCATTGCAATGAATGGCGGTCTGCAGGTGGTATGCCGCGAGAACGGGCAGATCCGTTTCGTCGAAAAAACCTTCCAGCAGCAGGATAGGTTTTTGCCAACCCAGTTCCCGCAAGCGCACGGCGGCGTCGACCTCAATCAGCGCCAAGCCATCGGCAGCGGCAAACGCTCGCATGCCGCGCGCGAGTCCGTGCCCGTAGGCGTTGGCCTTGACGACGCCCCATACCTTGGCATTCGGCGTGCACTGTCTGGCAAGGGCGAGGTTGTGCTGCATGGCAGAAAGATGAATGGTTGCGACAAGCGGTCTGGGCATGAAAATAAAACAATCTTGAAGAGTCAACAACAATGAATCGGCGCAGTGATTCATTTTACCGGATGGGCCTTGCCCACCGTTCAGGAATTCCACTGTAGGCACCTGTTTTCATGGTATAAAGCTTGCCGGAGACATACTGGCACACCTCAACATGCGGATGAATCGCGGTTTTTTCACTATCATGGCAGCGCAGTTTTTCTCGTCGCTTGCCGATAATGCACTCCTGATCGCAGCTATCGCCCTGTTGACCACCATGAAATCGCCGGCGTGGATGACGCCGTTGCTCAAGCTGTTCTTCGTTCTGTCCTATGTCCTGCTCGCGGCCTTTGTCGGCGCCTTCGCCGACTCTCTGCCAAAAGGCCGCGTGATGTTCATTACCAATCTCATCAAGATCGGCGGCTGTGCGATGATGTTCTGTAACGTGCATCCGCTGCTCGCCTACGCCGTGGTGGGATTCGGCGCAGCAGCCTACTCTCCCGCCAAATACGGCATCCTGACCGAACTGCTGCCGCCCGAAAAACTCGTCGCAGCCAATGGCTGGATCGAGGGTTTGACAGTGGTCTCAATCATATTGGGCACCGTCATGGGCGGTGCGCTGGTCAATCCCCAGATTTCCGCGGACCTCCTGAGCATCGATTTTCCGATGGTCGACACCGGCGTCAACACGCCTGCCGAGGCCGCCTTGTCGGTCATCATGGCGGCCTATTTCGTGGCCGCCATTTTCAACCTGAGAATTCCGGATACCGGGGCCCGTTACCCGCACCAGGAGCGTAATCCGATTCGGCTGGTTGCGGATTTCGCGGGTTGTTTTATCACGTTATGGAAAGACAAGCTGGGGCAGATTTCCCTGGCGGTCACCACATTGTTCTGGGGCGCAGGCGCGACGCTGCAGTTCATCATGCTGAAATGGGCGGAGCAATCGCTTCACATGCCGCTCGACCAGGCGGCGACATTTCAAGGAATATTTGCATTGGGCATTGCAATCGGCGCGGCAGCGGCCGCACGCTTTGTGCCTTTGAAGAAATCGCTCAGCGTCATGCCGCTCGGCGTCGTCATGGGTTTTATCGTGATGGCGATGACCCTGGTACACAGCGCCTGGATGGCGTATGTCCTGCTGGTCCTGGTTGGCGGATTGTCGGGATATTTCGTGGTTCCGATGAATGCCCTGCTTCAGCACCGCGGCCATGTCCTGTTGAGCGCCGGACACTCAATCGCCGTGCAAAACTTCAACGAGAATCTGTCTGTGCTGACGATGCTCATGCTCTACGCAATGATGGTGAAGCTGAATCTGAATATCAATGTCGTCATCGTGTTGTTCGGGCTGTTCGTCGCGGGCACCATGAGCCTTGCCATGCGGCGGCATGCGGCGAACCAGCGTGAACATGATTCGCTGGCGCTGATCGGAGAGCACAAGCACTAAGATTGCAGAAATGGCAATCTAACCGCCCCCGTTAGGTCCCGCGTCTGATGCGCAGTTCGGCCCGGTTACGCCAGTCATTTGGTACGACGAATCCCCGATCCACTTCGAGCATGTGACTACCACGCGGCTCCAGCACTGCCACCAGTGCCGGCGTTGAGCTTCCGCCAAAATGGCGCATCAATTCTTCCTTGAGTGCATCGCGCTTCAACGTGGCGCCCATTTCGGTCTTGGCCGGCGCCAGCCAGCTCAGTCGCGACAAGACGAGGAAATGTTCGCCGGCAACCCGATCCAGTTCCTCCAAGGCACACCAGAAACCACGGCAATGTGCGCGTGAAATCCCCGGCGGCAATGCCGGCGGCGGCGTCTGGCCGTAGTAGAACAACCAGCCTTTGACCAGGGCCAGGGCGGCGGCGACAGGTTCCGTCAACTGAAGCAGCGCAGCAGGGTGCTGCGAAAGCGACAACTGATGGTCCATGATCTTGCGGATCTTGGTGCCCAGCGTGTCAGCCAGGCCGGGGCCAACGAAATAATCGGCCTCGCGTCCATGGCCACTCGATTCCAACAGATACAACTTGGTGGCGAACTCCCAATGAATGAGTGACGTGCCCTGTCGCAGCAGGAAATCAAATTCGCCGACGGTGTCATTCTTGCCTGCACGAACCTGCACGCCATGCGCCACCAGCCCCCCCTGATGGTCGAGATAGAAGGCCATCAACTTTTCCGCATAGCGCCCGAGTCGGGCGAACGGTTGCAGGTCGAGGTAGGCATGCAGTTCGCCCGGCGCGCAGTCAAGTTCGGCAAGCCAGTTGCTTGTGTTCTCGTCAATGACGCCGATGCTCGCAATCCGACCATGCCATTGGGCAGCACCTGCATCCAGCAGGTCGGGAGCGTCGAGCAGCCATGCCAGCGTCCGTACATGCGGGTCGTTCAGGTGGTTCCACCGCCGGTGGAACTGGCTTTGAAAATTCTCGCCCGTGAAATCAGCGGACGCCTGCATAGGCTGTCATGGCGAGACAAATGTCGGCCCATGCCTTTTTCTTGTCGGCCATATTGCGCAGCAAATAAGCGGGGTGATAGGTGACCACAAGTGGGCGGTCGGCGTAGCGGTGGACGGTGCCGCGCAGCTTGGAAACGGGTGTCTCCGCGTCGACTCCAAGCAGGGAAATTGCTGCAGTCTTGCCGAGCGCAACAATGACCGTCGGCTGAATCAGCGTGATCTGTCTTTCGAGGTAGGGCATGCAGGCGGCAGTTTCAACAGGTGTCGGCACGCGATCGCGTCCGGTCTCATCGGTCGGACGGCATTTGACGATGTTGGCGATGTAGGCATTTTCTCCGCGTTTCAGCCCCATCGCGAGCAGCATGTTGTCGAGCAATTTGCCTGCCTGTCCGATGAAAGGCTCCCCACGCAGGTCTTCATTCCGGCCCGGCCCTTCCCCGACAAACAGCCATTTCGCCTTTTCGTCGCCAACGCCGAAAACGGTCTTGGTGCGTCCGGTGCACAAACCGCACTTGGTGCATGCTGCAACCGCTGACTGGAGCTGTTCCCAGTCCATCGACGACACTTCAGGCACCGATACATCGCGTGCCATAGGCTTGTCCGTTTCCGGTAGAGCCAGCGGCGGCATATCAATTGGCATGTCATCGAACGCGGCCGGTTGGCTCATCCCCACAGCAAATTCCGTCGACGGATGCTGTTGCGGCGGCACCGCGGTGCGACGCTGCCATAAGGGCCCCACACCGATTTCCTGCAAAAAAACTGCGCGGCGTTCTGCTGAACCGGTCATAACTGAAATCTCATGACAATGGCGTCCTCGCGGGTGTTTCCCTGCGCCGGATAGTATCCCTTGCGCTGTCCGATCTGGACAAAGCCGTAATGCTGGTAGACGGACAGTGCCCGCTGATTGGATGGCCGGACCTCAAGAAGGACGGAGGACATCCCCTTTTCTCTCGCCACAGCGGCCACCTTGTCGAGCTGCATGCGGCCGATGCCACGACCATGCAGATCGCGGCGTACGCTGATATTGAGAAGATGCGCTTCGTCCACCGCCAGCATCAGCAGGAAATAGCCGACCAGCACACCGGAAGCATCGCGCAACACCCATGTTTCATAGCCGCTGTAGAGCGAATCGAGGAAATTGCCGCGCGTCCAGGGATAAGGATAGACGTCATTTTCGATTGCCAGCACGTCCGGCAGATCGTTGACCTGCATGGGCGCGAAATGCAGGGATGGCAAGGACGGCGACTCGCCGACCGCTTTGTAAACGGCACTCATGCGGCCGTCCTTGCCAGACGTTCTGCTGTCGTCATGGCGACTTTGTTGCGCAGGTAAACCGGTTGTGCGTCGCGCGCATTGACGGCGCGTCCGGCGGCGAGTTCAAGCTGTGCCAAGCGGGCAATCTGCGCCGCATGCGGCACGATGTCGCGCTGCGCGCTGCCGACAAACGGCAACCCTTCGAAGACGGACGCAAACGCAACCAAACCATTGCCGCAGGCGACGACATCGCCAACGGCGACCACTGCCGAGGGTGCGGACAATGCCGGGGCAGTAACAGTTTGCCATCCATCCTGATAACGATATTGTGCCCAGTAGACCTCTTCCATGCGCGCATCGAGCACGACCAGCACATCCGTTGCGCCACAAGTCTCGCGGCAGGCTAGCGCCATTGCCTGCAAGGTGACCACCGGCACAACCGGCAAATCCGCCCCGAAGGCCAGTCCTTGCGCCACGCCACAGGCCGTCCGCACGCCGGTAAACGATCCCGGACCGGCACCGAAGGCAATGGCATCGCACTGTTTCAATGCCACGCCGGCCTGCGCCAGCAAGACCTGCGCCATCGGCAACACGGTTTGTGAATGGGTCTGCACGCCGGACGCCTCATGTGCCAGGACTTTCCCTTGGTGAAGCAAGGCGACTGAGGCCAGATCGGAAGACGTTTCAATGGCAAGAATGGTTCGCATCGGCGTATTTTACCGTGACAGGCTCTGACAAGGCTGTTGAAAAATGGCGCAGGCAAGCCAAAAGGTCGTCCGGCAATTTTTTCAACAGACTGCTAAAGAATAGCGCACCGCTGACGTTAACAGTAGAACAGCAGCGGAGGGCTCCATGGAAGTCAATAACATCGCGAATCTGGCCACCACCATCGCCAATACCGCAACGAATCAGGCAGTCGGGATCGCTGTGCTGAAGAAAGCCATCGATGTGCAGGCCAGCAGCGCTGCAGCATTGCTGGAGGCACTGCCGCCCGCCACCGCGCCGAATCTTCCGCCGCATCTTGGACAGAACGTCAATACCACGGCCTGACTGATTCGCGGCTTCTGCCAAAAGAAAGCCATTCGGCAACACATCCGCTTTCCGAGCGACCGCACGACGGCGCTCCTTGCCTTGCCTTACAATATCGTCCTGCCCCGACCGCACAGCCACTCATGCAATCACCTTGCCTCACCCTGGAAAATCACAATCGTGGACAACTGGCCGAATGGCTGGATGGGGACACGTGGGTGATTGCGTGCCTGTGTGCTGCATGGTGCGATACCTGCCGCAGTTACCGAGGCGGCTTCGAACAACTGGCAGCACAGCATCCGGACAAGCATTTCGTCTGGATCGACATCGAGGATCAGGCGGATTTCATCGGCGATATTGACGTGGAAAACTTTCCGACACTGCTGATGCAGCGTGGAGATATTGTCGCGTTTTTCGGCACTGTGCTGCCGGATCCGAAACTGGCCGACAGATTGATCCTGGCGCAGGCCGAGCAAAGCGACAGCGAATTGCGCAGGCAGGCGGCAAGCTCTCCCGAACGCGCAGAGTGGCAGCGTGTCTGCAATCTGCGCACGCGACTCAAGGAAACACTTTAGACGAGACGCAGCGGCAAACTGCGCAAGCGTTTCCCTGTCAGTTTGAAGACGGCATTCGCCACGGCCGGTGCAATCGGCGGCGTTCCCGGCTCCCCAACGCCTTCGGGCGGTTCTGCGCTCCTGATCACGATCGTCTCGACAATTGGCGTCTGATTCATGCGCAGGACCGGATAGTCATGGAAATTCTGCTGCTCCACCTTGCCATCCTTGATCGTGATCTCCCCAGACAAGGCGGCACTCAAGCCGAAAATCACCCCCGACTCCATCTGTTGCGCGATGATGTTCGGGTTGACCGCCAAGCCGCAGTCAATTGCGCAGATCACTTTATGGACGCGAATTTCCGTTCCCTCAATTGACACTTCCGCAAGCTCCGCCACGATGGAACCGAAGGATTGATGCAGCGCGACGCCGTGCGCGCGTCCGGGTCCAGGCTGGCCTGCTCCGGTCAATGCCGCATCAAGCACGGCAAGATGGCGAGGATGCTTCTTCAACAGACCGCGACGAAATTCGACCGGGTCCTTGCCGGCAGCATGCGCCAGTTCATCGACGAAGCTTTCCTTGAAAAATGCATTGTGCGAGTGGCCGACCGATCGCCAGTAGCCGATTGGCACCGGCGTCGGCACCGTGACATGCGCAATATGCTGACGCGGGAATTCGTAGGGCATATCGAAAGCGCCCTCAACTGTCGTCTTGTCGGGGCCGGCACCAATTAATCCGAAGGTGCGATCCATGACCTGATGCAGGATCGCGCCGGACGCAAGCTTGTTGTTGTACGCCAGGACATTGCCGGCCGCATCGAGTGTGGCCGAGAAACGCGCGAGGGCCGCCGGCCGGTAGACATCGTGCGTCATGTCGTCTTCACGGCTCCAGATCACCTGAACCGGCATGCCACCGGCCTCCTTCGCGATCGCGACAGCCTGCGCCACCATGTCCACTTCCAGGCGACGGCCGAAGCCGCCGCCAATATAGGTAACCGTGAGGGTAACGTCCTCGGGACTGACCCGCGCGACCCGGGCCGCCATGTCGACAGCAATGCTGGGAACTTGCGTCGATGCCCATAAGCTCACCTTGCCGTCTTTAACCTGGGCGGTGCAGTTGATCGGCTCCATGGTCGCATGCGCCAGAAACGGTGCGCGGTATTCTGCCTCCAGCGTCTTCATTGCCGCCCCAGCCGCAACTGGTTCGCCTTGCTGGTAATAAGTAAAACCGGAATTGCTGTCGAGCTTCGCCGACAATTCCTGAAATACCGCGGCCGTCGACAGATTGGCGTGCGCGCCGTCATTCCAGATCACCGGCAGCGCAGCAGCAGCCTGCTTCGCCTGCCACCAGGATTTCGCGATGACAGCGACGCCCGACATGCCGGAGGCTGCGCCCGAAAAGTCGACCATGCGCAGTACGCCCGGCATGGCGCGGATCTTGTCGGCGTCGACGTTCCGGATACTGCCTCCAATGGTCGGACACATCCGGACCGCGGCATACAGCAAGCCTGCTGGACGAACATCCAGGCCGAACACGGCAGTACCGTTGACCTTGACATGCGTATCGCGGCGCGGCTGCGGTGTGCCGATCAGGGTGAATTGGGAGGGATTCTTGAGTCGAATCCGGCCCGGCTCGCTGGCGACGGCCTTGGCCGCCAGTTCAGCATAGCTTGCGCGCTTGCCGATGGAATGCGTGACCATCCCGCCTTCCGTTCTGCACTCCGAGGCGGGCACGCCCCAAGCCTTGGCGGCGGCTTCGACCAGCATTGCTCGCGCAGCCGCCCCGGCCTCGCGCATCGGCCGCCACATATCCTTTACCGAAGACGACCCGCCGGTAATCATCAGACCGAGTTCGCGCCCCGCTTTGCCGGTAAGCCAGCGCACGGTATCCTTCAGCGTTCCGCTGCTGTCCGGGTGAAACGGCAAGCCATCCTGCAATACAGCGATATTGCCGAAAATCTTGTCGATTGGTGCCTGCTCGATCCTTACCCTGTTCAGCGGAACGTCCAGCTCTTCCGCCACCAGCATCGGTAATGCGGTATGCACACCCTGCCCCATTTCGGACTGGGGCATCGCCAGAGTAACCGTGCCATCGCCGGAGATCCGGATCCAGCCGTTCAGCGCCACTTCGCCGTTGACGGCGGGGACGGGATTGGCAAGATGCAGGCGCTGGCGCGCCGGCATCACACCCCAGCCGACGATCAATGCGCCTGCGACTCCCAAGCCTCCGAGGAGAAAGCGGCGTCGCGACTTCTTTACGGGCTTCAGGGAAATCATGTGGTCTTCAAATTTTCTCTTGTCGTGTTTGTGGCATGCTTCGGGCATGCTCCTTGCCAGACTTGCAAGGCCGCGAGTATACCTTTCACGCACTTTCAAGAATTGACAGCATGAGCCAAAACTTTTTCCAGTCCTTCATCATTTTGCTGCTGGTGACCGATCCCTTCGGAAACGTGCCGCTGTTTGTCAGCGCCCTCGCACACGTGCCCGACGAAAGGCGCAGCTGGGTCATTATCCGGGAATGCGCAATTGCCTTTGTTATCCTGCTGATTTTCATGTTTTTCGGGCGGCATTTCCTGGCTGCCTTGCAACTCACCGATATTTCCCTGCGTATCGGCGGCGGCGTGATCCTGTTTCTGATTGCTCTGCGCATGGTGTTTCCGCAGCCCGGCGGGGTATTCGGCGTTGGATCGACGACAGGCCATGAGCCGTTTATTGTGCCCTTGGCCATTCCTGCCCTTGCAGGTCCATCGGCACTGGTCACCGTGCTACTGTTTTCTTCCAACAGCACGGTCGAGAGCCTGCTTCACGTGGCGATCCTGTCGCTAGTCGCGATCGTCTGGCTGGCCGTATTGTTAAGTGCAGAGCGCATGCAGCGGGCTCTCGGGCCACATGTCATGACGGCGTTCGAGCGTTTAATGGGACTGATACTGACGGCGATGGCCGTCGAGATGCTGTTGGCCGGAATACGCGCTTACGTGACGTCTTTGTAGAGAAAGCTCCCTGTTATCAATCACTTGCAAGGCTCTTCTAATGCAATTTCTTGAGATAGGCGAATATATTTAAATTCAATAACTTATGCCGCATAGTTAAAGTAATTTATGATATTCTGCGTAAACATCAGAGGTGAGCACGAATCCAATCTGCAAGCGATTCCTCGTCCAGTTCCGCAGCACTTGCCCGCAAGATGACGTGCACCGCCTCCTCCTGCGACGCATTCAAGCGCCAGTCGTTCAGATACAAGAACATTCCCAGCGCCAGGAGCGCGGTACGCTCGTTGCCGACCACGAACGGCCGGTACTTCAACATGCCAACCGCATAGGCGGCGGCAATCGCGGCGACGTCAGCCACTTGCAGCACGGCCAGATGCAGCGGATAGGCCAGTGCCGCATCAAGGAGAGCCTCGTCGTACGGCCCGACTTCCTCTCCGATTTCAGCGAGGCTTTCCTCATGCAGCAAAAGTAGCGCGGCGGGATCGATCGAGCTCAGGTTCATTCGGTCAAGGCGCGCAGCGCACGGGAATAATCGTCAATGAACTCTCGGCCGGCATCGAGCTGATTTTGCAGGGCGGGGTCGTGCGGAGATAGCAGAAGCCCCTCGACGGTTTCGGCGAGGAATACCGTATCCCCGGCGCCGCGCTTGAGTTTGGCCAGCACTTCCTTTGGCAGGATCAATCCCACACTGTCATCTATTCGTATCAGTTTGAGCGCATGCATGCTGACCTCGCGGGCATTTGAACAGGTCCAATCTTATCGACACGGAACACAAAAAATCAATGATCGAAAAAAAACCGGCCGAAGCCGGTTTTTTTCGTCCTCCTGCCGGACACACCGGCCGCGCATCCGCCATCACACTTCTTCGTACAGGGGCAGCGTGAGGAATTCGGCAAAGTTTTCCGACGTCGACATCTGTTCGAAAATCTGCGCGGCACGATCATACGTTGCGCCCTCGCCGACCACTTCCTTCACCTTCTTCAGCTCTTCCGGGATCATCGCGCGAACCATGTCGGCGCTAACCTTGCGACCGTCCTCCAGCACGCCCTTGGGCGAACGGATCCACTGCCAGACCTGCGAGCGGCTGATTTCCGCAGTTGCCGCATCTTCCATCAAGTTATGGATCGGCACGCATCCGTTGCCAGCCAGCCAGGCACCCAGATAATGAATGCCAACATTGATGTTCATGCGCAGGCCGGCTTCGGTGATCGGCTGCTCCGGCTGGAAGTTCAGCAGGTCGGCCGCGCTCACGTTGACGTCCGGGCGTTGCTTGCCGATCTGGTTCGGCTTGTCGCCCAGGACCTTCTTGAACTCGCTCATGGCCAGCTCAACCAGGCCCGGATGCGCCACCCAGCCGCCATCGTAACCGTCGCTTGCATCGCGCGCCTTGTCGCTGCGCACACCGGCCATCGCGGCATCGTTCTTTGCCGGATCATTCTTGATCGGGATCAGGGCCGACATGCCGCCGATCGCGGGCGCATTGCGCTTGTGGCAGGTTTTCAGCAACAGCAGCGCGTAGGCGCGCATGAACGGCGCGGTCATCGTCACCCTGGCGCGGTCGGCCAGGCAGAAATTCTTGTCGACCTTGAACTTCTTGATGCAGGAGAAGATGTAGTCCCAGCGGCCGGCGTTCAGACCGGCGCTGTGCTCGCGCAGTTCGTACAGGATCTCGTCCATTTCGAAGGCGGCGAGGATGGTTTCGATCAGGACGGTGGCCTTGATCGAAGCTTGCGGAATGCCTAGCTCGTTCTGGATCATCACGAAGATGTCGTTCCACAAACGGGCTTCGAGGTGCGACTCCATCTTCGGCAGGTAGAAGTACGGACCGGCGCCGCGGGCAAGCTGCTCCCTGGCGTTGTGAAACATGAAGAGCGCGAAGTCGAAAATGCCGCCGGAGATGCGCTTGCCGTCGACCAGCACATGTTTCTCATCCAGATGCCAGCCGCGCGGACGCACGACCAGGGTGGCGACCTTGTCGTCCAGCTTGTAGGTCTTGCCGCCCTGCTCCAGCGAAATCGTCTTGCGCACGGCTTCGATCAGGTTGATCTGGCCGGTGATTTGATTGTCCCAGTTCGGCGTGTTGGAGTCCTCGAAGTCGGTCATGTAGCTGTCCGCGCCGGAGTTCAGTGCATTGATGACCATCTTGCGCTCGACCGGGCCGGTGATTTCCACACGGCGGCATTCCAGCGCTTTGGGAATCGGGGCGATTTTCCAGTCGCCTTCGCGGATGTGCCTGGTCTCGGGCAAGAAGTCGGGACGCTCGCCTGCGTCCAGGCGCTTGGCGCGCTCGACGCGTGCGGCCAGCAGTTGGTGGCGGCGCGGTTCGAAAGTGCGGGCCAGCTTGGCGACCAGCGCCAGTGCTTCGGTGCTCAGGACTTTTTCGTATCCGGGTTTGATGTCGGCCTGGATATCCATGCCGGCTGGAAGTTGAAGAGCCATGATGTCCTCCTTGGGAGAAGAGCAGGTATCAGAACGTCTTGTAGAAGTAGAAAACGGTAAGGGTAAAGCCAACCACGATGATGAACCGGCGTAACCATTGCGCCGGAATCTTGCGCGCAATGGTCGCACCCCAATAGCCGCCCAGCGTTGCCGTGGCAAGCATGATGAGGGTGTAAGGCCAACTGACGGCGCCGGCGATGACAAATGTCAGCACTGTCACGCTGTAAATGATGGCCGACAGCAGATTCTTGATGGCATTGATCTCGTGCACGTCATCATGGCCGGACATGGCCAGGCTGGCGAGCATGAGGATGCCCATGCCGGCGCCGAAGAAACCGCCATAGACCGATACGACCGCCTGGCCGGCAAGCGAGGCGAGGCTGTTGCCCGGTTTGCCGGCGCCATGTCCGCGCAACAGCACCGACAGGCGGCCGGAAAAGGCAAACAGGATGGTGGCAAACAGCAGCAGCCAGGGGATCAGTTTGGAAAACGTCGCATCCTTGGTTGCCAGCAAAGCCAAGCCGCCACCGATGCCGCCGATGAACGAGACAATACCCATCGGGATCAGATATCGCTTGTACCGCGCCAGTTCCGCGCGATAGGCCCAGGCACCGGAGAGACTGGCGGGCCACAAGGCAACGGAATTGCTGGCATTGGCCATTACCGGCGGTACGCCGACGGCAAGCAATGCCGGGAACGAAAGAAAGGTGCCGCCGCCGGCGACCGAGTTCATTGCGCCGGCACAGAAAGCGGCGATGCCGACCAGCGCGATCTGCCATACGCTCATTGAGCACCGCCGATCTGCGACTGCACAAACTGCAACAGTGCATTCATGTCCGGACCGGTGGCATCCGGCGCTACACCGAGCTCTTCCAGCGGGGCGCCGGCACGGTTCACCCAGAACGTGGTGTAGCCAAACCAGGTGGCGCCGCAGACATCCCAGCAGTTGCTGGACACGAACAAGATGCTCTTCGGCGAAAGTCCGAACACGTCCGGCGCCAGCTGATAGGCCTCCGGCGCAGTCTTGAATTTCCTGACCGCGTCGACCGACAGGATGTGATTGAAAATGCCGCGCATGCCGGCGGCTTCCACCGCCGATTCGAGCATCTGCGGATTGCCGTTGGAAAGAATCGCCAGCTTGAGGCCCATGCCCTGCAACTTCTGCAGAACGGCGAGGTTTTCCGGGAAAGCCTGCAGCTTGGCGTACTGTCCCATCAGCATGCTCTGCGCTTCCAGCGTCAGATCGAGCTGAAGCTTCTTGCAGGCGAATATCAATGCGTCCTGCGTCACTTCCCAGAACGGCTTGTACATGGAGCACATGGTGCGCAGGCGGGTGTACTCGATCTGCTTGTCGCGCCACAGCTCGGCCAAGGCCGTTCCACGTTCGGGGAACAATCTCTCGGCGAGCGCACCGATGGAATACACATCGAACAGTGTCCCGTAGGCGTCGAAGGCAATGGCGTGGATGGTCATCAATGGCAGCGAGGTCAGGTTATGGATGCCTCGAAGTATATTCAATAAAAATCCATATAAACTTCACGATTAGTCACTTTATTCTTGCGTTTCAGTATTGAATCGCATAAGTTGAGGGCATGGATCAGTTCAAGCAAATTTCCACGTTTGTAGAGGTGGCCACCAAGGGCAGCCTCTCCGCCGCCGCGCGTGCCGAAGGCATTGCACCGGCCATGATCGGACGACGCCTGGATGCGCTGGAGGAGCGGCTCGGCGTGAAATTGCTTCAAAGAACGACCCGCAAGCTGGCGCTGACCAATGAAGGCCTGGCCTTTCTTGAAGACTGCCAGCGTATTCTTGTCGATCTGGAAAATGCGGAATCAGCCGTATCGGAACGCAGCGCGCGGGCCAGCGGCCATTTGTCGATTTCCGCTCCAGCCGGCTTCGGTCGGCAGCATGTCGCACCGCTCGTTCCGTCATTTCTTGCGCAGCATCGCGATGTAACGGTCACCCTCAATCTGAATGATCGCGTTGTGGACCTGATCGGAGAAGGTATTGACGTGGCGATCCGCATCGCCACCCTGTCCGACTCCAGCCTGATCGGCGTGAAGCTGGCTGACAACAAGCGTGTGGTGGTGGCGTCGCCGGCCTACATCAATAAGCACGGCGCGCCCGCTTCTCTCGATGATCTTGCCAAACACAACTGCCTGGCCATCAGCAGCGAAGGCAGCCAACGCGGATGGACCTTCCGCCAGGCAGGAAAAAACGTCACGCTGAAAGTGAGCGGCAATATGGTGTGCAACGACGGCGCGGTGTTGCACGACTGGGCCCTGTCCGGCAAGGGGCTGGCCTGGCGCTCGATGTGGGAAGTCGGAAACGCGATTGAAGCTGGCCAACTGGTGACCGTTCTTGATGAATTTGCGGCTCCCGGCAACGATATCTATGCCGTGTTCGCGCAACGACGTCACCTCCCGCTGCGCATCCGCGCATTTGTCGATTTCCTCCGCCATACCTACGCCGAACCGGATTACTGGCGCAAGACCTGAATGTGCAGTGCACGTCTTTCACTTCAGACGTGCAAGCTTTTCATCCATAGCGCAGAGTTTGCGTGCCAAAATGCATCACAAATTTCCATTGAGAAATTTGAGTTGCGTCAACCGGCTTCAAGAAATACCAACAGATGAGCCGATCAGGTATATTTCCATATGGAAATAACTAAAATCGTTAACACCCTCTTACCTTGTGGATGGCCTGCTATCCGCCACCTGGGAAATGACGAAGCCACGCGAATTTGAGCACCAAAACACCACCAAGGAGATGATCGATGAAAATCCTACTCAAAACACTTAGTACGCTGCTGATTGCCGGTTTTCTCAGTGCCTCCGCATGCGCCGCGGAACGGGGTACGGCGGAGGAAGCCAGCGCGCTCGTCAAGAAGGCCGTCGCTTATTTGAAGGCGAATGGCAAGGAAAAGGCATTTGCCGCGTTCAATGATCCGAAGGGAGAATTCGTCGATCGTGATCTGTATATCTTCGTCTACGACATGCAGGGAACCAATCTTTCGATCGGCAACGGCAATGCGTCCAAGATGGTCGGCAAGAATCTGATCGACATGCGCGACGCCGATGGCAAGTACATCATCCGCAGCTTCGTGGAAGTCCTGAACGCGAAAGGAAAGGGCTGGGTCGACTACAAGTGGCCGAATCCGATGACCAAGAACGTGGAAGCCAAGTCGAGCTATGTTGAAAAAGTCGACAACATGATTGTCGGGGCCGGTTTTTTCAAACCCTGATTTCCTGATTGCAAAACGAAAACGGCCATTTGCTGGCCGTTTTTTTTCGCCTGCATCTGGTTAAAACTGGATACCGATTCGCAATGCACCCCAGTGCTTGCCGTCGACCACAATCGGCACCGACAGGTCCTTCATAACGACATGCTTCCCGCCTCCCATGTCGCGCCGGTAGGTCTGGAGCAGGAATCTTTTGCGGTTATTGATCGCGGCTGTTTCCGTGCGGCCGATGAAGAAGCGCCGGTTGCGGGAATTTGCCTGGTTCCAAACCGGATCGCTGCCCTGCGGCTTGGAAAACTTGCGGTTATGCGTCGGAATATAGCCTTTGCGGTCCGTTACCACACTGAACACGATCTTGGGCGCCCAGGTCAGGATGTCTTCCAATATCTCCGGCAGCACTTGGTCACAGTATGGCGTGAAGCGCGTCATGAATTGTTCGGGGTTGGTGCCGGGAATGGGCTTGTGCTTGCTGTCGAACAGGTCGGCTTCCGACAGGGCGCCGCTGCGCACTCCCTCTTCGAGCAGCGCGCAGATTTTTGCAGCCGCCTCCACCGCGCCTTCGATCAATGGCGTGTCTTCGGTTTGAGCGCCGCTTTCGGCGGTCATTTCGATCAGGGACTCCGACAAGGACAGAAATCCCTCGGTTCGCTGGCGCGCGGTCTGCAGCGCGGTGGCGGTGCCGGCGACTTGATCTGACAGGCCGCGGACCGAATCCAGAACGCCGGCACAGCCCTGGAGATTTTTTTGGGCGGTATCCGCAATGTCGGCGACGCCGCGCTCGACCTCCGAAACCGCCGCGTGGAAGGAATCGTGTTTGCCCGAATCGCTGTGCCCGGTTTCCCTGGATTGTATGTTGTCCGCAAGAAGCTTGATGCGCTCATCCAGTTGCGTGACCGTGCTCATGATCAGCTTGGACGACTGCTCCACCTTGGCCGCCAATTCCCTCACTGCATCGGCCACGACTGCGAATCCGCGCCCGGCCTCACCCGCTCTTTTTGCCTCGACCGAAGCATTGAAAGCGACCAAGCGGGTCTGCAAGGCAATCTGCGTGATCTCATTGGCGGCGTCGGCAACTTCGGACAGGTTGTTCGTCACGGCAATGACACCGTTTCCGATCTGTTCGACGGTATGACGCGCATGCTGAACCGAGGCTTTACTGGCCTTGGTCACCTCCTCGATGGCGAGGTTGGCGCGAACCATGGCATCAATCTCGCTCGCCAGAACCTTGAAGGTCTCCGCCTGCTTGCTGCTCATGACCGCCAGATCGTCGATGAGACCGTTCAAATCGGCAGAGCTTTTTCCCAGTCCTGACGCCTGCCGCGCGACATCGCTGAGAACGTGTTCCATCCCGGACGTCGATGACACGACCACCGACTCGGGTTCTTTCTCCGCCTTGCCAAATTTGAAAATCATTTTTTGTCCCCAGATTTATTTTTATTTCACATCGTAAATCCCGATTTCATGAAGGTCAATGAAATGTCATGCTCCAGATCGCGCAATATCATGGATAAAATCCTTGCTATATTGAGATCATGAGCAATTCTTTACTCAATACGGGACATGACGGAACCATGCGGGCCATGCTGCTGGACGCGCCGCACACGCCATTGCGCCTGGCGCGCGTGGCGATCCCCTTCCCCGCCGACTATGAAGTGCTGATCCGCGTGACGGCCTGCGGGGTATGCCGCACCGATCTGCATATCGCGGACGGGGAGCTCGCGCCGCACAAGTCGCCCCTGATCATGGGACATGAAATCGTCGGCGAAGTGGTCCATGTCGGCCCTTTCGCACATCAGTTGACGGTGGGCGATCGCGTCGGTGTGCTCTGGCTTGGCGGAAGCTGTCATCACTGCGGCTTTTGCCAAGCACATCGCGAGAACCTGTGCGACGACGCGCGCTTTACCGGTTACGACCGCGACGGCGGTTATGCGGAATACGCGACCGCCGATGCCCGTTATTGCTTCCGGATACCCGACCGTTACGACGACCTGCATGCCGCACCCCTGCTTTGTGCCGGACTGATTGGCTACCGTGCCTACAGCATAGCCGGTGATGGTCGACGGCTCGGGTTATATGGCTTCGGGGCGGCTGCGCACATCATCGCGCAGGTGGCGTGCCAGCAAGGCAAGGAGATCTATGCATTTACACGGCCGGGCGACAGTCGTTCACAGGAGTTCGCGCGCGCACTCGGCGCAGTGTGGGCTGGCGATTCCGGTACCGCGCCGCCGGCTCCGCTTGACGCGGCAATCATTTTCGCGCCACTCGGCGCACTCGTGCCGCTGGCCCTCGCGGCGACCCGCAAGGGGGCAAGCGTGGTGTGTGCCGGAATACACATGAGCGATATTCCGGCGTTTCCATATTCACTGCTGTGGGGGGAGCGCACGCTGCGCTCGGTGGCGAACCTGACGCGTGCCGACGGCGAGGCGTTTTTCGCATTGGCGGACGTTATTGACATACGCACGACGCCGGTCGCGTTTCCGCTGGAACAGGCCAATGAGGCCATGGCCGCCTTGCGGGCTGGACAATTCGATGGTGCGGCGGTCTTGCTGCCGCGCTGAGTGAAAGGGAAATTAATACCGGGTGCGAGGCGCTTTTACACACGAGGAAAGCGCGCAGGCATAAAAAAATCCCCGGCATGCCGGGGATTTTTCATTCTGCTGGATTCAACTTACAGCGGCTGAATCGCGGAAGCTTGCTTGCCCTTCGGGCCAGTCGTCACTTCGAAAGAAACGCGTTGGTTTTCTTTCAGCGACTTGAAACCATTGGATTGGATCGCGGAGAAGTGCGCGAACAGATCTTCGCCGCCTTCGTCCGGAGTAATGAAGCCAAAACCTTTAGCGTCGTTGAACCACTTGACAGTACCTGTTGCCATTTTCAATTCCTATTACAGTTAATGGGCTTGCGCCCGGTAGATCCTTTGAAGCAAGAAAAGGTATGACAGACAAATACTGCACCACTAGCTCAAACTTCAATCGGTGGCGAATTGTACCCCATATGCCGCAGCGAATGTAAACATATTTCTCTTCGATTTCCCAGAGGAATAGCAGCTGTTTTTCATTGGAAATTGAAGCAGTGAGGGACCATTAGGCATGTTTGCTGCTTGAAGGCAGATCATGCCACTTCCTCAACATAACACCATGCATCGCATTTTCCCTGCGGCCGATTCCATCGACGCAAATACCCCTGCCCACAGCGCCCGGCGAATGAAATCGCCGCCCGAAGACAAGGCGCTGCGTGATGCCTTGCACGACACATTCGGCATCAATCACCTGCGCCCCGGCCAACAGGAAGTGATCGAGAGCGTATTGCAGCGGCACGACACCCTTGCCATCATGCCAAGCGGTGCCGGCAAATCGCTGTGTTACCAGCTCCCCGCGCTGGAAATGCCAGGTACGACCATCGTCGTATCGCCGCTGATTTCGCTGATGAAGGACCAGGCCGGCAAACTGGAAAGTGCCGGCGTCGGCGCGCGCGAGGTGAACAGCACCTTGAGCAGCCGGGAAGAAGAGTCGGTCATGGACGGCATCAAGCGAGCTGACAGGGAATTTGTCTTTGCCACTCCTGAACGGATGTCCGATCCGGATTTCCTGGCCGCGGTCGGGCAGAACAAGGTCAGCCTGTTCGTCATCGACGAGGCGCATTGCATCTCGCAATGGGGTCATGATTTTCGCCCCACCTATCTGCAACTCGGCGCGGCGATCCAGGCGCTCGGGCATCCCACGGTCCTGGCCTTGACGGCGACCGCGACCGACAGCGTGATCGAAGATATCGGCAAGCAATTGGGGCTGGATGATCTGAATGTCATCAACACCGGCATGTACCGCCCCAACCTGCACTACCGCGTGATCGTGACGACAGGCGAATCGGAAAAACTTGCGCAGACCGCGCACCTCGTACGCGAGAGCCGCGGCTCCGGCATTGTGTATACGGCCACGGTGAAAGCGGCCGAGCAGATCTACCAGTTGTTGCGACAGGCTGGCGAAAGCGTCACCTGCTATCACGGCCAGTTGCCGGCGAAAGCGCGCACGCAGAACCAGGACAGTTTCATGACGGGTGCAAGCCGGGTCATGGTGGCAACGAATGCCTTCGGCATGGGCATCGACAAGCACGATATCCGCTTTGTCATCCACTGCCAGATCCCCGCCAGCCTGGAAGCGTATTACCAGGAATCCGGGCGGGCCGGACGAGACGGCGAGGCGGCCGAATGCACGCTGCTCTATTTCGCGAAAGACAAGCAGGTGCAGCAATTCTTTCTCGCTCGTCGCTATCCCGGCATCGATGACTTGAACACGGTGTATGCCGCCGTGCAGACTCAAGCGGCGGAACACGCGCATACGTCGTTCGCAGATCTGCGCGACTCGTTGGAGCAGGTGCCGGAAAACCGTTTGCAGGTGGCGCTCAAGCTGCTCAAGGACGGCGGTCTGGTCGAGCAGGACGACAATCTCGAATACAGCGTGACGAGACAACGCGTCAAGACGAGGGAGCTCAATCAGTTGGTCGAGACTTATCGGGAGAAGAGCGCGCGCGATCACGAAGCCCTGGAGCGCATGGTGTTTTATGCGCAGACCGGCTTCTGCCGCTGGAAGGTAATGCTCGACTATTTTGGCGAGGAAGTCGAATGGACGCACTGCGGCGTCTGCGACAACTGCAGGCAGCCGCCGGAACAGGCGCTCAGTCCGGCCCATGTCCGCGAGCATATTCCGCCAGAGACGCAAAAATTGAAGTCGCCGTTGCCTGAAGTCGGCAGCGCGGTAAAAGTGCCGAAGTATGGCGAAGGACGCGTCATGTCGCTGGCTGACGACAAGGTCACGATCACCTTCCCGGACAGCCAGACCAGGACCTTCCTGCGCGAATACGTGACGCCGGCGTGATTGTCACGCCAGCGGACCGGCATCCCATGCCGGGTGCATGAGGCGATCCTGGCTCAACAAGGCTTCGAGCATTTCGGCGGGCACCGGTCTGCTGAAGTAATAGCCTTGCATGTGATTGCAACCGTAGCGCAGAAGGTAATTAAGCTGTTCGCGGGTCTCGACGCCTTCGGCAACGACATGGCGTTTTAGATTGTGCGCCAGCGAAATGATGGACGCCACGATGGCCTCGCCGTCATGTTCCTTCGCGATGTCGCGCACGAAGGATTGATCGATCTTGAGCGAATCGAACGGCAGGCGCTTCAGGTAGGAAAGGCTCGAATAGCCGGTGCCGAAATCGTCGAGCGACAAGTGCACGCCCAGGGCCTTGAGGCTGACAAGGATCTCGATCGCGCGCTCGATATCCGTCATCACCAGGCTCTCGGTCAGTTCGAGTTCGAGGCAATCCGCAGGAAGGCCGGTTTCCGCAAGAATGTTGGCAATGGATTGCACCAGATCGTGTTGCATGAACTGGCGCGCGGAGAGATTCACGGCGATACGCAGGTCGCCGTATCCGGCATCGTGCCATGTCTTCGCCTGCGCGCAGGCCGTGCGCAAGACCCAACTGCCGATTTGCACGATCATGCCGGTTTCCTCGGCAAGGCTGATGAAACGCAGCGGCATCACCATGCCCAGCGTCGGATGCTGCCAGCGGATCAAGACCTCGGCGCCAATGGTGCGCCCGCTGCTCAGATCGACCTGCGGCTGATAGTGCAGCACGAATTCCTGACGTTCGATGGCGTTGCGCAGATCGCTCTCGATACGCAAGCGCTCGAGCAGGCGTTCGTTCATCGTCGCGGTATAAAACTGGAAGTTGTTGCGCCCGGTTTCCTTCGCACGGTACATCGCGATGTCGGCGTTTCTGATCAGGGTTTCGGGATCGTTGCCGTCGTTCGGATAGACGGCGACACCGATGCTGCACCCGAGAACGAATTCATGCCCGTCGACCTTCAGCGGCTTGGCGACGGCATCCATGATGCGCTGGACGACCGCGGTCGTCAGGCATTCGTCATCGCGCTCCGGCAATACGACAAGGAATTCGTCGCCGCCCATGCGTGCAACGGTATCGGTCTCGCGCACGGCGAATTGCAGGCGGGTTGCGATGGCGTTCAGCACGGTATCGCCGGCGTTGTGGCCCAGGCTGTCATTGACGAACTTGAAGCGGTCGAGATCGATGAACAGAACCCAGATCGGATAGCAGTAGCGCGCCGCGTAGGCGATGGCCTGGTTCAGGCGATCCTGCAGCAATGCCCGGTTCGGCAAACCGGTCAGTATGTCGTGACCGGCATGGTATTCGAGCTGCTGCGCATATTTGCGGCGCGCTTTCTCCGCGCGCAGCGCCATGATGCCGTAGGCCAGGTTGTCGGCCAGTTCTTCCGCGACCTGGACTTCATCCGGCCTGAAGGTGTCCTGCTCGTGCGAATAGACAGTGAGCGCGCCGAGGATCTTGTCGCCGGTCTTCAAGGGCAGCGACATGGCGGAGACGATCGCATGGCTGACCATGAACTCGCGCCATGGCGCATGGAGCGAACTGGTCTGGATATCCCTGACAACCACGACATTGCCACGCCGGATCGCCGTGCCGGTGGCGCCGCGTCCCGTTTGCGAATCGTCCCAGCTGACATGGTTGATGGCGGCCATCAGCGCGCCCTTGTGCGCTTCGGCCAGGGCCGCCGGATAGACTTTCTTGCCGACGCCCTCTTCCACGTAGCCGACCCAGACAAACGGATAGCCGCTGATCTCGTGGATGCTGCGGCAGACTTCGTGAAGCAGGACCGCTTCGTCGCTGGCGCGCACCAGCGCCTGGTTGCATGCGCTCAGGACACGCAAGGCGAGGTCAAGCCGCTTGCGCTCGGAGATGTCGAGCATGATGCCGATGGTGGCGGGCTCGCCATCGATCTTCATCAGCGAACCGTACACTTCGACATCGAACAGCGAGCCGTCCTTGCGGCGCGCCTGGCGCTCGTAGTGCACTTCCCTGCTTTCGCCGGTCAAGCGCTTGCGGATGTTTTCTTCCACGGTGAAGCGGTCATGCTCCGAGACCAGGTCGTACACGCTGATCGACGAAATCATTTCTTCCTGGCTGTAGGCAAACATCTCCGCCATTTTCGGATTGACGAAGCGGAAGCGCCCGTCCTGTGCGATATACACGCCGACGACGGAATTTTCCGCGAAGCCGCGGAACATGGCCTCGGCTTGCTTGAGATTCTGCCGGTCGTGATCGATACGCGCGATCAGATTGCCAATGCGTTGCGCGGACTCGTTGAAGCTTTCGGCCAGCAAACCGATTTCGTCCAGCGACGGGTTTTCGATGCGAGCCACGTAGTTGCCGTCAGCCAGCTCCCTGCTGTGCCGGGCCAGCTCGCGCAGGGGAAACACGATCTGGCGGCGCACCGTGACGAACATGATCGCTAGGATGACCGCATCCAGCATCAGCAGGGCATACATTTCCATGAGGGCGCGCTGTTGCGCGTGCTGCGCTTCGCCGGTCAGCGAATTCACGAGCTTTTCCGAGCTGGACAACACACTTGCCGCATCTGCCGTGATGCGGCTGGATTCGACGCGGAAGTTGCCGCCCTGCGCCCCTTTCAGAAGTGCCTCCTCGACGTGGTTGCGGTATGTGACCCAGTCCGCGTGGGCCGCGTCGAACAGTGCATGGTGGTGCGCGGAAAGCGGCTTGACCTCGTAGCCGAACGCCTTGCCGCCACGCGCGAGCGCCATCAATGCGGTGTCGAAATCATTGAGACCGGCGGATATTGCCCCCTTGTCCTGGTCGCTCTGGTGCAGCACTCTCGTCACATCGAAAGCGATTTTCTGGCTCAGCATGCGCAACTTGCCGGCCACGTTCACGGTCTCGGCCACGCCGTTGACGTCGGCCAGCATGTGGTGCACCACCAATACGTTCCCGGTGGCGGCCAGCAGAATGATCAGGAATGCGGTCGCGATGGTCTTGCTGATAGTCGTGCGCGGCAAACGCAGTGTCTGCCCTGCCTGCGGCACGTGCGGAACCAACTCCTCGGCCATGGGCCTCCCAAGCAATGAGTACTTGATCTTATTGTTGTCAGCCTGGACCGCCTGGTATCCATCGCGCGCCGCCATCGCCATGTACGCGGTCATCTCGACATGCGATTGCAAACGCAATCGAATTCAAACCTTTGCGGCTTGCTTCAAGGCAAAACGATAATCTCATTCTGCTCTCGCACCTGTCGAAATGAAATTGATCCAGATCAATTAAACAAATCAGCGCGCCGCCTTGCGGATCTTCTTGGTGTCGAACATGCGTGTGTCGGCGATTTTCAGCAGCGCGTCCACGTCTTCGCCGTCCTCAGGGAACATGGCCCACCCGATCGATACGCCGACGCTGGCCGTGCCGTGATCGAGCTGCACCGGCTCCTCGACGATGCCGCGGATCTTTTCTTCGGTGGCGATGACATCGTCGACGGCAGTCACGCCCTTGAGCAGGACGACAAACTCGTCACCGCCGTAGCGCGCGACCACATCGGTGATGCGCACGGATTCCTTCAGGCGGGTCGCCACCGTCGCCAGTACCTTGTCGCCGGCGCCATGGCCGTAATGGTCATTGACCGTCTTGAAATGGTCGAGGTCGATGAACAATAGCGCGAAGTTGGGGCGTTCGACGTTGTTCTGTGCGAGCTGGCGCCGCAGGAAGCCGATCTGCGCAATCAGCGATGCGCGGTTGAATACCGCGGTCAGCTTGTCGATGCGCAGGTTGTGCTCCATTTCGCGAAAGCTCGTCGCGAGCTGTCCGATTTCATCGCTGCGGCGGATATTCAGCGAGGGCATCGGCTCGCCTTCGCCGATTCTTTTCGCGGCTTCGGTCAGGTTGCGGATGTCGCGCAGCACTCTGTCGAGGAAGAACAAGCCAAGCACCAGCGCGACGATCACGCACAGCGCGGCAATCAGCAGGCCGTGTATGAAACTGCGCGTCACGCCGCCCATGAAATCGACGCGCGGCACGGCGACCACGGTGACCCAGTTCACGCCGTATTTTTCGCCGAGCCTGGCGGCGGCCACTTCAAGATAGCCGGCGGGAGCGGCCAGCTCCGGCGAGGTGGCCGCGTCTTCCGCCTTTGCGTTCTTCCACTTGCGCACCTTGGCATAGGCATCCCTGATAAGCGGGGTCTGCATCTCGTCGATGCGCATCCTCTCGGGCGCGCCGTTGACCATCTTGAAGGGCAATTCCGTGCCGGAGGTGGCGATCATGAAGCCGTCGCTGTCGAGCACGAAGGCAATGCCGCTCTGACTGACTTTCAGGCTGCGCAGGAAATCGGTCAGTGCCTTGAGCGTCACATCCGTCGCCATCACGCCTGCAAATGTCTTGTCCTCGCGATAGACCGGCTTGGCCAGGGTAATGGTCGGCTCTTTCGAAGTGAAATCGCCGTACACCGGTGACCAAACGGGTTTCTTGCTGCGGGCGGCGATGTCATACCAGGGACGGGTGCGAGGGTCATATTGATCGGTGCGCAGGATGCGTGCGCGATCGCCCGGCCGGGTGACCGCATAGACATGCCGTTTTGCGGCGCCGGGCTCGCGCAGGTAGAGCTCGACAAAATCCTTGTTGATGCGATTGACACCGATGAAGCGGCCGTCCTCGCCGCCGAAATAGACATAGTTGTTGACGTCCATGAACAGCCCGCTCGCAACCCAGAGGCGCGGCTCCAGCGCGGCCAAGCTGTCGGAGAACGGCTGTGCCTGGGGCAGTGTTTGCGGATCCGGGTCGATCGCATTCAGCGCAGTCAGCGCGCCGGCCAGATGCTGTTCGGTCGCGGCATTGATGCGGTTGACCATATCCGTCATGACCCGGTGTCCGAGCGTACTGACGGCCTTTTCCCCGGCCTGGTAAGACACCCAGCCGATGGTGGCGCAAACGAATACCACAAGCAGAACGTACGGCAGCACGAGCTGCCGCCGTAATGAGGATTTGTTCATATGTCCCCTCAAAAACGAAAAAGGCCATGTGCATGGCCTTGTCTTTTTTTTATTCTTGCGGGGCATTATATATCGGCAGAAAAGAAAATTGCCGATCAACAATAGTAAGGATTAGTAAACAGCCCCTCTCACTACGGCGATAGTTGATACGTTCCATTTATTGAAAAAATCATATCGTCACTGATATTTATCAATGTTTGGACAGGCACTTAACGCCCCTCGATTTCTCCAATTAGCCGTGCACTTGTTGACAACTATATTTTCTTGAGAGGAACCAGCATGAAATATTCAGTATTGCTCGCGGCGCTTGTCGCCACGTTGACACTAGGCGCGTGCGAAAAGAAAGGCGCGGACACTGCTGGCGCTGGCACGGGTGCGACCAGTTCGGGCAGCACCGCCGGAACCTCCAGCGGAACCGCGGGCTCGACCGGATCGACGGGTAGCACGACGGGCAGCGCCGCCGGCGGAACGGGCACCCCGGGAAGCACCAGCGAGAGCACGCCAGGTGCGGCTGGCGGCACCGGAAGCACTCCGGGTAGCGCTGCGGGATCGACCAGCACGACGCCTGGTTCAAGCAGCAGCGACACGGGTGGCGCAGCCGGCGGTTCGGCCGGAAGTTCGACCAGTGGAACGAGTGGCACGGCGGGAAGCACGACCGGCGGAACGAGTGGCGCGACCGGCACAACCGGCACGACGGGCGGCAGCACCGGTGGCACCAGTGGTACAAGCGACAGCACCACAGGTGGAACGAGCGGCAGCACGACCACGCCGGGCGGCACATCCAAGTAATCGGTCGGCCTGACCAAGTAGCGCAGCCGCGGTACTGCCCGGTTGCGCTGCTTTTACATCTTTACGCCTTTGGCCCTTCAGTTGGCCGCTTATCAAGTTTGCCGCGTTTGCCGCATTTGTCGCGCCTGGCAAGCGTGACCGGTTCGATGCGCAACTCGCCACGCAGCATCGGCTTGACAAGAATCTTGTAGGTATCGACATCGAAAGTGCGTTGTGCGGCACGGCTGATTTTCTGCGCACCTTTGGCCTGGTCGATGGAGCCGACATAGAACCAGTGATCGATGACGTGAGTCTGCTTCCAGCCGTCGCATTCTTCCACGATGCCCATGGGTCCGTCATAGGGCCAGATCACGATACGCATTTCCTCCAGCGCCGTCCTCAGGCGCAGATAGTGCGCATCAATGGATTCCGCACCGACGCACGCACCGAGGCAGCGTGAAATCTGGCGCGCAAAACAGGCCCGCCCGTGCGTTGCGGTTTCCAGCCCCGTCATCGCAGGACACAACATCTCCACATCGACAATCTCGCGCAGTTTTTCCAGTGCAGCCTTGCGTGTCGCAAACAAGCCGTACAGGTCGGCTGTTTTCGCGAAATCGTGATCGCGCGCATAAACGATATCGGGTGCCGACTTCATGTCCTGCCCCAGGTGCAGCGTGCACATCTCGCGCGTGCGGCGCAGCTTTTTGTTGTGCAAGGGTTGCAGTTCCTTGATCAGGCGCGACTCCAGCAGGAGTGCGCCGATATCACCGGCGGTGCGGCGAAATTCCACATAGCGGCTTGCCCGCAGCATGCGCGCTTCTTCCGGCGTGCGCAGGTGCGACAGCACGCGGCTGCGGATGTTGACACTCTTGCCAACGTACAGCGGCCTGTCCTGCTCATCGCGAAAAATGTAGATGCCCGGTTTTGACGGCAAGGCATCGAGGCTGGCGCGATCGATGTGATGCGGGTAGGCGAAGGTGTCGGCGGGATCGGGCTTGATCACCAGGCCGACGGAAGTAATGTGCGCTTGCATGAAATCTGTTCTTTACATTACGAATTTGTACTAAGAGACATCCTTGCAATACTGTATATTTATACAGTATAAATAACAGAATATATCCCAGAAAAAAGAACTAGGAGGTCCGGATGTCTGCTTTAGTTTCCACCATATCGAAGCCGGATGCGGCGATCCCCTTGCCGCATGCGGTCTGGCGCGCCGATCAAATGGGTTCGTATCAGGCTGCGGTCACTTCCACCGGTCATCGCGCGCTCGATGCTGAATTGCCCAATGGCGGTTGGCCGAGCGCGGTCCTGGTCGAATTGCTGTTGCAGCAAGCCGGGATTGGCGAGATGCATCTACTGCGCCCCGCCTTGCATTCCATTGCGAAAACCCGTCGCATCGCGCTGGTGCAGCCGCCCCATCTGCCGCAAGTCGCTGCCTGGACATCGTGGGGGCTGCCCGCCGATCGCCTGCTGTGGATCAGAACCACGCGCAGCGTCGATGCCTTGTGGTCGGCGGAACAGATCCTGCGCAACGGCAGTTGCGGCGCCTTGCTGTTCTGGCAATCGCATGTACGGAGCGAATCGCTGCGGCGCTTGCATCTAGCCGCGCAAGGCACGGAAATCCTGTTCTGGATGATGCGCCCGCTCGCCTGCGCACAGGATGCCTCGCCCGCGCCGCTGCGGCTGGCGCTGCGTCCTGCCAATGGCGGCATCGACGTCGAGATCGTCAAGCGGCGCGGCCCACGGCGGGATGAAGCGCTGCATCTGCGGCTGGACGAGATGCCGTTTTTTTCCTCCTCCATTTTCGGCCCTGCTCCTCGGAGTCTGGTTGAAAACCGCAGCGAACAAGCTGAATTCCGGCCGGGGAGCGCACGCGCACCAATAGTGCGTCGGGCATCGGAGGTCGAAAATCAGCTTGTGCAGTAGTTTTCAAGCAGACGCCCATGCGCACATGGATCGGCGTGCATCTGCCGCTGCTGCCTCTCGAAACGGTTCGTCCGTGCTGGTCCGATCCGGGCAGGCATGTCGTCGTCGATCGCGAACGCGTGCTGGTGATGAGCGCGCAAGCCGCTGCCGAAGGCGTGCGTATCGGCATGCGGCGCGGCGGCGTGCAAGCCATCTGCCCCGATGCGATCCTGCATGAGCATGACTCTGTGCGCGAGCAGGACGCCCTGAACAGCATCGCGCTGGCGCTGCTGCAATACACGCCGGAAGTTGCCTTCGCCGAAGAGGCCAGCCTGCTGCTCGACGTCACTGCCAGCCTGCGCGCATTCGACGGACGGCGCAAGCTATACCGATTGGTACGCGCCAGTGTCGGCGTACTCGGTTTCACGCCGCGCATCGGCATGGCGCCGACCGCGCAAGGTGCATGGCTGCTTGCGCGCCATCCCACGCGTTCGACATTGCGCCGCACGGTCCGCATGGAGAGCATGATGAGCTTGCTCGATGCCCTGCCCTGCATGCTGCTGCCGGCCCTCCGGCCGTATGACGAATGGCTGGAGGGCATCGGTTGCCGCACTCTGGGCGAACTGCGCAAGTTGCCGCGCGCGGGATTGCAGCGCCGCTGCGACAAGAACGTGCTCGATGCACTCGACCGCGCCTATGGGCAAGCGCCGGAATTGTTCGAATGGGTGCAGGCGCCGAAAAGCTTCTCCGCCAATCTGGAACTGCCCGACCGCATCGAACATGCGGAGGCCGTTCTGTTTGCCGCGCGCCGCCTGCTGCTGCAAATGACCGGCTGGCTGGTGGCGCAGCAATTGGCGGTGGCGCGCTTCGTGCTGTGGCTGCAGCATGAACGCGGCCGCAGCGCCATTGCGCCCACGCCGATCGAGATCGCGCTGGCGGATCCGGTGTGGCATGAAGAACACCTGACCCGTTTGCTGAAGGAACGGCTCGGCCGGCTTGAACTGTGCGCGCCGGTGATCGCGATACGCCTCGAAGCCGCGCAGGTATCGGCCATGCTGCCGCCTACCGAATCGCTGTTCCCCGATCCCGGCGGCACGCCTGCCGATTATCATCGTCTGCTGGAGCTGCTGACCGCGCGACTGGGTGAGCATAGCGTGTTGATCCCCTCGCCGCGCGCCGATCATCGACCGGAAATATGCAATGCCTGGGTTCCCGCTGCGGCGGTGACGCGCCCTGCGCCATCCGCGCCGCATCATGCGGAGCGCCCGTTCTGGATACTGGAAACGCCGATTGCGCTGATGGTGCGCGACCATCGCCCGTTTTACGGTTCGCCGCTGCGAATGATCAAAGGGCCGGAGCGGATTGAGTGCGGCTGGTGGGACGGAAAACTGGTGGTGCGCGATTATTTCATTGCGCAGGGACAAACGGCAACCTGCTACTGGATTTACCGGGAGCGGACAGGCGAGGAAATCTGCTGGTTCCTGCATGGCTTGTTTGCGTGAGCAATGCCAGTCTTCGCAGCAATGTTCCCGCGGATTTTCCGCATGCAATGAAACGTCGTTTTCGCCAGAACAAAGTTGCAGCCGCTTGGTCGAACATCCTTTATCTTTCGAAGGAGAAGCCTATGCAAACCACCTGGATTATTGCCGCGGACGAGCATCGCGCAAGGATCTTCGAAGTCGAGGGTGCGCAACAGGCCAATTTTCACGAGATCGAAGATTTCGTCAGCCCGGAAGGACGCATGCGCGAACAAGATCTGACCAGCGATGCGAAAGGACGCTATTCCGACAATAGCCGGCGTGTCGTCGGCCATACGGCCGAGCCCAATGTGTCCCAAGCGCAGCATCAGCAGGAACTCTTCGCCAAGCAGATCGGCGAATATCTGGACAAGGCACGCATGGAGCAGCGCTACGACAAGCTGCGCGTGATCGCCTTTTCAAAATTCCTCGGTATGCTGCGCAAGAACCTGAGCAAGGAGTCGCAGCAACTGGTCGAGGAAGAAGTATCAAAGGACATCACCTGGTTCGACGACAAGGAGATCGAGAACTACATCAAGACGCAGCTGCATTGATCCCGACAAAAAAATCTCCGGAATTTTGCGGGTGACGATTCATGCCGGACCGGGGGGCGCTTCCGGCAATGCGCTTCCCGGCATGGTCGTGCTCTGCGTCGGGGTATTGCCTTCCCGCTCGCCGAATACCATCTCGGTCATCCAGTTCACGAGCAAGGAAGTATAAGCGCGCTGGCTGCTTTCATCGGTCAGTCCGTGGTCGGCTCCCTTGATGACGCGGTAGGTGAGCGAGTGCGCGTGAATGCAGGCGTCGAGATAGCTGGAGATCACGGCGTGCGGTATCGTCTTGTCGAATTCCGATTCGATCACCAGCACGTCCCCCTTGAACGCCATGCAGGCCCGCAAGGCCCGGTTCTCCGCGGCGGGCACCAGGCTGCTGCGATAGGTGCCGAGATCCTGATCCCTGTGCAACTGACGCTTGGGTAACTCCCAGCCATTGTCCATGTACAGTGCCGGCACCCGCAAGGCCAGCCACTTCACCGAACGCATGGTCGTCAGAATCGCCGCGAGGTAGCCGCCGTAGCTGCTGCCGACGACAGCGATGGTCGACGGGTCCACGAAGCGATGGCTGGCCAGCACATCGTAGGCCGCCAGCACATCGCGCAGATTGCTCTCGCGCGACACCGTTTCATATTGCGGGCGAGTATTGCCATGCCCGCGCAGATCGAAGGTCAGGCAGACGCAACCCAGTGCCGCGATTTCCCGCGCCCGCGCCAGATACTGCTCCTGGCTGCCGCCCCAGCCATGCACGAACAGCACGCCCGGCAGGCGGGTCCTCGGCGAAACCATGGTTCCCGAAATATGTCCATCGTCGACAGCGATCCTGATTGCATCTTCAAGAGTTGGCATACGGTTCCAGCCTCGCATATTTCGTGATGGGGCCGACGCTTTCATCCACGCCCTGGAAATAGATGTCCGCATCGGCCGGCATCACACCGTCAGCCCCATAGATCTCCGTAGTCGATGCGCAGACTGCTTGCAGCGACGGATCGCCCCGAAACGCCTCGAAGGCCGCGACCTCGGCCCCGCTCGCGCCACCGATACGCCAGGATTGCTCCAGCACTCCGGACTGCCAGCGGCCATCTTCATCGATACCCTGGGCCACGTCATAATTACAACGCGAGGCGAACATCTCGGGAAAAGATTGCATGACCGCCGCATGGTATTGGCGTGCCTGCGCGATGGCCATCAGCATCTGGCGTTCCAGCTTCAACCCAAGCAGCGCATCGAAATCCCCGCGCGCCACGATCAGGCGCGAACCGCCGTACACCTCTTCGCCGGCATTGTTGACGGTCAGCTGCTGGGTGCCGCAATAGGTCACAAGTAAATCGTCCACGCGTACCTGGCCCACGCTCAGCGTCGACACCTCCGGCAGATTCCGCTCCAGCACCAGCCCGCAACGCGCCACTTCATCTGCATCGAGTGCCTGCAGCCGCGCGTCGAGTTTGTCCGCATCGGCAAGCACCCATTGCCCGAGTCCGCCGATCCCGCTCGCCATCTTCAGGCGCACCGCGCCCTGCTCCAGCAAGTGCCGGCCCGCGTTGCGCGCGTCCTCCAGTGAGAAGGCGGAAAACCCCGGCAGCACCACCTCCTGCATGCGCCGCGACAGCTCGCGCGACCAGCCATCCGGCGCCCGCGCATGCTCGCCATACAAGGGATGGGTAATGGTCTTGGTCGCGATGAACGGAAAAGGCACCACGCCACCGAACAAATCCTGCTCGCCGCGAACGCCGAGCCGATGCGCGTCCTCGAGCGTGAGAAAGGTATCGCTCGGCACAAAATACAAGGCAGCGGAATAATCGCGCGAAGCATCGTACTCGCCGGCAAACGCATACCCCTTGATGAACGCGAGCCTTTGCGCCAGGGCATGGTAAGTCGCACACTCGTGATCGCACAAACTTCGCTGCGCATTGCCGGGATAAACGACGACCAGCCCGACGCCGGATTGCGCGGCATCGCTCGCAGGCTGTCCGTCGAATGGATACACCGAACCCATCATTTCACCTCTACTGGCACCGAAGCAGTTTCGTCACAACAAGGCGTATGCTTGCCGTCCGCCATCTCTGAGTCGAAGCAAAAAACGCGCCGCGCGGAACCCGCGTTGGCCGGCTTGCTTTCTCGACATTGGCAGATTACAAGCTGTCGAACCAGCAAGTTGCGAAGCCGTCAGCGCTTCGCCATAATGCGTTACGGCATTGCCAGCCATCCCTGGGAAATGCAGCGCCCCTTCCCTCTTTCTGCACGCGAAAACGAGCTTGTCGAACGATCTCCAGATATCCGCCTGTAGCGATTTGCCACAATGATCAAGACACTCGACGATCCTTTTTACTATCTGCAAAATTTTCACCAGGTGATCAGGTGGATCAGCGAGCGTTACAGCGACTTGCTGACCGATGAGGAGCGCAGCTTTGTCGACATTTTCTCCGGCTTGCCACAGGCCTCGCGCGCGCTGCTTGTCAGGATGGTCATGCGAAAGGGGAACCTGTTCCGCGCCAGCAAATTGCGCTACGAGGAAATCGGCTGCACCCGCACCGCCGCGATACCTCTTGCCGAGCTTGGCTGGATCGACGATCGTCCCTTGCTCACGCTCGACGAAGTTTTCCATTTGCTGAACAAGGTCGAGATCGCCACTGCCTTCGGCGCCGCCCTGCCCGGCTTGCAGGCACGCAAGGCGGAGCAGCTCGAAGCGCTGCGCGAGAAATATGCCGAGAGCCGCCATTTCCACACCTGGCATGCCGGCATCGATGATTGCGCCTATCGCTTGCTGATCGGCCCGCTGTGCGACCGGCTGCGCCTCATGTTCTTCGGCAACCTGCATCAGGGCTGGACCGAATTCGTGCTCGCGGACCTGGGCATCTATCGCTACGAGAAGGTCGAGATCTCGGCATCGTCACGCGGATTCCGCGCGCGGGAGGATGTCGATACCTACATGCACCTGTCCGCGTGCCGCGAACGCTTCGAACAAGGCGAAGCGCCGGAAGATATTCTCGGGCAGATTCCCGGCGCGATTGCGGATAACGACTGGCTGGAGCGACGGCGCGGAAAATTGCTGTTTCAGATTGCGCAGCATTACGAACGCAGCGGCGAACTGGCGCAGGCGCTCGATATCTATTCCGCCTGCCCTTATCCCGGCGCCCGCCTGCGCGCGATCCGCGTGCTGGAGCGTTGCGAGCAATTCGACGCCGCTTTTTCCCTCGCCAGAACGGCCGAACAGATGCCGGAAGACGAAGCGGAAAGGCAGCAACTCCTGCGCATCCTGCCGCGTCTGCACCGCAAGCTCGGGCTGCCGAAAACCCCTGCGGCACCGGCCCGATCCGTGACGCGCGTCGAACTGGTCCTGCCGCCTCCCGAAGCTGAATATTCGGTCGAAATGCTGGCCGCCGCGCATCTCACGCATCATGACGCGCCGGTGCATTACGTGGAAAACACGCTGATCAATTCGCTCTTCGGCCTGCTCTGCTGGGAGGCCGTGTTCGCTGCCGTGCCGGGCGCTTTCTTCCATCCCTTCCATGCGGGGCCGGCCGATTTGCATAGTTCGGATTTCCATCGTCGCCGCGAGAAGGAATTTGCGGCCTGCCTCGCGCAGCTGGATACCGGAGAATACGTTCAGACGATCAACCGGCACTTCGCGGAAAAGGCAGGCATCCTGTCGCCCTTCGTGTTCTGGGACATACTGGACGCGGAGTTGAAGGACTTGGCGCTGGCTTGCATTCCCGCGATGCACTTGAAGAAATCCTTCCAGCGCATGCTGCTCGACATCAAAGCCAACCGCGCCGGCTTTCCCGACCTGATCCAGTTCTGGCCGCGCGAAAACCGCTATCGCATGATCGAGGTGAAAGGTCCGGGCGATCGCCTGCAGGACAACCAGATTCGCTGGCTGGACTACTGTACGGAGCATGACATGCCGGTCGCCGTCTGCTACGTCCGATGGGCGGATGAGGAAGCATGAAATACACCGTTGCCGTTCGCGAGCTGACCGAGTTCACTGCCAAGCAAGGCGATCTCGACCTGCGTTTCACGCCCTCGCCGTCGGCGCAGGAAGGCATCGCCGGCCATGCGGTCGTCACCGCGCGCCGCGCCGCCGGATACCAGACTGAAGTCAGCCTCAGCGGCGACTACCGGCATCTGACCGTGCGCGGCCGCGCCGATGGTTATGATCCGACGCGGAATCGGCTTGAAGAGATCAAGACCTTCCGGGGCGATCTCGAACGCATGCCGGCCAATCATCGCCATCTGCACTGGGCGCAGGTGAAGATGTACGGCTGGCTGATGTGCGACAAGCTCGGCCTGGAGGAAATGCGCTTGGCACTGGTGTATTTCGACATCGCGAGCCAGAAGGAAACGGTCATCGAGGAAACGCATTCGGCCACCGCCCTGAAGCAGTATTTCGAAGAACAATGCGGCCGGTTTCTGGCATGGGCCGAGCAGGAGCTGGCGCATCGCAACGCCAGCAATCAGGCATTGACGGCGCTGCGTTTCCCGCACGCGTCATTTCGTCCCGGCCAACGTCAACTGGCCGAAGCCGTGTACCGCGCGACGGCGACCGGCTGTTGCCTGATGGCCGAAGCGCCAACCGGCATCGGCAAGACCATCGGCACCTTGTTCCCGCTTCTGAAGGCCTGCCCCGGACAGGAGCTGGACAAGGTCTTTTATCTCGCCGCAAAAACCTCGGGCCGAGGCCTGGCGCTCGATGCGCTGAGCCTGATCAGGAAAAGCGAACCGGCGCTGCCGCTGCGCGTGCTGGAACTGATTGCGCGCGACAAGGCCTGCGAATATCCGGACAAGGCCTGTCATGGCGAATCCTGCCCGCTGGCGAAAGGCTTCTACGATCGCCTTCCGCAGGCGCGTTCCGCCGCGCTTGTCCATGGCGCGATGGGCAAGGAAGCGCTGCGCACGGTCGCGCTCGAACACCAGGTCTGCCCCTACTACCTGAGCCAGGAACTGGCGCGCTGGAGCGACGTGGTGGTGGGCGACTACAACTATTATTTCGACACCAGCGCGATGCTGTACGGCCTGACGACAGCCAATCAGTGGCGCGTCGGCGTGCTGGTGGACGAAGCGCACAATCTGATCGATCGCTCGCGCAAGATGTACACCGCAGAGCTGGATCAGACCGAGATTCATTTTCTTCGGCAGTCCGCTCCCGCTGCGCTCAAGAAAAGCCTGGACCGTTTGAATCGCGCATGGAATGCATTGCACCGGGATCAGGAGGAAGCGTACCGGGTTTATCCGGAGATTCCATTGAAATTCACGACGGCCATGCAGCAAGTCATCGCCGACATCACCGACTTCATGGCCGAGAATCCGACGCATGTGGACAGCAAGCTGCAGCGATTCTATTTCGACGCCTTGCAGTTCTCGCGCCTGGCCGAGACCTTCGATATGCACTCGCTGTTCGATATCACGCTGAAGGCAGACTCGCGGCGTGCCGATTCGATGCTCTGCATCCGGAACATTATCCCGGCCCCTTTTCTCGGCCCGCGCTTTGAAGCCGCACGTTCGGTCACACTGTTTTCCGCCACCTTGAGCCCCTGGCATTTCTATTGCGATACGCTGGGCCTGCCGGAAAATACCGTGTGCGTCGACGTCGAATCGCCGTTTCGCGCGGAGCAATTGTCGGTTCGCGTGATCGGCAAGGTCTCCACGCGCTATCAGCACCGTGAAGAATCGCTGTCGCCCATCGCCGACTTGATGGCGCGGCAATACGAAGCCAAGCCGGGCAATTACCTGGCCTTCTTCAGTAGCTTCGATTACCTGCAAAAGGTGCTTGAACTGTTCAAGGTGCGTTATCCGCAGATCACGGCGTGGGAGCAATCGCGACGCATGGAAGAAACCGAGCGCGAGCAATTTCTCGCCCGCTTTACGCCGGTCAGCCAGGGTATCGGCTTCGCCGTGCTGGGCGGTCCTTTCGCCGAGGGCATCGACCTGCCCGGCGAACGACTGGTGGGCGCGTTCATCGCGACGCTGGGCCTGCCGCAACTGAATCCCGTCAACGAACAGATCAAGGAGCGCATGGGCGCGGCATTCGGCGCCGGCTATGACTATACCTATCTGTTCCCCGGTATCCAGAAAGTGGTGCAGGCGGCCGGGCGCGTCATCCGCACCCAGCAGGATCGCGGCGTGGTCTACCTGATCGACGATCGCTTTGGCCGGCCGAATGTGCGGCGCCTGCTGCCTGCGTGGTGGAAGGTGGAGAGTTAATCGAGAAGCGCCAGCCGCGCCATCTGCAATGCGCCCTCAAAGGACCTGGCCGCCGCAATGAAGCGGCCGTTGTGGCAGAAGACGGCATCGGGCACCCCGGTCGCGGCAGCGAGTTCCGCATCCTGCAAGCCCGCCCACACTGCAGGCAGATCCTTGCGTGCTTCGAAACTGTCCTGCGCTGCCGGCACAGTGTGCAGCATGTAGCGCTGTTCCGCGATGCTGTAGCTGAGCACGAACAAGACGTTCGGCATTTCATTGCGCACGATGGTGGCCCAGGGCATGGCGCTGTTCTGCAGGAAGAGCAGCCTGCCGTTTTCAAGCAGCTCCGCATTGCGCACCTGATCCGCTGCATGCAAGGCGCCGACCCGGTACTTGACCGCGTTGATCAGGATGTCTGTCATGAATTCCATGCCGCGCCGAAACTGTGTCTGGCGCAATTCTTCGGCCGCTTCCACGCTGCCGGCGTGCTGCTCGTCGAGCCAGGTGGGATTGAATCCGGAAATCACTGCCGACAAGCCATAGCCGCCGGGCGCATTTTTCGCCGCGCCGGTGTCCGACATGTCGAGGTATTGCACCAGGTCGGCGTCAATGGCGTAGGCCATGTCGCGCGCTTGCTCCTCGGTAATCGCATGGCCGGCATGGATTTCCGCGATCAGGGCCACGCAACGCGGACCATGCGTTCTCCACACCAGGCCGGCGCTGGCATACACCACGCCCGACTGACGCGCGCCGGCAAATCCTTTCTGGTGATGGTCGAAGCGCCCAGTTTGCGGATCCCAAATGCCGCCGACATCGACGGCAAAATCCGCTTGCCGGATCAACTCGGGGTCGCGCGTGCGAATAAGCGTGCAACCGGGAAAAATCAGTTCGAGGACGGCAACCGCCCATACGTCGTCGGCGTGAAACTTGCCTGAATGTGTCGCGATAATCATGGAAGGACCAAGGTTGGAAGTGTCGGCATTGTATTCCGATATGCCCGATTTGATCCTCGCCGTCCAGATGGTTCCGCCTCAATCCTTCCCGGTTTGCGCATGCAGCAAGCGCACGCGGCCGGTACCGCCGTCGACTTCCAGCATGTCGCCATCCCGCACCTTGCCCAGAATCCCCGGCAGGTTGACCACCGCCGGCAGCGCGAATTCGCGCGCCACGATTGCGCCGTGCGAGAGGTAGCCGCCAGTTTCCATCACCAGTCCGCCGGCCTTGAGGAAGAGCGGCGTCCATGCCGGGTCGGTCGAGGGCGCCACCAGGATTTCACCTGGCCTAAGACGCGTTCCCTCGGCAGGATGGAGAATGACGCGCGCAACTCCGCGTGCAACGCCGGCGCCGACGGCCACACCGATCCATCCATCGCCCGCATGCGGCTTCGGTGTCTCAACGGGAGCGGCGATGCCGCCCTCGTAGATCACGTCCGGCGCATGATGCGTTTCCCAATGTGCGCGGAGGGCAAGGCGGTCGGCAACACGCGCGGCAATGCCGGCAGGTGGAATCTGCCCGGAAAGCGCACGGCCGGTTTCACTAAGGGTCAATTCGCACACATGCTCGGCCTGCGAAAGCGCCCCCGCCTCGACCAGCTTGCGTCCGATTTGCAGGAACAGCGGGCGCAATCCGTCCGACAGCGCCATCAGCGAACTGCGCGCCAATTCACGTTGACTGCCTTCGCGCGCGGCTGCCGCCACCAGCGACTTCAAACCGAGCCGCGCATACCACGGCAACGTCGCCCGAACCGTACGCCAGGCATCGGCTTGTGCCTGCTGCTGGCGCGCACGCACTGCCGCGATATCCATCTCCATGAGGCTGGCGATGTTGTCGAGCAAATAGCCTGGCGCCTCGTGCCAGCGCGGCTGCCGCCAGTAGCTCTCGTAGACCGCTCGATGGCCGTATTTGTCGAGGAATTCCGCGAAGCGGCGCCGAAACGGATGTTCCTGAGGCCATTGACACCACGCATCGTCGCCCCGCATCGGATCGGTCAACCAGGCGCGCGTTGCCGGATCGGAAGAAGCAAATTCCGCAATCGACATCAGCTCGTAGCCCTGTTGCGCGGTAACACTGGGCGCACCGCCGGCCAGCAAGGCAGCCGCCAGTGCATGCGACTGGCCGGGAACATGCTTGTCGAGCTTTTGCGTCAGCATCGATATCGTGCCACCGGGAGCTTGCAGCAGTGCCAGCTCACTCTGGGCGCCCATTATCCGGGCGCGGGAGAAAAGCAGATCGCGGCACACACCCGCATCCTCTGGCAGCGGTGTCTGCTTCCAGCTGCGTGCATGCGCTCGCGCGGCATCGGCGAAATGCTGCGCATTGCGGTGAATGGCGATCGTGTTACGCAGGTACCTGACGAAAAGCGGGATGCGGCGCAGCTTGTCCCGCAGGCGCTCGGGCGGCACACGAATTTCCGGCTGATGACCGCCCGCCATCTGGTTGACGAGCTTGGGTGCCACGCCGAAGCCGTCCCATGCCTCCCACATGATCAGCGACAGGTTCAGGTAGAGCCGGCCGTTGTACAAGGCGGCGCGCTGCGCTCCGGGCAGCAAGGGATAACCGGCACGACGATAGCCCTGATCGAGAATCGCATTGACCAGCCGCCGAGTGGTGCTCCAGTCGAGTGCCGACTGCGGCAGCGGCATCACGTCGCGCGTATTGCCGTTCGACCAGATCGTCGGCTGATCGGCGATCGCGGCATAGGTGTTGCGCGCCATGGCGGTGACCGGGCGCGCCTGCACGATCCAGAAGCGTGCGCCATCCCAGACCCACTCGACGTCGTAGAAAGGCCGTCCGAAATCGAGTGCAAAGCCGGCGTCGCGCACCAGTTCGCCCAGTTCCACCGCCTGCGCATCGCTCAGGACCGATTGCGACCGATCCGCGAAAGCGGTATCCACGGTGTGCGTTCCGCCCTCTTTCTTCAACATCGTGCGGCGCGCCTTGCCGCCGATGCGTCTCTCGACCAATTTGAGTTGCGTGTCGAGCGGATCTTCCTGCAGGCGGTATTCATCGCCGTCCGCTTCACCGGCCACCAGCGATTCGCCCAAGCCCCAGTGCGCATGCAGGATGAACTGGTCGTCGCGCCCGCTGCGCGGATCGCAGCTGAAGGCTATACCGGCGGCTTTGGCGGGCAACAGCGGCATGATCACGACGGCCATCGCGGCCTCGTTCGCCGGAATGTCGAAGCGCCGCCGATAGGCATCGGCCTGTGGTGTCCACAGCGAAGCCCAGACCTCGCGCACTGCGGCGATCAATGCATCCAATCCGCAAACGTTCAGGCGCGAAAGATGGATGCCGGCGAACGACGCCTTCTCGGAATCCTCGGTGGTGGCGGATGAGCGTACCGCGAGGGGCACGTCGCTCCAGCCGCGCCTCTCCAGTTCCTGCTGCAAGAGCACTCTCAGTTCTTCCGGAAAGGGGCATGCCTCAATCTCGGCACGGCATTGCGCAAGAATGCCATCTGCAAGCGGCGCGTCGGCGACAAGCGCAAGCCGCTCGGCGATACCCGCAGCCTCCATCACCGCGCGGCAGATCGCTGCCGGGATGACAAAACCATCGGGCACCGGCAATCCATACCGCGCCAGCAAGCCGAGTTGCCAGCCTTTTCCACCGGCCTCCTGCCGGTTCGCGGCGGCGGCTTTCCAGTCCAGCATGACGGGGAGCTCGAAAGGCGCGTTCATGCTGCATCCTTCCCGGCACCGGTCAGAAATAGATCGAGCATGGTCATGAGTTCATCCTCCAGTGTGGTGTCCGGCATCGCCACCCAGCGTGTAATCGCCGCCAGATACAGATATTGAAAATAATGGACCAGCGTCGCGGTATCGCGGTCGTCGCGCAGGCGACCGGCCCGCTGTGCGTCACCGATCAGCATGGTGAAAACGGCTTCCAGGCCGCTGCGTTCCTCCGGAGAGCGGCTCGACTGGCTGAGGCGGTAATGCAGATAGTGAGGCCAGTACTGACGGTGTCGTTCCGCCCATGTTGCGGCATGCCGCAACACCAGCCTTATGCGCTCGATGACATCCGGCGTGCGGTTCAACCTGGCTCCGATTTTCGGCGCCCCGGCGGCAATCTGCTGATGGAAATAATGGCGAAGCAGCGCTTCCTTGACCGGAAAATGGTTGTACAGCGTGCCCTTGGCCACATCCGCGGCTGCGGCAATCTGCTCCATGGTGACGGCTTCGTAGCCATGTGCTTCGAACAATTCGACTGCCTTTTCTGTCAGCAGATCGGCGGTTTGCTGGCGCTTTCGTTCACGTCGGCCGAGGGTCATGTCCATCGCAGGTTCACTCATATTATTGAACGTCGTTCAATTTTATTCTTCGTTCAAAAATAGTGCAAGCGAGCCGATTTCGTCAGGCCGGGCAACTTGCGGTGGATCAAGGAACTCGCCGGCCCCGTGTGCCAGCCTTTCAGTACATTCTTACGGGAGCGATCATGGGCAAACGCATTCTCCTGCTGCAGGGCCACCCGGATGCCGGCAAGCATCATTTCTGCCATGCGCTTGAAGAAGCCTACGCCGACGGTGCCCGCTGGGCCGGCCACGAGCTTCAGCGCATTCATGTCGCGACGCTCGACTTTCCTCTATTGCGCAGCCAGGAGGAATGGGAGCACGGCAAGTTGCCAGCCGGCCTGACCGAGGCGCAGGCGGCGATCAAATGGTGCGAGCACATGGTGCTGTTTTTCCCGCTGTGGCTGGGCGACATGCCGGCACTGCTCAAGGCTTTTCTGGAACAAGTTGCCCGCCCCGGTTTTGCCTTCTCGGGCGAAGGCAAGAATCCGCTGGCCCATAAGGGATTGACCGGCCGCTCCGCTCGGGTAGTGGTGACCATGGGCATGCCGGCCGCGGTGTATCGCTGGTATTTCCGTGCACACAGCGTCAAGTCGCTTGAACGCAATATTCTCGGCTTTGTCGGCATTGCGCCGATCCGCGAAACCCTGATCGGCATGACCGGCGACCTGCACCCGGAAGCTGCCGCCAATTGGCTCAACCGGCTGCAGAAGCTCGGCCGCATGGCCGCATAGAAAGGATCATCATGGCTCAGCATCACATCATCACGACCGAGGACCGCAACATTCTCGTGCGCGGACTCTTCATGCTGCTACTGGCCTTTGTCTATCAGTTGTCCGGCACGGTGCTGTTCTGCGTCGCTGTCATCCAGTTCCTGTTTGCGGCCCTGAATGGTGCGCCGAATGCGCGCCTGCTCGCATTCGGTCACAACCTGTCCACTTACCTCCGACAGATTGCGCGCTTTCTGACCTTTTCCTCGGAAGACTTGCCGTTTCCGTTCAGCGATTGGCCGTCGGGCGATTGACGTCATTCAGCCGGGCATGGATGGCACCGAATCCCTCGCGATAGCATGCCGCCAGCTGTAGGGCCGCATCCCGAAGCGGTTTCCGGTCCGCGGCCAGTGCCGACCCCGTTGCGTGCGCGATGTCCTCCACGCCGACGGCGGACGGCATGCCGGGCACGTCCCAGGTGGAAATGAACGCCTCCTGCTTGGAGGCGCCCGGTGCTTGCGCGGCATGCCGCAGAGTGATGCGCGGCAGGGCGCAAGCCATGGCGACAATTCTGCCGTGCAGACTGCTGCCGACATAGGCGGAACCGGCGGCGATCAGCGCGCAGATATCCCATAGCGACAGCGAGCCAAACAGATGGACCGCCGAAGTGCGCATGCGTTCCGCCACGCGCTGATAGCAGGACACATCGTCATGCCAGGGTGCGGCGCCGGCACGGAAAAACACAATGCCCTTCCCGCTTGCCTGCGCAAAACGATCGAGCTGCGCAGCGATCGTCGCGAGCGTTTCGTCGTCGCCAAACTCGGTGCTGAACTGCACGGCAAGATAGCCCTTCGGGAAGGCGGACCGCACGCGGGCAACTTCCCCCGTTCGCACATGCTCCCGGATTGTTTCGCCGAACAATTCGGCCACCATCACCGCCGGATCGGGAATGAGCCTTGCAGCGATGCCGGCCTCATGCAAGCCGTCTTGCGTGCGCTTGTCGCGCACGGTAACTTCATCGGCCGCCCCGAGATTGACCAGCACCTCGGCCTGCATCGCCGGATCGCACTCCTGCAGACCCACGCCACCGACAGCGTTATAGATGACATTGGCAGCATGGGGAAACATTCCGCGTGACACGGTGTACGGCGCCAGTGCGGCGATCCCCAACTGCGCACGCGCCCATTCGAGTGCTTCGCGAGGATGACGATCTAGACGCTGGATGACGGCGTGCGCCTGATCCGGCGGCAGCAGCATCGCGGCCGCCTGCCACGCGTTGCAGGTCAGAAGCTCGCCGCCGGCATGGACGATGTCGGCCGGCCGTTCGCGATAAGCTGCAGCAAGTTGCGCGAGTGACTGTACAAGATGTCCGCCATGACAGCGCATGTCGCGCTCGGCCAGACCGGCAAATATCAGGCGCTTCCCGTCCAGCAATTTCGCAGCGATATGCGGAAACAACAGGTCGCCGAAGTTATGGCGGTCGAACGCACCAAACAAAATCACCGGAAGGTCGCTTGCCATATCCTCAGTCATGCCCCCTCGCCGGATTCGATGCGGCAGCAGTTCGACAATTCGCGGCAGGAAAAATCAGGTGAAGAATTCGCATGTCGCACCGATCCGCATGCCATAACAACCGCGCAAAAATAACATTTGGCGCATTTCATTGTCTCACCAACTGGCGACCGATCGCATGAAAGATGACCACGTTCTTGACACGCCTCCTCGCAGTTGCATTTCTTGTCTTGCCGATACTGACGCAAGCTGCCGCGCTGCGGGTCGTCACCGATGACAATTATCCGCCCTATCTGTATCGAAACTCCAATGGCGACGTGGAAGGCTACGTCGCTGACATCTGGAAATTGTGGGAACAAAAAACCGGCATCAAGGTGGAATTGACGGCGACCAACTGGGCGGACGCCCAGCGCCAATTGCTGGAGGGGAAAGCCGATGTCATCGACATGATTTTCCGCACACCGAAGCGGGAGCCCCTGTACGATTTTTCGGAACCCTATGCAAGCTTGCCGGTGGCAATCTATGTCGACTCTTCCATCGCCGGCATACACAATATCGCGGACCTGAAGGGCTTCGAAGTCGGTGTCCAGCGTGGCGACGCCTGTGTGGAAAAATTGCAGACCGCCGGCATTTCCAGCCTTCGATTGTTTGCCAATTACAGCACGCTGATCTCCGCCGCCTCCGCTCAGGAGATCAAGATATTCTGCCTCGACGAATATCCCGCCAACTACTACCTGTACCGCTTCGGGAAGCAGAAACAATTCATCAAGGCATTCGATATTTACAAGGAGGAGTTTCGCTGGGCGGTCAGGAAAGGGAATGCCGAGATCTACAAACTTGTCGAGCAAGGCATGACGCGCATCAGCGCAGAAGAGAAAAAAGCGCTGAAAAAGAAGTGGCTGGGCCAGGCGGCACCGTTCTCGCAATACTCGGAATATGCCGGCATCTTCCGCAAGATCCTGGCAGTCCTGTCCGTCGCCGTCGTCGTCCTGGTCATCTGGCTCAAGTCCTTGCAGAAGGCCGTCGAAAAACGCACCAGGGAACTCGAACGGGAGCGAGCCCACTTGCACACGCTGGTGGAGAATAGTCCCGACCTCGTTTGGCTGAAAGACGTCAACGGAGCCTACCTGACCTGCAATCCGAAAGTGGCCAGACTGTTTGGCAAGCCATGCGAGGAAATCATCGGCAAGACAGACTTCGAATTCTTCAATCATCAATCGGCGGAATTTTTTCGCACCAACGACCTCCTTGCGCTGAAAGCCGAACAACCCAGGGCTCATGAATCATGGGTGACCTACCCTGACAACGGCGAGACACGGCTGATCGAAATCCTCAAGACACCGGTGTTGAAGCCGAATGGCGAGGTGCTCGGCGTGCTTGGTGTGGGGCGCGACATTACCGAGCGCAAGCGGGACGAAGAGAAACTCCGCGAGCAGGACGAACTGCTCAGGCAAATGAGCGCGATGGCCCGCATCGGCGCCTGGGAGATCGATCCCGCAACCGGGCAAGCGACCTGGACCGACGAAGTTGCGCTCATTGTTGACGCTGTCCCCAGAGCGGAAACCGATTTGTCCTGTGCACTCGGTTTCTTTCATGGCGAGAATCGTTCGATAATCGAAGCGGCGGTCAATGCGGCGATTGCCCATGGCACGCCCTGTGACCTCGAACTGGAACTGGTCAGCGCTGCCGGCAAGCACAAATGGATCCGCACGATTTGCCGTCCGATTGTTGTCGACGGAAAGGTAATCAAGCTGCGCGGTGCCATTCAGGACATCACCGATCAGAAGCTGAAGGATGAATTGATCTGGAAGCAGAACAACTTCGATGCGCTGACCGGCTTGCCGAACCGGGGCCTATTTCTTGACCGGCTCGAACAGGAAATCAAGAAGGCGCTCAGAACCGGCAAATCGCTGGCCTTGATGTTCATCGATCTGGACCGTTTCAAGGGAATCAACGACACCCTGGGGCATGCCAAGGGCGATGCGCTGCTGGTCGAGGCAACCCGACGCATCACAAAGTGCGTACGCGAGACCGACACCGTAGCGCGCCTGGGTGGCGACGAATTCACGATCATCATGAGTGAATTGGATAAGCGGCCGCAGCTTGAGAGAGTCGCGCAGAATCTTATCCAGGTCTTGTCGACCCCGTTCGATCTCGGTGACGGCGACATCGGCTACGTGTCCGGCAGCGTTGGTATCACCTTGTATCCGGACGATGGCGACGACATCGAAACCCTGATGAAAAACGCCGAGCAAGCCATGTACCTGGCCAAAAAGGAAGGACGCAACCGCTTCAGCTATTTCACGCATTCGTTGCAGAAGGAGGCGCGGGGCAAACTCTTGCTGACCAATGAATTGCGGCAGGCGCTGGCCCGCAATGAACTGCATGTCTATTGCCAGCCTATCGTCGACACCAGGACCGGACGGATCACCAAGGCGGAAGCCTTGCTGCGCTGGAAACATCCTCTGAAAGGCATGATCGGCCCGGCCATCTTCATACCCCTGGCCGAGGAATCGGGCCTGATCATGGAGATCGGAGAATGGGTTTTCAAGGAAGCGATCTCGATTATCGAACGATGGCACAAGAAATTCGGCATCATCATTCAGCTAAGCGTGAACAAGTCCCCGGTGCAATTCGAAAAAGCGGATCATCACGCGTGGCTGGACAGACTCGTCCAATCCGGCCTCCCCGCCAGCTGCATCACGGTCGAGATCACCGAGGGTCTGCTCATCAATGATTCGGACAAGGTCAAGGCTCGCTTGAATGAATTCCAGGATAGGGGCGTAGAAGTGTCGATCGACGATTTCGGGACGGGGTTTTCAGCGCTTTCCTATCTCAAGTTGTTCAATATCGATTATCTCAAGATCGACAAATCCTTTATCAGCAACCTTACCGAAGACGAAAGCGACAAGGCGCTGACCGAGGCCATCATTGTCATGGCGCACAAACTGGGCATCAAGGCCATCGCGGAAGGCGTCGAAACCGAGGCGCAGCGTGACGCCCTGATCGCCTTTGATTGCGATTACATCCAGGGCTATTTGTATTCGCCGCCGATTCCGCTGGAAGAATTCGAAACACTGCTGGAAAATCAGGACCTCGGAGAGCGCACGCGCATCGAGCAAGGCTGCAAGTAGCCCGCAAATCAGGAGCTGGCAGCCTGCAACTGCTGCGCCAGCGCTTCGATCTCGCTCGAGACCGGCGTCCCCAGCACGCTCAAGGCAATGCGTCGATAGCGCCGGTAGACCGCCAGCCCCTCGGCGTAGCGCCCCGTGTCCAGGTTGATCCGCATCAGCGTCTCGGTCAAGGACTTGCAATACGGATCGGCTTCAATCGCATGCTCCAGCAAGGTCGTGGCTGCGTTCATATCGTCATTGTTCGCCAGCAGGCGACCGGCGGCGCCGAGCACGCGCGCGATACGGCTGCGCCACAGCTCGCGCTGCGCCAGCATCCAGGTCGCGCTCTCCCCCGCCAGCATCTCGCCGCGATACAAGTCCAGCAGGCGATTCGCGGCGTCGGCGACATCGTCCGTTGTGGCATCAGCGCGTTCGATCGCCTGCTCCAGCAAGGACAATTGCCGCTCCAGCGCGGAGGTGTCGGTCCAGCAGATATCGCGATTGAAACTCAACATGCCGTGCTCCAGGCGGATGGTATCGGCACCCAGCGTGCCGCGCAGTCGCGACAAGGTGGTTTCCAGCGCATGCCGCGCACTGTCACCGTCGGAATCCGGCCACAAGGCTTCGGCGGCGCGATCGAAGGGCAACGGCGCCGGTGCATGTGCGGCAAGCATGCGGACCACGTCAAGTTGCCGATGCTTCGACTTGCCTTGCGAGCGGATTGGCTCGCCATCGAGTTCCAGTCGAAAGCCGCCGAAGCAATGGATCCTGACCGGCCACGGCCAGGATTGCGGCGCGTCTTCAGGCGGCGTAAGGCGAAAGGCACGAATCAATGCGCAGGCCGTATCGGTTTCGATATCGTGACGCAACGCGTGGACGCATAAGGGCTGCAGGATGCGCGGGACGGCGAACGACAGATAGCCGCCGCCCTGCCCTTTCAACTGATCGAACGCGCGCTGCACGAAACGCGAGGCGTCGCTGACCTGATCGCTGTCCTGGCGGCACAACGCGCCGTCCGACAGCAGCAGCCAGGCATCAAGCAGATCGGCGTGGATTGCTGCGACTGGATAATTGGTCTGCTCGCCCAGGCGGCGCAGCGCGACAAGCTGTGCCCGGCACGCCTCTCGATCCAGCACCGCATGGGCAACGCACTCGGCCACGCTGGAGCACAACTCATAGGGCACGCAGCCGAAGCGCCGGCCGGCCTCGCGTGCCAGGCGCGCGTGCTCCAGCGACGCACGCGCATCGCCCATCCAGCTTGATGCCCATGACCAGGTAAGGTGCACATGCCCGGCAAGATTGTGATGACCAGGCGGCGTCGAGGCAACTACCTTGTCGAGAATGGCCCGGACCTTGACGTGTTCACCGCGAAACATCAGCCCCGTGGCATGGATCAGCGCGTAGTGGCTGTCCATGATGCGGATGCCGCTTTCTTCGGAGGAGCGACAGGATCCCGCGTAGCTGTCGATGAGGCGCGCATGGTCGAGCGAGACCAGGGCGTCGTACAGCCGGATCAGGTAAGCGAGGTAGCGCGCATAGGACGACCAGGATGCCGATTCCGGAAGCGCGCCGATCAGTGCGTGCACGGACCGGACCTGTTGGTAACGTCCGGACAGAAAGTAGTGCTGCGTGAGCATCGTCGACAGACGCACCTTCAGCGTCGCATCAGCCGGCTGCCGCAAGGCGTCGAATGCGCGCTGCTCCCACAAGGGCATGTCGGCATGGCCGGGCTCGACGGTGAACAAACCGCTCCAGACACTGTGCGTCAAATGCGCCTTGAGCGTCGGGTCCGGCAACAGCTCGTAGTCGCGATGCGGATCGACGTGGCGGTTCAGGAAATCACGCAGCGGCTCCCGCGCCGCGCCATTGAAGAAATACGAGCTGATGATGGCGCTCAGGGCCAGGAAGCGATATTTGTGATTGCTCTGCGCCGCAAACGCCTCGAGCGCTTTCAGCAGCGCTTCGCGGGCGCGCGCCGTGTCGGTCATGAATACAGCCAGTCCCAGCCAGTAGTAGTGCCATGGACCGCAATGCTGCGCCGGCAAGGCATCGATCCAGCGCGCCAGCGTCTGATGGCGCGCGGTCGCGAACAATTCCTCCGCGCGCAGCTCGATCAAGGGTGCAGCGCATTGCGGCAGTCCATGTTCCAGCGCCAGCTTGATCGCCGCATCGAGGTTGCCCGCCGCTTCCAGCAATGCGACGCTGCGCTCGACGCGCTGCAAGCGTTGTGCTGCATCGTGATGCGCCTCTGCCCGATTGCGCAGAAAGCGCCGGAACAGCGGGTGCAGCATGTACTGCCGCCCCGGATATTCATAGATGAGCGCGCCGTGCGCGGCCAGCCGTGCCGCGACGTCGGCTGCGCCCGGCATGCCGGACAGGCTCACCGCCCACGCGCCGTTAAAGTATGGCAGCCAGCAGATCGCCAGCAGCGTTTCACGCTCGGCGTCGGTGAGCGCGGAAAACATTTCCTCCGCCAGATAACCCGCCACCGCTTCCGACATGATGTCTTCGGTTTTCAGCGCGGCTTGCGGTCGGCGTTTGAGCCAGGCGGCAATGAGCGCAATTCCCGCAGGCCATCCCCGGGTGATGCGGAATACCGCGTCGCGCAATTCGGTCGCGCGTTCGACCCGCAGCACATGCAGCAGCACTTCGGTCTCCTCGGGAGTGAAGGCAAGCGCGCTGACCGGCACTTCCTGCATCATGCCGTGCGCCAGCAGACGTGCGCAATTGGCCGGCGCCGGCGCACGGCTGAGCACCAGCAGCCGCACGCCGGACGGCAGCTCCTCGACCAGGATTTCCAGTAAATGCTTGAAGAATGGCGCTTGCTGGCAACGATGCGCATCATCCATCACGATACAAGCTTCGGGAGCGATCGCGCCAGCGAGCGATCGAATGAAAAGACGCAGATAACCCTGCAAGGCCGGGAGGTGTTCACGCAGCAGCGCGGGCGGCTGCCAGCCCGGCGCGACCGAACCCGTCACGATCGCTTGCTGGAAATACATGAGGAAGCTGGCCGGATCGACATCCGCCTCGTCGAGCCTCAGCCAGGCAGTCGGACCGGTACAAACCTGACAGAATTCCAGACCAAAACTGGTCTTGCCGGAACCAGCGGGCGCCACCACCCAGGTTAGCGGGACCGGCAACGGGCAAATGGCCTGTATCGCCGTCTGGCGGCCAATCAGCCGCGCAACCGGACGCGAAATTTTCGCGAGTGACGCCATGGTATTTATCTCCTCATGCCGCGGCGTCAGGGCACCGTCTTGGTTTTCGCCCGTCCGGCGACGGCACGAATTGCATGAAATGCAACGACGCGAATCATCGCATAAATTGACGAAAAGGCAAGTTTTTCGAAGGTAGCCTGCAACAAATGCAAACCGCCGGAACGCGTCCCGGCGGCAATGACGGTGGATGCTTATCAGGCGACCGTCAGCTCTGATCGACCTTGTTGCTCAGCGTGAAGTGCGCCTCGGCGTAGTTGTCGCCTTCCACCCACAGCCACCAGGTGCCGCTTTGCCCCGGCTTGAGGACAAAGGGATCGAGCTTCCATTCGTCGTAGTCGTCGGTGTCGTCGGTCGACGAGTCATAGCAGCGGATGGTCGCCTTGACCTGCACCACGTCCTTGTCGAGCAGGTCGAAGGTGAGGATCAGGCGGCCCATTGCATCGTCCGCCGTGCGGTCGAAATGCTTGACGACATGCGTCGACGAATCGGGACCGAGTTGCGCCACACCGTAGAAATCGCCGACACTGTGCGGATAGGCCGCAGCGGCAAATTCGTAGTCGGTGGTGCTCATCCAGCCGTCGATCGTGATGCGTCGGAACAGGTGTGACGGCAGCTGCAGATCGATCGTCACGCTTGATGTCTGGTTCGCCGCAACATTGATGCTGACTTCGGCGGTCAGATTGTTGCCGCTGCCATCGACCTTCTGCGCGTCGATCAGCACCTTGCCGACAGGGACGCCGGTCAGCGTGAAGCTGCCGTCCGCCGCCGTGTGGGTGAACTGGTTCTCGGAGATCTGCACATTGACGCCGGCCATCGGCTTGCCCTGGAAGCGCACCACTCCCTTGATGGTGCCGGTCTGCACCACCTTCTTCCAGCGGTAGATCGTCACCTGCTCCCAGCGCGCCGGACGATAGATCACCGGCTCCATGTAGCCATACAGCGGTGTATCGTAGAAGGTCAGGTTCTCCGGGCTGACTGCATTCGCATCGCCGGTCTGGCGCCACTTGTCGGAATCCTTCGAGTCGGTGTCAGCCCAGTCGGAGGCAAAGGTGTTCAGGATCTGATTGGCAAAATCGTCCGACACATCGGTCAGGAAATCGGCAAACGAAGATGTCGATTCCAGCACGATTTCCTTCACCCGGTCGAACAACACCTCGCCGGCGGCAAGGCGTTCGTCCGCCTGGTAGAGGTACAAGCCGTCGGGCGTGGACGGCACGATCTGCGCGCCGCGCGCCAGGTCGGATTGCTCCAGCGTGCCTTCCATCTGCGCGCCCGACTGGCGGATCGACATCCAGATCAGCGAGGAGCACACGGTCGGGAAGGTGTTGGCTGCCCACTTGGCCTCGGCCGGCGCCTTGTCGGTCAAGCCGACTTTCGGATCGGTATAGCAGAAGAAGCGGTAATGGCTTTTGCCAGCCTGCTGCGCGGCGAAGTCGGCGATGCCGTGCAGCTTCTGCCGGAGCTCCGGCGTTTCATTCAGCGGATCGGGCTTGACCACCATCATCGGCACCAGCTCGGAAGCGACGCCGCCCAGGTCCATCTTCGATTCGATCGTGCCGAACCCGCTCAGGTTGTAGGTCTTGCCGGTTTCCGGATCGACAAAATCCTCGCCGTTGACGGCATGCTCGATGGTTTGCGTGATGACGCCCGGCCACAGGTACTTCAAGACATCTGGCCGCGCGCCGTCGGCCCCGACGAAGCTCGACAAGCGGTCTTCCGATGCGGTCGAATGCGTGATCTCGTCACGATTGCGCGTCATGATGCCCGAATGCGAAAAGCGCTGCGGCGGTGTCACCGTCATCAGCACGCTCGAAATCAGGCTGCCGTTGCCGGGGCTGAGGATGAGGTCGCCCTTTTTCGCATTCATGAAACGGGCCGGCATCTGCACCCAGCGCTTTTCCTGCGTCGGCACGCAATACATGCCCTCGGGAATATGGTCCGGCAGGTTCCACGGATCGCACTCCTCGCCCTCCACCGGAAAAGGGGCCGGCATGTGCGCGTCGAGCGGCCTGGCGAGCGCCGGCTTGAGTGCCTGCAGCACGGAACTCGCGTCGAGATTCAGGCGCGCGCCCGCGGTCGGCGGCGATGCCTCCAGCATGTCGTGTCGCGCCAGTTGTGCCACTTCCGTGAAGCTGATCGATTTCGGATTGGCGACCAGGCCCTTGACGACCAGGTTATCCAGCGCCGATTGCGCGGCAAGGTCGACCAGGAATCTTTTGTGCATATGCTGCGGCACGTCGAAATGCGCAGCGACACGAACCGGCAGATTGTTCGGCCCCTTCCCTTTGTAATGCACCGTAAACGCGATCGCCTGCTTCGGCAACTGGTTGTTCGGAATCACCACGTTGATGCGCGTCTGCGTCTTCGCTTTCAGGACGACGCTGGCGGCAATTGGCAATTTCATTTCGAACTCGCGCGGTGCATCGTCGTAATTCAGTTCCAGCTGCCAGCCTGTCAGCGTCATGTCCACCGGTTCCGGATTGAATACGGTGAAGCTGGCGCGATAGGCACCGTCAACGAAGAAGGCGCTCAAGTCGGAATCCACGACCGCCGGCTGCAGCACGCCGCGCTGCTTTGTCAGGTAATACGGATTGGTGACGGTAACGCTGCGCTGAATGATGCGCGGCGCTTCGCCCGGCGATTGCACCGTGGCCTTGACGTGAAACACGGAGTACGGGCGATTGGGGTCGAGCTGCGGGCCGAAATCGTGTTCAACGCTCGGGTTGGTGGTGCCGAGCAAGATGTTGGTGCCGAGGCTCCAGGAATATACCGGCCGCGTCAAGCCGCCGCCGAAGGAAACCGGGATGCGCGCGGGTTTGGGTGCTGCCGTCGCCACCTGCGCTGTTGCGGAGACGATGGTCTGTGCCCGGATGACCGGCTTGATGGCAGGCGCGGCGAGAGGCTTCACCACGGGCGCGCCCGGGACCTGAGAGAGGGGCCGCTTGCCCACTGGCCGTCCGGTCGTTTTCGGCGGCGCGGTATGCAACAGGGACAGACGCAGACGGGTTGGCTGGTCGGGCGACGTGCGCACCTGCAGCAGCGGTGGCTGCTTGCCGTCGACCGGCACGGTGATCTGCACCGACGCATTCATTTTTTCAATGTGGCCACGCGTTCCGGCGACCACCCGGATGTTCTTCATGCCGGCGCGGTTCCAGACGAGGTATTGCCTGGAGCCGGGCACGCCGTTGATGGAAATCGGCACGGTCTCCGTGTTGTCGTAGGCGTGCCCGTCAGGCGCGCGCACTTCAACGCATACGCTTTCGCCGATTGCCGCTGTCGGCGGCGTGCAAATGATCGATCCGAGCAGCTTCTGTCGCATTTCTGGCATGTCTTCTCCCTTGTCTGGAATGGTGTTTGAGTTTGAATGAATGGAGGATGCTGCCGCACCAGCGGCCCTGCCATGGGACGGCGTGGTGAAAGCGGGACGAATTATGGCAAGCGGGTCCGCACAAATTCCTCACAAATACTTAACAGAAATGCATTTGTGCCAGGCATGGCACGAACTGCATGCCATGGCGTGCCCGATTTGATGAACGTCGAAGCGTACTTTGCTTTCCCATTTTCCGGAACGGGATTCGCAATTCCCGGGAAACCCGGAATGCCTCTCGACACACCTCAAACCTGCGAAAGGCGGATCAAATGCGGGCTTGCGGTGTCGCTGCGTGTTGAAGACGGCTGTTTTCTGGCCAAGTTGGAAATTTGTGGGCGCGTCAGCCTACCCGTAGGAACCTGGCCCGGGATTTGCTGAGGGTGTGGCTTGTCTCCTCCATCCTCAACAAGGGAAGGATTTAGCCCGTGACTGGCAACGGTCACGGGCTTTTTTTGGTTCTTCACGGATTTGCGCAGTTCGCGCGCCTCTCGGAAAGCGCATATCGGCAAGGTCGGCAAGATAAATAAAACCGGCCCACCAACCAATCGTTGCACAAAGACAACAACCAACTATCAATTTTCTTGATCCATGTTAAGTTAAGGGAGCTTACTCCAAGGCAACAATACATGAGATCTTGTCGTCGTTGGATTTGCCGGTAATCGTCGCGCGCATAGACTGCCTCTGGTGAACAGCTTGCCCGCGCCCGGCGGAAAACACTTCTCCAGGGAGACCGCAGTGAAGATCGCAAACATGAAGATAGGAACGCGCCTGGCGCTGAGTTTCGGCGTCATGGGCACATTTCTGGTTCTGGTTCTCGTTTTCAGCGTATCGATGTTGAGCCATGTCCATGATGGCACCGAGCTGATCGTCAATGACCGCATGCCGAAAATCGAGGCCGCGAGCGAGTTGCAGACGGAAATCGATAACATCGCCATTGCGCTTCGCAACATGATGCTCAATGAAGACAAGGCGGACCGGCAAAAGCAGATGGCCGACATCGAGGAATCGCGGCGCGCCGCCAAGGAACAACTTGAATTGCTGCAGCGCTCGCTTCGCTTTGCGAAGGCGAAGGATCTGGCGCAGCGGATGAACGAGGCCAACGACAAATACCTGAAAGGCCAGGACGAACTGATCCGGCGAATCAACAGCGGTTCTCCGGAGGATGCGAAAGCCTATTTGAGCAATGAGCTGCGCCCTGCCCTTGCCGCTTACAAGAAGCTGATCGGCGAGCAGCTCCAGTTGCAAAAACAATTTGCGCAGGAATTTGCCGCATCGGCCGCACAGACCTATGCCAACACACGCAATCTGATGATCGGCCTGGGCGCCCTGATCCTGGCTTTTGCGGCGGCGCTTGCCTACATCATCACTGTCTCGATTACGCGTCCGCTTGCGAAGGCGCTCAAGGTGGCAAATACGGTCGCCTCGGGAGATCTGACCAGTCATATCGATATTCGCTCGACCGACGAGATGGGGCAGCTCTTGCACGCGCTCAAGCTGATGAATGAAAGCCTGGTCAATACCGTCGCCATGGTGCGAACCGGGACCGAAACGATTGCCACCGCCTCGTCCGAAGTGGCGTCGGGCAGCCTGGACCTGTCGGCCCGCACCGAGGAACAGGCCAGCTCGCTGCAGGAAACCGCAGCCTCCATGGAAGAACTGACATCAACGGTCAAGCAGAATGCGGACAATGCGCGCCAGGCCAATGCCATGGCGGAAACCGCATCGAACGTCGCGGCCAAGGGCGGCGACGTCATCGCCAAAGTGGTTGTCACGATGGACGAGATCAACAACTCCTCCACCAGGATCACCGACATCATCAGCGTCATCGACGGCATCGCGTTCCAGACCAATATCCTTGCCTTGAATGCCGCGGTGGAAGCGGC
>NZ_DATFAF010000044.1:0-47735 GCF_035254865.1 Noviherbaspirillum sp.
CGGGGCCGGTGCGGGCGCAGCGCCATGTGCCTGATTCGATCCGGTCGCTGCGGCTGATGCTGGTCATTGGCCTGGTCAGTCGCTTGGAACGGTGCCCGTGCTGTCAGCGTAGAAATTTAAATTTATGACGCAGTAGTACTAACAGGCTGTTGAAAAACTACTGCGCGGACCGATCCTGGGGCCTGCGGTGCTCTGCGTACAGGCGTACGCGTGCGCTCCTCGGTCCCAGTCTCGGCCCGCTCGCTACGTTTTTCAACAGCCTGCTAAATTCCCTCTGCAAGGGTTTGATGGACGAACGCCGACAAGATCAGGCGATCATGCATGGATATGTCCAGAAACTCGAAGCCATGTCTGTAACCCTCACCGTTCTCGGCAGGCGTCACAGAACGCAAAACCGTCTTCAGACTGAGATACTCGTCCTGGCCGGCGGCATGCACCTTGAATTTGATCAGCCCCTCATCCCCCTTTGACCCAAGCGATTGCTTGATGATGCCCGAGGTGCCCCCGATACTCATGTCGGTCAGCGTTGCCGCGCCGACGCGCTCAGGCTGACCAAGCGATACCGAGGCGATGATCCTGACCTGCGCTCGCGACCCGCGCCGTACGACAGCGCAGCGTACCTCCTTCGGAAACGACAGATGCAGGTATGGATGAGGTGTATGCACCGACTTCACTGCCGAACACACGAACGCATAAGCCTTTTTGCCGGAGAAGGCGCGCACCACAAAGGTCTGCCCATCGCGCACGTACTCGAACTTGCCGTCGACAGCAGGCTGAGTGACAAAGACGGTCTTGTTCTTGACAAAACCAATCAGGCGCACGGTATAGCGAATCGTCGGGTTATCGATCAGTTGCAGATACAGGGTCTCGCCGACATACCAGCGGACATCGTCCATCGCGACGATGGTCTCCTTGTTGCCGCTATTGGGGTCTTCGCCGGAAACCTCTGGTGGTGGGCTCGTTTTCCTCGACGGGATAGGCACGGTCGGCGCCTTGCGTGGGGCAGGTGCCAAATCCCAGTTTGGATCGTAGATGAAGCCATTGCTGACCAGCCCATCCAATTGGCTCTGGCTCTCGATCACGCAGCCGGACGCGAGCAGCAGGTTCCCGTACCAATCGTATATCGGACGTTGCAAGGGCTTCCCGACCGCCAGTTCAGCGACACGTACCGGAACCAAGGAAATAGCAGAATCAGCCATGCAACCTCTTCAAAGTCCAAACGAAACATCAATGTCTGCAGCTCGTCGCCGGACATTCCGGGCGCAATCAGTATAGCTACTATCCGCTTGCCTGTGCGCCGACATCCTCCTGCTGCTCTCCGCGGAAGAATGCCAGCACTTCTGCGGCATCGCGCGTCCGCTTGAATGGGGGAAGACTTTGCCAGATGCGTCGTCCGTATGGCTTCGAGATCAAACGCGGATCGCAGATCATCAGCACACCACGATCCGTTTCATCACGAATCAGACGCCCCGCACCCTGCTTCAGATTGATGATCGTCTCGGGCAACTGATGATGGACGAATCCATTCAATCCTTTCCGCTCGATCGCGTCGATGCGCGCAGCCAGTACCGGATCGTCCGGCGGTGAGAACGGCAGCTTGTCAATGATGACCAACGACAGCGCCTCGCCACGCACATCGACTCCCTCCCAGAAACTCTGACTGCCGATGAGCACGGCGTTTCCCGCTGCACGAAAGCGATCGAGCAATTCGGTCCGGCCCGCCTCGCCTTGTACGAAAAGGGGAAAAGGCAGTTTGCGTTTTTCAAACTCCTCACGGAAGCGCTCGGCTGCACGATTGACCGCGCGTATCGTGGTGCAGAGAAGGAAAGCCCGTCCACCCGACGCCTCAATCACGGGCAATGCGGCATCGATTACTGCGTCGGTATAGGCTAGCGAATTCGGCTCCGGCAAACTCTCCGGCACATACAGCAGTCCCTGCCGTCCGTAATCGAACGGACTTGGCCAGGATTGCGCCGGTTCATTCCAGAGTCCCATCTGCGACGTGTAATGATTGAAATCATTTTTCACCGCGAGCGTGGCCGACGTGAAAATCCATGTGCGCGGCGATCCTTCGCGCTGCTTGCTGAATATCGGCGCAATCGACAGCGGCGTCTGATGCAGTTGCAAGGATGAGGAAAATGCTTCGACCCACAGCACGCGTTCCTGCCCCGGCTCGGCATTGTCGGCATTAAGGTTTTGCGCTTTTGTCCACGCGCTCAGCTTGTTGCCGAACTCGATCGCCCTGGTCCGACATTGCTCGATGGTTTCGGCCCGCTCCGCCTGTTTTTCCAGCACAGCCGTCATTGCGTCGAGTTCGTCCTGCAATTTCTCCAGCGTCGGAAAGAAAACACTGGACGGCGCGATCTGATTGATTGCGAGCCGTACGACATCCTGCGGAAAAGCAAGCCGCAAATCGCGCGCAGCGCGCTCGACCGGCGAAACTACCTTCGCCCATTCGGCACCGTCGCGCGCGTGTGCCAGGCCTTCGGCCAGAACATCACGGCACAACTCAAGTATCTGCGACGTCGACACGGTCTCGCCGAAAAACAGCGTCGCAGTTTCCGGCAGCTGGTGTGCCTCATCAAAGATGATGGTATTTGCCGAGGGCAGCAGCTCCGCGACGCCGGTGTCCTTCAGCGCGACATCGGCAAAAAATAAATGGTGATTGACGACGACGACATCCGCCTGCTGCGCCTCCTTGCGCGCCTTCATGACGAAACAATCCTGATAATACTGGCACTCGGCACCAAGACAGGTGTCGCGTGTCGAGGTCACGAGATTCCAGACCGGCGCAGATTCGGGAACCTTGGACAATTCAGCCTTGTCCCCCGAACTCGTCGTCTTGATGAAACGTGAAATCTCTCTCAAATATCCCACATCCTCGCGCGACGTCAGCCTGCCATTCTGCAGCGTACGTTCGAGATGAAAATGGCACACATAGTTGGCCCGGCCTTTCAGAAGTGCGACCGACACCGGGGCGTTGAGCGCCTTGCGAACGGTGGGAATGTCGCGCAGATAAAGCTGGTCTTGCAAATTCTTGGTTCCCGTCGACAGGACGACCTTCCCTCCCCAGAGCAGCGCAGGCACCAGGTACGCAAAGGTTTTGCCCGTGCCGGTGCCCGCCTCCGCGATCAGGGTTTTCTGCTCGCTGATGGCCGCAGCAATCGCCTTGGCCATCTCGGTTTGCGACTGTCGAGGGCGAAAGCCGCTCACCGCCTGGCTCAGCGGTCCATTCGCGTCAAACAACTGATCGATGTCGGCGTCGTGATTGCCCTGGACGGGCGATGAAGCGGTGTGTTCTGTCAAAGCGGATGGCAATCAGGGAGATTGAATTCCCATGTCCTGAAAAAATCAGGCGGGAATATCGGGAATTAGTTGCATTTTCAGCAATGTTATATGATCCTTAAGCTGAAGCTTGCGTTTTTTCAAACGCCGCAACTGAAGCTCGTCGTGCAGGACATCGCGGGTCAAAAGATCGATGACCGCATCCAGATCGCGATGTTCTACCTCCAACTCGACGATTTTGCGTTGTATGTCTTCCAGTGGAATCATGATCTGTGAAATGGACGCGACAAACTGTATTTTAAGAGTGAAAGCCTTGGGCGTATAGCACGCTTACAGGATAAGCCCCGGTGACACTGGTTGATGGGCAAAAAAAGAACGTGATGCGTATCAGCAATAATCGGCTGTTGTTAATTACCACGGATAATGACTAAAAAATGTAACAAACGCCTACAAATATCAGGCGCTGCTTTGCCACATGTAATAATTTTTTGCCACTCAGCAGTTTAATCCACCCCACACCCATGAGCCAATACAAGATTGAGGCAGGTACCGGCCAGCATATCGGCGATCGCAAGGAGCAACAGGATCGCACGGCATTGTTTGCTGCGCCCAGAGCTCCCGGTTACATCATGGCGATTGTCGCCGATGGCATGGGAGGATTGAGCGGCGGCGCGCTGGCTGCCGAACAAGTCATTCGCACCGCAAAACTCGCCTTTGACCTGTTCTCCCCCCAGACGGACAAGGTCGAGAAGATGCTGGAATCGATTGCGCATGACGCGCATACCATCATCAAACTGAGCGCTATTTCGTCCGAAAAGAAGCCGCACAGCACAATGGTCGCACTGGTCATCACGCCAGAGAGAAGCGCGATCTGGGCACATGTCGGCGATTCACGCCTCTATCGATTCGACGGCCCGAATTGCGCCGACCGGACCGTCGACCACTCGTATGTGGAAATGCTGGTCAAGGAAGGCAAGCTGCCACGCGAGGAGGCGCAGAACCATCAGCTCTCGAACGTCCTCGTCAATGCATTGGGGTCGCACGAGAACGAGCCGGAAGTAAGCATCGCCCGTCACGATGGCCTGAAAGCAGGAGACTCCTTCCTGCTTTGCACGGATGGCCTTTGGCATTATTTTTCCGATACGGAACTGGGCGCCGCGATTGCGATGAATTCGCCGCGGCAGGCATCTGAAATGCTGATTAACAAGGCGCGGGAACGCGCCCAGGACGGCACCGGCGACAACTGCACGCTCGCCATCGTAAGACTCGTCGAACCTCCCAAGGAAGCCAAGGGCTATACCGTCAGCAAAATGAAGCGCGCCGTGTAAGTTGATCCGGATTCGGCGTCGGAGGATGTCTTCAGCTCGCAATCGCCGCGCGGATCATTGCTGTGCCGGCTGCGACGCCTGCTTGCTCCGACGCTTTTCTTCCTTTTCCGCTTTTTTGGCCTCGACTTGCTTTTGGTGTTCTTTGGCTTCCGCCACTTTTCTCTCGTAAGCCGCTACATTTTCCGCGCGCTTTTTCGCATTCGCAGCTTCTTCCGCACGGATTTCCTTCAGCTTTTCTTCATGGCGAGCCGCACGGTCGGAAAAGATTGTGGTTTGCAATTTACGCCCAGGCTCTACGGCCTTCTCCTCCTGCGCATTCTCGGCAGGACTCTTGCCATTGGTCGGCCGGTCGGCTTTGCGGTGCTCGGCCTGCTCCCGCCTGGAATCTTCCTTGGGCGGCTTGCTCGCCAACGCCTGATCCCGCTCGGTCACGCGTATTTGCCGCTTGAAAGTGTGTGCCTCGATCTCGACGGCACGCAAACGCATCAGCGCCTCGCGACGATGCTCTTTTGCATGCTCGATGCATGATGTCGCAAAAAACTTCGATTGACAGGCTTGTTCCGCCGCAGCGAAACGCGCCTGAATCTCCGACCGCTCCTTGTTCGCATCAGCCAATGCAGCGTCGGCCATTCCGACTGACTTGATCGATCCGGCAGGATACCGAGCGGCGACGCTTGTCGACGAATCAGCTGCGGATTGCTGCGCCGGCGCTGCAGAGGAAAACAGTACGGCAGTCGCAAATGCGAGGCAAACGAAGGCGCTGCGAAAGGCAGCCGATTGGCGTAATTCAGACATGACGAAATTCAGATGGCCTCCGCGATTATCCGGTAATGCTCATGCAATCGAACCGACGACATCGCGGCGCTCGCTGGTCATGTATTCCGACGACTGCATTTCGATGATGCGCGAAACCGTGCGATGAAATTCATTGGCAAGCGCGCCCTGCGTATAGAGCAGCTCGGGCTCCACTTCAGCCGACATCAGCAGCTTCACTTTGTGATCGTACAAAACGTCAATCAACCAGGTAAATCGACGTGCTTCGGAAGACATGGCCGCAGACATGCATGGAACACCCGACAAGATGACGGTATGAAAACAGCTCGCGATTTCGAGATAATCGTTTTGCGAACGCGGTCCGCCGCACAAGGTGGAAAAGTCGAACCAGATGACACCGCCCGCGCGCCGCAGCGACTTGATTTCGCGGGCCTCGATGTGAATGATCGGATCCTCGTCCGACGTTTCGGCGAGATCGGCGAAAGCATTGCGCAGCGCATGATCCGCAGCGGCCCCCAAGGGCGTGTGATACATCTCGACCTGCTCGAGGGTTCTTTTGCGATAATCGCGGCCCGCGTCGACATTCAACACGTCCAGCTTGTCATTCAGCAAAGCAATCGCCGGCAGAATGCGGTCGCGGTGCAAGCCATCCGGATACAGTGAGTCGGGTGCGTAGTTGGAGGTCATCACAAACGACACGCCGTTATCGAACAAGGCTTTCAGCAGGTTATACAAGATCATCGCATCCGCAATATCGGATACGTGAAACTCGTCAAAGCAGATCAGCCGATACTTCTTTGCAATACGGCGTGCGACTTCATCCAATGGATCGGCGACGCCTTTCAGATCATCGAGCTGACGATGCACGCCGCGCATGAATTCATGGAAATGCAATCGCGTCTTGCGAACAACAGGGACAACCGAATAGAAGCTGTCCATGAGGAAGGACTTGCCGCGCCCGACTCCTCCCCACATGTAGACGCCACGCGGCACTTCGGGCCGGCTGATCAGGCGTTTGATCTTGCTGGACCGTTGCGATTTGTAGGCACCCCACTCCTCAAACGCCTGCTGCAAGCGCGCCACTGCCTGCAGTTGCGCCTCGTCGGACGCATAGCCGCGCTGCGCGAGCGCGTGTTCGTAGAACTCCCTGACGTTCATATTTTGTTACTTCACTTGTTCCTGCATTGCATTCGATTCAACCGATTCGCTCGTCTTTGACAGGTCGACATAAAAATGGGCGAGACACGCTCGCCCACTACATCAACTCAGCGATACTTAAGCGCAACTTCTGTAAATTATGCCCTGTCTGCGTCACTTCGGTTGATACACCTTGAAGGACTCATTGCGGGTTCATGTCCACCGTTACCCGCGACGGATATGTTCCACCACCAAGATTGACCGGAAAACTGAGCCCGACACCTACCCCGACATGACCTCCGCCACCACCAGCGCCTACTCCAACGCTGGATCCAACGGGGCTCGACGGCCGGTAGAGCACTTCCGATGCGCGGTAGCCGTCCTTGTTGCACGTTACACGCAAGTCACCATTGGCGCTCCCCACGACAACCGTCGTCGGAGTCGTCACGTTCCAGTTTCCCGCATTGGTACTGACGGCACAATGGGCTCCCGGCAACGGTTGCCCGCCCGAGGCAGTTTCAAAGGTAATGAGGCCGCCGCTCGACCCCGTCGTTGCGCACGCTCCAAGCGCAATAGACAACAACAGAATCGAGTGACGCATAGGGGCTCCTAGAAATTGAGCGAACGCTTGTCCACCGCCAGCGCCGCTTCCTTGGTCGCTTCGGACAAAGACGGATGCGCGTGGCAGATCCGAGCGATGTCTTCCGACGAAGCGCGGAACTCCATCGCAACAACCGCCTCCGAAATCAGCTCGGATGCCATCGGCCCGACGATGTGCACGCCGAGAATTTCGTCGGTCTTGGCATCGGCCAGAAACTTCACCATGCCAGAGGTATCGCCAAGAGCGCGAGCACGGCCGTTGGCCATGAATGGGAAGGTTCCCGCCTTGTACGCAACGCCGTCCGCCTTCAACTGCTGCTCGGTCTTGCCGACCCAGGCAATTTCCGGTGACGTATATATGACCCAGGGAATTGTGTTGAAGTTCACATGCCCGTGCTGACCGGCAATGCGCTCGGCAACTGCAACGCCCTCTTCCTCTGCCTTGTGTGCCAGCATCGGGCCGCGCACGACGTCGCCTACCGCCCAGACGTTTGGCAGGTTGGTCTTGCAGTCGCCATCGACCGCGACAAAACCGCGCTCATCCAGCTTGAGCCCGACACCTTCCGCATTCAAGCCGTTCGTGTTCGGAATGCGACCGATCGATACGATCAGTTTGTCGAATACGGCCTTTTGCGCGGCGCCCTTGTCGTCGGTATATTCAACCGTCACTTCCTTCTTGCCCGCGGTGATCGCGCCAATCTTGACGCCGAGGCTGACTGACAGGCCCTGTTTGGCGAACAATTTTTGCGCTTCCTTGGCAATCTGCTCATCCACAGCGCCGAGGAAAGCCGGCAATGCTTCCAGCACCGTGACTTCTGCCCCCAGGCGGCGCCATACGCTGCCCATTTCGAGACCGATGACGCCGGCGCCGATCACGCCCAGCTTCTTTGGCACGGCATCGATCGCCAGTGCACCGGTATTCGAAAGAATCAGCTTTTCATCAAAAGCGGTATTGGGCAAGGCACGCGGGTTGGAGCCGGTAGCAACCACGATATGCTTGCCGGTGATGGTTTCTTCGGTGCCACCGCTTACCTTGATTTCATAGCCGCCTGCATCCCCTTTTACAAACGAGCCACGTCCATGGAAGAACGTGACCTTGTTCTTCTTGAACAGATACAGGATGCCGTCGTTGTTCTGCTTGACGATCGTTTCCTTGCGCGCCAGCATTTGGCCGACATTCATGGCCAGGCCTTTAACCTCGATGCCGTGATCAGCGAACGCATGCCCTGCATGTTCGTAGTGCTCGGACGATTGCAACAAAGCCTTCGAAGGAATGCAACCGACATTGGTGCAAGTGCCGCCAGGCGCCGGGCCACCCTTTGCATTTTTCCAATCATCGATACAAGCCGTGTTGAAGCCCAGTTGCGCAGCACGAATCGCTGCAATGTATCCGCCAGGGCCGCCGCCGATGACGACCACATCAAAATTTTTTGACATATTATTAACCTTCTTCGTTATCCGTTTCGCCGCAAAACAGGCAACGCACACAGAGCCGGATATTTCCAGGCTCCGTGTGCACCATGCGTGATGCCTTTACAGATCCAGCAACAGGCGCGCCGGATCTTCCAGCGCGTCCTTCATCGCGACCAGACCAAGCACTGCTTCACGGCCGTCGATGATGCGGTGGTCGTACGACATGGCCAGATAGTTCATCGGGCGGATAACGATCTGGCCGTTTTCGACAACGGCGCGATCCTTGGTTGCATGCACGCCGAGAATTGCGGATTGCGGCGGGTTGATGATCGGAGTCGAAAGCATGGAACCGAATACGCCGCCATTCGAAATGGAGAAGGTGCCGCCGGTCAGCTCTTCGAGCGTCAGCTTGCCGTCCTTGGCCTTCACGCCGAACTCGGCGATCTTCTTCTCGATGTCGGCAATCGTCATTTGATCAGCATCGCGCAGAATCGGCACCACCAGACCGCGGGGGGAACCGACTGCGATACCGATGTCGAAATAGCCGTGGTAAACGATGTCGTTGCCATCAACCGAAGCGTTAATGACCGGATACTTCTTGAGCGCCGCAACAGCTGCCTTGACGAAGAAGGACATGAAGCCCAGCTTGACGCCGTGCTCCTTCTCGAACTTGTCCTTGTACTTGTTGCGCAGATCCATGACCGGCTGCATGTTCACTTCGTTGAACGTAGTCAGGATCGCGTTGGTTGCCTGCGACTGCAGCAGGCGCTCGGCGATACGGGCGCGCAGACGGCTCATCGGCACGCGCTCTTCAGGACGATTCGCGAGATCGAGCTTCACCGGGGCGGCGATTTGTTGCAGAGCCGGCTTCAGTGCGGCTGCCGGCGCGGGTGCTGCCGGCTTGCTTTGCAGCGCATTGATGACGTCGCCCTTGGTTACGCGCCCGTCCTTGCCGGTTCCGGCAACTTGCGAGGTGGTCATGCTGTTGTCGGCAAGCATCTTTGCCGCAGCGGGCATGGCAATGCCAGCTGAAGCGCTTGCCGCGGCAGGAGCGGAAGCAGCAGCAACCGGTTCTGCCGCTTTCTGAGGCGCAGCAGCGGCGGCCGGCGCGGCGACAGCACCGGCTTTTGCTTCGGTATCGAGCCTGGCGATCACTTCGCCTGCGACAACGGTGCTTCCGTCACCCTTGAGGACTTCAACAAGCACGCCTGCGTCAGGCGCCGGCAATTCGAGGACGACTTTGTCAGTTTCGATATCAATCAGGTTTTCGTCGCGGGCCACAGCCTCGCCGACTTTTTTGTGCCACTGCAGCAGGGTTGCTTCTGCCACGGACTCCGACAATTGCGGAACTTTCACTTCAATGATAGCCATGTAACTCTCCGTTTCGGTTTGTTCGTGCGGCGCGCCAGCTTCTAGCGCGCCGTCGGGTCTTTATTTCGTCAGGACGAAGCCTTTCAGCTTCGAGAATGCTGTGTCGATCAATGCTTTCTGCTGCGCATAGTGCTTGTCGTAGTAACCGACAGCAGGCGATGCGCTGGCCGGACGACCTGCATAGGCCAGCTTCTGCCCCTCGTCCAGATTCTCGAAAATATTGTGCTGAATCTGGAACCACGGGCCCTGATTCTGCGGCTCGTCCTGGGTCCACACCAGTTCCGTGAAGTTCGGGAACTTCTTCAGTTCCGCGGCAAATGCCTTGTGCGGGAACGGATACAGCTGCTCGACACGAATGATCGCGACGTCGGACGCGCCGCGCTCCTTGCGTGCATTGACCAGGTCGTAATACACCTTGCCGGAGCATGCGAGCACGCGCTTGACCTTCTTCGCATCGATCTTCTCGTCGACCTCGCCGATCACTGTCTGGAACGATCCCTTCGCCAGTTCAGACAACGGAGATCCTGCATCCTTGTTGCGCAGCAGGGACTTCGGCGTGGCAATGACCAGCGGCTTGCGGAACAGGCGAATCACCTGGCGACGCAGCAGATGGAATATCTGCGACGCCGTGGTCGGCTGAACCACTTGCATGTTGTTATCGGCGCACAGCTGCAGGTAGCGCTCGATGCGTGCAGACGAGTGTTCCGGCCCCTGGCCTTCATAACCATGCGGCAACATCATCACGAGACCGGATGCGCGCCCCCACTTCACTTCGCCGGAACTGATGAACTGGTCAATCACCACCTGCGCGCCGTTGGCGAAGTCACCGAATTGCGCTTCCCAGATGGTCAGGGTATTCGGCTCGGCCGTGGAGTACCCGTATTCAAAGCCGAGGACCGCTTCTTCCGACAGCACGGAGTCGATAACGGTGAACGGAGCCTGAGTTTCGGAGACGTTCTGCAGCGGGATGAACGTGCCCGCATCCCAGCGCTCGCGCTTCTGGTCGTGCAACACGGAATGACGATGCGTGAACGTGCCGCGACCAGCGTCCTGGCCAGTCAGACGCACTGCGTAGCCTGACGATACCAGCGATGCATAAGCGAGATGCTCGCCCATACCCCAGTCGAGGTTGATTTCACCGCGACCCATTGCGGCACGATCGGCAAGAACCTTCTCAACCAGCGGGTGTACCTTGAAACCTTCCGGCACTGTCGTAATGCGCTCGGCAAGGCGTTTCAATTCCGCCATCGGAACAGCCGTGTCGGCTGCGTCGGTCCATTTGCGATTGAGGAACGGCATCCAGTCGACCGCGTACTTGCTCTTGAAGTTCGAGATAACCGGGTCGACGGTGTGCTTGCCGGCGTCCATCGCATCGCGATAGGCCTTCACCAATGCGTCGCCTGCATCCGGCGAAATCGTGCCTTGCGTGACGAGCTTGTCCGCATACAGCTTGCGCGTGCCGGGGTGCTGGCCGATCTTCTTGTACATCAGCGGCTGCGTCAATGCAGGTGTGTCTTGTTCGTTGTGGCCGAGTTTGCGGTAACAAATGATGTCGACGACGACGTCTTTCTTGAACTCCAGACGGAAATCAAGCGCGATCTGGGTGGCCAGCACAACTGCTTCCGGATCGTCACCGTTCACATGCAGCACAGGCGCTTCAATCATCTTGACGACGTCCGAGCAATACAGCGTGGAGCGCGTATCACGTGGGTCAGAGGTGGTGAAACCGATCTGATTGTTGATGACGATATGGAGTGTGCCGCCCGTGCCGTAACCGCGGGTTTGCGCGAGGTTCAATGTTTCCATCACGACGCCCTGGCCGGCGAACGCTGCATCGCCATGCACCAGGATCGGCATGACTTGCGAGCCGTCCTTGTCGCCGCGGCGCTCCATGCGCGCCTTGACCGAACCTTCGACAACCGGGTTGACGATCTCGAGATGCGACGGGTTGAATGCCAGCGAGAGATGAATCGGACCACCGGGAGTCGAAATATCGGAGGAGAAACCTTGATGGTATTTGACGTCGCCGGCGGGCAAATCGTCGGCATGCCGGCCTTCGAATTCGGCGAACAGGTCCTGCGGCATTTTGCCGAGTGTGTTGACCAGCACGTTCAGACGCCCGCGGTGCGCCATACCGATCACGATTTCCTGAATGCCCTTCTCGCCAGCACGACGGATCGATTCATCGAGCGAGGCAATGAAGCTCTCGCCGCCTTCAAGCGAAAAGCGTTTCTGACCGACATAGCGAGTGTGCAGATACCGCTCGAGGCCTTCTGCGGCGGTCAGGCGCTCAAGAATATGTTTTTTCTTTTCTGCGGAGAAATTCGGTGTCGAGCGCACCGACTCAAGTCGCTCCTGCATCCAGCGCTTCTGCGCCGGATCGCTCATGTACATGAATTCTGCGCCGATCGAACGGCAGTAGGTGTCGCGCAAGGATTGCAGCAAGTCGCGCAATGATGCGGTTTCCGGGCCGAAGTACGTGTTGCTGATATTGAACACGATGTCCATGTCGGCATCGGTGAAACCGTAGAAGCTCGGCTCGAGCTCGGGAATATTCGGACGTTCTTGGCGTTGGAGCGGGTCAAGATTGGCCCAGCGGTTACCGAGGAAGCGGTGAGCAGCAATCAATTGCGTGGCAGCGACACGCTTGCGGCCCATTTCAGCATCGGCTGTCGCACTGACTGTACGGATCGGGCCCTGCTTGGCGCGCTCCGCAAAGGAGGCGATAACCGGTGCGTGAGCAACGTCAGGTTTATTGGAGCCATCGACCGCAGGCACATGCTGCATCGCATCGAAGTATGCGCGCCAGTTGTCGGGAACGGATCCGGGATTGTTCAGATACGCTTCGTACAATTCCTCTACGTACGGTGCGTTGCCTCCAAACAAATATGAATTGGAGAAATACTGCTGCATCATCTTGCTCACCTTTCTTCGCGTTTCGCGAGATTAGCGGGTTTATATAACCTTCCGCGACACGGCCTGACCGGTTAGCGGATCGCACATCAAGTTGTGGGGGGAAGGGCTACGTGACGACCTGAAGTGGGTTCCAAATTTTTGGAACCGCTAGAATAGCACATTTACTTTGACCAATAAAAAAGCGAGCCGCGCGGGCTCGCTTTTTTGTGCGGATGTTGTATCAGCCGCGCTTTGCCATCGGAGGAACGTCGCGCTTGGTCGCGCCGACGAACAGTTGGCGCGGACGGCCGATCTTCTGCTCCGGATCGGAAATCATCTCGTTCCACTGAGCGATCCAGCCAACCGTGCGAGCCATCGCGAAGATACCGGTGAACAGCGAAACCGGGATGCCGAGGGCACGTTGAACGATGCCGGAGTAGAAGTCGACGTTTGGGTAGAGCTTGCGCTGTACGAAGTAGTCGTCCTCGAGAGCGATCTTCTCCAGGGCCATGGCGAGCTTGAACAGCGGGTCATCGTGCAGGCCGAGTTCCGTCAGCACTTCATGGCAGGTTTCGCGCATCAGCTTGGCACGCGGGTCGTAATTCTTGTAGACGCGGTGACCGAAGCCCATCAGCTTGACGTTCGAGTTCTTGTCCTTGACCTTGGCGATGAATTCGCCGATGCGTTCCACGCCACCATCGCGCTGGATGTCTTCCAGCATGTTGAGCGCTGCCTCGTTTGCACCGCCGTGAGCCGGGCCCCACAGGCAGGCGATACCGGCAGCGATACAGGCGAACGGATTGGCGCCAGAGGAGCCAGCCAGACGCACGGTCGAGGTCGATGCATTCTGTTCGTGATCGGCGTGCAGGATCAGGATGCGATCGAGTGCGCGCACCAGCACGTCGTTAACCTTGTACTCTGCGCACGGCGTTGCGAACATCATGCGCATGAAGTTCGCGCTGTAGGACAGGTCGTTACGCGGATAAACGAAAGGTTGGCCGATCGAATATTTGTATGCCATGGCGACCAGCGTCGGCATCTTCGCAATCAGACGGATTGCGGACACTTCACGGTGCGTCGGCGAGTTGATGTCGAGCGAGTCGTGATAGAAGGAAGCCAGCGCGCCGACGGTACCAACCAGCACCGACATCGGATGCGCGTCGCGACGGAAACCGCGGAAGAAGAACTGCATCTGCTCGTGCACCATCGTATGATTGGTGACGGTATCGACGAACTTCTGCTTCTGTGCAGCGTTCGGCAACTCGCCGTTCAGCAGCAGGTAGCAGGTTTCGAGGAAGTCGCAGTTGACTGCCAACTGTTCGATCGGGTAGCCACGGTACAGCAACTCACCCTTGTCACCGTCGATATACGTGATCGACGAGTTGCAGGCTGCTGTGGACATGAATCCTGGGTCGTAGGTGAATTTGCCTGTCGCACCATACAACTTGCGGATATCGATGACATCCGGGCCAATCGTGCCCTTATAGATGGGAAGGTCCAGCGACGGGGAACCGTCGGAGAACGATAGCGTTGCTTTGGTCTCAGAGTTGTTCATGGCTCTTCCTTCAAATGAGGAGGGGTGAGTCGAAGTAAAAAAACGCGAAAAACAAAAAGCTGATGGAGATGTCTCAGGCAGCGCGCATCCGAGCCAGCAATGCATGGACGTGAGGCAGGTCGACATCGCCCGAAGGATCCTTACGTCCCAGAAGCAGGTCCATCAATTCGTTGTCCGCCAAATCCATCAGGCGCGAAAATGCATCAACCTCTTCATCCGTCAGCGTTTCCTCGTGCGCGTCCAGAAACCGCGTCACCAGGAGATCGTTCTCGAGCAAACCGCGCCGCGCTCTCCAGCGCAAACGCGCACGCTTTACCGGATCGGCTTGATGGGGTGCAGACATAATTCCTCATTCGTTCTATTTCATGAGCCCTCCGGAGAAATTTCCGAAAAGCTCGTGAAATACGGCGGAAGCGAAACTCGCCTTCCGCCATGTGTGATTCTATACAGTACGGCGAACCAGCATTTCCTTGATCTTGCCGATCGCCTTGTTCGGATTCAGGCCCTTCGGACAAACGTCAACACAGTTCATGATCGAGTGACAGCGGAACAAACGATATGGGTCTTCGAGGTTGTCCAGGCGCTCGTTGGTTGCCAGATCGCGGCTGTCTGCGATGAAGCGATAGGCCTGAAGCAATCCGGCAGGGCCGACGAACTTGTCCGGATTCCACCAGAACGACGGGCAGGACGTAGAACAGCATGCGCAGAGAATGCACTCGTACAGACCATCCAGCTCTTCCCGTTCCTCCGGGCTCTGCAGACGCTCCTTTTCCGGCGGAAGCGTTTCGTTGATCAGGTACGGCTTGATCGAGTGGTACTGCTTGAAGAACTGCGTCATGTCCACGATGAGGTCGCGGATCACCGGCAAGCCGGGCAGCGGACGCAACACGATCGGCTCGGTCAGTTCGTTCAGGTTTGTCGTGCAGGCCAGTCCATTCTTGCCATTGATGTTCATGGCGTCGGAGCCGCACACGCCTTCACGGCAGGAACGGCGCAACGCCAGGGAATCGTCGACGTCAGCCTTGATGCGCTGCAAGGCATCCAGCAGCATCTTGTCGGTGTCCTTCAAAGTCACCGTCAGGTCTTGCATGTACGGCTTGGCGTCCTTGTCCGGGTCGTAGCGGTAAATCTGAAATTTGAGGGTACGTGCCATGTTCCTACCTTAGAAAGTACGTGCTTTAGGCTTGAAGGTTTCAACGGTCAGCGGTTTGGTATTGACCGGCTTGTAGTCGAGGCGGTTGCCTTCGGAGAACCACAGCGTGTGCTTCATCCAGTTTTCGTCGTCGCGCTTCTCGTAGTCGCGGTGCGCGTGGGCACCACGCGATTCCTTGCGAGCTGCAGCGGACACGATGGTCGCCTTCGCGGTTTCAATCAGATTGTCCAGTTCGAGCGCTTCAACACGCGCCGTGTTGAACACCTTCGATTTGTCCTTGAACGCGACGTGCTTGCGGCGCTCATCCAGCTCAAGAATCTTCTGCCTGCCAGTTTGCAGCAGATCGTCGGTACGGAATACGCCGCAATATTGTTGCATCGTGGAGCGAATTGCATTTGCCACGTCCTGCACACGTTCGGAACCCGTGCTGGTTTCCAGACGCGCCATACGTTCCAGCGCGGCATCGGCAGCATCTGCAGGCAGCGGCTTGTGATTCTTCTGTTTCAGGTTGGATGCAACGATATGGTTACCCGCGGCACGACCGAATACCACGAGGTCGAGCAGCGAATTGGTACCGAGGCGGTTTGCGCCGTGGACCGATACGCATGCGCATTCACCGATAGCGTACATGCCATTCACGACATCGCTCGGATTACCGTTTTTCGGCGCGACGACCTGGCCATGAATGTTGGTGGGAATACCACCCATCTGGTAGTGAATGGTCGGCACAACCGGAATCGGTTCCTTGGTCGCGTCCACATTCGCGAACTTGTGGCCGATTTCCAGAATTGAAGGCAAACGCTTCTTGATGGTGTCGGCGCCGATGTGACGCAGGTCCAGCAAGACGTGATCCTTGTTCGGACCGCAACCGCGGCCTTCCTTGATTTCCTGGTCCATCGAGCGCGATACGAAGTCACGCGGCGCCAGATCCTTCAGCGTCGGCGCATAGCGCTCCATGAAGCGCTCGCCGTTGGCGTTGATCAGAATGCCGCCCTCGCCACGCACGCCTTCGGTAATCAAGACGCCGGCACCGGACACGCCCGTCGGATGGAATTGCCAGAATTCCATGTCCTGCAACGGCAGGCCGGCGCGAGCTGCCATGCCCATGCCATCGCCCGTGTTGATGAATGCATTGGTGGAGGCCGCAAAGATGCGCCCTGCTCCACCGGTCGCGAACAAGGTCGTCTTGGCCTCGAGAATCATCACGTCGCCGGTTTCCATCTCCAGGGCGACGACGCCGAGGATATCGCCGTCCTGATCACGGATCAGGTCGATCGCCATCCACTCGACGAAGAAATGAGTCTTGGCGCGGACATTGCGCTGGTACAGAGTGTGCAGCAGAGCATGACCGGTACGGTCCGCGGCCGCGCAGGCGCGCTGTACAGGCTTTTCGCCAAAGTTCGCGGTATGGCCGCCGAACGGACGCTGGTAGATCGTGCCATCCGGATTGCGGTCGAACGGCATACCGAAGTGTTCGAGCTCATACACGACCTTCGGAGCCTCACGACACATGAATTCGATGGCATCCTGGTCGCCCAGATAGTCGCCACCCTTGACGGTGTCGAACATGTGCCAGTACCAATTGTCCTCAGCCATGTTGCCGAGCGAGGCGCCAATGCCGCCCTGCGCAGCAACCGTGTGCGAACGAGTCGGAAAAACCTTGGACAGGACCGCGACGTTCAGGCCGGCTTCAGCCAGTTGCAGCGACGCGCGCATACCGGAACCACCGGCTCCGACGATAACCGCATCGAAGCGGCGTGTTGGAATGGATTGTTTGACTGCTACCACGATTACACTCTCCAGATAATCTGCGCCGCCCAACCGGCGCAACCGACCAGCCACAGGACCACGGCAACTTCCAATGCGAGTCGAAGGCCGACAGACTTGGTGCAGTAATCCATCAAGACGTCGCGCACACCAACCCATGCGTGGTAGAACAGCGACAGCATCGCGACGAAAGTCGCCACCTTGAACCATTGATGCGAGAACAAGCCGGCCCAGCCTTCGTAGCTGAAATTCTGGCCGCTTAAAAACGAAATCAGAAGAATGACCGTATACAGCGCCATCACCACCGCGGTCATACGCTGAGCAAGCCAGTCACGGGTGCCGTAATGTGCGCCGACAACCAGGCGCTTCGGTCCAATGTTGTTGTTTGCCATCTTAAAAAGCTCCAAATAATTTCAACGCAACCAGCACGGTCAGCGGCAGACTGACAGCAAGAACTGTAACGGACGACTTGCGCGCACTGTCTTTGTCGAGGCCGATATGAAGATCCATGACCAGATGGCGAATGCCGGCAGAGAGGTGATGCAGATAGGACCAAACCAGCGCAAGAATTGCCAGCTTAACCAGGAAGTGGGAGGTGTATCCCTTGAAATATTCAAAGGAAATTTCGGAAGTCAGGCTCTTGTCGAGCAAATACAGAATGAAGGGCAACAACACAAACATCAACAGGCCGCTGATGCGATGCAAGATGGACACGATTCCCGCCAGCGGCAACCGGTAATGCACCGTTTGCGCAAAAGTCATGACACCAAATTGACGCCGATCCTTTTTCACGGCTTCAGACATAACAACACCTCCCAGACTTGATAATCCCGTAATTTTCGCCGATTTTTGTGCAGCACACCAATAGTAATCTTTAACGCACCCTAAATCTCTGGTTGTCAAGCGAGGAATATCCCTTATTGCAAACCCGGGACTCCCGCATTCAACTCAATTCGTTTTGATAATGATGGCGGTCGGTCAGATAGAGCCCTCGCCGCACCTCGACCGGCTTGTCTCCATACGTAAATGACACACGCTCCACACTCAACAAGGGCGTGGTCTTCGCAATCCCCAACAACTCCGCCGTCTCATCGTCCGCACTCACGGCGCGAATCCGCTCGGTTGCCCGAATCATGCGAGTACCGAATTCGGTCTCGAACAGTCCGTACATCGGCCCCTTGTATTCCACCAGGCGCTCCGCCGTCAGGCCCTTGAAAATCACTCCCGGCAGCCACAGCTCCTCGACGATCGTCGGCGCGCCATCGAAGGCCTGGACGCGCTTGATGAAGATGACGGAGTCGCCGGACTTGATATCAAGCAGGCGAGCGACCTCCGCAGGCGCGCGCAGACGCTTGACTTCGAGGATCTTGTTGTCGGGATTGTGAGGTTCGCCGGTGTCCGGCATCAGCCTCAGAAAGCGGTATTGCGCGCGGGCTTCGTGATGCGTCGCGACAAAGGTTCCCTTTCCTTGGCGACGAACCACCAGATTTTCCGCGGCGAGTTCGTCGATCGCCTTGCGAACGGTACCCTGGCTGACCTTGAAGCGGTTTGCGAGCTCCACCTCGCTGGGAATCAATTCACCCGGCTTCCACTCGCCCGTCTGCAGGCTTTGCGTGATGAGCGCCTTGATTTGCTGGTAAAGGGGACTGAAGGTAGGAGAGCTTCCGGGAGCAGAAACACCGACCCCTGCACCAGGTGCGCCGATATTCGTCAAATTGGCCGGAGCTGAACTCATAACCCATGATTTCACCACAAAAGCGCCATTGCCGTCTAGCAAAAAGTATTCGGTGATATGTCTTATATAAGATATAAGATAGGCGTTGACAGCTTACTCATGTGCGCCTACACTCGCGAGCAACATTCGCAGGATGCGGGCCAGTTGCAGGTACTTGTACCGCATTGCACAAAATACTGTTGGGATCACCAGTCCGGCTATGACCGAAGAGGTTTTCAACGGTATTATTACAGGCTTACAGAATAAATCGTAGAGTTTCGTCCTTTCTTCCCACTTGGAGATTCATCATGGCTAAAGCCCCTATGCGCGTTGCCGTCACCGGCGCCGCCGGCCAAATCGGCTACTCCCTTCTGTTCCGCATCGCTAACGGCGATATGCTGGGCAAAGATCAGCCGGTCATCCTGCAACTGCTCGAAATCCCTGACGAGAAGGCCCAGAAGGCGCTCAAGGGTGTGATGATGGAAATTGACGATTGTGCGTTCCCGCTGCTGGCCGGCATGACCGCTCACAGCGATCCGATGACGGCATTCAAGGACGCCGACGTCGCCCTGCTGGTTGGCGCACGTCCGCGCGGCCCGGGCATGGAGCGCAAGGACCTTCTGGAAGCCAATGCGCAGATCTTCACGGTGCAAGGCAAGGCGCTGGACGCCGTCGCATCGCGCAACGTGAAAGTTCTGGTGGTCGGCAACCCGGCCAACACCAACGCCTACATCGCGATGAAGTCGGCACCGAGCCTGCCCGCCAAGAACTTCACCGCCATGCTGCGCCTGGACCACAACCGCGCCTTGTCGCAAATCGCACAAAAGACCGGCAACCCGGTTACCGCGATCGAGAAGCTGTGCGTCTGGGGTAATCACTCCCCGACCATGTACGCCGATTATCGCTTTGCGACCATCGGCGGCAAGTCGGTCAAGGAAATGATCAACGACGAAGACTGGAACAAGAACACCTTCCTGCCGACCGTCGGCAAGCGCGGCGCTGCGATCATTGAGGCGCGCGGTCTGTCGTCGGCAGCATCTGCGGCCAACGCAGCAATCGACCACGTGCGCGACTGGGTGCTTGGCACCAATGGCAAGTGGACCACGATGGGCATTCCGTCGGACGGATCTTACGGCATTCCTGAAGGCACTGTATTCGGCTTCCCGGTCACGACCGAGAATGGCGAATACAAGATTGTGCAAGGTCTGGCCATTGACGCGTTCTCGCAAGAGCGCATCAATCTGACGCTGAAAGAACTGATGGACGAACGTGAAGGCGTAAAACACCTGGTTGGTTAAGGCTTTACAAGGGACAGGATCGGTGGCAATGTCACCGATCCATCCAGCAATGCATACCACCTGATTTAACGCCGCACATGCACCCTTCCGAGGTCTTATTCCAGGGCAAGCACAAGCCGGTTTCCATTCCGGTCTGCGACCACTATGCCGGGGCTGAAAAGCTGATGCATAAGTCGATTGCCTTGCAGCAAGAGCTTGGGCCAGTATTTGACATCACCCTCGACTGCGAGGATGGCGCGAGCGCCGGCAACGAAGAGGCGCACGCCAGACTTGTGGCTTCCCTGATCGCCGGCGAAGGCAATCGCTACGACCGTATCGGCGCACGGGTTCACGACCTCAATCATTCCAGTTTCGAGCAGGACCTTGCCATCATTTGCGACGAGGCTGCGGCACGGGTCGCCTATCTGGTTGTCCCGAAAGTGGAGAATCTGGCCGCCGCAAAGCGCGCTGTCGCCGCGATCAAGCAGCATGCAAAAAGAAACTGCCGCGAGAAGCTGCCGATCCATATCCTAATTGAAACCCATGGTGCGCTCGCCGACGTGCATGCCATTGCGGCACTTCCGCAAGTCGAATGCCTTTCATTCGGGATCATGGATTTCGTGTCTTCGCATTACGGCGCGATACCGGGCAGCGCGATGCGTTCTCCGGGCCAGTTCACCCATCCGCTGGTAACGCGCGCCAAGCTGGAAATCGCGGCGGCGTGCCATGCCCGCGGTATCGTCGCCTCACATAACGTCACGACCGAAATCAAGGATACTTCCGTTGTTGCCAGCGATGCTCACCGCGCCTCGGCGGAGTTCGGCTATACCCGCATGTGGAGCATCCATCCGGATCAGATCAAGCCAATTTTAAAGGCACTCTCCCCACGCAGCTCCGAAGTGAGTGAAGCGGTGGCGATCCTCAGCGAAGCGCAAGCTGCACAGTGGGGACCAATACAACATCACGGAAAATTGCACGACCGCGCCAGTTATCGCTACTATTGGGCGATATTGCAGCGCGCGAAAGCGAGCGGCATGCCATTGCCAGAATCATCAGGGAGTTTGTTGTAACAATGCGGCGCACACATGAAGTTAATTAAACCGGCGCATATTAGAGGAAACAAAGTAATGAAAAAACTATCTACATTTATTCTTTTGATCGCCGGCATCGCTTGCGGTGCACCGCCGGTGATGGCGGAAACCGCCGCATCCGCCACCGGTCATGCAAACAAGAAATCAGCAAGCAAGAAGGTGGCCGCAGCGCACAAGCACGAGGCTCAGGAAATTGACGAAAAAGAGCCAGACACCTCCGGGCTCCAGCCCATTGCGTTCAATTGCGAACTGGGCAACAAGATCACGATTTACAGCCGTACGAACGACGACCAGCAGATCGCATTGCATTGGAACAAGCACACGCATCTCATGACGCGCGTGGGCACCACCACAGGTGCGCAACGTTTCGAGAACGCACAGTCCGGCCTGGTATGGATCGGCATTCCTGCCAAGGGCATGCTACTCGATTCCAAGCATGGAAGGCAGTTGGCCAACGAATGCAGGAATGCGGACCAAGCTGCGCAGAAGGTTGCCGAGAAAAGCTGACAAGCAGCATACCCAATTCATGACAAACAGGGTGCGCATGCCCCCTGTTTGTGTTGTTTGAAATTCGCTAGTCACCCGTTCAGTTCTAATAATTAAGGAGAGGCTATGTCCCGCAACACTCTGAACACGCTTAAGGAATTCACGATTTCCGGCTCCCGCAAAGGCAAGTTCTACTCCCTCCCGTCGCTGGAAAAAAAGCTTGGCATCAATATTTCGCGTTTGCCGGTATCGATCCGCATCGTGCTGGAGTCGGTGCTGCGCAATTGCGACGGCAAGAAAGTGACCGAAGAGCATGTCAGGCAACTTGCAAACTGGAGTCCGACTGCTGCGCGCGTCGATGAGATTCCGTTCGTCGTTGCGCGTGTTGTGTTGCAGGACTTTACCGGCGTCCCACTCCTCGCCGATCTTGCGGCCATGCGCGGTGTCGCATCCAGGATGGGCAAGAAGCCGAAGAATATCGAACCGCTGGTTCCGGTCGACCTGGTCGTTGACCACTCCGTGCAGATCGATTATTACCGGGACAAGAAAGCGCTCGACCTGAACATGAAGCTGGAATTCCAGCGCAACAACGAGCGTTATCAGTTCATGAAGTGGGGCATGCAGGCATTCGACACCTTTGGCGTCGTGCCTCCGGGCTTCGGCATCGTGCATCAGGTGAATCTGGAATATCTGGCGCGCGGCGTGCACAACAGGGGCGGCGTGTTTTACCCGGATACCCTGGTCGGCACGGACTCCCATACAACCATGATCAATGGTATCGGGGTCGTAGGCTGGGGCGTGGGCGGCATCGAAGCCGAAGCAGGCATGCTCGGTCAACCGGTCTATCTTCTGACACCGGATGTGGTTGGCGTCAATCTGACCGGCATGCTGCGCGAAGGCGTGACTGCAACCGACCTCGTCCTGACTATTACCGAGCTGCTGCGCAAGCACAAGGTGGTCGGCAAATTTGTCGAATTTTTCGGAGAAGGTACCGAATCCCTGTCGACCACCGATCGCGCGACCATCGCCAACATGGCACCGGAATATGGCGCGACGATGGGCTTCTTCCCGGTTGACGATACCACCATCGAATACTTCCGCGGCACCGGCCGCAGCAAGGCCGAAATCGACGCATTCGAGTCCTATTTCAAGGCACAAAAGCTGTTCGGCATTCCGAAAGCCGGCGAGATCGATTACAGCAGTGTCGTGACGCTCGATCTGGGCACCGTCGCTCCGTCGCTCGCGGGTCCGAAGCGTCCCCAGGACCGCATCGAAATCGGCCACGTCAAGGACACCTTCGCCGATTTGTTCTCCAAGCCCGTTTCTGAAAACGGCTTCAACAAGAAGGTCGAGGATCTCGATGCCGTGTACGAAACGTCGGACGGGATCAAGATCAAGAACGGCGATGTACTGATCGCAGCCATCACATCGTGCACCAACACGTCTAACCCAAGCGTGCTACTGGCTGCCGGCCTGTTGGCGAAAAAGGCGGTGGAAGCCGGATTGACGGTCGACCCGCACATCAAGACTTCGCTTGCGCCCGGATCGCGCGTCGTGACCAAGTATCTGGAAGCGGCCGGTTTGCTGCCCTATCTGGAAAAACTCGGCTTCGGCGTAACTGCCTATGGCTGCACCACCTGCATCGGCAATGCGGGCGACCTGACGCCGGAAATCAATGAAGCGATTGTGAAGAACGATATCGTTGCGTCTGCCGTACTGTCGGGCAACCGTAACTTTGAAGCACGCATCCACCCCAATATCCGCTCCAACTTCCTGGCCTCCCCGCCCCTGGTCGTCGCCTATGCGATCGCCGGCAACATGACCAAGGACCTGATGACGGAACCGGTCGGCAAGGGCAAAGGCGGCAAGGATATCTTCCTGGGGGACATCTGGCCGAACTCCGCGGAAATTGCCAAGCTGATGAAGTTCGCGATGAACGCCAAGACCTTCAAGGAAAACTACGCCGAAGTAAAGGAAGCGCCTGGCAAGCTGTGGGAGCAGATCAAGGGCGTGGCGGCAGGTGAAGTGTACAACTGGCCGAAATCGACCTACATTGCCGAGCCGCCGTTCTTCCAGGATTTCGAGATGCAGCCGAAAGCGGCCGCGAGCAGTATCACGGCCGCGCGCGCACTTGGGGTGTTTGGCGACTCGATCACCACCGATCACATCTCGCCGGCAGGATCCATCAAGGAAACCAGTCCGGCCGGCAAGTGGCTGATCGAAAACGGTGTCACGAAGGCCGACTTCAACTCCTACGGTTCACGCCGCGGCAACCATGAAGTCATGATGCGGGGCACCTTTGCCAACGTGCGGATCAAAAACCTGATGATCCCGCCGAAAGAGAACGGTTCCCGTGTCGAAGGCGGACTGACGATTCACCAGCCGAGCGGCGAACAGATGTCGATCTACGATGCCGCGATGAAGTACATCAACAACGGCGTACCAACCATGGTATTCGCCGGCGAAGAGTACGGTACCGGCTCGTCGCGGGACTGGGCTGCGAAGGGAACGCAGTTGCTCGGCGTGAAGGCAGTAATTGCCCGCTCGTTCGAACGCATCCATCGTTCCAATCTGGTAGGCATGGGCGTGCTTCCGCTGCAATTCCTGGGCGACGACAGCGTGCAGTCGCTTGGCATTACGGGCAATGAAAGCTTCGATCTGACGGGCCTCGAAGGTGACATCAAGCCGCAACAGCAGGCAACGCTGATCATCAACCGCGCCAACGGCGAGAAGCGGGAAGTCAAGGTTCTGCTGCGCATCGACACACCGATCGAAGTCGATTATTACAAGCATGGCGGTATTCTGCCGTTTGTTCTACGGCAACTGCTTGCCGCTTGAGGCATCGAACTCGCGGGTGTAGCGGCGCAAGGTTCTGTGCTGCTCCAGCCCGCCTTGTCATGCAAGCGTGCTGTAAGAATGTCTGGGTATTCTTGCGCCAATAGAAACGCCGGTTTCAACCGGCGTTTTCTTTATCGACATTCACTCTGGAGACATATTATGTGGAAGGTTTTTGTGGGCTTCATCGCCTTTGCACTTATCGCACTGTTCGTCATCATGAAAGGTGGCGACAAGGTTGACATGCAAGGTGAAGCCGGTCACGAGTCGTCCTCGGCTTCAGCAGTGGAGGCTCCGGCCGCCGCTGCGCCCGCAGCCGCCGCACCGGCAGCATCGAACTAAGTTTCGATCGCCTCAAGAAGCCGCATGGCCGTCCATGCGGCTTTTTTGTTTTTTACGGATATACTGAATTCGCGGTGTATCTGAAAGCCCGCTTCTTGCATGCCGGGAACACAGCCGAGATCCGCCGAAGAATTTCCGGAGGCGCATATTTTGGTAGCGACTTGTCGAATCCACTACAATACGATTCCCTTGCCTCACTCTTGATCCGTCATGCGCCGTCTCGCCAAAAGTTCTCCCAACAAACTGTCTGCCGACAGCCAACGTCTGGTTTCCCTTGCGCAAGGCATGGCGCAGGCTGCCAGCCGCCTGGAAGAACGTATCTGGGAACATTCCCTGGATACGCTGCTGCACAAGACGCTGAAGAGCGCACATCAGAACATGATCGATGCGGCACTTGAGCATCTGTTCAAAACCGATCTTGATGCATACGACGTCCTGATGGAAGCCGTCGAAGCGGGCAGCGAATCATGCATTCTGGAACACGACGGAATTCACTATCACGCGCTCCTGATCGCCGCGCCGGTCCTGGCCTGGACGCGCTTTTCCATTGCCTCGGGCAACATCAACGATGAGATGCTCGGCGTACTTGGCGCACACCTGCACGGACATCTGCTGGCGGAGGGCACGCAACTGGCAATGATGCCGACCTTGTTCGCCATCGATCAGCTGCCCCGCAATCATGTCGAGACTTTTACCCTGACTCAGCGCATGGCGCAGGCGGCCGTCAAGGGAACGCCTGTTCGCGCGCCCAGCAATGCGCCCGAGACGGCCCCCTTCCTGGCCGACACACGTTTTCTGCTCGCGGTAGTCGTGGCTCCCGCAGGCGCCCCGCTGTTCCGCTGGCAGGCGACATTGCATCCGAACGACCGCGCGCAGGCACTCGAAGCCTGGCGTGCGCAGGCGACGCCCAATGTCACTTCGCTGCTGCCGGGTTGCGGGATCGAATTGCTGTTACCGGAAGCCTATTTCGTCGCGTGCCGCGAAGCCGACAAGCAAATCCGCCCGGCGTCCATCCGCGCGGCCGTCCACTTCCTGACCAATACACTCGGAATTGAAGCGAACGGACTGCGCGCCATCATCGGCAGTTTCAGCGAAGATCCGGTCGGCGGACGGGTCGATGAATATCGCATCGGCTTCACCCTGCGGCAAAACCCCGAAGTCATCTACGGCGTAGTCTGGCCGCTGTACGGGCAGGAAGACGAAGACCAGTCGGCCATCACTACTTTCGAATCGCTGACCACGCCGGAAATCCTGGATACCGAACTGCGTACGCCGCTGGAGGAAATCATTGCCTTGCTGCGGGCTTGCGGGATCACCCATATCAAGCGTCACAACGAACATTTTCCGATGGAGTTTTGCGACGATTGCGGCGCGCCGCTATATCCGGATGCCGAGGCTGAACTGGTGCACGCCGAAATGCCGGAAGATGCTCCGGCCGGCACCGGGCATTTCCACTGACGCGAGCACTACGCCCCTGCCCGTTTGCCCATCACCACTTGCAAAATGGATGGCGTAGCAAGTTTGCATTGAAGTAGCGCGCATCATGCGTCACTTCTTCGCCAACCCAATCCGGCTTGGCGAATTCCTGCTGCTCCGACTGGAGCTCGATTTCCGCCACGACCAGCCCGGCGTTCTCGCCCAGGAATTCGTCCACCTCCCACGTCATGCCTTGAAGCGGGATGCGATAACGTCTCTTTTCGATGAGCGGGCGTTCGCAAAGACTGTCAAGGAGAGCCTGCGCATCCGCAATGGGTATGGCGTATTCCCACTCGGTCCGGGTGGCACCGAGATTGCGTCCCTTGATGGTCAAGGTAGCCGCATCGCCTTCGATGCGCACGCGTACAGTGCGGTCGGCCGCCGATGACAAATAGCCCTGACGCAGCAGTACGCCCTGCCCCAATGTCTTCCAGCGTTCATCGCGTACCAGGAACTTGCGTTCGATCTCTATTCCCATGGCGATTCCTTCTCCAGGCAGCGGAGGATCGGCTGAAGAATCGTCTTTCCCAGCTTTGCGCTGCGTGCGCCATTCCAGCCGACATTGTCGTCCGGCAGATTCGCGTTGTCCTTGAACGGCATCTCCAGGGTGAGCGAAACGCACTTGAAGGTGTGGCCGACATATTTCGAGGCAAGCTGCAGCATGTCCTCCTTGTACTTGCTGGCGGCATAGCCATGCGCTGTCTGGAAGTCCGGACTGGCCTGGGTAAAGCTGTCGATGAACGCCTGCTGCTCCGCTTGCTGCTGCGAACTGAACCCCTCGAGCATTTCGCAACCGGCGACGAAAACATAGGGCAGGCTTTCGTCTCCGTGGATATCGAGAAACAGATCGCAGCCGACTTCGTGCATTTTGTTCTTGACGGCCAACACTTCGGGGCTGCGTTCCAGCGATGGCGAGACCCACTCGCGGTTCAGGTTTGCACCGGTGGCATTGGTCCGCAGATTGCCGCGCACCGCGCCATCTGGATTCATGTTCGGCACGATGTAAAACACGGCATTTGCGAGCAATTTTCTTGCGAGCGGATTGTATTGGTCGAGCAGTGCATCGATCATGCCCTCGACGAACCATTCCGCCATGGTTTCGCCGGGGTGCTGACGCGCAATCACCCAGACCTTCTTGCGCGCCGAGGGATCGCCGATGATGACCAGGTTGATGTCGCGGCCATCGACGGTACTGCCGAGATCGTGCACACGACCAAAGGCGGTACCCTCGACCTTGCCCAACAATTCCAGATGGCGCTCCCACGAGTAAGGCTCGAAGTAGGCGAAGTAGACGCTGTCCCGCTCCGGCGTATGCGTCACGGTCAACACCTGTCCGTCGTAGCTGGTCGGCACGCGGAACCAGTGTTTCCTGTCGTAGCTGGCGACAGCCCGATAATTGGTCCAGCCTTGCGGGAACGCCGCCTTGCCGGCATTCAGGAAGCGCATGGTGCATGCTTGCCCGCGGGCACCCTGCAAGCGGAAATAAAACCACTGGAGGAAGTCCGCGTGCGAATCCTTACGGATATTCAGTTCAATGGCATCCGGCATATTCGCCTTGATGACTTCGATGGCGCCTGCGTCGAATTGATCGCTGATTTTGATGGTCATGCTGTCGGCCTGGCTCCAGCCTGCGCGCTCGAGTCGAGCATAGGCTGAGATGTTGATTGATCAGCCCGCTATTTTGCGGGTTTTATTCTGTGCCGCAAAGCCTGAAGCAAGCGTTCGGGCTTGCAATGGTGAAAAGCTTCCCGGGTCTGCTATAATTACGTCCTTCGTCGGGGCGTAGCGCAGCCTGGTAGCGTACTTGCATGGGGTGCAAGGGGTCGGGAGTTCGAATCTCCCCGCCCCGACCAGAAACACCAAAGGGTTACAGATCAAAAGTCTGTAACCCTTTTTTGTTTTCAGCTTCCCCTTATTGGCTTTCTCGGCTTCCCGTTTTCGGCCTCCGTATCCCGCTCAATGCAACTTGCTTCGATCCGGTTGCGCCGGCGAGGAAATTTCCTCCAGGGTCCGATCAACCTGGGCGGAATGTTTGGTGGCAAGATCGCCAAGCGACACGATGCCGACAAGCTCGCGGGTATCGTGGTCCACTACCGGCACGCGCCGGATCTGCGTATCGCCCATCTTCTGCATGACCTCGTCCACCGTCTGATCGTCGAAACACCACTGCACCTGATCGCTCATCACGTCGGCAACTTTCGTGTTGTCGGGCGTCCCGCCGGCCGAATTCGCGCGAACGGTGATGTCGCGATCGGTAATCATGCCGACCAACCGCTTGCCGTCGCATACCGGCAATGCACCGACGTTCAGCTCATCTCTCCGCAGCACGCCGCACGGATTCACGCGGGGCAATGCTGGTGACGTCGCGCGTCATTACTTCAGAAATTCTTTGCATCAAAGTCTCCTTTCCCAAAGCCTGAACCAGTTCAGTTTTACCGCAATTCACGATTGCTCCTTGCGGTTGATGCAAATCAGTGTAGTACACGCTCCCCACACGAAAAAGGCATTCCGGCCTGCAAAGCGTCGGACATTTCCACCGGGACGTTCCTTTGTGCGTCAACAGGGACATCAAATGCATCAAGCAAAAAAAAAGGGTTACGAAAACGTAACCCTTAAAACTGCTGGGGAAAAAAGACTACCTTTCCAACACACTCAAACAACAACAAAACGGTTGACCGCAGCGCTTATGAAACAGACGCCGCGCTAAATCTTCCCATCCCTTCCGCGCCAATACGCGTCGCGCAATTCGCGCTTGAGCGTCTTGCCCGCCGCATTGCGCGGAAAGGAGTCCATGATGACAACGTCGCTGACCCGTTGATAACGTGCGCCGACCCGAAGATTGGTCCACTCCTTGATTTCTTCCGCCGTCACCTTCCGCGACGGCTTCAGCACAACAGCGGCCAAGGGCGTCTCGCCCCACTTGTCATGTGGCACGCCAAACACCGCCACCTCCTGCACATCCGGATGGCGCACCATGATGTCCTCGATGTCGCGCGGATAAATCTTCACGCCGCCACTGTCGATCATTTCCTTCTTGCGATCGACAAGATACAGATACCCGTCTTCATCCGTATAGCCGAGATCGCCAGTGCGCAGCCAGCCATCCTGCATCGCCTGTGCCGTCAGGTCCGGCCGCTTGAAATAGCCCGGCATCAGCAATGGACTGCGGCCGACGATCTCTCCGATCTGATTCGGGCCCGCAATCTCGCCGTTCTCCAGTTCGATGCGCATGTCGGAAAACGGCGGCGGCACGCCGACCGATCCCTGTTTGCGAATCGCATCCTCACGGTCGAGGATCGTGACGAATCCCTCGGTGAGACCGTAGAGTTCGTAGAAGCGCCCCGGCAGATAAGCGTTCAACGCATTCTTGTGCTCATTATGCAAAGGCGCTCCAAGAGACAGGATCATCTGCAGCGATTGCATTTCTTCCGGATTGAATCGTGGCGATGCCATCATCGCGATGATCTGCGACGGCACCATCATCGTATGCGTGACCTTGTCGCGCTTGATGGTGTCGATCAGCGCCTCGACATCAAACTGCGGATGCAAGATATAAGTCGCACCTTTGTAGAAGCACGGCATCAGGGTCGTGAATGCGCCATTGAAGACGATCGACCCGGTGTGCAATACGACGGACTCAGGCCCGACGCGAAACGCATTGGCCATCAAGGTGCAATAATTGGCGCGGATCTGGTGAGTATGCACGATCCCCTTCGGCAGGCCGGTCGTGCCGCTGGTGTACATGATGTTATAGATGTCATCGGCCGAGAGTTCGGAAATTCGCGGCTCGACCTCGCTTGTGCTGGTAAAGCTCGCATAGTCCGCATATCCCGGCGCAGCACCATCGACCAGCACGATGCGACCTTCACCCAGCCGTTCAAGCCCCGGCCTGACTTCATCAACGACCGGACGCAATGCATTATTCGTGAACAACAGGACCGCATCCGAATCGCCAAGCAAGCTTGCAAGGCCGGCGCCGAGCAGCATCGGCGACAAGGGGACCAGCACTGCGCCCGTCTTCGCCGCGGCCCAGTAGATATCCAGCAGTTCCAGGCAATTCGGCAATAGCGTGGCGACTTTCTGGCCCTTTTCAATGCCGAGTTCTTGCATCGCATTGGCCAGCCGATTGACCCGGCGATTGAAGGCCTCGTAGGTCAGGCGGGTTTCGCCAAACACAATCGCCTCATGCTGCGGGCGATAGCGTGCATGGTGTGTTATCAAATCTCCGATATGCATACGTCTCTTCTGCGTTGATGAATCTGAATTCGTAATCAAATTTTCGGCAAAACTTGCGTCGGGCTAGCGAAGCAGCCTTCCATCCTTGCCGATCACGGTAATCTCGACAAAGCGCGAGCCGATATGGTTGGTCGGCGAGAAGTTCACGGTGAATCCGCCCGTGTCGAAGGCATGCAGCGTCTCGAGCGCGCGGATCACCTTTTCACGTGTCGGATTGGGGCCGGCGCGGCGAAGCCCCTCGACCAGCACCTTGGCGCCGACAAACTCTTCAAAGCTGGTGTACGACAGCTCCGTCTTCGGCGGCGCATACTTCTTCATCGCCTGCTGGTATTCCTTCACGATGGCGACCGTCGCGGAGTAAGGAAACGGCATTACCTGGGCAATGCCGATCCCACGCGCATTATCGTTGCCGATCAGACGAGCGATCTCTTTGGGATTCACGACGGAGATGTTCACCAGCTGGGCCACGGTCGATACGGCACGAATCTGCTTGCTGAAGGCCGCTGTGCTCTTGTTGACCGAGATCATCACGACCGCCTGCGGGTTGGCCTTCGCTATGGCATTAACGGCGTCCGTGACCTTGTCCGTGTTCTTTTCGTAAGCGCCCGTCGCGGCAATTTCCAGATTGCGTTTTTTCAAAGCGGCTTCGACGCCCGCCAGACCGGCCCTTCCGAAGGGATCATCCTGATACATCACGCCAATGCGTTTCATGTTCAGCATGACAAGTTGATTGACGATGCCCTCGGCCTCGTCCGCATAGCCGGCACGAATATGGAAAATGTTCGGATTGAACGGCGTGCGCAGGTTCTCTCCCCCGGTGTAGGGCGCAACCAGCGCGATATTGGCCTTCTCCAGGATCTTCTGATTCAACAGCTCGCCAACATTGCCGGTTCCTGCAAAACCGATCAGCGCCAGCGCCTCATCCTTGTCGATCAATTCCCTGGTGCGGCGCACTGTTTCATCAATCTTGTAGCCGTCATCCTTCACGACATGGCGGATCTTTTTGCCATGGACGCCGCCTTGATCATTGATGTAGTCGAAATAGACCCTGGCGCCGAGGACCATGTCCTTGCCAGTGTCGGCCAGCACACCGCTCAAGGGAGCCACTTGTCCAATAACGATGTCATCCGCACACCATGCCCCAATAGCCAGAGACGTTCCGAGACATGCGACCACCGAGCGCAACCAGACAAGTGACTTGTTCATGCTACCCCTCCATTGTTTTGATCACCGCTGCAGTGACAGGAGCTGGAGCGGATTTGCTTTTCTTCTTGCTCAACTCCACCAATTCGCCTACGATGCCGCGCCGGAAGGCGAGCACGCAGACAATAAAGATGAAACCGGTGACGATCGTGACCGACTCGCCGATGGAGCGGAACCAGTCGATGCTGGTCAGCGTCGCCAGCCATTCACCCAGATCGCCCAATTTGTTTTCCAGCGCAATGATGACAATCGCTCCGACGATGGGGCCGGCAAGCGTGCCGAGGCCGCCGACCAGCGTCATCAGCACGACCAGGCCCGACATGGTCCAGTGCACGTCGGTCAAGGTTTCGAAGCCCAGCACCACGGTCTTGGTGGCTCCGGCAAGGCCGGACAAGGCAGCAGACAAGACAAAGGCGAGCAGCTTGTATTTGTCGACGTCATACCCGAGCGAAATCGCGCGCGGCTCGTTCTCCTTCACCGCCTTCAACACTTGTCCGAACGGTGAATGGACCGTGCGCACGATCAGCGCGAAACCCGCGATAGCGATTGCCAGGACAACGTAATACAAGCTCATGTCATTGGACAGGTCCATCATGCCCAGCAGCTTCCCGCGCGGCACACCCTGCAACCCATCCTCGCCACCAGTAAACGGCGCCTGCAGGCAGACGAAGAACAGCATCTGTGCCAGCGCCAACGTGATCATGGTGAAGTAAATGCCCTGACGGCGTATGGCGAGCATGCCCATGACCAGCCCAATCAATGCAGCGGTCGCCACACCGGCGACCAGCCCGATCTCGAACGGCAAACCGATCGACTTGATCGCGTAGCCGGCCACATAGCCCGCGCCGCCGAAGAAGGCCGCATGACCGAACGACAGCAAACCGGTAAAACCGATCAGCAGATTAAATGCGCACGCAAACAAGGCAAAGCACAGCACCTTCATCAGGAATACCGGGTAAATCACAAAGGGTGCCGCCAGTGCCGCTGCCAGTGCGATTGCATATCCGACTTTCTTGTTCATCCTCACGCTCCTCTTATTTCTCTTTGCCAAACAAGCCTGCAGGACGAATCATCAGGACAATCGCCATGATGATGAAGACCACAGTTGCCGATGCTTCCGGATAGAACACACGGGTCAGGCCTTCAATCACGCCCAGGCCAAGGCCTGTGACGATGGAACCCATGATGGATCCCATGCCGCCGATCACGACCACTGCGAACACCACGATGATCAGGTTGGAGCCCATCAGCGGCGACACCTGGATCACCGGTGCCGCCAGCACGCCGGCGAAGGCGGCGAGCGCGACACCGAAACCATAAGTGAGCGTCACCATCAGCGGGACATTGATGCCGAAGGCTTCCACCAGTTTCGGGTTCTCGGTGCCGGCACGCAGGTAGGCGCCAAGCTTGGTCCGCTCGATAACGTACCAGGTGGCAAGACAAACGACGACCGAAGCAACGACCACCCATGCGCGATAGTTCGGCAGGATCATGAAACCCAGATCAGTCGCTCCCATCAGGGCGTCCGGAACAGAGTAAGGCTGCCCCGACACACCGTAAAACGAGCGGAACAGACCTTCGACCATGAGCGTGATGCCGAAGGTCAGCAGCAGGCCGTACAGATGATCCAGCTTGTACAGCCAGCGCAGCATGGTCTTTTCAATGATGATGCCGAAGATGCCCACCAGGATCGGCGCGGCGATCAGCATCACCCAATAACTGAGGCCGAAATAACTTAGGCCCATCCAGGCCAGAAATGCGCCCATCATGTATAGCGCGCCGTGAGCGAAATTGATCACGTTGAGCAGGCCGAAGATCACGGCAAGACCGAGCGACAGCATCGCGTAGAACGATCCGTTCACCAGGCCCAGCAGCAGCTGGCTCAACATCGCTTGCAGAGGAATACCGAAAATTTCCATAACGACTTTGCAAAAGAACGCCACAGCGCGTGCGGCATGAAATAGAAGAATGAATTGACCGGCGCGCCCCGCTCGGCGCGCCGATTCGGCTCAACTTACTTCCAGAGTGCGCACTTGGATTCGGCCTTGGTGGTAAAGGCCTGGTCGCCCGGAATCGTCTCCGCGACCTTGTAGTAGTCCCACGGATACTTCGATTCCGATGCCTTCTTCACTTCCATCAGGTACATGTCGTGCACCATGCGTCCGTCCGGACGGATCACACCGTTCTTGGTGAACATGTCGCTGATCTTGGTCTTCTTCAACTGCGCCAGCACTTTGTCCGAATCGTCAGTACCGGCAGCCTTCACGGCCTTCAGGTACTGCGAAGCGGACGAGTAGTCGGCGGCTTGCAGCGAGGAAGGCTCACGCTTCACCTTGTCGAAGAAACGCTTGGACCAGGCGCGGGTATCGTTATTCATGTCCCAGTACCAGCTGTCGGTCAGATACATGCCCTGCGTCAGGTTCAAGCCGAGCGAGTGAATGTCGTTGATGAACATCAGCAGGCCGGCCAGCTTCATCGACTTGTTGATGCCGAATTCGTTGGCTGCCTTGATCGCATTGACCGTATCACCGCCCGCATTGGCCAACCCGAGGATTTGCGCCTTGGAGGACTGCGCCTGCAGCAGGAAGGACGAGAAGTCGGATGCCGACAGCGGATGCTTGACGCTGCCCAGCACCTTGCCGCCGTTGGCCTTGACGACCGCGGCCGTGTCGTTCTCCAGCGAAGCGCCGAACGCGTAATCCGCGGTCAGGAAGAACCAGGTCTTGCCGCCCTGCTTCACGACCGCCGAGCCGGTGCCCTTCGCGAGCGCGACCGTATCGTAGGCATAGTGGACGGTGTAAGGCGAGCACTCTTCATTGGTCAGGCGGGCCGTGCCGGCGCCGATGGCGATGAAGGGCTTTTTCTTTTCGGCCGCGATCTTGGCCATGGACAGGCTGGTGGCGGAATTGGTGCCGGCGATCAGCACGTCGACGCCGTCACGGTCGAACCATTCACGCGCCCGGGATGCGGCGATGTCGGCCTTGTTCTGGTGATCGGCGGTGAGGAGTTCGATCTTCTTGCCATTGATCGATCCGCCTGCATCGGCGATGGCCATCTTGATCGCTTCGGCGCCGCCCGGACCGTCGATGTCCGCGTACAGGCCCGACATATCGGTGATGAAGCCGATCTTGATTGTGTCACCGGAAATCTGTGCGGACGCCGATCCTGCCAAGCCCATTGCGAACGTAGCCGATACAGCAACTGCCATAGCTTTCAGTTTCATTACCATCTCCTTGAGTGAATATCCACGCTTGTGTTATACGCCGAGCAGCGAATGCAGCACGGGCATTTTGGAATCCAGTTCTGATGCGGCGAAGGTCTCGACGATCTGACCATGCTCCATCACGAAAAACCGGTCCGCCAGGGGTGCGGCGAAACGGAAGTTCTGCTCCACCATCACGATGGTGTAGCCTTTTGCTTTCAAGGTTGTGATCATGCGCGCGAGGGCCTGCACGATGACAGGTGCCAGGCCCTCGGAAATTTCGTCCAGCAGCAGCAGGCGCGCGCCGGTGCGCAGGATGCGCGCCACGGCCAGCATCTGCTGTTCGCCGCCGGACAGGCGCGTGCCCTGGCTCGATTTGCGTTCCTTCAGATTGGGGAACATCTGGTAGATCTCGTCGATCGACATTCCCTTGTCGGTCTTCGAGACGGAAGGCGGCAGCAGCAGGTTTTCTTCGGTCGACAGGGAGGAAAAGATGCCGCGTTCTTCCGGGCAATAGCCGATGCCGAGGTGTGCGATCTTGTGGGTCGGCAAGCTGATCGCTTCGATGCCGTCGATCTTGATCGAACCCTTGCGCGCGCCAGTCAGTCCCATGATGGCGCGCAAGGTCGTGGTGCGGCCGGCGCCGTTGCGGCCCAGCAGGGTCACGACCTCGCCGTGGTTCACCGAGAAATTGACGTCGTGCAGAATATGCGATTCGCCGTACCAGGCGTGCAGGTTGGTGATTTCCAATGCCGCTGATCCAGCCATTCAATGCGCTCCTTCCAATGCGCCGGAGGTGGTGCCCATATACGCTTCCATCACCTGCGGATTCTTCGAAACTTCCTCGTACGTGCCTTCGGCCAGCATGGCGCCACGCTGCAGCACCGAGATGCGGTCGCTGATGCCGGCGATCACGTTCATGTTGTGCTCCACCATCAGGATAGTGCGTCCCTGCGAAACTTTCTTGATCAGTTCCGTCACACGATACACGTCTTCGTGTCCCATGCCCTGCGTCGGTTCATCGAGCAGCATCAGCTCGGGTTCCATGCCGAGCGTGGTGGCAATTTCGAGCGCGCGCTTGCGGCCGTACGGCAAGTCGACCGTCATGGTATCGGCGAACTGTTCGAGATCGACTTGCGCCAGCAAAGCCATGGCGCGATCGTTCAGCGCGTTGAGCTTCTTTTCGCTTTGCCAGAAAGAGAAAGAATTGCCGAGCGGCCTTTGCAAACCGATGCGTACATTTTCCAGCACGCTCAGGTGCGGAAATACCGCCGAAATCTGGAAAGAACGAATGATGCCTTGACGCGCGATCTGCGCGGGGCGCGCCATCGTGATATCGCGGCCGTTGAACAGAATCTGGCCCGAGGTGGGTACCAGGAATTTGGTAAGCAGGTTGAAGCAGGTCGTCTTGCCCGCGCCGTTAGGCCCGATCAATGCATGGATATGTCCACGCTGAACCTGTAGGCTCACATTATTGACCGCAGTGAATCCCTTGAATTCCTTGGTCAGTTGTCTCGTCTCCAAAACCACGTCCGCCATGGGCTCTCCCTACTGACTATCATCAATGTCCGAATGATTCCGACATCGGAGCGTGTCATGCATAACGATGATGCACAGTACACAGTACGACTGGGGGGGTGGCAATACAAGCGACAACTCATCTGTCGATTGTTTGGCCTGTATCAATCTTGTACATGTCGCTTTATCAGGCAGTGCTGATCTTAGCATGAAGAAAAAATACTTGCTCGTAATCAAGTCAACCAATTCACAATCGAGAGATCACCTGCAAAAAACTATTACATCGCAGGCTCCGCGACGCGCATAACAGGACGGCTTTGCGCGCCCTCTTCCTTGCGCGCCGCACGTATCCACTCGGCCGCCTTCTCGGCAATCATGATGGTGGGCGAATTCGTATTCCCCGAGGTAATCGTCGGCATCACGGAAGCATCGACTACCCGCAAGCCCTTCACGCCGCGCACGCGCAACTGGCTGTCGACCACCGCCATCGGGTCGTCGGCGCGTCCCATCTTGCAAGTGCCGATCGGATGGAAAATCGTCGTACCGATATCGCCGGCGGCTTTCGCGAGTTCTTCTTCGGTGCGGTAATGCACGCCCGGCTTGAATTCTTCCGGCGCATATTTCTTCAGCGCCGGTGCCTGGACGATGGTTCGTGTCAGCTTGAGCGAATCGGCGGCGACCTTGCGGTCTTCCGGCGTGCTCAGGTAATTCGGCGTGATCTTCGGCGCAGCGAAGGGATCGGCCGAGGCGATGCGGATGTGGCCGCGCGAGGTCGGTCGCAGGTTGCACACGCTGGCGGTGAAGGCCGGGAAGGGATGCAGCGGGTCGCCGAATTTTTCCAGCGACAAGGGTTGCACATGGTATTCGAGGTTGGCCGACGGCTGCGAAGGATCCGAGCGGGTGAACGCGCCGAGCTGCGAGGGCGCCATCGACATCGGGCCGCTGCGCGAGATCGCATATTGCATGCCGATCTGCATCTTGCCGAACAGACTGTTGGCCATGGTGTTGAGCGTCTTGACGCCCTGGATCTTGAACGCCATGCGCAGTTGCAGATGGTCTTGCAGGTTCTCGCCCACGCCGGGCAGGTCGTGCACAATCGGCACGCCGTTTTTCTGCAGCAGAGAGGCGGGGCCGATACCCGACAGTTGCAGGATTTGCGGCGATCCCACCGCGCCCGCGGTTGAAATCGTTTCGCGCGCGGCTTCCGCAAACCATTCGGTGCCGCCGCCGGTGAATTCCACACCGGAGCAGACCATGCCTTCCGCCGTTGACTGCAGGCGCAGGCGTTTGACATGACAACCGGTCATGATGTCGAGCTTGCCCTTGCGGCCTGCGGTCGATTTCAGAAAGGCTTGTGCGGTGTTCCAGCGCCAGCCTTTTTTCTGGTTCACTTCGAAGTAACTGCTACCTTCGTTGTCGCCGCGATTGAAATCCTCCACCTTCGGAATGCCGACCTGTTCGGCGGCATCGCGGAAGGCATCGAGGATCTCCCAGGACAAGCGCTGCTTCTCGACGCGCCATTCGCCGCCCGCGCCATGGAATGGATCGGCGCCCTTGTGGTAATCCTCGCTCTTCTTGAACACCGGCAGCACGTTTTCCCAGCGCCAGCTGTCGTCGCCGCACAGTTCCGCCCACCGGTTGTAGTCGCGTGCCTGGCCGCGCATGTAGATCATGCCGTTGATCGAGGAACATCCGCCCATCACTTTGCCGCGCGGATAAATCAGGCTGCGTCCGTTGAGTCCTGCATCGGCCTCGGTGCGGAAGCGCCAGTCGGTGCGCGGGTTGTCGATGCAATAGAGGTAGCCGACCGGGATGTGAATCCAGATGTAGTCGTCCTTGCGGCCGGCTTCCAGCAGCAGCACCGACACATCGGCGTCCTGTGCGAGACGATTAGCGAGCACGCAACCGGCACTGCCGGCGCCGATGATGATGTAGTCGTATTTTCCTGCGGATTCCACGATGGCCTCCCGATGAATGGTGTGCTGCGATCATCAACCCGCGGGCTGACGGTCGGCTTACGCTGGCAAGAATTGTTTCGTCAAAGGGTGTTGTCCGATCGCGCGGGGCGATCGGACATGCGCATCACTTCGCCACAGGCATCGTGAACTCGGCGCCCTTGGCAATCGAATCCGGCCAGCGCTGCATCACCGACTTGTAGCGCGTATAGAAGCGGATGCCTTCTTCGCCGTAGGCGTGCGTGTCGCCGAACAGCGAGCGCTTCCAGCCGCCGAAGGAGTGCCATGCCATCGGCACCGGAATCGGCACGTTGATGCCGACCATGCCCACCTCGATGCGACGCGAAAACTCGCGCGCGGTATTGCCGTCCGAGGTGAACAGCGCAACGCCGTTGCCGAACTCGTGCGCGTTGATCAGTTTGACAGCCGACGCGAAGTCCGGCACGCGCACCACGCACAGCACCGGTCCGAAGATTTCTTCCTTGTAGATCTTCATGTCGGGCGTCACATGGTCGAACAAGGTGCCGCCGATGAAGAAGCCGTTCTCAAGACCCGGCACTTTGAGGCCGCGGCCATCGACCAGCAGCCTGGCGCCAGCCTGCACACCGTCCTCGATGTAGCCCTCGATTTTCGCCTTGTGCTGCGCGGTCACCACCGGACCCATTTCGGCATCGGCTTCCATGCCGTTCTTCACCTTCAGCGCTTTCACGCGCGGGATCAGGGCTTCGATCAGCTTGTCGGCAACACTGCCGACGGCAACCGCCACCGAGATGGCCATGCAGCGCTCGCCAGCCGAGCCATAAGCGGCACCGATCAAGGCATCAACCGCCTGGTCGAGATTTGCATCCGGCATCACCACCATGTGGTTCTTCGCGCCGCCCAGGGCTTGCACGCGCAGCGGATAAGCGCCCTTGCGCCTGGTGCCCTCGGTGTAAATGTATTCCGCGATCGGGGTGGAACCGACGAAAGACACGGCATTCACATCCGGATGATGCAGCAGCGCATCGACCGCGACCTTGTCGCCCTGGACGACGTTGAACACGCCATCGGGCAGGCCCGCGCGCTTGAACAGATCGGCCATCATCAGCGAAGGCGAGGGATCGCGCTCGGAAGGTTTCAGGATGAAGCTGTTGCCGGTGGCGATGGCCATCGGCGCCATCCACATCGGCACCATGAAAGGGAAATTGAAGGGCGTGATGCCGGCGGTCACGCCGAGCGGCTGGCGCAACTGCCAGTTGTCGATGCCGCCGCCGATGTTGTCGGTGAACTGGGTCTTCAGCAATTGCGGAATGCCGCAAGCGAATTCCACGACTTCGAGGCCGCGCGTGACTTCACCCTTGGCATCGGAAAACACCTTGCCGTGCTCGCGTGTAATCGCGGCGGCGAAGTCATCATGATGCTTCTCGATCAGCTCCTTGAATTTCGACAGGACGCGGGCACGCTTCAAGGGCGCGGTGTCGCCCCAGCCGGGCGCGGCTGCGCGTGCCGCATCGACGGCAGCATTGACTTCTTCGACGCTGGCCAGCACCACCTGCGCGCTCGCTTCACCCGTGGCCGGGTTGAAGACATCCTGTTTGCGGCCGCTGGTCGATTCAACCACACGGCCACCGATGTAATGCTGGATCAAAGCTTGCGTCATAAGGATTCCTTTTAGAGATAGGCGAATTTTGACAGCATATCCCGGCCGTCGAGTGGAATCCAATGAGTTGTTATCAAGTCGGATATAAAAGACTCTTATAATGATGATGATACGGGAGAGCATTCATGGACCTGACCCAGCTCCGCGCCTTCGTGACCGTCGCACGAGAAGGCAACCTGACGCGCGCCGCCGAGCGTTTGCATTTGACACAACCTGCGGTCAGCCTGCAGATCAAGGCCCTGCAGGCCAGTCTCGACCTGCAATTGTTTACGCGCACGCCGTCCGGGATGAGCCTGACCGATGACGGCGCCAAATTGTTGCCTTTCGCGGAACGCGTAATGGAGAGCGTGGCCGAACTCCGCCAGGGTGCCGCGTCCCTGCACTCGACGCTGTCCGGCACGCTCTCGATCGGCACCATCCTCGACCCGGAATTCATCCGCCTCGGCGCCTTCCTGAAGCGCCTGGTGGAAACCTATCCCCAGATCTCGACCCGGCTGCAGCATGGCATGTCCGGCTGGGTCATGCAGCAGATCAAGAGCGGTGAACTCGATGTCGGCTACTTCCTCGGCACGCCGGGCAAGGAATTCCATGTCCAGACGCTGACTTCCTTTACCTACAACGTGGTCGCTCCCCAGGGCTGGAAAAACCGTGTCGCCGGGCGCGACTGGCCGGCGCTCGCGAAACTGCCCTGGATCTGGACTCCGCCCGAATCCGCGCACAACCGCCTGCTGAGCAAGACCTTTGCGCAATACAAGGTCACGCCGAACAAGGTGGCGCTGGTCGATCAGGAGCCATCCATGCTCGACCTGGTGAAATCCGGCGTGGGGCTCTCGCTGGTGCGCGAATCGGTGGCGCTGGGCGAGGCCCACGCCCACGGGCTGGTGATTGCGGACGCCGTCAGCCTGTCCACCGAACTGTCCTTCATTACGCTGGCCAAGCGCAAGAGCGAACCGGCGATCGCCGCAGTGTTCTCTTTATTGCAATCCCTCTGGCGGACCTGAGCCGGCCTGTGGGTAATTCGCTGCATATCCGGTGGGTAGTTTGAGGACAAGCGCGGTAAAACTGCCTTCAGTCATTTTTATCCAAGAAGTTTCCTTCGGTCATACAGGCATTGTTCAGCCCTTATCCATTCTGCAGTACCTTGATTTCATTGGGCTTAATGCGCTTATCCCCAGATTTGGCACTGCGTTAACTACTATCACTATTTGTATATATCAATCTTTAAGTTAAAACCCGCTGCGCTTTATTCGCCGGGGAACGCAAAGAAAAAAACGCTTTCGCAAAACAGACGGAACCATGGACTGCTAGACAGAAACACAACATCGGAAACCTGTCTTTTGTGCAAGCAACTCAACAATCGACAATTATTTGCAGAACCCTCTGTGGATAAGTCTTTGGAAAAAAGCTTGAAGAGATGGGGACAAGCCGGGAAATCTGAATACGCGTTTTTTTATTCAGAATCTGTCCTTTTGCGATACACCGATTATTCAGCACTTATGCCGAAGGTAAACAATTGATCCGATTTTGGTTTACCGGGTTATCCACAGTTTTTGAGGCGCGTTAACACTACTACTATTTATATATATCAACTACAAAGTAAAAGAACCGCAAAAACATCAGCCGTCGGCGCTTGCGCAAAAGCAGCCGGAAGCAATACGCTACGTTATTGCCGTTCCGACTCCAGTCTTTCGATTCTTATCAAGAGAAGTTGCCAATGTCATCACAAATTCCCCGCCTTGGATTGATCAGCGCCCTGCACCAGGAACAAGCCGGCCTGATCGAGACCATGCAAGCCACCGAAAAGACCCATCGCGGCATGCGCGATTACACGTTTGGCAAGTTATGGGGGATCGATACGGTCTGCGTTTTGTCGCGCATGGGGAAGGTCGCCGCCGCCGCGACCGCAGCAACCCTCATAGAACGCTTTGCAGTCACGCATATCGTCTTCACTGGTGTGGCGGGTGCCGCGGGTGACGAACTGCGCGTAGGCGACATCGTGGTGGCAGATGCGCTGGTTCAGCATGACATGAACACCACACCGCTGTTTCCGCAATATGAAGTTCCGCTGCTCGGTCAGTCGCATTTCTCTTCTGACAAGAATCTGACCGATCGTCTGGCGCGTGCTGCGTCGGATTTCGCGGCGCTCGATGCGCAAGGGGCGATTTCAGAACAAGATCGGGAAAACTTCCGGCTTGGTCTGCCGCGCGTGCATCGCGGCCTGATTGCCAGCGGGGATGAATTCGTTCATCGGCAGGAAAGGCGCGATGCGCTGAAAGCGGCTTTTCCGTCGCTCCTGGCACTGGAAATGGAAGGCGCCGCCGTGGCCCAGGTCTGTTTCGAGTTCGGCGTGCCCTTCGCCGTGATCCGCACGATCTCCGATAGCGCCAATGAAGAAGCGCCGCACGACTTCATGCAATTCATCGACCGGATTGCTTCGCGTTATGCGTTTGGCATTGTGAAGAGGTTGTGCACACAGGCTTGACAAGTCCTTGTCAGCGCAACTGCGGGCAATAATTTTTTCATTTGCCGCTGGTGCCGCTGGTGCCGCTAGTATTCGCGGCCTTTCTGGCTGCCGTCGGTGCGACCGGTTTTTCGGTTGCCTGCGCCAGCAAGGTTCCGCATTCACTCTTTTCGCCTGGCCCCACATTTACCAGCGGGATCAAGGCCGCGGCGACCGGTGCCAGGGCGCCGAGTGCGAGCGCGCTGCCAGCCTTGAGCGCGACGACGCCCTTGTCGACGCCGACCTTGGGTTTCTTGAACGGGCCGCTCACGTACAGCGGCGAACGCAGGGAAATCATGCGCAGGCCCTTGGTATCCGGATAAATGGTCAGGTCCAGCAACTCTTTCGCGAGATTGATCTTTCCGTCGACATGAATCGTTGCATCGGCGGTATCGACGACAAACGCGCGTGTCTGCATCACGCCTTTGTCGATGATGAAATCGGTTGCCGCGCAATTGAGCTGGATCTGCTTGTCGCCGAACATCTGCGTGACAATGATGCTGCTGATATTCAAACCCATCTTTTCCAGCAATAACTTGCTGATGGTTCCCTGGTTGATCACCGCCTTGATCTCGCCGTTGGATGAACCGAGCAGTTCGGCGACCGAGTTGCCGCTGGCCGTCAGTGCGGCATCGCTGTTGATTTCACCCAGGCTGGCCTGCATTCCCTCAAGCGTCGGAAACAATTGCTTGAGCTTCATGTGACGCGCGGATAATTTCATCTCGGCTTTTACCGGTGTGGTCTTGCCGTTGAGCGTGATATTCGAAACCAGGTTGCCGCCCGCGATGCCGAACTTGAGCGGCGCGAGCGAGATCACGCCGTCGCGCAAGTGAACACGGGTCACCAGATTGTCGATCGGCAGTTCTTCCTTGCGCACGATGCGCCGGCCGGTGAATTGCACATCCGCATCGATGCTGTTCCAGCGCTCTGTACGGAAGTTCTCCACCGGCAGCACCTTGTCGGGCGGCTGCTCGCCCTTGGCACCGCGCCGGGCGCGACTGTCCTCGGAGTCGGCGCCGATCAATGGTGACAAGTCATTGAAATTCAGGAAATCGGATGCGACCGTGCCTTCCAGCGAGGAGCGCGGTTCGCCGCCGCGATAATGCAAGGTGCCGGCCAGGTCGCTCGCGCCCATCTTGCCGCTGAATTTTTCATAGGTCCAGTTGCCGCCATGTTGTCCGGGGCTGCCGTGCAGCCTGCCTTCGGTCACGAAGGGACGCGTCTCCGGAAGCACGACGCCGATCAGCGGATAGAGTTGCGCCATGCTCACGCTGGCGATCTTCAGCTGCAGGTCGAGCGCGGCGAGCCGGCGCGGATCGGTCAGGCTTCCCTTGGCATCGATGCTGGTCTTGCCGACACGCACGCTGGCATCGATCGGATATTCGGTATTTTTTTGCTGCAGCGACAGGATGCCGCCGGCGCGCCCCTGCCCGCTGACTTGTTCGCCGTTGTAAGTGCCGGCGACACGCCAGCCGAGACGCAGGTTTTCCTCCTTGCCATTGCCCAGGGTATCGATTTCGGCTTTCAGATTGGCGTGCTTGACGGCATCCTTCAGCTGAATTTCGCCCTTGGCCAGGATCAGGCGTTGCAGTTCGAATTGCCATTCCGATTTGCCGCCGGATCCGAAGGTCCAGTTGTTGCGTCCGTCCTGCAAACGTTCGAGCGACAATTCGGGTGCACTGAGCGCGAGCGAGGGGATGACGATTTTCTTGCTGAGAAGCGGAAGGGGACGGATGGAAAAGCTGACATCGCGCGCCTTGGCCATGAAGGGCTTGTCCGCCCAGTCAGGATTGCCGAAACTGACGTCGCGCGCGGCCAGGCGCGGCCACGGCACCCATGCGCGCCAACCCTGTTCGCCTTGCGGCGCCTGCCAGGTCAGGCTCAGATTGCCGCCGATATTGAACGCGCGCCCTGTCGCTTCAGCGACGCGCGAACTGATCCACGGCTTGGTGCGGTTCCAGTCAAAGTTGAGCAGTGCTGCGACACAGAGTGCGAGCACGACAATCAGGCCACCGGCACTGTAGAGAGCGATTTTTCCTGCGCGGGACATGCCGGTAAGACTTGACCGACATGCAAGAGTTCATTGCCGGCAGTCTGCTCGGCCTTCAATGCAGTTCGGCCGGTGCTTCCTCCCTGCAAAAATCGCAGGCACGCTGCTTCGTCTGCGGAAACATGCCGGCGCCGCTGATCTTCACCCGGTCCAGCGAAAAGCGGCGCAGATAATTGAAAATGTGCTGGTGAATGCCGACGGTGGCTTGCATCAGCAAGAGTTCCACATCGTTTGTTCCGGGAGCAATCTTCAATTGCGAAGGCTCTGCCTTGTCGCAGGCCGGCGCGTCCGTCAGTACTGCGCGGAACACATCTTCCAGCGTGATCTCCGATGGCGCACCGGCCAGCAGCCAGCGATCCGAGTCGTCCGGGTGCAACAATCCGGCGCGGCACAAGTGACGGCAATTCTTTTCCAGCACTTGCGTCGGATAACCGGTTGCATTTTCCAAGGCGGAAATACCGACCGCACGCGGCGCGCAGCGCACCAGCTCCGCAAGGATACCGGTGCCGACCGCGAGCCGCTGATGCAAGTCCGGATCGCCGAGAAAGTAGTGATCGATATCAGTCATCTTCTTTCCCGGTCGCGCCTACGCACCCATGGTCATCAGGCTTGCATTGCCGCCCGCCGCAGTTGTGTTGACGCACAGTGCGCGCTCGGCAACCAGGCGCCACAAGGGCACCATCTCCGCTTCGCAGGTCTCTATGCAAGGCAACAAGGCGCCGTCGCGTGCAGCAAGTTCTGGCAGAAGACTGTGCATCTTCGGTGCGTCAAGCAGTGCGACGTTGAGCGCTTGTCGGGAAAGTGCATCTTCCTCGACAACCGTTACCGCATTGCGCACCGCCTGCGGCAAGCCGGGCGGCAGGAGCAGCGAGGATGCGGCATCCATGACGACGCGATTGCCTGTCGCAAGCGCAGCGGCAAGCTGATTCAGCAACCCGCTCACGCTTGTTGCCGCACACAATACCGTGCCGCGCGGAGCAAAGCTGAGCGTGTTGCGCTCGCCGGTCGGTCCCGGCAGCACCAGCGAGGTATTCAGCGGCGTTGCATGTGCATAGGATTCACCAAGGCTGGCGACTCGCTCGTGGCCGTGCGTGTCCGCCCATGCGAGCAATTGCTCGAAAGCGGATTGCGCGGATGCCGGCGCCTGTTTCTGATGAATGGTGTGTCCGCCGATGGCAACGACCGGGTTGCGTTGCAGGCGCTTCAGGTACAACGGCCCGCCCGCCTTCGGTCCCGTGCCCGACTTGCCTTCTCCACCGAATGGTTGCACGCCGACCACCGCGCCGACAATGTTGCGATTGACGTAAATGTTGCCGACGTGTGCACGCGCCGTGATGAAGTCAATGGTTTCATCGATGCGCGAGTGGATGCCGAGTGTCAGGCCGTAACCGCTTGCGTTGATGTCCTCGATCAATTGCGGCAACTGGTCGCGCTGATAACGAATGACATGCAGCACCGGCCCGAAGACTTCACGCTGCAATTCCGACAGCGATGAAATTTCGATCACGGTCGGCGGCACGAATGTGCCTTGTGCGCAACCTTCGGGCAACGTCAATTGATAAAAATCGCGGGCATGGGTCTTGATGCGTTCGATGTGCAGCAGCAATCCTTTTTGCGCATCCGCATCGATCACCGGACCGATGTCGGTAGCGAGGCGATCCGGATTCCCGACGCGCAATTCCTGCATCGCGCCCTTCAGCATCTTGATGGTCTTGTCCGCGATATCCGCTTGCAGGCAAAGCACGCGCAAGGCGGAGCAGCGCTGGCCGGCGCTGTCGAAGGCGGAACTGATCACATCCTGCACCACCTGTTCCGGCAATGCGCTGGAGTCGACGATCATGGCATTCTGGCCACCGGTTTCCGCGATCAGCGGAATCTCGTGCCCTTCCTTGACCGCGCGCTGTGCCAGCGTGCGATTGATCAACTGCGCCACTTCGGTCGAACCGGTGAAGATCACGCCGCAGACGCGCGCATCGGCCACCAGCTTCGCGCCGACGGTTTCGCCGCGACCCGGCAGGAGTTGCAGTGCGCCACGCGGCACACCGGCTTCATGCAGCAATTGCACGGCGCGATGGGCGATCAGCGGAGTTTGTTCCGCCGGCTTGGCCAGCACCACATTCCCTGCAGCCAATGCAGCGCTCACCTCGCCGATAAAAATCGCGAGCGGGAAATTCCACGGGCTGATGCATACCACGGGACCGAGCGCAAAGGTATTCGGTCCGGTCTGCACTTGCGCAGCGTAATAGCGCAGGAAGTCGACCGCTTCGCGCACTTCCGCGATGGCGTTCGGCAGCGACTTGCCGGCTTCGCGTATCGCCAGCGCCATCAGTTCGAGCTGGTGTTCTTCCAGCAAATCGGCGGCACGCACCAGAGCTGCCGCGCGCAGCGCAGGCGGCAAGGTTTGCCAGTCCGTTGCATAGGCTTGTGCGGCATTCAGCGCGCTTTCCACTTGTTCGGCGCCGGCTTCGATCACCTGGCCGACGATGTCGCGATGATCGGCGGGATTGATCACGTTCTGCGGCTGATTCCTGCTTTCCGATAGCGCGGCGAGCAAGGGTGCGGCTTGCCATTGCTTGTTCCCGAAATCCGCGAAGACAGCGTCGACATCGCGCAACACGTTTTCATTGCTCAAGTCCACGCCGGCGGAATTCTTGCGTTCCATGCCATACAAGTCGACCGGCAAGGAAATGCCCGGATGCGGTTCACCGCCCAGCGTCTTCGCGACTTCGACGGGATCGGCGATCAGGCTTTCCACGGCAACACTCTCATCGACGATCTGATTGACGAAGGAAGAATTCGAACCGTTTTCCAGCAGGCGGCGCACCAGGTAGGCAAGCAGGGTTTCATGCGAACCGACCGGCGCATAGATGCGGCAGGCCTTGCCCAGCTTGTCGTCGCCGACCACCTGGTCGTACAGCGTTTCGCCCATGCCG
>NZ_DATFAF010000045.1:0-54905 GCF_035254865.1 Noviherbaspirillum sp.
GGGGAAGGGAAGATCAGGCTGAACGACCGGGAATATGCGGTGGGCCGCGGGGCCGGCGTGTACCTGGGGCCGAACGAGACGGCCTCGATCAGCGCCGGCGAGAACGGCACGCTCAAACTGTTTCATCTCGTTGTCCCCGAAGTCCAGGACTAAGCAGTGAACGCCGCAATGGAACACCGGATGAAGATCGGTTTTATCGGACTGGGGCGCATGGGCACGGCGATTGCCGGACGCTTGTTGCGCCACGGATTCGACCTCGCCGTTTACAACCGCACGCCGGAAAAGGCGGCCGACCTGGCGAAGGCCGGTGCGCGCGTGGCGACCTCCATCGCCGACGTCTGTGGTGGACGCAATGTGGTGATCACCATGCTGGCCGACGACGCGGCGATCGATGCCGTGGTGCTCGGCCAGGGCGGCGTGCGCGATTCGTTGGCAGCCGGCGCCATCCACATCGCGATGGGCACGCATGGCGTCGATGCCATCCGGGCACTGGATGCGGCGCACCGGCAGGGCGGCCAGCAACTGGTCGCCGCGCCTGTGCTCGGACGCCCGGATGCTGCCGAAGCCGGTCAGCTCGGAATCGTCGCCGCAGGTCCGGCGGAAGCCGTTGCGGCTTGCCAGCCCGTGTTCGATGTCATCGGCAAGCGTACCTTCAAGGCCGGCGACGGCGCGGCGGGTGCCGCCGCCATCAAGCTCTCGAACAACTTCCTGCTGGGCTGCTGCATCGAGGCCATGGGCGAAGCCTTTTCGCTCGTGCGCAAGTACGGCGTCGCGCCGGAAGTTCTGTACGACGTCTTGACGGAAGGCCTGTTTGCCGCGCCGGCATACAAGGTGTACGGACGCCTGATCGTCGATGAAGCTTATGACAAGGTCGGATTCGCCACCCTGCTCGGTCTCAAGGACATCAACCTGGTACTCGCTGCCGGACAGGCCGAACGCGTGCCCTTGCCGAGCGCGAGTAACTTGCGCGACCGGCTGCTCGGCGCGATTGCGCACGGCGATGGCGACAAGGACTGGGCGGTGGTCGCCAGGGAGCAGGCGCGCGCCAGCGGATTGGAATGAAGCAGGAATACCGGCGAAGTCGCCGGCAATGTCATTTGAACGTATGAACGGCGCGGACCGAGCGAGTGCATGGATCCGGCCACATTGAAAGGAAAGACGCGATGAAATACAACCGCCCGCACGCGACAGCCGCCTGGGGAACGATGGCGAAGGACTGGGAACTGGGTGTCGATTATCAGCGCATGGTGCGCGAACGCTTCCTGCGCGCGCAAGCTGCGGTCAAGGCTTCCGGCCTCGGCGCGGTGCTGTGCTTCAACGTCGACAACGTGCGCTACATCACCGGCACGCATATCGGTGAATGGGCGCGCGACAAGTTCGACCGCTATGCGCTGTGCCCGCGCGACGGCGAACCTTACCTGTGGGATCCGGCGCCGCCTGCCAAGCGCATCAGCTCGCCGTGGATTGCCGATCACCTGGGTGCGCCGATCAGCAACATGCAGGGCGCCTTGCCGCCCAAGGTCGGTGCGCAGGCGGACTTCGCCAAGCAGATCAAGAAGATGATGGTGCACTACGGCATCGACAAGGAACCGCTCGGCATCGACCTGCTGGAGCTGCCCATGCTGCGCGCGCTCGAGAAGGAAGGCATCGAGGTAGTTGACGGACAGCAGGCCATGCTGGATGCGCGCGAGATCAAGACGCCGGAAGAAATCCAGTGCCTGAAGGTCGCCGCTTCCATGGTCGACGCCACGTATTACGACATCTGCAAGGCGATTCGCCCGGGTGTGCGCGAGAACGAACTGGTGGCGATTGCGAATGACCGCCTGTTCCGCCTCGGCTCCGAGCGCGTCGAGTGCGTCAACTCCGTGGCCGGCCCGCGCGGCACGCCGCATTCGCATACCTTCTCGGACCGCATCATCCAGCCGGGCGACATGGTGTACCTCGACATCATGCATTCGTTCAACGGCTATCGCACCTGCTATTACCGCACCTTTGTGTGCGGCGAGCCGAACAAGTACCAGATCGAAGCCTATGAAACCGCATCCAAATGGATCAGCGCGTCCATCGACGCCATCCGTCCGGGCGCCACGGTCGAGGAAGTGGCAAGCGTCTGGCCGGCGGCCGACGAGTTCGGCTACAAGAACGAGGAAGAGGCCTTCCTGCTGCAGTACGGCCATGGCATCGGCCTGAGTCTGTGGGAGCGCCCGATCATCAGCCGCCGCTTCAAGGGGCAGAACACGGTCCTCAAGGAAGGCATGGTGTTCGCCGTCGAAACCTGGAAGGGTGCGGCCGATGGCTCCGGTGCGGCACGCATCGAAGAAGAAGTCGTCGTGACCAAGGATGGTTGCGAAGTCATTACCAACTTCCCGTCGGACCGCCTGATTTCCTGCGGCCTGCCGGGATGCGACGTGTTCTGATCCGATCCGGCGTCCGTGTGCGGACGCCGCTTCAACCGAGACAACATCAACAGAGTAGTACCGCAGTAAAGAATGCCGGCAACATGAACCGGCTCGTCAAACAACAGGAGGAAACACAATGAAACGCATGATCAAGGCACATCTTGCGGTGGTAACATTTCTGGCCGCTGCCATTCCCGCACTCGGCTTCGCGACCAGCAAGGACGATGCGGTCGCTCTTGCACAGAAGGCGGTGGCGCATGTCAAGGAAGTCGGCATCGACAAGGCTTGCAAGGATTTTGCCGTAGCAGGCGGGGAATACTTCAAGGGAGAGCTGTATGTTTTCCTGCAGGACAAGAATTCACTGATGATCTGCCACGCGGCGATCCCGCGCACCAATGGCCACAATGTCTCCGACATCAAGGATGCCAACGGCAAGTTCTTCGCCAAGGAGCAGACCGCGATGGTCATGTCCAAGGGCTCGGGCTGGATCGATTACGTGTTCGCGAACCCGGTGACCCATTCGATGGAAAACAAGTCGTCGTACGGCTTGAAGATCGATGGCGAGCACTGGCTCGGCGTCGGCGTGTATCGCAAGTAAAGCGCTTCGCCGGCCGAGGCGTCCGCGACGATCATCCGGTCCGCCGATCAAAAGGGCGACGCGACCCCACCGGGGCCGTCGCCCTTTTTCATTGAGAACAGGAGCGCGCCGAATGCCAATGAGGTAAATGAAACGAGCCCGCTCGTCGCGGGCTTTTGCCTGCTTGCCTGCCTGCGTTATGCGGCGGCTCAGCACTCCAGCACGATGCGCTGGCGCGTGCCCGCCAGCACGGCGCGGTAGGCGTGCGCTGCATCCTTGAGGGAATACACCGCGTTCGGTGCAATGGGAAAGGGCTTGAGCGCGCCGCTCGCAAATCCAGGCGACAGCTCGCGCAGGATCTTCGCGCAGGCCACATGGTCGAGCGCCAGCGAATCGATGCCGACATAGGTGTGCTGTCCGCGGTAGAACTGGAAGATGTCGAAAGGTACCGGACGTTCAAGGGTCGAAATCAGGATCTGCCGCGCGCCGATTGCCATGGACTGGTTGGCGGCGGCGAAGTAGGGGCTGCCCACCGTATTGAAGACGATGTCGGCGCCGTGACCATTGGTTTGCTCCCGCACACAGGCGGCGATATCCTGCTGTTCGCCGTCGATCAACGTGATCTCCGTGTTCGCATGCCCTGCATAGGGCTGCCTGCCGCGCACGACCGCGAAGACGCGCGCGCCGTGCTGCGTCGCGAGCTGGATCGCCGCCTGGCCCACCTTGCCGGTGCCACCCATGATCAGCACCACCTCGCCGGCCTGCGGCATGCCGGCTCGGCGAAATCCTTCATATGCGGTGACGAAGGGGACGCCGACCGAGCCCGCTTCACGCATGGTCAGGGTGGGAGGCTTGATGCAGACGCCGCTCACATCGAGCACGACATAGCGCGCATGCGAGCCGTCCCGTCGAATGCCGAGGTCGCCGCCGCTGCCCCAGACCTCCAGACCGACCAGGCGCGACGGTCCGCCGATCACGATTCCGGCAAAGTCGCGGCCCGGCGTGCGCGGCCATATGGCATGAGGCATCAAGCCCAGTGCGGCCTTGGCGTCGCTGGGATTGACGCCGGCGCTTTTGACCTCGACGACGCACTGTCCGGCGCCGAAGCGGGGGCAGGGCTGCGGCGTGATTGTAGGGTTAAGGGAGTCGGCGTCGGCCGCCTTCTCTGTCAGTCGTACTGCAACCATGTGTGCTTCTCCTCGAATCTTTTTTGCGACGGTCGCGGGAATGGTCGAACGTGCCGCGCATTGCTGCGGTTCGCGCCGGTACTTGAATTCAAATAACCCCACATGCATCGGAGAATAGCAGCGCGAATCGCTTTGTTGCCGGGCGATCGCCGCAAGCGATCAATTTGCGCAAACACGGAATCGATGCGGCACATAGGGGTGGCATAGACTCAGCGTCTCGGGCGCCCCGCCGAACGTGTCGGCGGGCATACCCGTACACGGGAAGACCGGCACTCGCCCTCGTCCGGCGATGTGCTCTATCAGTAGGGGAGAGCGACGACCATGGACTGCTGCATGCGATTGGATCGCGCCTGCCCCTCAGGGAGGATTTAGGATGCGCTTGCCGGCACGCTGGGCGCCGTTCCTGACGGGATTTTTCATGTCCCTGTTCATGGTTTTCATCATCACCGCAGTGCTCAACCTGATGAGCGGGCATCCTTCTTTCGCGGACTGGGTACACAGTTTCGTGCGCGTGTGGCCGATTGCCTTCGTTGCGGTGATCGTTGTGATGCCGCTGGTCAGGCGGGTGGTGCTGGCATTGACGCAGCCTCCCTTGCAGGAGAGGTGACGCGCACGGGCCGCTTGCGTTCCCGGCATCGTGAAGCGCGCCGGGAACGGACAAGCGCCCGGAATCAGGTGCGCGAATGCACCAGCATGTTGGTGGCGACGTTCTGCAATTCCTGCAGGAAGGCCTGGCATACCGGCGACAGTTCGTGGTCGGAACGGTAGAAGACGGCGATGTTCCACTCCGGCAGCGCCGCATCCATGGCGATCGGCACAATTCCCCAGCGCGCCGCGCGATCGGAAAACAACTGCTTGGGAACCAGGGTGATGTAATCGCTGCGCTCGACCATCGTCAGCGCGCAGGCGAACGATGTGCATTCGATGGTGCTGGTCGGCGGCTCCAGCCCCGCCGCAATGAATGTCTGCTCGAACACGTCGCGTCCGCTCGGGCCGCGCCGGTAGATCACCCAGTCCGCATGCACCAGGTCGACCAGCGTCTTGCGCGATTGCGTCAGCGGATGCTTGACGCGCACTGCCGGCGTCAGGCGGTCGGGCAGCAGGAGCACGCAGGACAGGCCTTCGTCGCGCGGACGTTCCGGCATGAGGCAGATCGCAAAATCGAATTCGCCGGTACGCACGGTATGCAGCGCGTCAGGATAGACGCCTTCCTGCAGATGGAAACTGATTTTCGGCCGGGTACGCTTGAACTCGATGATCGCCTGTGGCGCCAGCGCCATCGCCACCGAGGGCGACATGCTGATCTTGATCTCGCCGGAGCCGGCGCCCATGATGGAATCGATGTCGTTGCGCGCCTCGCGCAGCTCGGCTTCGATGACCTTGGCGCGCGCAATCAGCGCGCGTCCGGCCGCGGTCGGCGTCACTCCGTGCGAACCGCGATGCAGGAGTTCGACGCCGAGCGATTCTTCGAGTTGCTGCAAGCTCTTGGTGACCGACGACTGCGAGAGAAAAAGCATCTTCGCCGCCTGGCGCACCGTGCCGGCTTCGGCGACGGCGATCAGATGATGGAGTTGACTGAGTTTCATGTTGAAGATGTGTGATGTTACTGAGTGCGCTTCATCATGAAATGATGATTCGACCTCATGATAGTTCTTTCTCGCTCCTGAATGACCCTGATCGAGAGAGGGAATACTTCGTCTCGCCTAGTCTTGTCATTGATGGCGCGCACCGGCACGAGCAGTCCGGCGAACCACGCGCCGCGTCATGTCACCCTCTCATCAACTCACTGCACTACAACTTTCTCGCGCAAGCAAATCCACAACATTCCGGGCGGGTGTTCGCCAGGCACGATCACCGTGATCGAACATGGAATCACTTTGCGATCATCCCGCTGCTTAGAATTTGATCCACTTTCAATCGAACAATCACAAGGCAAGCAATGCAGTTGCCGGGCGTCTGGAATGCCGGTCTGCCAAGGCCGAAGCGCAGCGCCGCTCCACACAAAGAGGATGACGACCCCATGAACGACGTTTCACTCTCCTGCGCCTTCCCCGAACTCAAGGATCCGGGCCTGCTGCGCCAGCTTTGCTATATCGACGGCGCGTGGATTGGCGCCGACAGCGGCAAGACTGTCGCTGTCACCAATCCCGCGACCGGCGCTGCGCTGGGAACGGTTCCCGTGATGGGCGCGGCCGAAGCGCGGCGCGCCATTGACGCCGCAGATGCCGCGTGGCCCGCATGGCGCGCAAAGCTCGCGAAGGAGCGCAGCGCGATCCTGCGCCGCTGGTTCGACCTGATGATCGCTCACCAGGATGATCTGGCGCGCATCATGACAGCGGAGCAGGGCAAGCCGCTGGACGAGGCGCGCGGCGAGATCGGCTACGCCGCGTCATTCATCGAATGGTTTGCCGAAGAAGGCAAGCGCACCTACGGAGAAACGATTCCGACTTATCAGTCGGGCAAGCGCCTGGTCACCATTCGGCAACCGGTCGGCGTTTGCGCCGCGATCACGCCATGGAATTTCCCGGCTGCGATGATTACCCGCAAGGCCGGGCCCGCGCTGGCGGCAGGTTGCACCATGATCGTCAAGCCGGCGACAGCCACGCCCTTCTCGGCGCTCGCGCTCGCTGAGCTGGCTGAACGCGCCGGCGTGCCGAAGGGCGTGTTCAGTGTCGTCACCGGTTCCGCGGGTGAAATCGCCGGCGAACTGACCGCCAATCCGATCGTGCGCAAACTGACCTTCACCGGTTCCACCGAAATCGGCAAGGTGCTGATGCAGCAGTGCGCCGGCACCATCAAGAAGATGTCGCTGGAGCTTGGCGGAAATGCGCCGTTCATCGTGTTCGAGGATGCGGATCTCGACGCCGCGGTTGAAGGCGCGATCGTGTCCAAATTCCGCAACACCGGACAGACCTGCGTCTGCACCAACCGTCTGCTCGTTCACTGCAGCGTGTACGATCAATTTGCCGCCAAGCTGGCGACCAAGGTGAATGAACTGAAGGTCGGCAATGGCATGGAGCCGGGCGTAACACAAGGACCGCTGATCGATGCGGCGGCCGTGCGCAAGGTGGAAGAACATATCGCGGATGCGGTCGCCAAGGGCGCCAGGGTGCTCGCCGGCGGCGAGCGTGCCGACGGCGGCGAATTGTTCTTCCAGCCGACCGTACTCATCGGCGTCACCAGCGACATGAAGGTCGCCACCGAAGAAACTTTCGGTCCCCTCGCTCCGCTGTTCAGCTTCGACGACGAAGCCGAAGCAATCCGCATGGCCAACGACACCGAGTACGGACTCGCAGCGTACTTCTACACGCGTGACCTGGGACGCACCTGGCGCGTATCCGAAGCGCTGGAATACGGCATGGTCGGCGTCAACACCGGCCATATCTCCACCGAAGTCGCGCCATTCGGCGGCATCAAGGAATCCGGGCTGGGCCGCGAGGGTTCGCGCCACGGCATCGAGGAATACACCGAGATCAAGTATGTCGCCATGGGCGGCATCGGCTGCTAGGAAAAGAGATCATGGGCCGCATTCCCGTCACCATCATCACCGGCTTCCTCGGCAGCGGCAAGACCACGCTGCTCAACCGCGTGCTGCGCCAGCCGGACCTTGTCGATACGGCAGTCATCATCAACGAATTCGGTGAAATCGGCCTCGATCACGAACTCGTGCAGGCCAGCGACGGCGAGGTCGTGCTGCTGCCCAACGGCTGCCTGTGCTGCGCGGTACGCGGCGATTTCGTGCGCACTCTGGATGACCTGCACAGGCGCCGCGTCCAAGGCAGCGTGCTTCCCTTTTCGCGCGTCATCGTCGAAACCAGCGGGCTGGCCGACCCCGGGCCCATCATTCAGGCGCTGTTGGCCGAGCCCTCCCTGCATGCGCGCTATGTGCTCGAGTCCGTGCTCGCCACGGTCGATGTCATCAACGGTGCGGCGACCATGAAGGCGCATCTGGAAGCGGTCAAGCAGATTGCGGTCGCCGACCGCATCGTGCTGACCAAACAGGACATGCTGGCGGCCGAAACGGCACTGGCGAGAATGGATGTGCTGACCCGGCACCTGCGCCACCTGAGCCCGGCGGCGATGATCGAAGAGGCGACCACGGCCATCCGCGAGATTTGCCGCGCGACGCCTTTCGACCCGGAACGCAAGGCGTGCGACCCGCAGGCCTGGCTGGGCGCGCATCACTACGAAAGCCATGCCGGACACCGGCACGCGCAAGGGAACGAACACCATGGCCACCACAGCGGCCGCGTCCGCTCGTTCTGCATCACGCGCGACGAGCCGATCGACGAGGTCGCCCTCGAGATGTTTCTGTCGGGGCTCGGCAAGCATCTCGGCCCCGGTCTGTTGCGTCTCAAGGGCATCGTCAATGTCGCGCAGCACCCGGATCGCCCGGCCATCGTGCATGGAGCGCAAACCCTGCTGCATGAACTCGCCTGGCTGCAGCAATGGCCGGGAGCGGATCGTCGCACACGCCTGGTGTTCATCACGCTCGACACCGACCAGGAAGAGATCGAAGACATGCTCGGCCTGATGGAACGCATGCAGTCCCGCACCGTCCAGGCGAAAGCGCGCGCCGCTGGCCTCGCCGCCGACTCCGCGCGCGGCCTGCCGCTATCCGAATTATCAGAAAAACCGCTGCCACGCCCCGTCGCCTAGGGCTTGCCAATACAGGGAACCAACATGCCAAACATTGAAAACCTCAGTTACAGCGCGACCTGGCAAGAGGTCCGCGCCACGCCGAAGGACTGGGACAATCTCGGTGCGAAAACCGTCGTGCAGATGCTGCATCACCTGCACCTGGTGCGCGCCTTCGAGGAGGTCGTGCTCGAGCTCGAATCGCAAGGCCTGGTGCATGGCCCCGCGCACTCCAGCATCGGCCAGGACGGCGGTGCGGTCGGCGCGGTCTCCTTGCTGCGTTCGGGCGATCTGATTACCGGCTCGCATCGCGGCCATCATCAATTCCTCGCCAAGTGTCTGGCCCATCTCGACAAGGCCGACCGCGACCCGCGCGGCCCGCTGCCCGACGACATCAGAACCATGCTCTATCGCTCGCTGGCCGAGATTCTCGGACTGGCCGACGGCTTCTGCCGTGGGCGCGGCGGCTCCATGCACCTGCGCTGGGCAGAGGCGGGCGCGCTCGGCACCAATGCCATCGTCGGCGGCGGCGTGCCGCTCGCGACCGGTGCCGCCTGGGCCTGCAAGCGTCGCGGCGAAGGCAATGTCGCGTTCACCTTCCTTGGCGACGGCGCGGTCAACATCGGCGCCGTGCCCGAATCGATGAATCTTGCCGCGCTGTGGTCGCTGCCGATCTGCTTCTTCATCGAAAACAACGGCTACGCCGTCTCCACCACGCTGAGCGAGGAAACACGCGAAGGCCGCCTGTCCTCGCGCGGCGGCGCCTACGGCATCCCCGCGCTGCGCGTCGACGGCATGGACCCGGTCACGGTGCGCGTCGCCACGCAAATGGCGGTGGATGCCATGCGCGGCGGAAGCGGCCCGTGGATCATCGAAGCCGATCTCTATCGCTTCTTCCATCACAGCGGCGGTCTGCCGGGCAGCGCCTTCGGCTATCGCAGCAAGGATGAGGAAGCCGCCTGGCGCGAGCGTGATCCGCTCCTCACACTCGCACGCGGCGCCACCGAGCGCAAGTGGCTCACGGCCGACGAGAACGCCGCAATGCGTGCCGCGGCGCGCGACTGCATGCAGGAACTTGCCTCGCGCCTCACGGAGAAGGACGGCAACAAGCGCCGCATCATTCCGACACTGTGGCCAAAGCCGGAATTCCGCGATGAAGGCTTGCGTGGCGACTTGTCTGAACTCGATGGCGTTCGCTATGAAGAACTCGAGGCCGCCAGCGGCAAAGTGGGCGAAGTCAAGTTCATCGATGCGGTGGCCAATGTCATGGGCCGTCGCATGGAGCAGGACGAACGCATCTTCTGCATCGGCGAAGACATCCACAAGCTCAAGGGCGGCACCAACGGCGCCACCCGCGGCCTGGCTGCGCGCTTCCCGGACCGCATCATTCCCGCGCCGATTGCCGAGCAGGGCTTTGTGGGGCTGGCCGGCGGCGTGGCGATGGAAGGTCATTACCGCCCCGTGGTCGAACTGATGTATGCCGACTTCGCGCTCGTCGCGGCCGACCAGCTCTTCAACCAGGTTGGCAAGGCGCGCCACATGTTCGGCGGCGACACGCGCATGCCGCTCGTCTTGCGCAGCAAGTGCGCGATCGGCACCGGCTACGGCTCGCAGCATTCGATGGACCCGGCCGGCCTGTATGCGATGTGGCCGGGCTGGCGCATCATCGCGCCGTCCACGCCCTTCGACTATGTCGGCCTGATGAACAGCGCGCTGCAATGCGAAGACCCGGTGCTCGTGATCGAGCATGTCGAGTTGTACAACACGAGCGGCATGGGCCCGCTGGAGGATTACGACTACTACATCCCGCTGGGCAAGGCCAAGGTGGTCCGCCCCGGCACCGCCTTTACCGTGCTCACCTATCTTGCGATGACGCCGCTTGCAATCAAGGCAGCGGAAGAACTCGGCGTCGATGCGGAAATCATCGACCTGCGCTCGCTCGATCGCGCCGGCATCGACTGGGAAACGATCGGCGCCAGCGTGCGCAAGACCAGCAACGTGGTGGTGCTGGAGCAGGGCTCGGTGACGGCATCCTACGGCGCCATGCTGGCCGACGAGCTGCAGCGCCGCCTGTTCGACTATCTCGACCAGCCGGTCAAGCGCATCCATGGCGGCGAGGCCTCGCCCAATGTGTCCAAGGTGCTGGAGCGCGCGGCCTTCGTCGGCCTGGACGAAGTTCGCGCCGGTTTCGCGGGCGTCATGGCGGACGCCGGCAAGCCGCTGACGCAAGCCGGCCGCAAGCTGGCCTGAGGGAGGAAAGCGATGTCTTCCAGCAGCAAGGGATTGCCGGGCTTGCGTGGTACCGACCATATCGGCTTCACGGTGCCGAATGTCGATGAAGCAGCAGAATTTTTCATCAACGTGATCGGCTGCGAACCGTTTTACGAACTCGGCCCGTTTGTCGCGAACGACGACTGGATGGAGACGCATCTCAATGTCCATCCGCGCGCGGTAATGAAGAAGTTGAAGTTCCTGCGCTGCCGCAACGGTTCCAATTTCGAGCTGTTCGAGTACGCGTCTCCCGACCAGAACCGGACGCAGCCGAAGAACAGCGATGTCGGCGGACATCACCTTGCCTTTTATGTCGACGACATGGATGCCGCGCTCGCGCATTTGCGCAGCCACGGCGTGCGCATTCTCGGCGAGCCGACGGTGCGCACCAGCGGGCCGAGCGGCGGCCAGACCTGGGTCTATTTCCTCGCGCCGTGGGGCATGCAGTTCGAACTCGTGAGTTTCCCGAACGGCAAGGGCTACGAGAAGGACACCGCCGCGCGGCTCTGGCATCCGGCGCATCCGGAACGGTGATCAGTTTATTCATTCAGGGAGGCAGCATCCATGCCAGTTGAAATTCTCATGCCCTCGGCCGGTCCGTCGATGACCGAAGGCAGCGTCGTGCGTTGGCTGAAGCGCGAAGGGGACGCCGTCAAGCGCGGCGAAGCCCTGGTCGAAATCGAGACAGACAAGGCCGTGATCGAAGTCGAAGCGGAGAGCGATGGCGTTCTCGGCAAGATCCTGGTTGCGGAAGGAACGAACAACGTGAAGGTCGACAGCATCGTCGGCCTGATTGCCGTCAACGGCGAAAATCCGGCATCGCTGGCCGCTGCCACCTCCGTATCCGCCGCTTCGGTCAAACAGGAGGCGCAGTCCGCGACAGCAGCAGTGCCTGCCGCACCCGTCAAGGCGGCACCGGTCGGCCACGTCGGCCGCATCCTCGCCAGCCCGCTCGCGCGCCGCATTGCCAAGGAGCTCGGCGTCGACTTGTCGAAGGTGAGCGGCAGCGGCCCCAAGGGGCGCGTGCTGCGCGCGGACGTGGAAGCGGCGGCGCAGGCGGCTGCCGTCCTGCAAGCGGCGACGCACGCGCCGGAGCCGCAGAAGAGCGCGCCGCCAACTGTGGCCAGCGTCAATTACGAAGACATCCCGCATACCAACATGCGCCGCACCATCGCCCAGCGCCTGGGCGAAGCCAAGCGGTCCGTGCCGCATTTCTACCTGAGCGTGGATTGCTGCGTCGATGCCTTGCTCGACATTCGCCGCCAGATGAACCGGCAGGTGGACGGCGTCAAGCTGTCCGTCAACGACTTTATCGTGAAGGCTGTCGCGCTGGCGCTGCGCCGCATTCCGGCTTGCAACGCATCGTGGACCGACGATGCGATCCGGCGCTATCGCGATGTCGATATTTCGGTCGCGGTTGCCACGCCGAATGGCTTGATTACGCCGATCGTGCGCAGTGCGGATCAAAAGAGCCTGGGCCGCATCTCGGGCGACGTCAAGGACCTCGCCGCGCGCGCGAGGGAAGGCAAGCTCAAGCCGGAAGAATATCAGGGCGGCGGCTTCACTATTTCCAACCTGGGCATGTTCGGCATTCGCGAGTTCGCGGCCATCATCAATCCGCCGCAGGCCTGCATTCTCGCCGTCGGTGCGAGCGAGCAGCGGCCGGTTGTCCGAGACGGGGCGCTGGCCGTGGCGACGCTCATGACCTGCACCTTGTCGGCCGACCATCGGGTCGTCGACGGCGCAATGGGCGCAGAGTTTCTTGCTGAATTCCGCAAGCTGATCGAGAACCCGTTGACGATACTGGTGTAGGAGATGGCAATGTCTGACGCATTTGACGTGCTGGTGATCGGCGCGGGACCGGGCGGCTACGTTGCCGCGATCCGCGCCGCCCAGCTCGGTTTCCGAACAGCGGTGGTGGAGCGCGAACATCTCGGCGGCATCTGCCTCAACTGGGGATGCATTCCGACCAAGGCGCTGCTGCGTTCGGCGGAAGTCTTTCATCTGGCGCACGAGGGCGCGCCCTATGGCGTCAAGGCCAGCGGCCTTGCGTTCGACCTGGAGGCCATGGTCAAGCGTTCGCGCGCTGTCTCCGCGAAACTGCAGGCCGGCGTGCGCCACCTGCTGCGCAAGAACAAGGTGGAAATCATCGAAGGCAGCGGCACGCTGGTCGGCGGCGGTAAGGTGCGGGTCAGCCTGAAGGACAAGGGCGCGCGCGAAATCTCCGCCAAGCACATCATCCTCGCAACCGGCGCGCGGCCCCGCGTGCTGCCCGGCCTTGAACCCGATGGCAAACAGGTATGGACCTATCGCGAAGCAATGACGCCGCAGGCCATGCCGAAGTCCTTGCTCGTCGTCGGCTCGGGCGCCATCGGCGTGGAATTCGCGAGCTTCTATCGCACGCTTGGCGCCGAAGTCACCATCGTCGAAGTGCAGGACCGCATCCTGCCCGTCGAAGACGAGGAAATCTCGACCATGGCGCGCCAGTCCTTCGAGCGGCAGGGGATCAGGATCGTCACCTCCGCTACCGTCAAGGCGCTGGCCAAGGACAGCGTCGGCGTCACCGCAACCATCACGGCCGGCGGCAAGGATAGCGCGGTACGCGCCGAGCGCGTGATTCTCGCGGTCGGCATCACCGCCAACACCGAGCAGCTCGGCCTGGAGAACACCCGCGTCAAGCTCGACCGCGGTCGCATCGTGGCCGGACCCTACTGCGAGACGGACGAGCCCGGCGTGTATGCCATCGGCGACCTGACCGGCGCGCCATGGCTGGCGCACAAGGCCAGCCACGAGGCGGTGATCTGTGTGGAAAAGATCGCCGGCCTGGCCCACGTCCGCCCGCTCGACGTTCGCGTCATCCCGGGGTGCACCTACTGCCATCCGCAAATCGCCAGCGTCGGCTTGAGCGAGCGCAAGGCAAAGGAACTCGGACATGCGGTGAAAGTCGGGCGCTTCCCCTTTGTCGGCAACGGCAAGGCAATCGCGCTGGGCGACGAGGAAGGGATGATCAAGACAGTCTTCGACGCCAAGACAGGCGAACTGCTCGGCGCGCACATGATGGGCCCCGATGTCACTGAACTGATCCATGGCTACGGCATTGCCATGTCGCTCGAAACCACCGAGGCCGAACTCATGCATGCGGTGTTTCCGCATCCGACGCTGTCCGAAGCGATGCATGAATCGGTGCTCAATGCCTACGGCCATGCGCTGCACATTTGAGGCGAGAACATTCACACGAAATCACACGCAGCTGTAACACACCAGTCAGGGGGAGGGGTCACAACACAACAACATCGCAGCAAGCAAAACGAAACTGGAAATGTGCTCTTAATTTTTTAGGTGGAGACTTAGCAAAATGAAAAAATATCTGTACGGCGCACTCGCCATGACGGCAGGTTTGTATTCAGGCGTATCGATGGCCGAGACCACGATCTACGGCATCATCGACACCGGCGTCGAGTATGTGACGCACGCCAACGCGGCCGGTGACTCGGTCGTGAAAATGCCGACGCTGACCGGTTCTCTGCCGTCGCGTATCGGCTTCAAGGGAACGGAAGACCTCGGCGGCGGCATGCAGGCGCTGTATGTGCTGGAAACCGGCCTGTCGCCGGACGTTGGCGCCGTGGGGCAGGGTAATCGCCTGTTCGGCCGCCAGGCCTTCGTCGGGCTGAAGGGCGCCTACGGCACGCTGTCGCTGGGCCGCCAGGCCAACATGACGCTTGTATCGATGTTCAAGGCGGACGTCATGGGCCCGAACATCCACGGCATGAGCAACATGGACGGTTATCTGCCGAATGCGCGCAGCGATAACGCTATCGGATACATGGGCAAGTTCGATGCGTTCAGCGTCGGCGCGACCTACAGCTTCGGCCGCGATGCATCCGCAGCCGGCGGCCCCGCTGCCACCAACTGCGGCGGTGAAGTTGCCGGCAACTCGAAGGCCTGCAGCCAGTTCACCGGCCTGCTCGCCTACGACACCAAGGCATTCGGCGTTGCGGCTGCCTACGACAAGCTGTATGGCAACGCAGGCGCCGCCGGCGGCCTGACGAACAGCAGCTATTACGTCGAACGCACCTCGCTGAACGGCTATGCCATGCTCGGCAACACCAAGTTCGGCGGCGGCCTGATCAAGCGCAAGACGCATGCCGCGACCGACAACACCGCGGATCTGTACTACGCGGGCGTCAGCTATCCGTTTGCCAAGGCATGGATGCTGGATGCGCAGGTCGCCCGTCTGGACGTGAAGAACAGCCCGGACGCCTCGACCCTGCTGAGCGCGCGGGTGACCTACAACCTGTCCAAGCGCACCGCGGTCTACACCTCGTTCGGTCACATCAACAACGACGGCGCAGCAGCCATTGCCGTGAGCGCGGGCAGCAGCGTGGCCGCCGGCGTGGACCAGTCCGGCATGATGGTCGGCGTTCGTCATTTCTTCTAAGACCTGACGGACATCCGGCACACGCGTCCCGGGAGGCTCCGCCGCCTGCGTCAAAGCGGTGGAACCTCCCGGAATGCGGAAGGCCGGCGATGTGGAAAACATAGAGCAGGAAGTGGCAATCATATGATTTCGCATGCAGCAGGAAACGAAACACGCCCGAAGCTGGTCGATCGCTTCGGACGGTCGATCGAATATTTGCGTCTGTCGGTGACCGATCGTTGCGACCTGCGATGCACGTATTGCATGCCGAAAGGTTTCAAGGGCTTTGAAGAACCCGAGGACTGGCTGACGTTCGACGAGATCGAGCGCCTGCTGGCCGCATTCGCGCGCCTCGGCACCTCGCGCATCCGTATGACGGGCGGCGAGCCGCTTTTGCGGCGCAACCTGTCCGAACTGGCCGGCCGCATCGCGCGGCTTCCCGGCATTCGCGACCTCTCGCTATCGACCAATGCGACCCGGCTCGACCGCTACGCCGAGTCGCTGAAGGCAGCAGGCGTGTCGCGCATCAATGTCAGTCTCGACTCGCTCGACGCCGAATGCATGGAGAAAATCACCGGCCACGACAGCCTCCCGAAAATCATGGCCGGCATCATGGCAGGCAAGGCCGCCGGTTTCTCGCCGATCAAGATCAACATGGTGGCGCTGCGGGGCATCAACGATCATGAAATCGACGGCATGGTGGAATTCTGCATCGCGCACGGATTCATCCTGCGCCTGATCGAAGCCATGCCGATGGGGAGCACCGGCCAACGGGCGTCATTCCTCGATCTCGGGCCGATCCAGGCGCGGTTGAAAGAGAAATTCGATCTCCGGCCGCAGGCGGCGGAACTCGGCGGCGGACCGGCGCGCTATCTGACGACCGCCGACGGCAACGCCAATATCGGCTTCATCACGCCGATGTCGCAGCATTTCTGCGCGACCTGCAATCGTGTTCGCCTCGCGGTGGATGGCACCTTGTACCTGTGTCTGGGACAGGAAGAGAAGTTTGAATTCCGGCCATTGTTGCGCGGCGGCGCCAGCGATGCGGAGCTGGAAGCCGCGATCCGGGTCGCCATCGAGCTGAAGCCGCAAAAACATGATTTCCGCGAGAAGCCGGAGAAGGTCATCCGTTTCATGTCGCAGACGGGCGGCTAACCCGCAGCGGGCTGCGGCCGGCGCAGCACCAGCAGCACCAGCGCGGCGGCGGCGAAGACAGCGCCCGCCGCAAAAGTCGCCGCCGGACCCATCCTGTCCCACAGCACGCCCGCCACCACGCTCGCCAGCAACATTGCCACGCCGCTGCCCAGGTTGAATAATCCAAAGGCCGTACCGCGCAGCTCCGGCGGCGCGGTATCGGCAATCATGGCGGCCAGCAGGCCTTGCGTCGCTGCCATGTGCAGCCCCCAGAACACCAGCCCGGCAGCGATCCATCCCAGTCCGCCGTCGTAGGCGAGCAAGAGGTCGGCAATGATCAGAGGCACGATTCCCATGATCAGCAGGGCATGGTGGCTCATCTTGTCGGCCAGGATGCCGAGAGGATACGCGCCGACGGCATACACGACATTCATCAACACCAGCACCAGCGGCACCAGCGCCAACGCCAGGCCGCTTTGTTGCGCGCGCAGCACTAGGAATGCTTCCGAAAAACGCGCCAGCGTCAGCACGGCGCCGGCCGCCACCACCCACCAGTAGACGTCGGGCAGTTGTTTCAGCGCAGCCTTCGAGATCGGAAAGGCAGTCTTCCCGGCAGGGCGCGCCCGCGCGGGTTCGCGCACGCCGAAAGCAAGCAGCAGCACGGCCAACATGCCGGGAATGACCGCCACCCAGAAAACGGCACGGAAATCGTTGGCCCATAACAGCATCAAACCCATCGCCAGCAGCGGCCCGACGAAAGCACCCACTGTATCGAGCGACTGGCGCAAGCCGAATGCGGCTCCACGCACTTCCTGCGGCGTCACATCGGCGATCAAGGCATCGCGAGGCGCGCCGCGTATGCCTTTGCCGATACGGTCCAGAAAGCGTGCGCTCAATACCCATCCGGCGCCGGTTGCCAGGGCGAACAAGGGTTTGGTCGCGCCGCCCAGGCCATAGCCGATTACCGCGAGCCATTTGCGCTTGCCGACATAATCGCTGATGACGCCGGAAAACACCTTCGTGATCAACGCCGTCGCTTCCGCGATGCCTTCGATCACACCAACCGTGGTCGCACTTGTGCCCAAAACCACGGTCATAAATACCGGCAGCAGACTATGGATGATTTCTGACGAAATATCCATCAACAGGCTGACAAAGCCCAACACCCAAACTGTACGGGGGATATGGGGTGTTTGTTCGAGAGAGGTGGTCATGGGAATTCGCGCTTGTTGGACAAATTTTGTTGCATTGATGCACTACATACAAACCTGAATCCGGAGCCGAGATTCCGGGTCAAACGCTTTTCTTGGTAGAATCAAATACTTAACTCAATTTTGAAGGTGCGTAATGCTGTACCCAGAACTATTCAAATCGCTCGAACAGGTCCGTTGGAACATGGAAAAAGACATTCCCTGGGACCAGTTTGACGGATCAAAGCTCACAGACGAGCAGGCGCAGACGATACGGATGAATGCCATTACCGAGTGGTCCGCATTGCCTGCCACCGAGATGTTCCTGCGTGACAACCGCGGCGACAGCGATTTTTCCGCCTTCATGTCCGTCTGGTTTTTCGAAGAGCAAAAGCATTCGCTGGTCCTGATGGAATACCTGCGCCGCTTCCGCCCAGAACTGGTGCCGACCGAAGAGGAACTGCACAACGTGCGCTTCGAATTCGATCCCGCACCGCCGCTGGAAACCCTGATGCTTCACTTCTGCGGCGAAATCCGCCTCAACCACTGGTACCGCTGCGCATCCGACTGGCACACCGAGCCGGTCATCAAAGCCATCTACAAGATTATCAGCCAGGACGAGGCGCGCCACGGCGGCGCCTACCTGCGCTACATGAAAAAAGCGCTCAACGAGGTCGGCGACAGCGCACGTGCCGCCTTCACCAAGATCGGTGTCCTCATGGCATCGGCGCGCCGTACCGAAAAGCCGCTGCATCCGACCAACTTGCACGTCAACCAGGCATTGTTTCCGAATGATACCGTGCAAAGCCGTCTTCCGGATCCGAATTGGCTGGAGCGCTGGCTCGATGGCCAGATCAAGTTCGACGGCGACTGGGAAAAGAAAGTGGTCGACCGCATCCTGCACAACATGTCGTTGCTGATGGAGCGCACCTTTGAATCGGTGCAGGACCTCAATCGCTATCGCAAGGAAGTCACTGCGCGCCTCGGCCAAGGGGCCCTGAAGCCGGCAGCCTGATCGCCAACCACCTTCCGACTCATGTAAGCTAGGGGCCGCCAGCAAACGCTGGCGGCCCTTTTATTTTCATCATGTCCAATTTCGAAAAGAAAATCTGTCCCCGCGCCGATCTCAAGGAACGCATCGCCCGGCTTCCCAAACCCGTGGTGCTGACCAACGGCGTATTCGACATCCTGCATCGGGGCCACGTGACCTATCTCGCGCAGGCACGCGAACTTGGCGCTTCGCTCGTGGTCGCAGTCAATACCGATGCATCGGTGAAGCGGCTCGGCAAGGGGGATGACCGCCCGATCAACACCTGCGACGACCGGATGGCGATTCTCGCGGCGCTGGAGGCTGTCAGCATGGTGGTGCCGTTCGATGAAGACACTGCGCTGGAAGTCGTGCAGGAAGCACAGCCCGACATCTACGTGAAAGGCGGCGACTACGACATGACCGCCATACCGGAAGGACGCGCCGTTGCGGCTTACGGCGGGCGCGCCGTGGCGATCGATTTCAAGCACGACCGCTCGACCACTGATCTGTTGTCGAAGGTCCGAAAGGGATAAAGCGATGAACTTCGCTCCGTTGGCGGAAGTCACGCGCGGTGCGCAGCCTGAATCCATCCACACTGGCGCCGTCGCGGTTGTCGACCTGAGCGGCACGCTGCTGTATTACGCCGGTGACCCGCATTTTCCGACCTTTACCCGCTCCACGCTCAAACCGTTCCAGGCCTTGCCATTTCTGCGCGCCGGCGGTCCTGCCAGGTTCGGTTTCGGCAGCCGCGAAATCGCGCTGATGTGCGCCAGTCATTCGGGCGAGCCGATGCACATCGATACCGTCTCGACGATGCTGGCCAGGGCCGGCTGTGACGAGCACCACTTGCGCTGCGGCTGTCATGTGCCTATCCACTACGGCATCGAAAACAGGCGGCCCGCTGCGGATCAAACCTTCAGCCAGCTGCACAACAATTGCAGCGGCAAGCATGCAGGCTTTCTCGCCTATTGCGTTCAGCACGGTCAGCCGCTCGACACTTACCTTGACCCGTCCCATCCCCTGCAAACCTCGATACGCGCGTGTGTTGCGCAAGCGGCCGACATGCCGCAGGACGATCTCACGATGGGCATCGACGGATGCTCCGCACCCAATTACGCGATGCCGCTGTCACGCCTCGCGCTGGCCTACGCGCGTCTCGCGCAGGGAGGCGAAGACCCGGATTTCGGCCAGCAGTTCGACGACCTGTTTGCCGCAATGACCGCGCATCCCGAACTGGTGTCGGGCAAGGGCCGGGCCGATCTCGCCTTCATGCAGAGTGCACCGGGCGATTGGGTTGCGAAAGGTGGCGCCGAAGGAGTGCAGGCAATCGGCGTTCGCTCCGCCGGCCTGGGAATTGCCATCAAGGTTGCGGACGGCAATGCTCGCGCCTTGTATCCGGCCGCCATATCCGCGCTGCGGCAGCTGGGCTTGCTGTCATCCACGGATGCGACGCCGCTCGCTTCCTGGGCGCATCCGCAGATTCATAATTTGAAGGGATTGCACACCGGCGAGATTCGGTCGACGGTGCGCATTGTGAAAGTGTGAAAGCGTGACCTGAACCTCAATGGCCATGCGGCATGTTGTGGCCGCCGGCGGGCGCGGTGACATCCTTCACCAGTACCGATACCTCAGTCTTGCCCGCCTTTTCAAAGGTCAGGGTCAACGGAAACTTGTCGCCGGCCTTCAGCGGCTGGTGCAAGCCGATCAGCATGACGTGATAGCCCCCGCCCGGTTTCATCACCAGTTTTTCCGAAGGCTTCAGCTCGACATGCGGCACCTCGCGCATCTTCATCACATTGTTTTCCATCGACATGTTGTGGATCTGCGTGGATTTCGCAATCGTCGAACTGACCGCAATCAGCTTGTCCGCCTCCTTGCCCTGGTTTTCGATGGTGAGGTAAGCCCCGCCGGACGGCTGATTCGGCATGGTTGCCCTCGCGTAGACATCCTCGATGCGCAGGTCCTTGAGCTTGTATTCCTGGGCGTTGGCGAAATTGCAAGCCAGCACGGCGATGGAAATGGAGAGTAGGTGGCGCAATTGCATGGTGTTCCCTTGACAAGTTGTTGAGACGATTAACTTCCGCCGGCAAACCCGTTCTGCCGCCATGCTTCATAAACGACAACGGCCACGGTATTCGACAGATTCAGACTGCGATTATTCGGCAGCATCGGCAGCCGGATTCTCTGGGAAGCCGGAAACGACTCGCGCAGCGCCGGCGCCAGGCCCCTGGTCTCCGAGCCGAACACAAACACGTCGCCCGGATGAAACGCGACCGATGCAAATGGCGTTGACCCGTGCGTGGTCAACGCGAACATGCGCTGCGGATCGGGTGCTTCACTGGCCATGTATGCATCCCAGTCGTGATGGACTTTCATCTTCGCATATTCATGGTAATCCAGTCCCGCGCGTCGCATCTTCGCGTCATCCAGTGGAAAGCCGAGCGGTTCGATCAGGTGCAGTTGCGCGCCGGTGTTGGCGCACAGTCGAATCACATTACCCGTGTTCGGCGGAATTTCAGGCTCAACCAGTACTACATGAAACAAGAGCTTCTCCTTGTTATTTCTGCACGGTGCGGGCGAACACGAGATTCGTCACCCGCGCCGCGCCAAAACGCTTCAATGTCGTCGCCAGTTCGTTCAGCGTCTCGCCGGTGGTGATGACGTCATCGACAATGCCGACATGCAGCCCGCGCAAGCGATCGATCGCCTCAGGCCGAATGCCGAAGGCGCCCCGGATGTTTTTTCGGCGTGCGTCCGGATGCAGCAAGGCTTGCGCCTGCGTTTCGCGCTGGCGCAGCACAAGTTTTGTATCCAGTGCAAGGCCGACCCTGCGCGACAAGGGTTTGGCAATCTCCAGGGCCTGATTAAAGCCCCGTTCCATCAGCCGCTGCGGCCCGAGCGGCGTCGCGATCAGGCGCTGCGGCAGCTCAAGGGAAGGGGTGTTCATCAGCGCATCATGCAGCATTCCGGCAAACAAGCCGGCAAGCTCCAGTCGATTCCCGAACTTCAACGCCAGCACAAGCTGGTCCGCCGGCGGCGCGTAATCGGAGGCGACGATTGTCGCATCGAATGCCGGCGCATGCTTCAGGCAGTCGCCGCACTCCTTGGATGCCTTGTCTTCCAGCGGCATCGCGCAACGTGTGCAGCGATGCCTGCGCTGGCCGAAGAACCGGGCGCGGCATGCGTCGCATAGCGCCGCAGGACTGTCGCTTCCGCATAATGTGCAGGAGCATGGCAGGGCGGCAGGCAAGCGCGCCCACCACTGTCGCGTCCGGCTGAGCAATGTTTGGAACATGGAGCAGGCAACTCTTCAAGCGTGTACACTGCATCCATTATCTCATTGACATGGCTGGATTTTCTCGTGTCTTCCATTTCCGATTCCAAGGACAGCAGTTCAAGCAGTCCGATCGATATTCAACGCGTGCGCAAATTGTTCGCCGCGCCCGCCCGCATTGCCGAGTCCGAATTCCTGCGTCGCGAAATAGCCCGGCGCATGCATGAACGGCTGACGCTCATCAAAATCAAGCCCGAGCGTGCCGCCGATCTCGGGTGCGGCGACGGGAGTGACCTGCCGTTGCTTCAGGAACAGTATGCCGAAGCCCAGGTCCTGGGGATCGACGCCTCGCAGTCGCTGTTGCGGCTCGCGCGCGACCGTCAGCGCGCCGCCAAGTCATCCATGAACCGTTTGTTAAGCAAATGGCTTCCGGGCAAGATCGGTGCCGGTCTGGACGCGTCGGGCGGTTTGATCTGCGGCGATTTTGCGCAATTGCCTTTTCAAAACAGCTCGATCGACCTGCTCTGGTCCAATCTCGCGCTGCACTGGCATCCGCAGCCGGATCGCGTCTTTGCCGAATGGCGGCGGGTATTGCGTGTCGACGGACTACTGATGTTTTCCTGCTTTGGTCCGGACACCTTCAAGGAGCTGCGAACCGCTTTTGCATCGGTCGACCAGGATGGACATGCACTCACCTTCGTGGACATGCATGACTTCGGCGACATGCTGGTCGATGTCGGATTTTCAACGCCGGTGATGGACATGGAAACCGTTACCGTCACCTACGATTCCATCGACAGGCTCATATCTGATGTGCGCGCCTGGGGCGGCAATCCTCTCGTCACCCGAAAACGCGGCCTCTTGGGGCGCCAGGCATGGTCGGCGGTCGCAGCAGCGCTGGAGAAAAACCGGCGCGCCGACAACAAGCTTCCCCTTACCTTCGAAATCATTTACGGCCACGCATTTCGGCCCGCTCCGACAAAAACTGCAAGCGGGGAAGCAATTATTCGCTTCGATTTTCGAAAAAAATGATCTAGATCATTGTTGCCTGGAAAGTTCTGTGCTTGATATGCATGCCTGTTCCGGCATATACTTCCCCAGCTTGCAACAGGCGCTACTCTTTACTGCATGACGAATAGGTACTGATTTTCGTCAAGCGGAAAAGATTTGTACGGCGTCATTGTTCATAGTCGCGCACTGGAAACCGTTGACAGGTATTGCTGTAACGCACGATCTCCTTGCCGGTCACTGATTTCATACCCGGTTTCAAGAGGGGAAACATTGGTGTGCCTGGATTTCGCCGCGGGCATCGTGCAGCAACGGTCAACGGTATGTCGATGCACGCAAGAAAAGTCAGGCGGCTCGCCCCCGTTCCTTACCAGGCAGGAGGCGGATCGCGTGCAGCGGCTCTTGAGTTGATCACCCTCGAGTCCGACCAGAATGAAAAAGACGCAAACTTGCGCGGGAGGTGCGGAGCGCGGGCGTCGATGAATTGAACAGAATTCCAATTTTAGGCTTTTGAGGAAACCATGAAACTTGCGCAGCGCCTTCAATCCTTGATGCTCGGTGTATCGCTTCTGGCGGCCGGCATGCCGTCATGGGCGGTGGTAGACAGTCCCGGCGGCCCTGCTGTCCGCGGAATGACCTTTCAGCCGCCGGTGACCAGGATTGCCGAGGAAATCTACTCCCTGCACAACCTGATGCTGATCATCTGCCTGGTGATCTTTATCGCAGTGTTCGGCGTGATGTTCTACTCCATCATCAAGCACCGCCGCTCGGTCGGACACCAGCCTGCGACCTTCCACGAAAGCACCGCCGTCGAAATTGCATGGACTGTCGTCCCGTTCCTGATCGTCATCGGCATGGCCTTGCCCGCGACCAAGACCGTCGTTGCGATGAAAGACACTTCCAACGCTGACCTCACGATCAAAGTGACCGGCATGCAATGGAAATGGGGTTATGACTACCTGAAGGGTGAGGGCGAAGGCATTTCCTTCCTGTCTGCACTTTCCACGCCGCGCGAACAAGTGGTCGATCCGACCAAGGTAAAGAACGACAACTATCTGATCGAAGTCGACAATCCTGTCGTTGTGCCGGTGAACAAGAAAGTCCGGTTGGTGCTGACCGCCAATGATGTGATCCACGCATGGATGATCCCTGCATTCGGCGTCAAGCAGGATGCGATTCCCGGCTTCGTGCGCGATACCTGGTTCCGCGCCGAAAAGACCGGCGTCTATCGCGGTCAATGCGCCGAGTTGTGCGGCAAGGAACACGCCTTCATGCCGATCGTGGTCAATGTTCTCAGCGACGACGACTACAAGAAGTGGGTCGATGGCAAGAAAAAGGAAATGGCGGCCAAGGCCGACGATCCGAACAAGACCTGGACCGTTGCCGAGCTCAAGGAGCGGGGCGAGAAAGTATATGCCGCCAACTGTGTCGCTTGCCACCAGCCGACTGGCAAGGGCGTTCCCGGCTCCTTCCCTGCGCTGGACGGCTCGGCCGTCGTGACTGGCCCGAAGGCTGTGCAAATCGATCGCGTCATGAATGGCAAGGGCGCAATGCCGCCGTGGAAGGGTGTGCTGTCGGATACCGACATTGCCGCCGTCATCACCTTCACGCGCAATAATTGGTCCAACAAGGCTCAGGAAAACATTGTTCAACCGGCTGAAGTGCTGGCTGCGCGCAAGTAATTGAATTAGGAGATTGACATGAGCACCACTGTAGTTGATCACGCACACGATCACTCTCACGACCACGCGCACGACCATCCGCACGGCTGGCAGCGCTGGTTGTTCGCAACCAACCACAAGGACATCGGTACGCTTTACCTGTGGTTCTCTTTCATCATGCTGCTGTCCGGCGGCGTACTGGCATTGATGATCCGTGCCGAGCTGTTCCAGCCCGGCCTGCAATTGGTGAAGCCGGAATTCTTCAACCAGCTCACCACCATGCACGGCCTGATCATGGTGTTCGGCGCCATCATGCCGGCCTTCGTCGGCTTCGCAAACTGGATGATCCCGCTGCAGATCGGCGCATCCGACATGGCGTTTGCACGCATGAACAACTTCTCGTTCTGGTTGCTGCCGCCTGCCGCCATTCTTCTGGTGACCTCCTTCCTGGTACCGGGCGGTGCCACGGCCGCAGGCTGGACCCTGTATGCGCCGCTGTCGACGCAAATGGGCGTCGGCATGGACATGGCGATCTTCGCGGTGCACATCATGGGTGCGTCGTCGATCATGGGGTCGATCAACATCATTACCACCATTCTCAACATGCGCGCGCCCGGCATGACGCTGATGAAGATGCCGATGTTCTGCTGGACCTGGCTGATTACCGCCTACCTGTTGATCGCTGTGATGCCGGTGCTGGCTGGCGCGATCACGATGACCTTGACCGACCGTCATTTCGGCACCTCGTTCTTCAATGCGGCCGGCGGCGGCGATCCGGTGATGTACCAGCATATTTTCTGGTTCTTCGGTCACCCCGAGGTGTACATCATGATTCTGCCGGCGTTCGGCATCATTTCGCAGATCATTCCGGCCTTCGCACGCAAGCAATTGTTCGGCTATGCTTCGATGGTATATGCCACTGCATCGATCGCGATCCTGTCGTTCATCGTCTGGGCGCACCACATGTTTACCACCGGCATGCCGGTGACCGGCCAGTTGTTCTTCATGTATGCAACCATGCTGATTTCCGTGCCGACCGGCGTGAAGGTCTTCAACTGGATCGCGACCATGTGGAAAGGTGCGATGACGTTTGAGGCTCCGATGCTGTTCGCGGTCGGCTTCATCTTCGTGTTCACGATCGGTGGCTTCTCCGGCCTGATCCTGGCGGTTGCACCGATCGATATCCAGATGCAGGACACTTATTACGTCGTGGCACACTTCCACTACGTGCTGGTGGCTGGCTCCCTGTTCGCGCTGTTTGCCGGCTTCTACTACTGGGGCCCGAAATGGACCGGCCACATGTACAACGAAGGCCGTGGCAAGTTCCACTTCTGGGGCTCGATCATTACCTTCAATATCACCTTCTTCCCGATGCACTTCCTGGGACTGGCCGGCATGCCGCGCCGCTACGCCGACTATCCGGCGCAGTTCACGGATTTCAACATGATTGCGTCGATCGGCGCCTTCGGTTTCGGACTGATGCAGGTGTACTTCCTGTTTGCGGTAGTGCTGCCGTCGATCAAGGGTGGCCCGAAAGCAGCCGACAAGCCGTGGGATGGCGCAGAAGGGCTGGAGTGGACCGTGCCGAGCCCGGCACCGTTCCACACCTTCGAAGTACCGCCGACCGTGAAATAAACAATGGCGGGCGTAAGCCCGCCTTTAAAGGTTGTATGTCTGATCCAAGAAAACCGAACAACATCCGGACCGCGTTGATCCTGGCGTCGATCGCCCTGATGTTTTTTGTCGGCGTATTCATCAAGCGTATCTGGCTGAGCTGAAATGGAACAGCGAGAACAAGCGGCCACGGGCCGGACCGGGAAGCTGAATTCGCAAATGCTTGGCAAGCTCGTGGTTATTGCCGTCCTGATGTTCGGCTTCGGCTACGCGCTTGTTCCGCTTTACAAGAAGATTTGCGAGATTACCGGCGTCAACGTCGTTACACAAAAAGACGCGTCGGCGCAGGGAAATACGCAAATCGACAAGACCCGCACCATTACTGTCGAATTCGATGCAAATGCGCAAGGTCCGTGGCGCTTCCGTCCGACGATTGCAAGCATGCAGGTGCATCCCGGGGAGATGGCGCAGGTCGTGTACGAAGTCGTGAATACGCAGGCGCGCAGTATCGACGCACAAGCGATTCCGAGTTACGCGCCGCAGCAGGCGGCAGCCCATTTCAAGAAGGTGGAATGTTTCTGCTTCCAGCAGCAGACGCTTGCGCCGAATCAGGCAAAGCAGATGCCGGTGGTGTTTTATATCGATCCGGCGCTGCCGAAGGATGTCAAGACGATTACCTTGTCCTACACATTCTTTGAAGTGGGCGGGTCTGGAAAGAAAGCAATCTGAAGCGGTGGGTAGCTCGATGGATGACTTAGAAAAGATAAAGCAGCGCAATGCATCTTTCGGCAAGACGATGAAGGCGGTGTTCTGGTCGTTTTTCGGTATCAGGAAGAAAAGCGATTATGAGAAGGATGCTCAGCAGCTCAACCCCGTACATGTGATCATTGCCGGGCTGCTTGGCGCAATTATTTTTGTCGCGACGCTGATATTGATCGTGAAAAGCGTCGTCGGAAAGTAACTATTTAAAATTTGTATTGGGAGATGGAGATGAATGCTCATCAGCACGGTAATGCGCCTTATTACTTCGTACCCGGACCGTCCAGATGGCCGGTGCTGGCGGGAGCATCACTGCTATTGACGATGCTCGGCGCATCGGCATGGGTGAACGGCTACGGCTGGGGCCCTTATGCAAATATCGCCGGCATCCTGGCCCTGATCGTGGTGCTGTACAACTGGTTTGGTGATGCGATCAAGGAATCCGAAGGAGGCTTGTACAGTAACCGCATCGACGTCTCCTATCGCTGGAGCATGAGCTGGTTCATCTTCTCCGAAGTGATGTTCTTCGCCAGCTTCTTCGGTGCACTGTTTTACGCCCGCAGCATCACCATGCCGTGGCTGGCTGACATCGATCACAAGATTCTGTGGCCCGATTTCACTGCGCAATGGGGCAATACTCCGGGCGGCACTATCGAACCGTTCAGCAAGATGGGACCGTTCCCGATCCCGACGATTAATACCGCATTGCTGTTGACCTCGGGTGTCACGCTGACCATCGCGCATCATGCATTGCGCGCCGGCGAACGCGGCAAGACCGCGTTCTGGTTGTTTGCCACGATCGTGCTCGGTGCCGTGTTCATGAGCTTGCAGGCCTATGAATACGTGCATGCCTATCATGAGCTGAACCTCAAGCTCACTTCCGGCATTTACGGCTCCACGTTCTTCATGCTGACCGGTTTTCACGGTTTCCACGTGACGATGGGTGCCATCATGCTGGCAGTGGTGCTGGTTCGCCTGATGAAAGGCCACTTTACGCCGGATCACCACTTCGCATTCGAAGGTGCTGCCTGGTATTGGCACTTCGTTGACGTGGTGTGGCTCGGCCTGTACGTTGTCGTCTACTGGTTGTAAGCCGGAACCGAAGGCATAAAAAAGCCGCACTTCGGTGCGGCTTTTTTTACTGATGTGTTACCGATATGTTATCGAATGCCGGTCGGCTGGATCCAGCCTTGGCTGTAAGCGATAAGTATCAGGACAAACAGCGCAATAGAGAAGCCAACGCGAAACGCAAGCGCCTGCACCGTACGATTGCTCTTGCCTTTGTCCCGCATCAGGAAGACGAGGGCGGAGCCGAGACTGGCGAGGATCAGAATGAAGGCAATGGCGACAAGGATTTTCATGAGAGCACGGGGCAGGGAACAGGATGCAATCGCCGGTGACAATTGGCGGGAATGAGTAAAGAGATATTGTAATGCCAATCAAATTCCGCTTCCGCTGGATTCCATTCGCCGCCGCCGTTCTTGCCGCTGCGCTTGGTATTGCGTTGGGGCAGTGGCAGACCCGGCGTGCGCTGGAAAAGGAAGCGATCGAGGCTAGGCTGCTTGAGCGTGGCGCGGCACCGCCGGTTTCCATCGGTACGGCGCCATTGAATCCCGAAGAGCTGGAGTATCGCAGGCTTGTCGTAAAAGGGGAGTTCCTGCGCGATTGGACCGTCTACCTGGACAACCGGCCTTATGAGGGCGCAGCCGGGTTTTACGTCCTGACGCCCTTGAGAGTCGCCGGCTCGGGAATGCACGTCCTGGTTGCGCGCGGCTGGGTCAAGCGCAATCCGTCCGATCGGGCTAAACTGCCGCCGATAGCCACGCCCGCCGGAATGGTGGAATTGCAGGGCATCGCAGTGCGCAACCCCGGCCATGTGCTTCAGCTCGGCACTCCCGAACGGCTTCATCCGCACGCGATCATTCAGAACGTGAGTATTCCGGAGTACGCGCAAGCTTCCGGATTGGCTTTGCAGCCACTTATCATCGAGCAAGTGACCGATACCGGGGACGGATTGGTTCGCGACTGGCCGCGGCCTTCGCTTGGCGTGGAAAAGCACCGCGGATACGCGTTTCAGTGGTATGCACTGGCGGCTATGGCGCTCATATTTTTTGTCGTGACGGGATTTCGACGTGGAAGAGAATAAGCAACAAAACACGGGACGCTGGAAGCTTCTTGCGATCATTGCAGTGTGTGTAGCGCCGTTGATTGCATCCTATTTGACCTATTACGTTATCAAGCCGCAAGGACGCACCAACTATGGAACGCTGCTCGATCCGCGTGCCCATCCGATTCCTGCGCTCGGAGGAAGCACGCTTGACGGCAAGCCGGCAGGGCTGGACGCTTACAAGGGGAAATGGTTGATGCTGCAGGTTGCGGATTCGGACTGCGATGCATCCTGCCAGAAGAAACTGTATGACATGCGTCAACTGCGCCTGACACAGGGCAAGGATATGGATCGCATTGAGCGCGTCTGGCTGATCACCGACGAAAAACCGCTCGAAACACTGCTCATTCGTGAGTACGACGGTACCCACATGCTGCGGGTCAAGCCGGAAGCGTTAAAATCGTGGCTGCCGGCCGAGGCTGGCACAACGTCTGCGGACCATATCTACTTGATTGATCCGCTGGGAAATTTGATGATGCGCTTTCCCAGAGACGCTGATCCCAACAAGATCAAGAAAGACCTCGCGAGGCTGCTCAAGGCATCCCGCATAGGATAAGACCTTATGCTGATACAACTTGCGGTCATGGGTATGCTGGCGGCGTTGTTGCCACTGACTATCGTCTGGGTTTCCAGCGATAGCAACAAATACCGGAAACTGGTCTGGGTGACGGCGTTTCTCACCTTCGATCTCATCATGTTCGGTGCTTTCACCCGTCTGACGGACTCCGGCCTCGGCTGTCCCGATTGGCCGGGGTGCTATGGTCATGCCAATCCATTCCAGGCGCACGCGAGCATCAGTGCGGCCGAAGCGGCCATGCCGACTGGGCCGGTGACCGCGATGAAGGCATGGATCGAGATGATTCATCGCTATGTTGCAATGGGGGTCGGCGTGCTGATCGTTTCGGCCATGGTCATTGCCTGGCGCATGTGGCTGAAGTCAAAACGGCAGGACACGCGATTTTCGCCTTGGCTGCCGACGGGTCTGCTTGCCTTCGTTTGTCTGCAAGGCGCGTTTGGCGCGTGGACCGTCACGATGAAATTGCAGCCGATCATTGTGACCACGCATCTGTTACTCGGCATGATGTTGCTGGCACTGCTGTCATGGCTGGGCACGCGTCAGAACGAACGGTCCCCGGTTTCGGAGTCGGCATTGAACCTGCGTATCCCGGCAGCCTTGGCGATGGTGCTGCTGGTCGTGCAGATCGCGCTTGGTGGTTGGGTGAGTACCAATTATGCTGCGTTGGCATGCGCCGACTTCCCTCTGTGCCAGGGCGCGCTATTGCCGGAGATGGATTTCAACAACGGGTTTGCATTGTGGCGGGATCTGGGCAAGACCAGCACTGGTGAATTCCTGCCTTTCCATGCATTGACGGCGATCCATTGGACGCATCGTGCATTCGCCTTCGTTGTCGTGACCTACCTTGCGTGGCTGGCGACACGAGCCATGAAGGTCGATGGACTGCAGAAGACCGGACGTTGGCTGTTGATTGCGGTGCTGGTGCAATTCGTTACCGGCATGTCGACGATTTTCCTGAACTGGCCCCTGGCGTTGGCGGTCGTGCATAACGGTGGCGCCGCGTTCCTGGCGCTGATGCTGACCATGTTAAACTTCCAGGCTCGAATCCCGGCGCAAGTCGCTTCAGATCGAGCTGCAACGCGGTTTTCGGCCGCCTGAGGAGCGATTGTGAACACTCTGACCTTCCAACCAAACCGCATCGCGCAGTACTGGGCGTTGACCAAGCCGCGCGTGACGCAGCTCGCCGTATTCTGCGCAGTGATCGGCATGTTCCTGGCAACACCCGATCTTCCCGACTGGCGGATCGTCGTCGCAGGCACCATTGGCATCTGGCTGCTTGCCGGTGCGGCATTTGCAGTCAATTGCCTGGTCGAGCGTGAAATCGATTCCCGTATGGCGCGCACTGCGCGCCGCCCGATCGCGCGCGGGGAAATCAGCGCTGCGCAGACTCTGGTATTTTCCGGAGTGATCGGCGGTATCGGCATGTGGGTGCTGTTCAACTTCGTCAATCCGCTCACCATGTGGCTGACCTTTGCCACCTTTGTCGGTTATGCGGTGATCTATACGATGCTCCTCAAGCCGGCGACGCCACAGAATATCGTGATCGGCGGGCTTTCCGGCGCGATGCCGCCCGCTCTCGGCTGGGCAGCCGTTGCAAATGACGTTCCGATGCAGGCATGGATCCTGGTTTTGATCATTTTCGTCTGGACGCCTCCGCATTTCTGGGCACTTGCGCTCTATCGTCGCGATGACTACGCGAAATCGGGGCTGCCGATGCTGCCGGTGACCCACGGCTTGCAGTTCACCCAATTCCATATCTGGCTCTACACGATCGCACTGGTTGCCACCACAATGCTGCCGTATGCGGTGCATATGAGCGGCCTGATTTATCTGGCGAGCGCCGCGCTGCTCGGTGCGGTTTTTCTCTGGCATGCATGGCAGATCTACCGGCATTACACGGATCTCGTTGCGCGCAAGACTTTTGCTTACTCGATCGTCTATCTGTCGCTGCTGTTTGCCGCACTGCTTCTCGATCACTACCTCCAATTCTGAATCATGCGTTTACTATCCGCAGTCCGCGTTTCATCCGCCGCCCTTGTCCTTGCTGTTTTGTCGCTCGCCGCTTGTGACAGGCCGGGCGAGGGTACGCCGATGATGCTGTCGCCGGCGAAAACGGTGTTCAAAAACACGGATGTGACCGGGCTCGACTATGCAAAGGATTTTGCGCTGCCGGACTACACGGGGAAGATGCGGACCCTTGCCGATTTCAAGGGCAAGGCAGTGGTCGTATTCTTCGGCTACACGCAATGCCCGGACGTCTGTCCGACAACCATGTCGGAAATGGCAAACGTCATGCAGCAGCTCGGGCCGCTTGCGGACAAGGTGCAGGTGTTGTTCATCACTGTCGATCCGGAGCGTGATACGCCGGAATTGCTGGCGAAGTATGTTCCCGCTTTCGATCCGCGCTTCCTCGGGCTGGTCGGGGACAAGGCGTCGACCGAAAAGGTCGCGAAGGAATTCAGGGTGTTTTATCAAAAGGTGCCGGGCAAGGAGCCGGGCAGCTACACAATGGACCATACGGCGGGAAGCTATGTATTCGACCCCCAGGGACGACTCCGCTTGTTCATCCGGCACGGTCAAGGACCGGAGCCTATCGTGCATGATTTGAAACTGCTGCTGTCCTGACTTGTTTCGATGCCGGAAAAAGAAAAGGCGCTCAATATCGAGCGCCTTTTTTATTGGCAATCACCGGCCTATGCGTAAGCCGCCAGCGCGCCTTTCATCTTCTTCAATGCCGCGCTTTCGATCTGGCGAATACGTTCCGCCGATACGCCGAATTCGTCCGCCAGTTCATGCAGCGTGGAGCCGGAGCCATCGTCGTTCGACAGCCAGCGCGCTTCGACGATGCGGCGCGAACGAGGATCAAGCGCTCCGAGCGCCTGTTCCAGACCCTCGGACTGCAGGCGATCATACTGTTTCGCCTCCAACGCTTTGGTCGGTTCGGTCGCATCGGAAGAGAGGTACGCAATCGGGGCAAACTTGTCGTCTTCGTCATCGCTCGGTGCATCGAGCGCGATATCGTGACCGGACATGCGGGTTTCCATCTCGATAACTTCTTCACGCTTGACGTTAAGCGTCTTCGCAAGGTCGTCGACCTGCGTCGGTGTCATCGCGTCGAGGCTTTCCTTGTGGCTGCGCAGATTGAAGAACAGCTTGCGCTGCGCCTTCGTGGTAGCAACCTTGACCAGACGCCAGTTCTTCAGGATGTATTCATGGATTTCGGCCTTGATCCAGTGCATCGCATAGGAAACCAGGCGAACGCCCTGATCGGGATCGAAGCGCTTGACGGCTTTCATCAGGCCGATATTGCCTTCCTGGATCAGGTCGGCATGCGGCAGTCCATAGCCAAGGTAACCGCGCGCAATCGATACCACCAGCCGCAGGTGCGACATCACCAGCTTTTGCGCCGCACCGAGATCGTTCTCGTCGCGCAAGCGATGGGCGAGCGAACTCTCTTCCTCATGCGTCAACATGGGGATGCGATTAACCGCCGAGATATACGCCTCGATGTTGCCAAGATTGCCCGAAAACCCGAGCGTCAAGGCTTGATTGCCTACAGGAACCAATGCAGACTGTACTTTCATTCTTTCTCCTTGCCTCCTAGCTGAGACCGATGGAATCAAATCCGCTTACAGAAATATATTAGCACTCTATTGCCTCGAGTGCTAATCAGCTATTTCAACTGGTCTTATAGGGTGTATCTATTAATCTATGGAAATTAATTGGTAATTCCTAGATTAGAGTAATGGAAGCGTAAAAAGTTGCGAAAGCTCAAAGCAGCGTTCGAAACTTATTCGGCGGCGTCAATTCATGCGCGCCAAGTGTCTTTTGACCGAAAGCAAGGCCCCGATCAGACCGAGACCTGCACTGGCGGTCAACAGCGCCATGGATGTCAACGGACTTAAGGCTGACAGCCGGAATTCGGACGCGTAGAGCCGGGCAAATTCAGCCAGGGCATTGTTAAAGGGGGGTAGTGCCAGCGCAACCAGTCCGAGGGCTCCCCCTCCGGCTACCAGTCCGAGCAGCGCCCCGGTATAGTAAAACGGGCGGCAGATAAAGCCGTCGGTGGCGCCGAACAACCGGCACACCGCGATTTCCTCGCGCTGTGTCAGGACCTGCAGGCGAATGGTGTTAAACACGACGGCCACCACAACCGCGCCAAGGGTCGATGCAAGAAACAGCAACGCGAGGCGAAAGACTTGCATCAGGGCAGCAAGTCGCTTTACCCAAGCCGAATCGATCTGGACGTATTCGACCCCGGGCAGCGCTTTCAATTGCACCGCCAGACCTTCGACCCGAGCGGCATCGCGGGCACTCTGAACCCCGGCGAGTTTCAGGACATAGCCGTCCGGCAGTGGATTTTCGCCCAAGGCCGTGATTGCGTCGGATAAGCCGCTTTTGTCCTTGAGCAAGGACAAGGCCTTTTCACGAGGGATGAATTCGAGTCTGGCCTTGTTTCCGGACTCCAGCACGATATTGCGGATCTGCGGCCCGAGTGCGGTCACCCGCTCGCGCGGAGCCTCCATCGCCATGAAGATGCTGATTTCCGGCTCGACGGCGAGCTGCTCCGACACTGGGCGAACGTTTTCGAGTACGGTCAAGCCCGCGAATGGAAGCGCCAGCGCGATGCTGACCACCAGCACGTTCAGCGCGAAGCTGCCGGGCGTCCGTGCGAGGTGCTTGAGTGCATCGGCGAAGGCGAAAGCATGCAATCTCAGCAAGTTCATCATGCGGCCCCTTCGTTCATAGCAAGTTCCGCATTGACAAGGCGTCCTTGCTGAAGATAAACGATGCGTTGCGCGTCGCCGAGAATGGTTTCGTCATGCGTCGAGATCAGGCAGGTGACGCCGACGTCATGAAATGCCTTGAGCGCGTCCATGACCTTGTTGGCGCTTGCGCGGTCGAGATTGGCGGTCGGCTCGTCGGCCAGGATGATCTGCGGACGGTTGACGATGGCGCGTGCGATCGCAACCCGCTGCTGCTCGCCGCCGGATAGCGCCAGCGGGTCGAACGCTCCCTTGTCGAGCAAACCGACTTTGTCGAGTGCGGCGCGCGCACGCTTTTCGGCATCTGCTTTCGTGCTGCCGGCAACGATCAGCGGCAGCATCACGTTGGAAAGGACGCTGCGGTCATTCAGCAGACATTGTTGCTGGAAGATCAGGCCGAGGTTGCGGCGCAGGTAGGGCAGGCCGGAGGCGTTGAGGCGGCCAACGTCCTGGCCGTTGACCGATACGGTGCCGGAACTCGGCCGCTCGATGACCGCGATCATTTTCAGCAGGGTCGACTTCCCGGCGCCGGAGGGGCCGGACAGAAAGACCAGTTCGCCCTTGTCGATTGAAAGCGTAATGTCGGTCAGCGCGGCAGTATTGCGCGTGTACTGCTTGGATACGTGACGGAATTCGATCATGTCAGCTCAGGAGGGCATCGACGAATTCTTCTGCATTGAACGGCTGCAGGTCCTCAATCTTCTCGCCTACGCCGATGAAGTACACCGGCACGGGTCGTGTCTTCGCAATGGCTGCGAGTACGCCGCCCTTTGCCGTGCCGTCGAGTTTTGTCACGACAATGCCGGTCAATTGCAAAGCATCGTCGAAGGCTTTCACCTGAGCGAGCGCATTCTGACCGGTGTTGCCGTCGATGACCAGCAGGATTTCATGCGGTGCGCCTTCCATGCCCTTGGCTATGACGCGCTTGACCTTTTTCAGCTCTTCCATCAAGTGCAACTGCGTCGGAAGCCGCCCGGCAGTATCGACCATCACGACGTTCAGGTTGCGCGCCTTGGCCGATTGCACTGCGTCGAAGGCGACCGCGGCCGGGTCGCCGGATTCCTGCGCAATGACGGTGACATTGTTGCGCTCGCCCCAGATTGTCAACTGCTCGCGTGCAGCCGCCCGAAAGGTATCGCCGGCGGCCAGCAGCACGGATTGATGGTGGGCCTGCAAATGCTTGGCGAGCTTACCGATGGTCGTCGTTTTACCGGCACCATTGACGCCGGCAATCATCATCACCAACGGTTGATGGCGTCCGAGGACGAAGGGTTTCTGCAGCGGGCTCAGTATCTCGAGCAGCACGGTGCGCAGGGCGGCTTTGACTTGCTCCGCTTCGGTCAGCTTCTCGGCCTTGACCTGCTTTTTCAATGTGTCGAGGATGAACTGGGTTGCTTCCACGCCGGCGTCCGACACCAGCAGTGCGGACTCGAGCTCTTCGTAGAGGTCGTCGTCGATCTTCGCGCCGACGAACAGCGTCGTCAGGTTCGACGACGTCTTGGACAAACCGGCCTTCAGGCGCTGCATCCAGGAGCGCTTTTGTTCCGCCGGCGGCGGAGGCGGAGGAACGATTTCTCCTTCGGGTTCCATCACCGGCGACGGCGCGGATTCAGGCGCGGGAGCCGGCACCGGTTCTGGCAATACGGGTGGAACCGGAATCGTCGGCGATTCCTTCTTGAACAGGTTCAGCCAGGACTGCTTCTGTTCCGCAGGTGCCGGCGCCGAAGGCTCGACTCCCGGTGCTACCGGAGCCTCTTGTGCGCTCGGCTGTGGTGCGGCCTCTTGCGGAGCCGCAGGCGTGTCTTTCGGTTTTTTCTTGAAGAAACTAAACATGGGGAGCTGAGCAGAAAGGCAGTCCGGGACGCTTGAGCGTCGCAGAAAGAAGATACAATCGGAACCTCATTTTGCAAGGCGTGCATGCGAAAACGCTTTCGCACCAAACAAGTCCACTATTTTATCAGAGCGGAGATTATGAAATTCCGGATCGCTATATTGCTGTCGGCATGGCTGATGAGCTTCCTGTCCGCTGCCGCACATGCTGAACTTGCAAGGGAATTCATGTTGAAGAACGGCATGAAAGTTATCGTCAAGGAAGATCATCGCGCACCGACCGCTGTCCAAATGGTCTGGTACAAGACCGGCGCGATGGACGAGACGAATGGCACTACCGGCGTCGCCCACGCGCTGGAGCACATGATGTTCAAAGGCACCAGGACGCTTGGGCCGGGCGAATTCAGCAAGCGCGTTGCCGCCTTGGGAGGGCGAGAGAATGCGTTCACCAGCAAGGATTACACCGCTTATTTCCAGCAGGTCGAGAAGTCCAAGCTGGAGAAGGTCATGGCGCTCGAAGCCGACCGCATGGCCAACCTGGTTTTCGACAAGGACGAATTCTCGCGGGAAATCCGCGTAGTGATGGAAGAGCGTCGCTGGCGGACCGAGGATCAGCCGATACCTTTGGTCTACGAGGCATTGAATGCCACTGCATTTGAAGCGCATCCGTACCATCATCCGGTTGCGGGCTGGATGAGCGACTTGCAGAGCATGACCGTCAAGGATGCCAAGTCCTGGTACGAACGCTGGTATGCGCCAAACAATGCCGTCCTGGTGGTGGCCGGCGACGTCGATCCCAAACGCGTGTACGCGCTGGCGGAAAAGTATTACGGCAAGATCCCGCGCAAGGACGTGCCTGTCACCAAGCCTCAGGACGAGCCGGAACAGCGTGGCATCAGGCGGGTGACGGTCAAGGCGCCGGCAGAAAATCCCTATGTCGTACTGGCGTTCAAGGTACCGCGCTTGAAGGACGTTGAAAAGGACAATGAATCGCACGCCCTTGACGTTCTGTCGGCCATCCTCGATGGCTACGACAACGCGCGCCTGAATGCGAAGCTGGTGCGAACCGACAAGGTCGCCAATTCAGTGGGCGCGGGCTATTCGAACATCGGGCGCGGACCTGTATTGTTCCTGCTGGACGGCACGCCCGCCAATGGTACGAGCACCGAACAGCTCGAAAAACTGTTGCGCGCAGAAGTAGAACGCATCGCGAAGGAAGGCGTTTCCGAAGACGAGCTCAAGCGCGTCAAAGCGCAGTTGATCGCAGGCCAGATCTACAAACGCGATTCGATTTTCGGGCAGGCGATGGAAATCGGCACGATGGAAATGGCGGGCATCTCGCACACCAAGATCGACCGCATCATCGAGAAGCTGAAGGAAGTCACTGCTGACCAGGTGCAGGCGGTGGCGCGGAAATATTTCGGCGACGATGCACTGACTGTCGCTACCTTGGTTCCATTGCCCTTGTCCGAGAAAAAAACGTCGGCACCGCCTAAAGGTTTGCGGCACTAATTGAGACGATCATGATGAAGCGAATACTTTTTATCTTTGCATTGACCCTGATCGGTGTTGCGCCCGCGCACGCAGCGCTGCACATCCAGTCATGGACGCTCGCCAATGGGGCCAAGGTCCTGTTCGTCGAAAATCATTCGATTCCAATCCTCGACATCAGCGTTGAATTCGACGCCGGCTCGCGCCGCGACCCGCAGGGAAAATCCGGCATGGCGGCACTGACCAATGCGATGCTGGCGCGCGGCTTGCACGAGGCATCCGCGCCAGTGGCGGAGCCGGCGATGACCGAAGCGCAGATCTCGGATGCCTTCGCGGATATCGCGGCCCAGCGCGGAGGAGGCGCTGGCTCGGACCGCGCCGGTGCCAGCCTGCGTACGCTGTCGAGTGCCGCCGAGCGGGATACGGCGGTCGCCTTGCTGGCACGCGTTCTTGCGCATCCAAGTTTTCCGGAAAACTTTCTGGCACGCGACAAGGCGCGCATGATTGCATCGATCAAGGAAGACGAAACCAAGCCGGAGTCGATCGCCAGCAAGGCATTCTGGAAGCTGCTGTATGGCAGTCATCCGTATGCCGAGCATGAAACAGTCGAGTCGGTCGAGGCGATCACTCGCGATGATCTGGTGGCCTTCCATGCGGCGCACTATGTCGCCAACCAAGCCGTGATAGCAATGATCGGCGACGTCACGCGCGCCGAAGCCGACAAGCTCGCGCAACAGTTGACGGTACGCCTGCCGCAAGGGGCGCCGCTGCCGGCCTTGCCATCGGTGCAACTCGCGCCCGCCAGGGAAGAGCGGATTCCGCATCCCGCATCGCAAGCGCACATCTTCACCGGCATGCCCGCGATTGCGCGCGGTGACGCGGATTACTTTCCGCTCATGGTCGGCAATTACACACTTGGTGGCGGCGGTTTCGTTTCGCGGCTGACGCGTGAAGTGCGGGAGAAGCGCGGCTTGTCCTACAGCGTGTACAGCTACTTCAATCCGCTGGCACAACCGGGGCCGTTCGAGGCGGGCCTGCAAACGCAAAAGGGACAGGCCGACGAGGCGCTCAAGGTGGTGCGCGATACGATTGCTGCCTTCCTCCGCGATGGTCCGACGCCGCAGGAATTGCAGGCGGCCAAGGACAATCTGATCGGCGGCTTCGCACTGCGCATCGATAACAACAAGAAGATTCTCGACAATATCGCTGCGATCGGTTTTTACAAGCTTCCGCTCGACTATCTCGATACCTGGACCGATAAGGTCGGAAAAGTCACGATCGACGATATCAAGGCGGCTTTCCGGCGCAAGATCGCGCTCGACAAGATGTCGACCGTGGTGGTCGGCGTCGCGAAGTAGCTCATGCCAAAGATGCATCAATCAAAGGCCGCGCCGTCGATGCGCCAAGGACGCCCGGCGCGCCAGGTCCGGATCATCGGCGGTCAATGGAAACGCACTCCGCTGCGCGTGCTGGAGGCCGAGGGACTGCGCCCGACGCCCGACCGCGTACGGGAAACGGTGTTCAACTGGCTGAATCATTTGCTCGATGGTAATTGGCGGGAAGTCCATTGCCTCGATCTGTTCGCCGGGACCGGCGCGCTCGGATTTGAAGCGGCAAGCAGGGGCGCGGCGCGAGTCGTCCTGGTGGAGGATAATGCCGGGGCGATCCGCCAACTGGAGGCGAATCGGGACAAACTGAATGCCGAACAAGTGCGCATTCTACGTGGCGATGCGCTATCGGTGGCGACGAGGCTGGCGGCCGGCGGCGGGGATGACGCCATGCGTTTTCACATCATCTTTCTCGATCCGCCGTACCACCTCGACTGGTTGTCAAAAATGCTGCCCTTGTGCGCGCGCCTGCTGGCGCCCGGCGGCTTGGTATATGCTGAAGCGGAGATGCCGCTTGACCCGGAAAAGCCGCAGGCATGGCTTGAAGGCTGGGAAGTAATCCGGGCCGACAAGGCAGGAATGGTGTTCTATCATCTGTTGCAGCGCAAAATCTTGGCTGATTTTGAGGCATAATGCCCGTTCCGGAATTTGTTCACCATTGGTCAGGGAGCCACGATGGTCACAGCAGTTTACCCAGGAACGTTCGATCCGCTCACCCGCGGTCATGAGGATTTGGTCCGTCGGGCGTCGGGCTTGTTCGATAAATTGGTCGTCGGCGTCGCTGACAGTAAAAACAAGAAACCCTTCTTCTCGCTGGAAGAGCGTTTGCTGATTGCCAACGAGGTGCTGGGGCATTATCCGAATGTCAAGGTGGAGAGTTTTTCCGGCCTGCTGAAGGATTTCGTTCGTGTGCATGACGCGCGCGTGATCGTTCGTGGCTTGCGGGCGGTGTCGGACTTTGAGTATGAGTTTCAGATGGCTGGCATGAATCGCTATTTGTTGCCTGATGTTGAAACACTGTTTCTCACGCCGTCCGATCAATATCAGTTTATTTCCGGTACTATCGTTCGGGAGATCGCCATACTTGGCGGTGATGTTTCCAAATTTGTATTCCCTTCGGTCGAGAAATGGCTGAAGGACAAGATCGCGGCGGGCGGACAGTAAAAACCCTTTTAAGCTCCCTTTTAAGCTTCATGGGTTTACGTAGCAGAGGTAGTTATGGCTTTAATGATCACGGATGATTGCATCAATTGCGACGTATGCGAGCCCGAGTGCCCGAACGACGCAATTTCCATGGGGCCGGAGATTTACGAGATCGATCCCAATAAGTGCACCGAATGTGTCGGTCATTACAGCGAGCCGCAATGCCAGCAGGTCTGTCCGGTCGACTGCATTCCGTTCAATCCGGCGTGGCGCGAGACGAAGGAAGAATTGCAGGCAAAATATGAACGCCTGCAAGAGGCATTGAAGGCATAAGTCAGCTTTCGCTGATGACGCGATTCCTGCCGTTCTTTTTCGCCTGGTAAAGCGCCTGGTCGGCGCGCGCCAGGAATTTCTGCGCGGTTTTCTCCACCGATTCATGGTCTTTGGACGTTGCAAGTGATGCGACGCCGATCGAGACGGTGACATCGATCTGTTCGCCGCTGCCGAGTATCATCGGCTGCTCCGCGACACTTCTTCGAATGCGTTCCGCGACGCTGACCGCGTCATCGCGCTGCGCATCGATCAGCAGCGCGACAAATTCCTCTCCCCCGAATCGACCCAATGCGTCCGAGAGGCGCAGTTCCGCCTTGATGCGTGCAGCCACGTCACGCAGCACTTCATCGCCGGCCTGATGGCCGATGCTGTCATTGATCTGCTTGAAGTGATCGATGTCGATATACATGCACGACAAGGGGTATCCATGGCGCTGGCTGCGTCCGATTTCTTCGACCAGACGACGTTCGACATAACGCCGGTTATTCACGCCGGTGAGTGTATCGGTCAGGCCGATGTGCTTGAGCCGTTCGGTGTTGATCACGTTTTCGAGGCAGATCGCGAGGATCGATGCCATGTGCTCAAGAAAATCCGTGCTCATGTGCGGCGCAAAGCGCGTCACGTCATTGCTGCCGAGTCCGATGCAGCCGATCAGTGCGCCGCGTCGAATGAGCGGCACGATGGCAACGCTGGCCGGTGGCGAAAGCGGTTCCGGGAACACGTGGCCGTGAAATTGCTCGGAATAGCCGCCGAGGACCGGTCCGCTCAATTGCGTGGACAGTTCTCCGAACTCGGACTCATCCTGCAGGAAAAGCAATTGCGGCATCTCCGACAGGTGAACATCCAGTTCAACCAGGATGCGGCGAATGGCATATTCCGGATCGAGCAAGGACAGCGTGAGCGTATCGAGTGAAGCCGAACTGGCGAACGAGTGAAAGATCGTGTCGATCAGTTCGAGGAAGCTGCCGGCGCCGATGAATTGAAGGTCGAAAGTCTGATGGCGTTGCAGGATCTGCTGATTTTGCTTCGCCTGCGCAAGCAGTTGCGACAATTGCTTGCGCAGGCGCAGATTCTCCGCCAACAGTTCTTGCGACATCGGCATGGCTCCAGAGTATGGTTACCGGCATGAACATCCCGATGGCCGATGTGTCGCTGGCGCGGGACGATAGTTGAACAAATACTACCGTGCGGGATCCTCGGCTGCAACACTGCAAGCCGACAAGCCTCATTCGAAGGCGAGAGAGACTTCCACTTCCTGCCCGACGCGCAGCAATTGTCCTTCGCCTTCCAGCAGAATGGCATTCATCCCGAATGCGATTCCACCATCAATCCTGGCGTTGGCACGATAGCCTCGCAAGATATCCAGCGGGTCCGGGCCGAATTCGCCGGTGGATTGGTCAATCGACGGGATAGGGCAGCGCGGACAGGGCTTGACCGGCTTCAGCTTCGCATCGCCGATGCTGAATGACTCCGCGTAATCTTCTTCGAATGCTGCTATATCGCCGACCACGATGCTCGGACGGAAGCGATTCATCGGCAAGGCTGCGCGCCCCTGCGCCAGGAGTTTGTTGTTCAGATCCGCGAGCGATGCTTCGGAAATCACCAGCATGGGGAATCCGTCCGAAAACAGCGTTGGCGCCTCGACGCCATCGGTCCATTTGGTATTGGCGAAACGCTTGGCATTCGCATGAAAGCGAACCAGTCTGCAGCTTGTTCCAAGAAAATTGGAAAACCATGCGGCCGTTGTCTCGTCACAGTCGTACGCGGTGACAACGTCATCCCAGACCTTGACCTCGATGGTCTTTTCATCTTCGGGATCGGGCAGGCCGAGCGGGATTTCCAGCCGCAGCATGCCAGGGGCGCGCAGTTCCAGCGTCTCGGTCTTGATGCGCGGCGTAATCAAGGCCATCCTCGGGTGATCGCGTTGCGTCATGAACTCGCCGCGCGCGTCCACCACCATCCATTCACGATCGTAAATATGCTCGGTCATCAAGCCCGCTGAGGTCAGTGTTGCCTCACGCAATGCGATGCCTGCGCAGGACTTGATCGGATACAGGTTCAGTTCGGTCAGGATAGCCATGCTGGAAGCGAAGAGAGATCGATCAGACGTTGAACAGGAATTCGCGGCTGCAGGGCGCGTCAGGACTGGATTTCTTCAGTTGATGGCGCATTTTGTACCCGCTTTCATACCCGCTTTGGTAATTACACCACGCTATTGTAACCGCTGCTTTCGGTAAGGTTTCGTCTATAGGTTTAACTGCCCGGGAAGTTCGCACATCCGGTAACCCATCGCCCGGTACCCGCGCTGACGCTTGTCCCACATACGCAACAGCGCTGGATGCCCGGCATCAACAAAATCGATGATCCGCACGTCGGTCTTGGTCGCGTGCTCGCGGTGCAAACGCCCGGCGTACTGCTGGAGCGTGCCTTTCCACGAGACCGGCATCGCCAGCACCAAGGTGTCGAGCGGTGGATGGTCGAAGCCTTCGCCGACCAGCTTGCCGGTCGATAGCAATACACGTGGCGCATCCGGTGGCAGGGCGTCCAGTTCGTCGATCAGGTGATTGCGCTGCTTTTTCGTCATCCGGCCATGCAGCGTGAAAAGATTCCCGACCCGATCTTCCAACGCCGTACCGATCGCTTCCAGATGGTCGGTTCGTTCGGTCAAGACGAGTATCTTTCGTCCTTGGCTGAAACAGTCCTCGATCTCGGCTGCAATCGCTTGTGTGCGGCCGGTATCGCTTGCCACTTGCCGGAAAACGTCCTGAATGCCGGCCTCGGCGGACACGTCGATCCGGGTGGTGAGCATACGCGGCACGATAGCCAAGTCATGCGGTGCGCTGTCCGGCTTGGCGGCGGTATGCCGGATCGGTCCGCATTGCATGAAAATGATCGGCTGTTGCCCGTCGCGGCGGATTGGCGTAGCGGTCAGGCCCAGTACATACCTGGCCTTGGCGCTCTTGAGTATCTTCTCGAACGAGAAGGCCGAGAGATGATGGCATTCGTCCACGATGATATGTCCGTAATTCTCGACCAGTTCACTGACCCCGCCTTGCCGCGAAAGAGACTGCATCACCGCGATATCGATTTTCCCGGTCGGCCTGGCCTTGCCTCCGCCGATGGTGCCGACGATGCCTTTGCCAACACCGAGAAAGGATTGAAGACGTTCCTGCCACTGCTTGAGCAATTCGGTGCGGTGCACCAGTACCAGGGTATTGACGCCGCGATGCGCAATCAGCGCGGCAGCGGTGACAGTTTTGCCGAACGCGGTGGGCGCACGTAGCACGCCGGTGTCAAACTCCAACATCCTGGCTACCGCATCTTCCTGATCCGTGCGCAGCGTACCGGCGAAGGCGACATCCAGCGGCTGACCCGGAAAGCGCTGATCATTCAAATCAAGACGGATGCCGTTATCGCGCAGCAGTTCCTTCACCGCCTCCAGGCAGCCGCGCGGCAACGCGATGTGCTTCGGGTAGTTTTCGGCACAACCGATGACACGCACTTTGTCCCAGGTCGACAAGCGCATCGCCTGCGCTTTGTAAAATTCCGGGTTCTGGAACGCGGCCAGCCGGATCAGCCGATTGGCCAGTGGCTGCGGGAGATGCGCCTTCTCGACATAGATCATGTTTGCCAGCGTCACGGCAAGCGCCTTGGGCATCTCGCCCGGCAGTTTCTTCGGCATCGAAGTCACGCGCTTCCAAGGTTCTTGCTGATCCTCGTCCGCGATGAACGTCACGTCCAATGGATGGGTGCCGCCGGTTGCATTCAAGATCGCAGTCTCAACAGCCTGCGTGGACATTGGCGAAAGGGACGCCAGGTAAGCCCATTGATCGGGGTGCGGCTTGAAATCGTCATCCACGAACACGCTGCAGCCGTTCTCGCGCGGCTTCTTCTGCAGCGGCAATGCGATCAGATTGCCGAAGCCGCCTTTCGGCATGGTGTCCTGGTTGGGGAACAGCCGGTCGTAGGACGTGAGCTTCAATTGCCGCGTGCGGGCACAGGTGTGGCTGATGATGGCCGTGCCCAGGCGCCGGGCATCCCGCGCCGGGAGACTGGACGCGAAGAAAATCCATGCATGCGCCCCGTTGCCGGAGCGTGAAACCTCCAGCGCCACCGGCACGCTTAATTCACGGCACGACTGCACGAAGGCTCGTGCATCGTCTCGCCAATCGGCCTCGTCAAAGTCCACGGCCAAAAAGTAGCACTGATCGTCGGATAGCAGCGGATAGACGCCGATGGTGTGCTCGCCGGCGAGGTGGTCGTAGATGATGGCGTCGGAGAGCGGAATCAGCAGCCTGTTGCTGCAATCGGAGCACTTGATGCGTGGCTTCTCGCAAATACCCGCCCGCCATTCATTGGCACAGGCGGGTGCATATCCCGACTTGCCGGCCTTGCTCTCCCAGCGGATGGGGTAAACATCGGTACGGCCACGGAACAGGCGGCGAAAGAGGGCGATCTTTTCTTCCGTGCTCAGCCGGGATGGTTCCGGCTCAATCGACACCGGCGGGACCGGCGCGGGCTTCGGGATCCGCCAATCGATGCCGTGCGCGTCCAGCAGAGCGACAAGGCGTGCGTTCTCGGCATGCAGCTTTTCGCAGTCGGGACACCCTGATGCGGAAAACTGCGCGTGTTTGATCGCTATTTCTCCCATAGTCCAGCCTCGACCAGACGGCGAACCAGCGCCCCACGTTTGGCATGGCGTACCATGAAGCGGCGCAAGGCCTTATCGAATGCGTTCCGATTCGAGGCAAGCGCATACGCGTCGGCAAGATCGACGATGGCGCGTTTCGCCTCGTCATAGCCGGATGCTGTGCCGCGTTCCGCATGTTGATGTATCGCCTTCCAGTGCCGATCGAAATCGGCAGCCAGCGTCAGGAGATAGGCCTCGCGTTGCTTGCGGCGCTCAGCTTCTTGCCGGGCGCGCTCTTTCTCTTCGTGTTTCAGGCGAAGTTTTTCCGCTTCCTTGGCAAGCGTGCGCAATTCGGCCACTTTGCGTGGTTTAGCGGGCGATGATTCTCGCGATCCGCTTTCCTTTAACCAGGCGAGAAATTCCGACTTTACCCAGCGCTCGGCCTGTTGCGAGGCGCCCTGCAACAGCAGGTTAATGACAGTTTCTATCTCATTCCTGCGCAGTTCCGCCATCCATACCTCGACACTGTCATCATCGTGGCAGTAGTCTTCGATCTCCTGGCTCCCCGCAGCCGCAGCGGCCACCAGGTCGGGATCGATCTCCAGAAATTCCACCAGCGCTTGCTGCGCAGCCGAAAGCTGCGACATGCCAGGCGGCACTTCCGGTTCAACGGCATTGTCACCTACTTCACCGGCGCTGACGCCGGCGAGCCAGCCAAGATAGAGTGGACGCAGGTCACCGCGCAGCAATTCGTCACGCAGCGGAACCAGGCTCCCCATCCAGCCTTGACCGGTTTCCATGCCGAAGCGATCGTAATCCTGGCCTTCATCCAGTGACCAGTTGATGATCCAGTGCGTGCCAGAATCATCGATTGTCAGTGCATACTGGGTCGCGAACCGCTTCAACTCGGCCTTTTTGAAGGCCTGATGGGGCAACCGTAGGGACAATCGGCAAGTGCACCAATTGGCCGTGTAGACGAAGGCATCGAAATAGCGCCGCATCCAGTCCGCCGGATCAGCCTTCAAGTCACCCCAGTTGTATTCGTTGACGAAACTCGTCGCTGTGATCGTCGCCCGCGAAGAGCGGGAGCGGAGTTCGGCCATTTCGTTACGGGTCAGTGGCCGGTCGATGGCAACGAATTCGTAGTATTGGTACTCGCTCATGCTGTTTGTTTATTTCTGCCTGATGGCTCCTGGAACAAAGCAGCCACCTTAACCAATATCAATCGCCGTTTCCATTTATCGGCAATGTATAAGCCTGTAGCGCATGGTTTGGCGACTCTGGATAGAGAAATGCCAATTGCCCTGTCTGCACCATTTCGGTCAGGTGCTTGTTGCGCAGGTATTTCAGGTCTTTGTGCAACAAGGTGGCAAGCTCCTCTCCGCGTAGCGGTTGCCACCTGCATAGGTCGCGGATAAGTTGCCGTAAGCCTACACCGTCCAAGCGCTGGCCGGGATTAGGCAACCGTGCGGCGAGCTCGGGTGGTAAGTCCGGCAAGGCTCGCTTACCACCTTGACTGGACTGCTTACCACCTTCCTCGCTTTGGTTACCACCTTCCAGTGGAAGTTTCCCTTGTTCGGGATGAAGATCAACGCTGGTCTGCGGCGATGACAATGTGTAATAGGTACGGCTCCCCGCCCCTTGCTTTTCCAGCAAGCCACGGTCACGCAGACGACGCAACAGGCTGCTCGCCTGCAAGGTGTCGAGCCCTGAAAAATCGCGGCACGCAGTGTTGTCCACCGCGCCAGTTTCCCGTGCATAAATCAGCGCCTTGGCCTCATCGCCGGAAAGCGACTCGCCCGCTAGCGCCTTGAGCCAGGTATAGTCTTCCTCAGTAAGCAGATGGTGCAGAAACAGCGTGACCTTGAACTCATTTTTCTGCCTGTCCGAGGCAAATTCCGGTAACGGCAATCCCGCCTCGCCAGCCATGCGACGCATCGTGCGTATGCCGGAACCCTTGGTTTCGGCCCAGCTCAGCTCGTGCAGAACCGCTGCAATCGCTGGGTTGCGCAGGCGTGAGCCGGGCGTACCCAAGCTCGCCATGTCTTTCAGTGAATATCCTGGATTGAGAATTTCGATGCGATTGCTGTAGCGAATGATCTGGATCGGGCTGTGATCCTGATAGCTGCGATGCATTACTGCATTTGCCAATGCTTCCCGAATGACCTTGCGTGACAGTACCGGTTCTTGCCGGCTTTGCAGTTCACCTTCCGGCAACCGAAACCCCTTGGGCAACTCATCCACAATGCTGGCCTCGGCAAGCGGCAGCGCCATCATCAGTGGCTTGCGAATATCGATCGATTGAAAGCGCTGTTCAGGGTCGTCTACCGTCTGGAAATTCCGGTCGTAGCCGTCCAGTGCGCGGAGCAATTGCCCCATCTCTTCGGTGGACAAGGGACGCTTGTGCTGCGTTTTGTTCGCCGGCAGTGCCTTGCGCACCGGGTAGACCGGGTCGGTTTCTGCCCGCAGCGTCGACACGGCGAGCTCGAACACGGTGGACATGGTGCGCTTGGCTTCCGCTGCCACCGACGGGCCGTTCTTCTTCAGTACCGTGTTCAGCACATCCAGCACGTGGACCGGCGTGATTTGCTTGACCGGCAATGCGCCGATCTTCGGGAAAACGACCCGCTGCAGCATGTCCAGGCGCCGGGCCTTCGTGACTTCTTCCCAATCCTTGAGCGCCAGCCATTCACGGGCCACAGCCTCGAACGTGGTTGCGTTGTCGTGTTCCCGCTTGATGCGGTCGAGTCGCCGGCTATGCGCCGGGTTAATGCCTTGCTGGACCAGCGCCCGCGCTTTGGCGCGCTCGTCGCGTGCTTCGGCCAGCGTAAAGCGCTTGCCATCACGCCGCGCCTTGGCCTGGTCCTTCGTCTCCCCCGGTGGCGCGTAGCTGTATTCGCCAATCGCAAAGATGCTTTCCGTCGTCTTGCCTGCCTTGGTGAGCTTGAAACGGTATCGCCACGCTTTCACGCCATTGGGTTTGACTTCCAGGTACAGCCCCTTGCCATCGGTGAGCTTGTAGGGCTTGTCCTTGCATTTGGCGGTGCGGCATTGCGAATCGGTGAGCATGGCGGGCCTCCGTTTCATACCCGCTTTTTGGGACGGGTATTTTTGGACCATACCCACAAACGTACCCGCTTTTGGGTGGGATCACAAGGAACGGCAAGACACCGCCATCAACAAAAAGCCCCGTAAATACGGGGCTTTCGAGGGTGTTTGATGTTTTGTAGAACGTCGTGAAACGATGCCTTCGAGCTAGACGTTGAACAGGAAGTTCAGAACATCACCGTCCTTGACGATGTACTCCTTGCCTTCGGCGCGCATCTTGCCCGCTTCCTTCGCGCCCTGTTCGCCCTTGTAGGTGATGAAGTCTTCATAGGAAATGGTCTGCGCGCGGATGAATCCGCGTTCAAAATCGGTATGAATCACGCCTGCCGCCTGCGGTGCGGTATCGCCGACATGGATGGTCCATGCACGGACTTCCTTGACGCCGGCGGTGAAGTAGGTCTGCAGTCCGAGCAGTTTGAACGCGGCGCGAATCAGGCGATTCAGGCCCGGCTCTTCCATGCCCATGTCTGCCAGGAAGGCGCCCTTGTCTTCATCGTCGAGGTCGGCGATTTCAGCTTCGATTGCTGCGCAAATGGCGACCATCGGCGCGTTCTGCTCGTTGGCATAGGCTGCGAGCTGGTCAAGCAGCGGGTTATCATGGAAGCCGGTTTCTGCGACGTTGCCGACATACATCGCGGGCTTGGCGGTGATCAGGCAAAGCGACTTGATCAAGGCCATTTCTTCCGCGTCCAGACCCATTGCGCGCACCGGTTTGGCATCGTTCAGTTGAGGCAGGATACGCTCGAGCAAGGCAACCAGCTTGATGGCTTCCTTGTCGCCCGCCTTGGCTTTCTTGCTTTCGCGCTGCAGTGCCTTTTCGACGGTGCCCATGTCGGCCAGTGCCAATTCGGTCTGAATCACGGCGATATCGTCCAGCGGGCTGACCTTGCCGGCGACGTGCACGACATTCGCGTCTTCGAAGCAGCGCACCACGTTGACGATCGCATCGGTTTCGCGGATATGGGCCAGGAACTGGTTGCCCAGGCCTTCGCCCTTCGAGGCGCCGGCGACCAGGCCGGCGATGTCGACGAATTCCACGACGGCAGGCACCACGCGTTCCGGCTTCACGATTTCCGACAGCGCATCCAGACGTGGATCGGGCACTTCGACGATCCCGACGTTCGGTTCGATGGTGCAGAACGGATAGTTTTCCGCAGCGATGCCGGCTTTGGTCAGCGCGTTGAACAGAGTGGATTTGCCGACGTTAGGCAGGCCGACGATGCCGCATTTGAGACTCATGATGTGTGCTTCGCTAAATGTTTGGATTAACCCGCTATTTTACCGTACCGCGGGGCGGGATCAGATCGCTTGTACGCGGTCCGGGGACGGATTGGCGACAAATTCGGCCAGTTCGTCGCGCAAACGCTCGCCTTCGCTGATTGCCAGCTTCCAGTTGAGAATTCGGAAAGCATTGTTGGCGCCGTAGTACAGAAAATCCTTGCGATCGGGAAGTTTGCTGTGCGACAAGGTTTGCAGGAATGCCCGAGAAGGTGAAACAAGCACCACGTTGGTGAGCCATTCGCTGTTCCTGCCGAAGTTGGCGCGGCGCCAGGGCAGCGACTTGTCGAGCCAGCCCGGAACAATCTGATCGCTGAAATGCGGATAAAGAACCAGGCCGCCGTCTGGATTGCCGGCGACGCGGGAATAGGGCAATGCAAGGTGATAGTCAATCAACCCGCCGTCCCAATAGGCTCCTGGCGGCGCCTTGGCAATGGCCCGCACCGGCTCCATGGTGAACGGAAGCGTGCCCGACGCCAGCAGGGCGCTCGCCAGATTGTCCGGGGTCAGCGGCACGAATTGCGTGTCGAATGCATCGAATTTTGCCTTCAGCCAGAACGCCGGGTCGCGCTCGTCGCCGATAACGACGCGAGCCAGATGATTGGCGAGCTGCGAGCGTGAGACCAGATTGCCAATCACGGCAAGACCGAACCCAGCGGTCACTGAAATGTTGCGGCGCGGCGCCTTCAGCAGCCGCCGGCCGCGCGAAGTGATGATTTGCAGACGATAGTGCGGGTGGCTGGTGATTTCCTTTTCTCGCCCTCCGATGAATTCGGCGAGAAAGCGTTCGCAGGATTCGGTCACATAGCGCGCCGTCGGGCGAGGCGGGTACTTCTGTTCGCAATACAAGTCGCCCAGGCGCTCGAATGCGTCCACTGGATCGGCATGACAGGCCGCTGCCATGCGCCATGCGCCGATCGACGCGCCGATCAATGTCCGCTCGCGTGGAGCTGACGGGAGCCAGCTGCCGAACAGCCATTGATCCATCTTCTGGAAAATCAGGCCTTTCGGGCCGCCCGCAGCGGCGGGCACGATCGCAATGTCTCCCGCCCGCAGGCCATGCTCGCGGATATGTGCGAGAGCCTTGGGGCCGGCGTGGATCGATAGGGCGTACCTGGTCATTTTGCCGCGGAATGCAGTTTCATCATCGCCGCTTCGAACTTTCCCTCGCAGAGCAGCGGTATCACATCCAGACTCTTCTCGATGGCATCGTTGATCAGCGTCTGCTCTTCCTTGCGTGGGCGATGCAGGACAAAGTCAACGACTGCCTGCTGCAGATTCATGCTGCGCGGGTGGCCGATGCCGATACGCAGCCGCCAGTAGTCTTGCGTGCCGAGCGCGGCCGTAACGTCTTTCAGTCCGTTGTGTCCGCCGGATGATCCGCCTTTCTTGATCTTTGCGGCGCCCGGAGGCAGGTCAAGCTCGTCGTGCACGACCAGGATTTCATCGGGAATGATTTTGTAAAAGCGTGCCAGTGCGCCGACCGACTGGCCGGACCGGTTCATGTAGGTCTGCGGCTCGAGCAGCCAGACTTCCTGGTCCGCGACGACGGTTTTTGCCGCCAGAGCGTTAAAGCGGGCTTCGCGCCGAAGCAGATTCCCGGCCAGGTTGTCGACCAGCCAGAAGCCTGCGTTATGGCGCGTTTGTTCGTATTCAGGGCCTGGATTGCCGAGGCCGACGATGAGGCGAATGGGCATGGGTTTGCATGTCCTGTATCGATGCCCGTGAAAATGAGTCCCGGGCGAAAGCCATGATTATCACGGATGTCGCATTGCGCCGTCCAATCTGTCGAGAACAGATACAGGCGCCGCGAAAAACAAAAACCCCGCCACAGGGGCGGGGTCTGCTGATTTGGCATGACTGCCAATGTCGAGCAAATTACTTCTTCTCGCCTTCAGGTGCTTCGCCTGCTGCCGCTTCGTCAGCGGAAACTTGGCCGGCCGGAACGCTGGCGGTAGCAATGGTCGGATTGTCGTGCGCAACTGCAACCACGCCCTTCGGCAACTTGATGTCGGACAGGTGCAGGGACGCGCCGGCTTCGATCGTCGACAGGTCGACTTCGACGAATTCCGGCAGATCGCCCGGCAAGCAGGTGATGTCCAGTTCGTTCATCACGTGGCTGACGATGGCGCCGCCCAGCTTCACTGCCGGTGCAACGTCCGCGTTCACGAAGTGCAGCGGCACCTTCACGTGGATCTTCTGGCTTGCATCGACGCGCTGGAAGTCAGCGTGCAGGACCAGCTGTTTGTACGCGTGCATCTGAACGTCGCGCAGCAGAACCTTTTCGATCTTGCCTTCGATTTCCATGTCGAGGATCGACGAATGGAAGGCTTCTTTCTTCAGCGCGTGGTACAGCGCATTGTGGTCCAGTGCAACGGTGATCGGTGCAGCGGTACCGCCATAGATGATGGCCGGTGTTTGGCCCGCATTGCGCAGGCGGCGGCTCGCTCCGGACCCCTGCTCTTTGCGTGGGAATGCGACAACTTTCATTTTTAAGCTCCAATGTATGCAAGGCGCAACCTTGCGTTGAATCCCCCGCGACCAGGGGACCTGAAAACCCGTTCCTCGAAGAGCAACAGGGAAAAACTTAATCGACGAACAGCGAGCTGACGGAGTCGCCCTTGGTGATGCGCTTGAACGTCTCGGCCAACAGGCCGGCGGCGGTCAATTGACGAATCTTGGTACAGGCCTTGGCAGTGGCAGTCAGCGGAATGGTATCAGTGACGACCAGCTCGTCCAGAGGCGAGGTGATGATGCGCTCGATGGCCGGGCCGGACAGCACTGGGTGAGTACAGTAGGCCACGACTTTCTTCGCGCCGCGCTCTTTCAAGACTTCGGCGGCCTTGGTCAGCGTGCCTGCAGTGTCGACCATGTCGTCCATGATCACGCAGTTGCGGCCTTCGACTTCGCCGATGATGTGCATGACTTCCGAAACATTCGCCTTCGGACGGCGCTTGTCGATGATTGCGAGGTCGCAATTCATGCGCTTTGCGAGTGCACGGGCGCGCACCACGCCGCCGACGTCAGGAGAAACGACCAGCAGGTCGTCGTAATTCTTTTCCACCAGGTCGCCCAGCAGGATAGGCGACGCATAGATGTTGTCAACCGGGATATCGAAAAAGCCCTGGATCTGGTCGGCGTGCAGATCCATGATCAGGACGCGATCGACGCCGGCCTGCTGCAGCATGTTGGCAACGACCTTGGCGGAAATCGCAACGCGCGCGGAACGCGGACGGCGGTCCTGGCGGGCATAGCCGAAATAAGGGATCGCAGCAGTGATACGACCAGCCGATGCACGCTTCAGAGCATCGACCATCAACATGATTTCCATCAGGTGGTCGTTGGTCGGCGCACAGGTTGATTGCAAAACGAACACATCCTTGCCGCGGACGTTTTCGTTGATTTCCACCATGACTTCGCCATCGGAAAATTTCGAGACAACGGCTTTGCCAAGCGGAATACCCAGCTGCTTGACTACCCCGGCGGCCAGGTCCGGGTTCGCGTTGCCGGTAAAGACCATCAGGTTCTCAAGCGCCATGACACACCTAAAGCAAACGGTTTAAAAGGATGAAAAGCCGCCAAAACTTGACTTGTCGTCTTGCGTTGGCGGCTTATTGGTTTCTTCTTTGTTTTAATGGCAGGGGAACAAGGATTCGAACCTTGGAATGCCGGAATCAAAATCACCTATCACACTATAAACACCAACAGATAACAGGTCGTAACAATAATAAAAACAGCATCTTAATAAGGTTGTGTCATTGTGCAATGTTGGTTATTGCTGCTCAAAATCGTCAGCAAGTGCACTGAATTTGCACTAAGGGGGGCGGGGTGGTATTGAGCTAGGACGAGGGAAGCTCATACCCTACCCCTGTAACCGCACACGAACAAAAGGCCCCTCCCCCTATCCTATGGAGATTCACCTTCGCCTGCCCCATGCTCCCTTCTTCTTGGGCGCGGGTGATATTTCCCCAAAACGGTTAAACGAACAAAGCCGCCCCTGCCGGTCAATTCTATCCTCTGCGCTCCAATTCTTCGCGGATCACGTCGCACTCAGCAAGCGCCCCTTTTATGATGTGGGTCTGCGCGTCCAGCTCTGCCAGCAGGTCGCTGGTGGGAATGTCCGCTAGTGGGTTTGGGGGTGTCATTTCCCCACCTCCGCGACGCTCATATCGCCCACGCTAATCTTTTTTGCGACGGTTGCCATGTCGTGGTAATGGTTTACGTCGTAAAAAAGGCCATCGGACAGCACCCGCAGGAGGTCCGACAGCCCCCCAACCATCACCGGGTCCAGGTTGCCTTCCTTGCTGGCGTGTGTCGCCAGAAGACCGGACAGCGCGAGTGTTGCCGAAACCGCCCGACTATGGCTTTTCGCTGTCTCGTTGTATGCCTCACAAATGTTATCCCAGTTTGTCTCCTGCCATTTTTCCAAACGACCCATGACGCCCCCCTTTTGCCTTCTCATTTTAGTAGGTGATTCAATGAAACCGACCTTATCAGATAATCCGTAAATGGTCAATTTCTTTTTTAATATCAACCACTTACATTGCATAGCCAATCAATTTGATTGCTCAATCAATGTGTTTGTTTGATGGGGGGTGTGGTAAGGGAAATGTCTTTCGGAGAGTCGTATGGTGGGTTTTTATCGCATCAAAATAAAGAGGCCCTGTGGTTTCCCCAAAGCCTCCATCTATAGGCCCTTTTTCTTTATGCAACCTCTCGTGCAACCTCTATTGTAGACTTACTGTGAAAAAGGGCCGGATTTCTCGGACTCCCAACATTTTTCAGCTCAAATTGTCCTCATCGCCGCTGATATAGGGGAACCCCTCGTGACGCACCTCATGGGTGAGCCCGATGATTTTCCCACATGAGGAGCATAGATACTCGTCTCCCTCGGCTCTGTAATCGCTATGCTGGCATGCCCCGGCCCATGTCTTGACATCGCAGCTTGCTCCGCTCTTTTCCGTCAACTCACTTCTCTCTTTGTATGTCGTCATAACCTATTCCTCCTCCGCTTCATCTATCATACCATGTGGCC
>NZ_DATFAF010000046.1:0-10891 GCF_035254865.1 Noviherbaspirillum sp.
CTTCGCTTCGCCGCCAAACTTGCTCGACAGCACTGTCGCGATCGCTGCAGTCAGCGTGGTCTTGCCATGGTCAACGTGACCAATCGTGCCCACATTCACGTGCGGCTTCGTCCGCTCAAACTTGCCTTTTGCCATTTTAGATTTCCTTCAAAAAGAACGATTTGTTAAGTTGTGTTGAATTGCGAAGGCCGGCCGTTGAATATGGCCGGCCTTCGGCTTTACTTGGCCTTGGCGCTGATGACGGCGTCAGCAACGTTCTTCGGCGCTTCTGCGTAGTGCTTGAATTCCATCGTGTACGTTGCGCGACCTTGGGTCAACGAACGCAGCGTGGTGGAGTAGCCAAACATTTCGGACAGCGGAACTTCGGCGCGAACAATCTTGCCGCCGCCCGGGATGTCATCCATACCTTGGATCATGCCGCGACGGGAGGACAAGTCGCCCATCACATCGCCCATTTTCTCTTCCGGGGTTTCGACTTCAACTGCCATCATCGGCTCAAGCAGAACCGGATTGGCCTTGCGGCAGCCATCCTTGAACGCCATCGAACCGGCCATGCGGAACGCGTTTTCATTCGAGTCCACGTCGTGGTAGGAACCGAAGATCAGCGTGACCTTGACGTCAACAACCGGGTAACCCGCCATAACACCCGTCGGCAGCGTATCGATAATGCCCTTCTCAACCGCAGGAATGTATTCGCGCGGGACGACACCGCCCTTGATCGCGTCGACGAACTCAAAGCCCTTGCCGGGTTCTTGCGGTTCGATCTTCAGAACGACGTGACCATATTGACCACGACCGCCGGACTGTTTGACGAACTTGCCTTCGACCTCTTCGCAGGTCTTGCGAATCGTTTCGCGGTATGCCACCTGCGGCTTGCCGACGGTGGCTTCCACGCCGAACTCGCGACGCATACGGTCAACAATGATTTCGAGGTGCAGTTCGCCCATGCCGGAAATAATGGTCTGACCAGACTCTTCGTCGGTCTTGACGCGGAACGACGGATCCTCCTGCGAAAGACGATTCAAAGCGATACCCATTTTTTCCTGGTCGGCTTTGGTCTTCGGCTCGACAGCCTGGGAGATCACCGGCTCGGGGAATACCATGCGCTCCAGCGTGATCACGGATTCCGGGTCACACAGGGTTTCGCCAGTAGTTGCCTCTTTCAGACCAACCGCAGCGGCGATGTCACCTGCGCGAACTTCCTTGATTTCTTCGCGCTGGTTCGCGTGCATTTGCAGCAGGCGGCCGATACGTTCTTTTTTGCCCTTCACCGGGTTGTAAACGGTGTCGCCGGAATTCACCACGCCGGAATAGACGCGGAAGAAGATCAACTGGCCGACAAACGGATCGGTCATGATCTTGAATGCAAGCGCGGAGAACTTTTCATTGTCGTCCGCTTTGCGCACTGCAGGCTCTTCGTTCTCGTCCAAACCCTTGACCGGCGGGATGTCCGTCGGCGCAGGCAGGTATTCGATCACAGCGTCCAGCATCGCCTGCACGCCCTTGTTCTTGAACGCGGTGCCGCACATCATCGGGACGATTTCGCCGGCGATGGTGCGCATGCGGATCGCCTGCTTGATTTCGGCTTCGGACAAGTCGCCCTCTTCAAGGTACTTGTTCATCAGTTCTTCGTTAGCCTCGGCAGCTGCCTCGACCATCTTTTCGTGCCACTCGGCAGAGACGGCCTTCAGGTTCTCGGGGATGTCGCGATAGTCGAACTTCATGCCTTGGGAAGCGTCGTCCCAGTAGATCGCCTTCATCTTGACGAGGTCGACAACGCCTTCGAAGTTTTCTTCGGCACCGATCGGCACTTGGATCGGGATCGGGTTCGCCTTGAGGCGAGCGCGCATCTGCTCGTAGACTTTGAAGAAGTTCGCACCGGTACGGTCCATCTTGTTCACAAATGCGAGACGCGGCACGCCGTACTTGTTGGCTTGGCGCCAAACCGTTTCGGATTGCGGCTGCACGCCACCGACTGCGCAATACACCATGCAGGCGCCGTCGAGCACGCGCATGGAACGCTCCACTTCGATGGTAAAGTCAACGTGACCCGGGGTATCGATGATGTTGATGCGATGCTCGGGGAAGTTGTTGGCCATGCCCTTCCAGAAGCAGGTCGTCGCGGCCGAGGTAATGGTAATGCCGCGCTCTTGTTCCTGCTCCATCCAGTCCATGGTCGCCGCGCCGTCATGCACCTCGCCCAGCTTGTGGTTCACGCCGGTGTAGAACAGGATGCGCTCGGTAGTGGTGGTCTTACCAGCATCGATGTGAGCGGAAATACCAATATTGCGGTAGCGCTCGATGGGGGTCTTGCGAGCCATATTCAATCCTAAGTCTTTTAATGGTCGAAAACCGAGCGCCACTTTATGCAAGAGATGCGCCCGGTTTTGACCGATTTACATTGCTGGGCCTTCAACGATGCGAAGGCTACTATTCAAATTACAATCAGAAACGGAAGTGAGAGAACGCCTTGTTGGCTTCTGCCATGCGGTGCACTTCGTCACGCTTCTTCATCGCGCCGCCGCGGCCTTCAGCGGCTTCCATCAATTCGCCGCCCAGACGTTGCGGCATCGACTTCTCGCTGCGCTTGTTGGCGGCTTCACGCAGCCAGCGCATGGACAGCGCCATACGACGTACCGGGCGAACCTCCACCGGAACCTGATAGTTGGCACCGCCAACGCGACGGGATTTCACTTCCACCATCGGCTTGCAATTGTTGATTGCGGCGGTAAACACTTCCAGCGGATCCTTGCCGGATTTTTGCTTGATATGATCAAACGCACCGTAGATGATGTTCTCGGCGACCGATTTCTTACCGGACAGCATCAGGACGTTGACAAATTTCGCGACATCAACATTACCGAACTTCGGATCAGGCAGAATTTCCCGTTTCGGGACTTCACGACGACGTGGCATTTCGATTCCTTTCACTCTTCAGTTGAGCTGCAGCACTGAGTGGTTTGCTGCTCGCTCGCGGAGGCCATCATGACCATCCACTTACTCGACCCATTCGGGGCCGACTCACAATCCGCGCGGTGAAGCACCGGGAGGCGAACCTCCTTGCGGAAAACTTGATTACTTCTTGGCTGCGCCGGCCTTTGCGCGCTTGGCACCGTACTTCGAACGGGCCTGCTTGCGATCCTTGACGCCCTGGGTATCCAGCGCGCCGCGCACCATGTGGTAACGCACACCCGGCAAGTCCTTCACACGGCCGCCGCGAATCAACACGACGCTATGCTCTTGCAGGTTGTGGCCTTCACCGCCGATGTACGAAATGACTTCGAAACCGTTGGTCAGACGCACCTTGGCGACCTTACGGAGCGCCGAGTTCGGCTTCTTCGGGGTCGTGGTGTACACACGGGTGCAAACGCCGCGTTTCTGCGGGCTGTTTTCCAGCGCCGGCGATTTGCTCTTCACAGCAGCGGAAACCCGCGGCCTGCGAATCAGTTGATTGATGGTTGGCATCGGTCTAAATCCAACAAAATTACAACGTTAATAAAAATACAGCTCCGAAAACGATTGTCCGGAACCAAGTGGGGGAAATCATTGCGCCCCAAAAGGGCTTCGATTCGGGGCAAAAGGGATAAGCGTTACGAAAGGCGGGAAAACTGACCAAAGAACGCTTAGGCCTTGGGTAGCCTAAAATCGAGAACTCGCGAGTATATCCCCATAACTGCGCTTCGTCAACCAGACTAGGCGATGAAGTTCGAATGTGCAACCTTCTCCGTGGCATTCGCTTTTCCCGCCCGGCCGTCGGACGCCTGCTTTCGCGGGAGGACGGCGCAATACAGCAACAAGGCATGCGGATTGATGGCAGCAAATACTTTCTCGTCATAAACTGATGCATTCTGCGCGACTTTGCGTTGCGAGCACAGGTTTTGATTGAAGTCATGCATCCCCAGCTACGTCCGGCCAATCTCTTTATTCTTCTTAGCTACCTTACTTTGTCGGCGGTGCCATTCATCCCGCTGGCATTTGGACGTCCGGTGGATAATCCTGCGCGGATTATCGCAATGGAATTTGTCGCATGGCTGGCTGTATGGGCAATATTCAAGCGACCCGCCTGGTTTCACTGGCTGCTCATTCCCGCGTTTCTCGCACTGCCGATCGAAATCTACCTGAATGTCTATTACAACCAGGGAATTTCGACGCATCATCTGGGAATCATCGCTGAGACGAGTCCGAAAGAAGCATTGGAGTTTCTTGGAAATAGGGTATGGCTGCTCGGAGCGGTTGCGGTTGGCGTCATCGTCTGGTGGTGGGTGAGCTGGGAGGCTGCATTTCGGACGCGGGATCTGGATTGGGACGATGTCTCCCGTTGGGCGACAATTGTCGTGCTGGCGGCCGGAATGGGCATGTGGACATACGGGCAGGAATTCGGCATTGAAGCTGCATCGGCTTCGGCAAGCAACGATGGAAGCAGCGAGATCGCTCGCGATGCAAGCGAGTCAGCGGCGCCGTCAACTCCACTCCATGATCCGCGCCTGCCAAAGTTGCCTGCATGGGCACGCGTGCCACTTGACGTCGCCTCGTTCGGTACGACATGGCCATTCGGACTCGCGCTGCGGGGCCATGAGTTTTGGAAGGAGCGCAAGTACCTGGCCGAACTGACCCACAAGAGCAGCTTATTCACGTTTGGCGCCCACCAGGCCGGCCCGCTCGATATTCCACAAGTGGTTGTGATGGTGATCGGCGAGTCCTCGCGCTACGATCGCTGGAGCTTGAACGGCTATAAGCGCGAAACCAATCCCCTTTTGAAAAAAGAACAGAACCTGGTCAGCTTTTCGAATGTGGTGACTGCGGTATCCGCGACACGCTTGTCCGTACCGGTACTGGTTTCCCGCAAGCCGGCACGCCAGAGTTTACAAGCCGGGTTTTCGGAAAAGTCGTTCTTGACGGCGTTCAAGGAGGCGGGATTCAAGACCTACTGGCTATCTAACCAGATGTCGTATGGCCAATTCGACACGCCCGTCTCGGTGTTTGCAAAAGAAGCGGATGTGACCGAATTCCTGAATCTGGGCGGATTCACAAACAACTCGAGCTACGATGAGATTCTGCTCGATCCTCTGCGCGCCGCCATCAAAGACCCATCGAAGAAAAAGCTGATCGTGCTGCATACACTCGGCAACCACTGGAACTATAGCCATCGATATCCGACGGAATTCGACAAATGGCAGCCGTCGCTCTTTGGCATCGCTAACCCGGCGTATACCGACGTTGCGATGAAAGCTCAGCTGAACAACAGCTATGACAATTCCATTCTGTATACGGATTGGTTTCTTTCACAGGTGATCGGCGAACTGAAATCGACGAAACAATTGACGGCCATGATGTATGTGTCCGACCATGGGCAAACGCTTTACGATGGCAACTGCAATCTCGCCTTCCACGGGCACAATACGCAGTTCGAGTTTCATGTGCCTGCGTTTGTGTGGTACTCCGATCTGTACCGCGCTACGCATCCTGCCAAAGTGAATCAGCTGTTGAAGAACAAGCGTGCAAAGCTGGCAACGGAAAATATCTTCCATTCCTTGCTGGACCTGGCCGATATCCATTACAGCACCGAGCAGCTGGAGTGGAGCTTTCTGAACAAGAAATTCAGGTTGCATAAACGCTATGTCGATAGTTATGGCTGGACCGACTACGACAACGCAAGCTTCAGGGGCGATTGCCGCGAAGTGATCGACCGGGGGAGCCCACTGAAACAGGAAAAATAACAGGTCTGCCTGGGACGGAGACTGGCGTGCGTCTGCCCGGGGCTCGATGACGCCCGACTGCTCAAGCAGACCATAAAAAAACGGCACCGAAGTCGCCTTCGGTGCCGTTTGTCTTATCGAAACAGATTCGATCAGCCTTCGCCACCCTCCGGTGTGCCCAGGCTTCCAGCAATTTCCTCCTCGCCGTGAGCAGCACGGGCCTGCTCTTCGGCTTGCAGCAATGCTGTCCGCTCTTCCGCTTCCCACGACTCCTTTTCCTTGCGAGCGCGATGGTAGGCCAGGCCGGTACCCGCCGGGATGAGGCGGCCGACGATAACGTTTTCCTTCAGTCCGCGCAGGCCATCCTTCTTGCCCATGATCGCGGCTTCGGTAAGCACGCGCGTGGTTTCCTGGAACGATGCCGCAGAAATGAACGAATCCGTCGACAGCGACGCCTTGGTAATACCGAGCAGTACGTTTTCGTACGTCGCCGGACGCTTGCCTTCAGCGATGACGCGATCGTTTTCATCCAGCAGCTCGGAACGCTCAACCTGCTCGCCCGGGATGTAGGAAGTATCGCCGGCATCGACCACTTGCACGCGACGCAGCATCTGGCGCACGATCACTTCAATGTGCTTATCGTTGATCTTCACGCCCTGCAGACGGTACACGTCCTGCACTTCGTCGACGATGTAGCGTGCCAGCGCTTCGATACCCAAGAGGCGCAGAATATCTTGCGGATCGGCCGGACCGTCCACGATCATTTCGCCCTTGTTCACCACCTGGCCATCGTGCACCAGCACTTGCTTGTCCTTGGTAATCAGGAACTCGTGCTTGTTGCCATCCATGTCGGTAATTTCCAGACGCTGCTTGCCCTTGGTCTCCTTGCCGAACGCAACCGTACCGGTAACTTCCGCCAGCATGCCGGCATCCTTCGGCGAACGCGCTTCGAACAGTTCGGCCACGCGAGGCAGACCGCCGGTAATGTCACGAGTCTTTTGCGACTCGGTCGGGATACGTGCGAGCACTTCACCCACCGAGACTTGCTGACCGTCTTTCACCGTGATCAGCGCGCCAACCTGGAAGCCGATCGTTACTGCGTGCTCGGTGCCGGCGATCTTCACTTCCTCGCCCTTCTCGTTCAGCAGTTTCACTTGCGGGCGCAATATCTTGGTAGCCGAGCCGCGACGTTTCGCATCGATTACCACCAGTGTGGACAGGCCGGTCACTTCGTCGATCTGCTTCGCAACGGTGACGCCTTCTTCGACGTTCTCGAACTTCACCGTACCGGTGTATTCGGTAATGATCGGACGGGTCAGCGGATCCCAAGTCGCCAGCGCGGTGCCGGCCTTGATGGCGAGGCCATCCTTGACCAGCAAGGTTGCGCCGTAAGGCACCTTGTGACGTTCGCGCTCGCGGCCAATGTCGTCAGTGATCAGCACTTCGCCGGAACGCGAAATCACGATCTGCTCGCCCTTGCCATTGGTGACGTAACGCATCGTCGCGGTGAAACGGACCGTGCCGTTCGACTTGGCTTCGACCGACGAAGCGACTGCCGCGCGCGATGCCGCACCACCGATGTGGAACGTACGCATCGTCAGCTGGGTACCCGGTTCGCCGATCGACTGTGCTGCAACCACACCAACCGCTTCGCCGCTGTTCACCAGGGAACCGCGGCCGAGGTCGCGGCCATAACACTTGGCACACAGGCCGTAGCGCGTATCACAGGTGAGCGGCGTGCGGACCTTGACTTCGTCGATGCCGAGGCGTTCGATATTTTCGACGGCATCTTCGTCCAGCAAGGTACCGGCTTCGAGCAGCGTCTCCTGGGTTTCCGGATTGACGACGTCAGTCGCGGCCACGCGGCCGAGAATGCGGTCGCGCAAGGCTTCGATCACCTCGCCGCCTTCGACCAGCGCCTTCATGGAAGCGCCGTTGGTGGTGCCGCAATCGTCTTCCGTCACGACCAGATCTTGAGTCACGTCGACCAGACGACGAGTCAGGTAACCTGAGTTCGCGGTCTTCAACGCGGTATCGGCCAAGCCCTTACGAGCGCCGTGTGTCGAGATAAAGTACTGCAACACGTTCAGGCCTTCGCGGAAGTTCGCGGTAATCGGCGTCTCGATGATCGAGCCGTCCGGCTTGGCCATCAGGCCGCGCATACCGGCGAGCTGGCGGATCTGCGCCGCTGAACCGCGGGCACCGGAGTCGGCCATCATGTAAATCGCATTGAAGGATTCCTGGGTGCCCTTGGTGCCGTCGCGACGGACCACATCTTCAACCTTGAGCTGCTCCATCATCGCCTTGCCGACTTCGTCACCGGCCTTGCCCCAGATGTCGACCACCTTGTTGTAGCGCTCGCCTGCAGTCACGAGACCGGAAGCGTACTGCTGCTCGATCTGTTTCACTTCGTGCTCGGCTTGCGCAATGATGGTGTGCTTCTGCGGCGGCACCAGCATGTCATCCACGCAGATGGAAATACCGGCGCGGGTTGCGAGGCGGAAGCCGGATTGCATCAGCTGGTCGGCGAATACGACGGTTGCACGCAGGCCGCACTTGCGGAACGACGTGTTGATCAGCTTCGAAATCTCTTTCTTTTTCAGCGCGCGATTCAGCACGGTGAACGGCAGACCCTTCGGCAGGATTTCCGACAGGATGGCGCGGCCAACGGTGGTCTCGTAGCGCTTGATCGTCTTCACGAATTCGCCAGTCGCCGGATCCTTCGGATACTCGGTGATGCGAACGGTGATACGGGTCGTCAGCTCGACTTCCTTGTTGTCGTACGCGCGGATCACTTCCGACACGTCCGGGAACATCATGCCTTCGTTCTTGCCATTGATCTTTTCGCGCGTTGCGTAGTACAGACCCAGCACGATATCCTGGGACGGCACGATCGATGGTTCGCCGTTGGACGGGAACAGCACGTTGTTGGACGCCAGCATCAGCGTGCGGGCTTCCATCTGTGCTTCGATCGACAGCGGAACGTGGACAGCCATCTGGTCGCCATCGAAGTCGGCGTTGAACGCCGCGCAGACCAGCGGATGCAGCTGGATGGCCTTGCCTTCGATCAGAACAGGCTCGAACGCCTGAATGCCGAGACGGTGCAGCGTCGGCGCACGGTTCAGCATGACCGGATGTTCGCGGATGACTTCTTCCAGAATGTCCCACACCACCGGCTCCTGCACTTCGACCAGCTTCTTCGCAGCCTTGATGGTGGTTGCGAGACCCATCAGTTCCAGCTTGTTGAAGATGAAGGGCTTGAACAGTTCGAGTGCCATCAGTTTCGGCAGACCGCACTGGTGCAGCTTGAGCTGCGGACCCACCACGATGACCGAACGGCCGGAGTAGTCGACGCGCTTGCCGAGCAAGTTCTGACGGAAGCGGCCGCCCTTGCCCTTGATCATTTCAGCCAGCGATTTCAGCGGACGCTTGTTGGCGCCGGTCATGGCCTTGCCGCGACGGCCGTTGTCGAGCAGCGAGTCGACGGCTTCCTGCAGCATGCGCTTTTCGTTACGCGTAATGATTTCCGGCGCGCGCAATTCCATCAGGCGCTTCAGACGATTGTTACGGTTGATGACGCGACGGTACAGATCGTTCAGGTCGGAGGTCGCAAAGCGGCCGCCGTCCAGCGGCACCAGCGGACGCAGTTCCGGCGGTAGCACAGGCAGCACTTCCATGATCATCCAGTCCGGCTTGATGCCGGAACGCTGGAATGCTTCGAGCACTTTCAGGCGCTTTGCATACTTCTTGATCTTGGCTTCGGACTTGGAATCCTTCAGCTCCTGACGCAGCGTTTCCACTTCGCGGTCGATGTCGATCGAACGCAGCAGTTCGCGAATGCCTTCCGCGCCCATGAAGGCGGTGAAGTCGTCGCCGTACTCTTCGTACTTGGCCGCATAATCGTCTTCCGACATGATCTGGCACTTCTTCAGCGGCGTCATGCCGGGATCGGTCACGACATAGGCTTCGAAGTAGAGCACGCGTTCGATATCGCGCAGCGTCATGTCGAGCACCATGCCCAGACGCGACGGCAGCGATTTCAGGAACCAGATGTGCGCGGTCGGCGAGGCAAGTTCAATATGGCCCATGCGCTCACGACGCACTTTTGCGAGCGTAACTTCCACGCCGCACTTTTCGCAGATCACGCCACGATGCTTCAGGCGCTTGTACTTGCCGCACAGGCACTCGTAGTCCTTGATCGGACCAAAGATCTTTGCGCAGAACAGGCCGTCGCGCTCCGGCTTGAAGGTACGGTAGTTGATCGTTTCCGGCTTCTTGACTTCGCCATAGGACCAGGAACGGATTTTTTCGGGTGACGCAAGACCAATCTTGATCGCGTCGAATTGTTCGCTTTGCTGAACTTGCTTGAATAAATCGAGCAGTGCTTTCATGTATCACTCCAGTGTGGCGTGAATAAAAATATCTTTGCTTCGGTACTGCATTGCCGGCGGCGGATTACTCGCACCGCCGGCTTCGGTTTCCCGACTAGTCGCGTTCCAGATCGATATCGATACCAAGCGAACGGATTTCCTTCACCAGCACGTTGAAGGACTCCGGCATGCCGGCGTCGATGACGTGGTCGCCCTTGACCAGATTCTCGTACACCTTGGTACGGCCGGTCACGTCGTCCGACTTCACCGTCAGCATTTCCTGCAGCACGTAGGACGCGCCGTAGGCTTCCAGTGCCCAGACTTCCATCTCGCCGAAACGCTGGCCGCCGAACTGCGCCTTGCCGCCCAGCGGCTGCTGGGTGACGATCAGTTCCACGTCCAGGCACAGCGACTGCAGCTCGCGGATGAGCACGTTGAACGATTCCGGCACACCCGGCTCGATCGCCGCCTCGCCCTTGACGATGGCCTCGTAGATCTTGGTGCGGCCATAGACATCGTCGGACTTCGCGGTCAGCAGCTCCTGCAGGATGTAGGCGGCGCCGTAGGCTTCCAGGGCCCAGACCTCCATCTCGCCGAAACGCTGGCCGCCGAACTGGGCCTTGCCCGCCAGCGGCTGCTGCGTCACGAGCGAGTACGGTCCGATCGAGCGGGCGTGGATCTTGTCGTCCACCAGGTGCGACAGCTTGAGCATGTAGATGAACCCGACCGTGACCTTCTGCGCGAACGGCTCGCCGCTCTTGCCGTCGTGCAGCACGGTCTTGCCCGTGCTCGGCAGGCCGGCCTGCTTGAGATAGTCCTTGATCT
>NZ_DATFAF010000047.1:0-3510 GCF_035254865.1 Noviherbaspirillum sp.
GATCGCCCCGCATAGACCAGTTCGACCGGCAGGTGCAATGCGTAGGCAGGCGAGGTCTGTTCGACGGCGAGCTGCAGGCGCGGCTTGCCTGTCTCGGATGTCAGGCTGGCGTCGGATATGGTCACCGTCGGCCCGCCGGCGCGCGTGAGCCATTGCTTGAAAAACTCATCCAGCGGCTTGCCCGATGCCTGCTCGAACGCAAGGCGCAGGTCGTTCCAGCTCGCCTGCTGGAAGCGACGCTTGTTCCAGAACGCGCGAATGCCTTTGCCGAAGGCTTGTTCGCCGATCGCGTCGCGCAGCATCACGAACAGCATCGCCGACTTTCCATAGCCGATGGCCGCCGCCGCGCCGTGCGTGCGGGACCGAAAGCCGCTCAGGGTCTGCCGGTCTCCGGCCGGCACGGCAGCGAAGTCGCGCAGCCATGCCAGGCGCATTTCCCGCGCCGTATCCGCCGATGCGCGTTCCTTGTACGCGTAATCGGCCATGAAGGTGGTCAGCCCCTCGCTCCAGTTTCCGCTGGCGTAATCGACATACACGCCATTGCCCCACCAGTTGTGCAGCACTTCGTGACCGAGCGAGGTGGCGCGGATGAAAGGCAGCTTCAGCACGTCGGCCCCGATATAGGTCAGGGTCGGCATGCCGAAGCCGGTCGGCAAGGGACTCGCGACAATGGAGAAGCCGGCGAAGGGATATGCGCCGATCTGCTCGGAATACGACGCGATGTAGGCCTGCGTATCGTCGAGGTAGCCATCGCTCATGCCGGGCAACGCATCCAGTTCGCGCGTGAAGTAGGTGCGCAGGCGCAAGGGTTCCGTGTCTTTGCGCGCGATCATTTTCTCGCGCACGATCCACGGCCCGGCCATGAGATCGATGCCGTCGGCGGGCTGCGTGAATTCGAAGCTGGCGCGATAGGGTTTCGTGCCGTCGGCAGGTACCTCCTCCGACAGCAGGCGGCCCGCCACCAGTGCGCGCTGCCCGTTGCTCACCGAGAGCGTCAATCGATAGGTGAACAGATCGGCAGGCTGCGGGTACCAGGCGCTGCCGGCCGGCAGGAAGCTGCCTTCGCTGGAGGCCATCGGCGGCAGGCTGCGCAAGACGCCGCGATGATCGAGGCTGCGATCCAGTCCCGGCAGCGTGCCGCCGTATTCCAGCCGCAGCTTGTCGGCACCCGACGGCATGGCGACGCGCCAGCCGCGCAGCGCACCTTCGCGTCCGGCAGGATGCACGGCGAGGACTTTGCCGCCGGCCGAGGCACTCATCACCTGCAGGGACTCATGCAAGGCAAAGACAAATTCCTGCGCGGGCGGAACAAGTTCGGCGCGTGCCTTGAATTCACGGGTATCGGTGTTCAGGTCGACATGCAGTTCCAGTGCGGGCGGCGCGGCGCGCGCGCATGCGTTCGCGAGAACAAGCAGCAGAACGAACAGTGGCTGACAGATGGCACGCGCAAACAGACGGCTCATCGGCGCACCGGAAACTTGATGACCAGATCCAGCGTCTCGTCGCCGCGCTTGATGCGCATCGGCAGCCAGGTTCCCGCCGGCTGCCCGCGCACGGCGGCAACCACAGCGCCGCTTGCGGTGACGGCCGTGCCGCCGACTTCCAGCAGACGGTCGCCGTTCTTCAGCCCGGATTTTTCCGCAAGGCTGCCTGCGCCAACGTCGATGATGCGCACCGCGCCCTCATTCTCTTCGAGACGCACGCCCAGTCGCGGCGGCTCCGGCGCGGGCTCGGCCTGCGGCGGCAAACCGAAGGCGACATTCACCATGCCGGGACGGATTTCCTTGCAATCCATCTCGGGCGAAAGCGCCATCATGGTGCCGACGTTCTTGATGCCGAGATCGCGCAACTGGAACGGGACCCCGTAATTGAAGCGGATATGTCCGCTGCCCATGATGCCGACCACTAACGGCTTGTCGCTGCCTTGCACCGCATTCGCGCGGCGCGCCAGGGCTTCGGCCATGGCGCGGTCCCAGGTGGTTTGCGATTCGACGAAATTGCGGAACGCGCTGTCCGACTTGCTGGCTTTCTCGCTCTTCGCTCCCTTCGCGGCATGCATGGCGTGCATGCGGTAGACATCGAACAGGAAGTCGCGATAGGCGTCGCTCGGCGGCGCTGCACGGCCCACGCCCTCGCGCTGCACTTCGGGCACGCTGTCCCAGCCTTTCTCGCGCACCGCCTTGTTGAGCGAGGAGTCCACGTTCAACGCCATCATCGGGATGCGGTTGATGCGTGCGAATTCGAAGAGCGGCAGATAGAGTTCGGGCGGCGTGTTCCACACCTTGTTCCATTCCGCCTGCTCCAGGAATTGCTTCACCGTCAAATCGCCGGCGACCCAGCGGTCCAGCACCGTCTGCACGCGGCGCGGAAACATTTCGAAGCCGATCGCCATGTTCGGCCGCAGCAGATGAAGCGCCGCGAGCGTCTGCAACTGCCAGCGGTGATGATCGTCGTCGTCATGGTGCTCGCCGAGCAGGACCACCTCGCGTCTGGCCATGTCGGTCAGCAGTTCATTTTCAGGAACGGTGCGAAACGGCGCCCGGTCCAGCGCGGTCCATGCGCTCGGAATCAGACAACTGGGGGCGGATGCCGCATGCGCGGAGTGCAGCGCCAAGGCGGCCAGGCAAGCCAGCGCAGCGGCTGCGGTTCGGAGGTTTTTCGGTTGCATGACAGGATGTGACCTTTCGATCTTTTCCGGCAGGTATGGCGAAGCAGTGCGGACGCGCCGCGCCGTTTTTTCAATCGACCTCCCGGCATCGCGGCCTTCGCACCGGCCTTGATTTCGGTCAAGCCGAGCGCCGATCTAACCGCGCCGCAAGCATACGCCCTTTTCCATGGTGTGGGTTTCGCCTGGATCAGCAAAGCAGAAAATGGCAAAGCGTTTTATATTGGTCGTCTTGCCCGCTGACCAGGGCTGCCCCGATCACCCGAACTTGAAGGAAATTGCATGACCGATTTGTCCGTCTTTCCCATCACGAAGAAATGGCCCGCCCAACATCCCGACCGCATTCAGCTTTATTCCCTGCCCACACCCAACGGCGTCAAGGTGTCGATCATGCTGGAAGAATCCGGCCTGCCTTATGAGCCGCATCTCGTGAGCTTCGAGACGAACGACCAGCTGTCGCCGGAATTTCTCTCGCTCAATCCGAACAACAAGATTCCCGCCATCATCGATCCGCAGGGACCGAACGGCAAGCCGCTGCCCTTGTTCGAATCGGGCGCGATTCTGATCTACCTGGCCGACAAGAGCGGGCAGTTTCTCCCGGCAGACCCGGCGCTGCGCTACGAGACGATCCAGTGGCTGATGTTCCAGATGGGCGGCATCGGCCCGATGTTCGGCCAGCTCGGTTTCTTCAACAAGTTTGCCGGCAAGGCCTACGAAGACAAGCGCCCGCGCGACCGCTATGTGGCGGAGTCGAAGCGCCTGCTGGGCGTGCTGAATCAGCGGCTCGCCGGACGCACCTGGATCATGGGCGACGACTATACGATCGCCGATATCGCCACCCTCCC
>NZ_DATFAF010000048.1:0-81548 GCF_035254865.1 Noviherbaspirillum sp.
GCGAGGTGGTCTTCCGATTCGTCGATGTGCACCATGCGCTCGTTCAGCAGGCTGTCGCTCCAGCCGCCGCTGTTCCATTCGCCCATGCTGGCGCCGACCGCGAGAATCAGGTCCACCGATTCGTCGCGCAATGCCGCCTCCGCCGATGCGTGGCCGCCGAATCCGAATACGCCGCGGAACAAGGGATGATGCGGACTGACCGACCCCTTGCCGTCCGGCGTGGTGACAAAGGTCGCGCCGATCAATGCGGCGAACTGCAGAATCGAGCCTGCCGCTTCGCCACACCATCCGCCGATCAGCAGAACGACTTTCTTTGCGTCGAGCACCATCCGGTACACGGTGTCCACCGCCTCTTCATCAACGAGCGATGAGGGCGCCAGCAGTTGGCGCAGGTCGTACGACGGTTGCGCCGGGATGCTCGGACTGCGGAACACGTCGACTGGCATGCTCAAGTGCACCGGCCCGCGCGGCGTGCGGGTTGCCCTCTGCAGCGCGGCGATCAATTTCGGTTCAAGCTGCTTCGGATGGGACACGAGCGAGTTGTAGCGTGTGCAGTGGCGGAACATGCCGAGTACGTTGACGCCGGTACAGCTGGATTCCTGCAGCGCATGCTTGCCGAATGCGGGCAAGGCCGGCTGGCCAGTGATCACCAGCATCGGGATATTGTTGTCGTAGGCGCCCGCGACTCCGGTAATCAGGTTGGTCGCGCCAGGACCGGAAGTGGAGCAGCAAACGCCGATATTGCCTGTCTCGCGTGCGTAGCCGTCAGCCATGAAGGCCGCACCGGCTTCGTGCCGCGCGAGGATGTGTTGAATGCCTCCCCGGCGGCGGCTTCTTGCGATGGCATTGTAAAGAGGTTCGATCGCGCCGCCTGGAACGCCGAAGATGTATTCGACGCCAATCTGCTCCAGGTAGGCCACCAACAAATCGGCAACTTCAATTTCCGCGGAGGGTTCGCAACTGCTTCGAGAGTCGTCCTGTTCCTCGTCATGAACATAGTATGTGTGCGAGATATTGGTGCGCATAATGGATGCTTGCTTTCGATCTGTTTAACGACTCCCTTGTTGTTCTTAGCGAGAAGCACAAAACCGCATCCCATTCCAAGGGCCAGTTATTAACCCCGGGCAATGTTACCGTAAATTGCCAGACAGAAGTAAGCTGAAGCGAAGAAAGTAGGTCTCGAATTGCTGACGCAAAACATGCGTCGTCAATCAGATAATGCGGCTTCGAATCGCAGTTTCAGAAACGAGAAGCGGATGACATCAACATTGCCGAAATGCAAGCATGGGGAGGTGCTGTCATGCATGGAATGTGGCGTCGCTGAAGCGATAGCAACTCTTGCCACACTGCTTGGCCCGGTACATCGCATGATCGGCCTCGCTCAGCAGCAGCTCCGGAGACTTTGTGTCGCCCTTGGTGCTGCTGATGCCGATGCTGGCGGAAATCCTGATTGCCTTCCCATCCAGTTCCGTCAGCGCGTGCAGCTCATGCAACACAGCCTCGGCGACACGGATCGCGCCGTCGGGAATAGATATTTCGTTCAGCATGATCACGAATTCGTCACCACCGAGGCGGCCCATCGCATCTTCCTTGCGCACATGCCGCTTGATGCGGGCCGCGACTTCCTGCAACACGCGGTCGCCGGCCGCGTGGCCGTAGGTATCGTTGATTTCCTTGAACCCATCGAGGTCGATGAACCTCAGAGCCACGATCCATTCGCGCCGCTCGGCGCGCTGCAAAGCCTGGCTCAACTCCGTCATGAGATGCCGACGATCGATGAGGCCGGTCAGCGTGTCGTAGGTCGCCAGCTCCACCAGTTGCGCGGACCGATGCTCCAGCTCCGCAGTGCGCTCTGCGACACGTTGTTCCAGCGTTTCATTGGCGACTTGCAAATGCCGGTTGACCTGCGCAATCACCTGGTAGCTGTGCATCAGGCGCCATGCTGCATAGGACAGCAGGATAAGCAGGAATCCCGACAAGGCGGACAAAATGATGAAGCCGAGGCAGATCAGCGGGGCGCGCGAATGTCTCATTTCATTTTTCGGCAAGCGCATGCGACGAGACCTGCCCGCTCAAGCTGTTGAGGAACTTGACGATCAGCGCCTTGTCTGCCTTCGGCGCCGATCGTCCGAGCTGATACTTGAACATGACATCGACTGCCTCTTCCAGGCTTGCCGCCGACGCGTTGTGAAAATACGGAGCCGTGCGTGCGACATTGCGCAGACTTGGTACCTTGAACACAAATTTGTCGCTGTCACGTCCGGTCACCAGGTAGCGTCCGAGGTCGGCGTCGCCCGGTTTGAGATACGGTCGCACCACGCCAAATACCTGGACCATGTTGCCGCCGACATTGATGCCTTGATGACATGCGATGCAGCCATAACTCTTGAACCGTGCATAGCCCTGCTTTTCTTCCGCGCTGATCGCATTCGCGTCGCCGCGCAGGTAGGCATCGAAACGCGACGGCGTCACCAGCGAGCGCTCGAACTCAGAGAGTGCGTCCAAGGCACTCTCACGGCTCAGTCCGCCGAGGTAGACATTCTTGAAATCGCGTACGAGTTTCGCATCAAGCGACAGCTTGGCAAGCACGCTTGTCCGGCTTGAATCGAACACCTTGGGATTGGCGATCACCAGATCGATCTGATGCTCGAGTGTTTCCGCCTTGCCGTTTTATAACTGGCGAAAATTGAATCCGCTGTTGAACACCGTCGACACATTGATCATGCCAATCCGGCCATCGACTCCGACCGGGCGCGCCCGCCCATCCGCACCGCCCTTGGCGAAATCATGGCAACTGGCGCAACTGACCTTGTTGTCGCGGGAAAAGCGCGTATCGAAAAACAGGCGCTTGCCAAGGGCTGCCTTGGCTACGTTGAAGTCGATCTTTTCAGGCAGGGACCGGATAGGTTCATCCGGCAGAAGCCGCATGCTCGCGCCAACGCTGTCCGTCACGCGGATGCCGCCGCACCCAGCAGCATCGCCACCAGGGCGAGCAATCGAAAAGTGAACATGGCGATCAACAATCTGCACATTCAAATGTGCATTTGCCATTCGTGAAGGATCACAAGAATCGCCGCAATGGAGTTGCGCAACAGAAACAAATTAGCGCATCAAGCGCGCGGCATTTCCTTGTTGATAATCTCGTTGACCGCCGCGACGCGTGCCGCATGGATTGCCTCGGGAATGTGCTGTGGCTGTTCGAGGTAACGTCGCGCGATTTCACCGGCGTTGACCGATTGCGCCGCGCCGAGTGCCGTCTCGAGATGCGCGGCCTGTGGGAACGCCCTGTCGGCAAAACCGGCGCGGCCGCGATGATCGCATTCGGAAGCAAGCAACATGTCAATGAAGCGCTGCGGCTTGCGGAAGGCGTCGCAGCGTTCCAGCAGAGTGACGATGGTATTGGGGCGCAATTCCAGCGCGCGTGCCACGTTGCCGTGCTCGCGCGCGGTCATCACCGCCAGGTCGCGGCAGTCGTTCGGAATCTTCAGTCGCTTGCACACCTGTTCGACCAGACGCACGCTGCGCGCTTCGTGACCGTGATGCTTGGGCCACTCCTCCTTCGGCGTCGTGCCCTTGCCCAGATCATGCACCAGCGCGGCCCACCGAATGGGAAGGCTGTACTGCCGCTGTGCGGCATAGTCGATCACCATCATCACATGCACGCCGGTGTCGATCTCCGGATGATGCTGCTCCGGCTGAGGTACGCCCCACAACGCGTCGAGTTCCGGCAGGATGCGCTCCAGCGCTCCGCAGCCCCGCAATACCTCGAACATGCGCGACGGTTTCGACTCCATCAAGCCGCGCGACAATTCCTGCCAGACGCGTTCGGGCACAAGCGCATCGACTTCGCCTGCGTCCACCATGCGGCGCATCAGCGCATTGGTTTCCGGCGCGAGCGAAAAATCGGTGAAGCGCGCCGCGAAGCGAGCCACGCGCAGAATGCGCACTGGGTCTTCCGCGAAGGCCTGCGACACATGACGGAACACGCGTGCCTGCAGATCCTTCCGTCCGCCGAACGGATCGACGATCACGCCATCCTCGCCTTGCGCCATGGCATTGATCGTCAAATCGCGCCGCACCAGGTCCTGCTCAAGCGTCACGTCGGGCTCGGCATGAAACAGAAAGCCCTTGTAGCCCGGCGCGGTCTTGCGCTCGGTGCGCGCCAGCGCATATTCTTCATGCGTCTTCGGATGCAGGAATACCGGAAAGTCCTTCCCGACCGGCGTGAAGCCGCGTGCGATCATCTCGTCGGGCGTCGCGCCGACCACCACATGATCGTGGTCCTGTACCGGCAGACCGAGCAATGCATCGCGCACCGCGCCGCCGACGACATAGGTCTTCATTGCCTTGCGATCAATCCGGATAGACGTCGTACTTTTCAATCCTCTCCGGCTCCGCGATCGCCTCGCGCATCCATTGCGATACCGCCGGATGTGCCACGACGCGGTCGACATAGGCCTGCAGTGCCGGGGCCAGCCACACGCCAAAGGTGCGGAAACGCATGACGACCGGCGCGTAATAGGCATCCGCAATCGAGAAGTCGCCGAACAGGAATTGATGCGGGCCGGAGCGGGCCAGGCAGTCTTCCCAGATTTCGCAGATGCGCGCGATGTCGGCTTGCGCTTGCGGCGTGCGCCCCTTGCCGGGGAAGCTCGCACGAATGTTCATCCACATCGCCGTACGCAGGGCAGTGAAGCCGGAATGCATTTCAGCGCACACCGAGCGCGCGATCGCACGTGCCGCCACGTCGCGCGGCCACAAGCTCTTGTCCGGAAACTGTTCCGCGAGATACTCGCAGATCGCCAATGAATCCCACACCGTCGTTTTGCCGGCAATCAGCACCGGAACGCGCCCGGCGGAGGAGTACTGCGCGATGCGCGACGAGGTGTCCGGGCGGTCAAGCGAAACGAGGATTTCCTCGAAGGGGATGCCGAACGCCGTCATGACCAGCCATGGACGCATCGACCAGGACGAGTAGTTCTTGTTGGCGATGACGAGTTTCAGGCTCGACTTCTTGGCTGCATCGAGAGTTTGGGAAAGGGTCGGGTCGAGTTCGGTGTTTTGCATGCTTCCATCCTGTCGTTTCGGTATTGCTTCGCGTGAAATGGCGATCACCCCGCGTGCTGCGGCACACGGAAACATTCGAGGATAAAGCTTTTGCGTGACTTTGCCAAACCGGCAAAGTCACGTGCAAGTTGCCGACAGGGAAGTGTCAGGGCGCGACGTGCACCGAATCGACCGGACCGTGGGGCTGCAAGCCGCGCAGATAGTAAGGCGCCACGGCTTCCAGCGGCGTCGGCTCGATGTGGAGCTCTTCGGCCATCGGACCATGTGCGACATTATCGACTTTCATCGAATCGAGATTGTCGCGCGTGATCACCGGATCTCCGGGCAGGTGTTCCAGGATGAATGCCTGCAAGCGTGCCAGCGTATGCGGCATTCCGACGACCGGCCGCGGATGGCCGGAATAACTGCCGGCGACTTCCACCAGTTCGCGCAAGGTGTAGACTTTCGGCCCAGCCAATTCGTAGGTCTTGCCGATCGTCTGATCATCATAAAGCGAGGTGACGAAAGCCTGTGCCACATCTTCCACGAATACCGGCTGGAATTTCGCATCCGCGTTGGCAAGCAACATGACCGGCAACAGCTTTTGCAAGGATGCGAACATGTTGAGGAAATGGTCATGATCGCCGAACACCACCGACGGCCGGAATATCGTGGTCCGCACGGCAGGATTGGACATGGCCGCCGCTTCACCGTCGGCCTTGGAGCGCAGATACATCGACGGCGCATCGGGCGCTGCTCCCAGCGCACTCATGTGCAGATAGCGATGCACGCCCAGCTCGGCGCACGCGGCGACAATTCTCTTCGGCAGTTCGACATGGGCCTTCGCGAAATCCTGGCCATAGGATGCCCCGGACGATGCCGGTTTGCCGTGCAGGATGCCGACCAGGTTGATCACCGCATCCTGGCCGCGGATCAGATTGCGCAACTGCGCGTCGTCGTGCACGTTTGCTTCGACCACCAGTTCGACGTCCGGCAGCAGCAGCAGATGCTGCGCATGCGACTCGCGTCGCGTCGGCACCGTCACCCGGCAACCGGTATCCGCAAGTTTGGCGACGATGTGGCTGCCGATGAAACCGGTGCCCCCGATAATCAGAACGGATTGATATTCCATTGCCAGAGCCTTTCTTAGTAAGCGCATCTGACAATGCACATAGCGCGGATCGCGCACCAGCGCAATGTCAGGTGCTTGGAGAATCAGCTCCGCTCTGTCGCTGCACGCGTCAAGGCAAGTCGCTTGCAGTAAATCCTTTCGGCGCCACCATTCCAAGACGCGCCTTCAACGACTGCGGTTTGCTCTCGAACAGCGCCGCATAGTAGGTCGCGTTCGACAACACTTTTTTCACATAATCGCGGGTTTCATTAAACGGAATCGACTCCGCGAAAATTGCTCCCTCCACCGCACGCGGGAGCGTCGATCGCCATGCGCGCGAACGTCCCGGTCCGGCGTTGTACGCAGCCGTTGCCAAAGGCTGCGAATCGTCCAGATCGTGCAGTACCATGTTCAGGTAATTCGTGCCCAGAACGATGTTGGTATTGATGTCTGTTACTTGCCCATGAGCATAATCGCTCATACCGATCTTGCGCGCAACGAAGCGCGCGGTGGCTGGCATGATCTGCATCAAGCCGGACGCACCAACTTGTGATTTCGCATTCAAAATGAAGCGCGATTCCTGCCGAATCAGGCCATATACCCACGCCATGTCCAGGCCGAGCCGCTGTGTCGCCGAGAGCATCACATCGCGGAACGGCGATGGAAAACGCTGGGTGAAGTCGAATTCCGACCGGGTGCGGTCCGAGGTGTTGACCATGCGGTCGAGGACGTTTTTCTGCCGTGCGAATTCCGCCGCGGCCAGGTGCTGGCGCTCGTTCATCTTGCGTAATTCCCAGTTCCACTCGCGGTAGCCTTCAAAGCGCATGTTCATGTCGAAAAACTTGAGCGCGCGGCGAAAGCCCTCGTTGTTCGCCATCGGCGCTATTTCCTCCGCGGTCACGGGCTGCGCGCGCGGCGGAATCGCAATCTTCTGGTCCAGTTCCTCCAGCGCGAGCTGGCCATAGAAATTGGTTTGGTCCGTGATGGACCGGAACAGTTGCTGCGCCTCGTCCTTGTTGCCCTCGGCGAGCTGCGCACGCCCCAGCCAGTAAATCCAGGCCGGGTCCTTGCGCAAGGAAGCAGGCATGGATTCGATTGTCGCCTTCACGAGCTTCCATTCGCCTGCGCGCAAGGCGGTGCGCGCCTTCCACTGATAACCATCGAGCGACAAGGGCGCGCCGGCCGTGCGGTGCCAGTACACCACGGCATCCGGCGCAAGCTTGACCGAAGTCGGCAAGGCGATCTGCGCCCAGCTCTGCGCCAATTCACGCTCGCTCAGGCGCTCGGAAGCTGACACCAAGGCCTTGACCGCGTGCTCCGGATTGTTCCTTGCGCTGCGCCCCAATGCCACAATGAAAACTTCATGATTCACGCGGCCGCTGCCCGGTCCGCGCGCCAGCACCGCATCCGGCTTGTCGAGCGCCTGCATCAATATTTTTTCGTTGATATCCATCGCCGGTGCGATGCGCCGTATCGTCCCGCCGAAGCCCGATTCCGCCACCAATCGCACCTGCGCCCAGAAGTCATCCGCCGTGAATTGATTGGTCTGAACCAGCGTTGAAATCAGGGAAGCGCAGGCTTCGCCGTAGTTTTGCGGCGCCACCAGCAAGGCGCGCGCCTCGTCCGCAACGTTCTGCCCTTTCTCCGCTTTCGACAGCAAGGCGTAGCACTTCACCTGAGTGTCGTCGTTGACCATGAACTGCGGGTATTGTTCGTCGAACAGCGTCCAGTTGCGCGCACGCCCCAGTTCCAGCAGCCAATCGTTGCGCAGGCGATCGGCAATCGCGCTGCCTTCGTAACGGTTCAGGAAATCGCGGATCTCCTGCTCCGAGGCGCTGTTGATGCGCGGCCGCAGGCGGAAGTAATCGACATAGGAAGGAATGGCATAATTGCCAAGGCGGGAGGCAAGCTCCTGTGCACGGGCGGTATCACCGTTGCGCGACGCTTCGCGCAGGGCGGCAAACACATCGTCGTCGCTGGCAAGAACGGCAACGGGCTTCTTCGCCTCCGCAACCGGCACAACAAGAACCGCCGAAGCCGCGGCAAGCGCAATACCGGCAATCCATTTCATGGGAAACATCAAAAGGCCTTCTCTAACACTGACTTTACATTTTGTAGGATAGCATGTGAAGTCACGAATATCGCGACAAATCCATGCCTGAAAACACTGCACAAAAAGCCGACCTGCGGCGTGAGCTGCTTGCATGCAGACAAGCAATTGATCCGGAAGTTCGACGCGGCCGCGATGAGCGCATTGCCGGCCGCGTGCTCGCATGGTGGAAGCAGGAGCGCCCTTCTTGTCTGGGTGTCTACATGCCGATGCGCGCGGAGCCCGACCTGCGCGGCGCCTACGTTGAACTTGCCACTCTCGGGGTAACACTTGCCCTGCCGATTGTGACCAGACGGGAGGCGCCGCTGGCCTTCATCGCGTGGGCACCGGGCGATCCTCTGACGAAGGATGCTTTCGGCGTGCTGGTTCCCGCGTCGGGCGAAACGGTGCAGCCGGACGCCTTGTTGATTCCCTGCGTGGGTTTTGATGCGAACGGGTTTCGTCTCGGCTATGGAGGCGGCTTCTATGACCGCACACTGGCCGTGCAGCCGCGCCCTGCGGCCGTCGGCATTGCCTATGCCTGCATGCGAACGCGGTTCGACGTATCGCAGCATGACGTGCCGATGGACTTGATGATCACGGACTGAGTGACATCACCAGTCCGTCGCTGCCTGCGCTCAGGTCTTGTAGATGCCGCAGGCAATCAGCACATCGCCGGTGCGTTCCAGATAGGATGACTTGACCTTGATTTCATTGGTCACCGGATGGGCCCACTTGTATTCGATCCAGCCCTGCCCCTTGGACTTGGCCATGTTGGCCATTTCCTTGACGAACAGCTTGCCGTCGACATCCTTGCTGGCAGGTCCGAGCCCGACCGTGCGCGGATTATTGCCGTGCGCGACAAACACCGCTTCATCCACGCTGATCGCCATCAGATAAAGATCACGGTCGATGAATTGCCCCTTGCCGAGCTTGTTGATCTCGTCGATCAAGGCATTCTTGCCGTGCTTCCGGCCAAATTCGACGCCTCGCTTGACCATCTCGACGGCCTCGTCGGCGTTGCCGTGTTCGCGGTCGCCGAGATTGAAGCCGGAAACGGATCTCAGCAGGGATACGGCTTGCTCATTGAGCGAAGTCGCGGTCCTGGCCGCATCTTCGACCAGTTTCGCATTTTGTTGCGTCATGCCGTCGACTTGCGTGATCGCGTGATTGACGGAAGCGATGCCGGTGCTCTGCTCATTGCTCGCCGCGCTGATGTCCCTGATGATTTCGGCAACCTGCTTGACCGACAACACGATCTCATCCATGGTCTTGCCGGCATCGTCCACCAGCTTGCCGCCGGCCTCGACCTTTTCCACGGAATCGTTGATGAGCGTCTTGATTTCCTTCGCCGCACCGGCGGAGCGCTGCGCCAGCGCGCGCACCTCCGCCGCCACAACCGCGAAGCCGCGTCCCTGCTCGCCTGCACGCGCGGCCTCGACCGCGGCGTTCAAGGCAAGGATGTTGGTCTGGAACGCGATGCCGTCAATGACGCCAATGATGTCGACGATCTTGCGCGAGCTATCCTTGATCGATCCCATGGTTGTCACCACCTGATCGACCACGTCGCCGCCCCTGACCGCCTGCTCCGATGCCGACAGCACGAGGCGATTCGCCTGCTGCGCGTTGTCCGCATTCTGATGGACCGTGGAAGTCAGCTGTTCCATCGACGACGCCGTCTCCTGCAGAGAACTGGCCTGGGTTTCGGTGCGCTCCGACAGGGAAGTATTGTCGCGGTTGATCTGCGACGAAGTGCTGGTGACGGTCGTGGTGCCATTGCGCACATCGCTGACGATCTTGAAGAGCCGGTCGTTCATTTCCTTCAACGAATGCATCAGTTCGCCGATCTCGTCGCCGCCCGCCTCGTCGAACGTGCCAGTCAGGTCGCCGGATGCCATCTTCCTGGCACTCTCAAGCGCTACCTGCATTCGGCGCGTGAGACTGCGCACGATCCACCAGCCGCCCATGGCGCCGAGCACGACGGCAAGCACGCCGATGCCGATGATGGCGCTACGCACGCCTCCCTGGGTCGAGGCCGCGGCCAGAAGCGTGATCGCGGCTGTCGCCAACAGAACAAGACTGAAAACAAAAGCAAGGCGAACACTGAGCCTGATGTTTGCCGCGTTCATGGATGTCTCCCGTGACTGGATTTCTTGCGAGCAGAATTCTGTTTTTATTGAAATGACAACATCGCCGGAAACAGGAGCAGCGATGCATTCCAGTCCGCCTTGTTGAAAAAAGAAACTGTGAGTTACCTCACAGCAACGAGATAATGCCAGTTTATCGGCTTCGCCGCATGCTTTCTATACCTTTGCCGGCTACAAATCGATGATCAAGGATGTTCCGCAGGCGGGATCGCAACAAGTGACGGATCAAGAAGCTTGTCAAAACCGCTCTCGATCAGGAGGAAGTGCGGACCGGCAGTCCGGCCCGCATGAGGCATGACAATCGTGAGGAAAGGGAAATTCAACGCGCCCCGGACGTATCCAGACGGCGGCAGATTTCAGTCGTGGCGACAGCCTGGTTGAGCGTATAGAAATGCAGGCCCGGCGCACCGCCCGCCAGCAGCCGTTCGCACAAGGCAGTCACGACGTCCAGGCCGAATGCCTTGATCGACGCGCTGTCGTCCCCGAAACTGGCCAGCTTGAGACGAATCCAGCGCGGAATCTCGGCGCCGCACATGTCCGAGAACCGCATCAACTGCGAGTAATTCGTGATCGGCATGATTCCCGCAGTGATGGGCACATCGGCGCCTGCCTTGCGTGCTTCTTCGACAAAACGGAAATAGGCATCCGCATTGTAGAAATACTGGGTGATCGCCGCGTTGGCCCCGGCTTTCACCTTGCCCACGAAGTTTTGCACGTCATCCTGCGGTGATTTCGCCTGTGGATGCATTTCCGGATAAGCCGCCACTTCGATATGGAACCAGTCGCCGGTCTCGGCACGAATGAATTCGACCAGTTCATTCGCATAACGGAATTCCCCTGATGAATAGCCTACCGCGCCATAGCCGCTCGGCAGGTCGCCACGCAGCGCAACCAGCCGCCGGATGCCATGCGATTTGTACTCGTTCAGGATCTCGCGCAGACTGTCGCGCGAACTGCCGATGCAGGACAGATGCGGCGCCGCCTCATGGCCTTCACGCCGAATTTCGAGCACCGTCCCAAGTGTCCCTTTTTGCGTCGAACCGCCCGCGCCGAAGGTCACCGAAAAATACTTCGGCTTCAATTCCGCCAGTTTGAGGCGGGTGGCACGCAGTTTCTCCACGCCCTCGGGCGTCTTGGGCGGGAAAAACTCAATGCTGAAATTATTTGACTTCATCTTATTTAAGTATGAGTGATGACAGCGCCCACGAAATCAGGCTATACAAGATGGCTCCGCCGACCGCCGGCCAAAACCCGGCGACGTGGAATCCGCTGACGAAATTGGCGACGGCGAGGAACAGCAAACCGTTAATCACGAAGATGAACAGGCCCAGCGTCAGCACCGTCACCGGCAGGGTCAGCAGCACGAGGATCGGCCGGATCAGCACATTGACCAGCCCCAGCACCAGCGCGGCAATCAGCGCAGTGCTGAAATTGTCGACGCGGATGGACTGCATCAGGTACGGCAACGCAAACAACGCAGCCGCATTGATCAACCAGGTAATGAGTAAACGCATGGTCCGCCTCCGATCAGTTCACAGGATGTGATGTCAGACCGCAGGGCGCGCACACCCGGCGGCCACCTCTTGCCAGCCTTGCTTCGCAACGCGAAACTCCTCCGCGTCACGGAGGAGCTGTCGTTTTAGTAACGGTAATGATCAGCCTTGTACGGGCCTTCCTTTTTCACGCCGATATATGCTGCCTGCTCATCGGTCAGCTCGGTGAGCTGCGCATTCAGTTTCTTCAACTGCAGGCGAGCCACCTTTTCGTCCAGGTGCTTGGGCAAGGTGTAGACGCCGACCGGATAGGACTTGGTATTGGTGAACAGTTCGATCTGCGCAATCGTCTGGTTGGCGAAGGAAGAGCTCATCACGTAGGACGGATGGCCGGTCGCGCAACCGAGGTTGACCAGACGGCCTTCCGCCAGCAGGATGATGCGCTTGCCATCGGGGAAAATGACATGGTCGACTTGCGGCTTGATGTTTTCCCAGGTGTACTGGCGCAGCGCGGCGACTTCAATCTCGTTGTCGAAGTGGCCGATGTTGCACACGATGGCCTGGTCTTTCATCTTCTTCATGTGCGCGTGTGTAATCACATGGTAGTTGCCGGTGCACGTCACAAAAATGTCGCCATGTTCGGCCGCGTAGTCCATGGTGACGACGCGGTAGCCTTCCATCGCTGCCTGCAGCGCGCAGATCGGGTCGATTTCGGTGACCCATACTTGCGCGGACAAGGCGCGCATGGCCTGCGCCGAACCCTTGCCCACATCACCGTAGCCGGCGATGACGGCGACCTTGCCGGCGATCATGACGTCGGTGGCGCGCTTGATGCCATCGACCAGCGATTCGCGGCAGCCGTACAGGTTGTCGAACTTGGACTTGGTGACCGAGTCGTTGACATTGATTGCCGGGAAGGCCAGCTTGCCCTCCTTGTGCATCTGGTAGAGGCGATGCACGCCGGTGGTGGTTTCCTCGGTCACGCCCTTGATTTGCGCCAGGCGGGTCGAATACCAGGTCTTGTCGGTCGCCAGTTTTTTCTTGATCGAGTTGAACAGGCAGATCGCCTCGTCGGAATCCGGATTGGCCAGCACGCCGATGTCCTTTTCAGCGCGCGCGCCGAGATGCAGCAACAGAGTCGCATCGCCGCCATCGTCGAGAATCATGTTGGAATAGCCGCCATCCTGCCATTCGAAAATGCGGTGCGTGAAATCCCAGTATTCGTCCAGCGATTCGCCCTTGAAGGCGAATACCGGCGTGCCATTGGCGGCAATGGCGGCCGCCGCATGGTCTTGCGTGGAATAGATGTTGCAGGATGCCCAGCGCACTTGCGCGCCCAGTGCTTCCAGCGTCTGGATCAGCACGGCGGTCTGGATGGTCATGTGCAGAGAACCGGTGATGCGTGCGCCCTTGAGCGGTTGCGAGGCCGCAAACTCCTCGCGGATGGCCATCAGGCCGGGCATTTCGGTTTCGGCAATCTTGATCTCTTTGCGGCCCCAATCGGCCAGGCCGAGATCGGCGACAAAGTAGTCCTGGGAAGTGCTGGTAGAGATAACGGCGCTCATCACGCCCTCCTTTCCTTGAGAAAATAGAAAAAAGTAACGTGAGCGCCGTTGCGAATATCATCCAAGCCTGACACGGTCATGGGAGAACCGTGCTGCAACGCTCCTTGGAGCAGAAAATTATACCTTAATGCGCAGCCAGGGCCGCGTTTGCCGCGGTGCGCTGGACCGGTGATACGGCCGCTTTTTTCGGCTTTGGCGCAACGCTGCGTTCGATCCAGTCCAGCATGTCCAGCCAGATACGCCGCACTTCCGCCGGCGCAGGCATGGCCAGCGCATTCGGCAATTCGATCGTGATCACCGGCACGTTCTTGTGCAGGCCACCGTAATTGCCGAGCGAACCCGGGTACACGCCGACGCGATTGAAATACAGGCGCCCGAAGCGGCGCGGTGCTTTCGCCGGACCGTCGAGATCCAGCACGCCGAACGGGGCATGCACCGAAATAATCACATCCGGCTGAAAACGTTCCATTTCATCATTCAGCCAGCGGGTTTCCGGCTCGGACAGCGGTGACTGGCCGGGAAAACGGCGCGGGTCGCTACCGGTTACCCTGGTCCAGTAGCGCTGCGCATCCTTCTCCCATCCCGGCGTCGGGAAATTGCGGTTGAGGTCGACGCCATTGGCGTTGACGCGCTGCGGTTTTTTCGCAAGCAAACCGTCGGGATTCACAACCGGTGCAATATGCCAGTAAAACTCCTGGGCCGGTTGCGTTTGCATCCATTGCATCCACTGGAACACGATAGACGCGGCGGTCAATTCGTCGCCATGAATCCCGCCAAGCAGCAGCACCCGCATCGGCACGACATGCTTGCCGGACTTGGCAGCCGGAATCGACCGCATCAGGATGGGGAAACCTTTGCGCGACACCGAACCGGTCGGCACTAGCGCACTCCCCTGACAGGTGGCGACGGATACATCGGGCAGACGCGGCGTCAGCTGCTTGCACCAATCGCTTTGCGGCGAGGCATTGCTCGTGCCGGCGGGATTCGCAAGAACCGGCAGACAGACGACGGTGACGAGAACTGCAGTGGCGTGACGGAGAAACTTGATCATCAATAAAACCTTGTTGATTTTGCCACTGCAGGTCTGGCGCTTCTACAATCCCGCCGCGGCGCGCAGTGCAGCAGCCTTGTCGGTGCGCTCCCAGCTGAATTCTGGCTCCTCGCGGCCGAAATGACCATAAGCCGCCGTCTTCGCGTAGATCGGACGCAACAGATCCAGCATCTGGACGATGCCCTTCGGCCGCAAGTCGAACAATTCTTGCACCAGTTCCGCCAGTTTTTCGTCGCTGATCTTGCCGGTGCCGAAGGTGGTGACCATGACCGATGTCGGCCGCGCGATGCCGATCGCATACGACACCTGGATCTGGCAGCGCTTGGCCAGACCTGCGGCAACGATGTTCTTGGCGACATAGCGGCCGGCATAGGCGGCGGAGCGGTCAACCTTCGACGGGTCCTTGCCGGAGAATGCGCCGCCGCCGTGCGGGGCCGCGCCACCGTAGGTATCGACGATGATCTTGCGCCCGGTCAGACCGCAATCGCCCTGCGGACCGCCGATGACGAACCGGCCGGTCGGATTGACGAGATAGCGGGTGTTTTTCAGCCACTCCTGCGGCACGACCGGCTTGATGATTTCTTCGATCGCGGCTTCCTCGATCGCCTTGTGCGTCATCTCCGGACTGTGTTGCGTCGACAACACAACGGTATCGATGGCGACCGGCACGCCGTTGACGTACTTCAGCGTGACCTGGGACTTGGCATCCGGACGCAGCCAGGGCAGGCGGCCGTCCTTGCGCAGTTGCGACTGGCGTTCGACGATGCGATGCGAATAGTAGATGGCAGCCGGCATCAGTTCCGGCGTTTCATCACAGGCGTAACCGAACATCAGGCCCTGGTCGCCCGCGCCCTGGTCCAGATCGAGGCCCTTGCCTTCGTCCACACCCTGCGCGATATCGGGCGACTGCTTGTCGTAGCAGACCATCACCGCGCAGCTCTTGTAGTCGATGCCGAAATCGGCGTTATCGTAGCCGATGCGCTTGAGCGTTTCGCGTGCAACACCAATGTAATCGACGTTTGCCGCCGCGGTAATTTCGCCGGCAAGCACTACCAGGCCGGTATTGCACAGGGTTTCTGCCGCGACGCGCGCTTTCGGGTCTTGGGTGAGGATGGCGTCGAGGATCGAATCGGAAATCTGATCGGCGACTTTGTCCGGGTGGCCTTCGGAGACGGATTCCGAAGTAAAGAGGTACTCGTTTTCGTGTGCCATCGCAGGCTCCTTCTAGGATTATTGTTGACCATGTCGCGGCCAGCCAATGTGCCTGCGACGCTTTAGCGATATTTATAGGCCGCCTCGCAAGTTGTCTGTTAACTCGGCGGATTATCGTGGAGACATCGAAAGACGGGCCACGGTTGTGTTATTTTACGCGTCTGTAAAAAAATCGCCAAATATCTCGTCGTTTTTTGATGCTCGTCACTCTTTTTCGCCTGCTGTCAGTCCTCCCCTTGTCAGCATTGCATGCCATCGGCTCTGCGCTCGGCTGGTTGGTGTACCTGGCATCCCCTTCATATCGCCGTCGGCTGAAGGACAATATGGCGCGTGCGGGCTTCGGCAATCATTTGCCGTCGGCAATACGCGAAGCCGGCAAGAATATCCTGGAACTTCCCTTTATCTGGTGCGCGGAGCAGGATCGGGTCCTGAACACAGTTCAGGTCGACAACTGGGATGTTGTCCAGACGGCACTCGATGCGAAGCGCGGGATTGTTTTTCTCACGCCCCACCTCGGTTGTTTTGAAATCACCGCGCAATACGTGGCGACCAGGACACCGCTGACGGTGATGTATCGGCCGCCGCGCAAGCAAGCCTTGAAGCCGCTGATCGAAGGCGCCCGCGCTCGCGGCGACCTGCGGCTGGCGCCGGCCACGCTGTCGGGCGTGCGAACGCTGCTGAAAGTGCTTCGACAAGGCGGTCCGATCGGGATACTCCCCGACCAGGTGCCGCAAAACGGCGAAGGCGTTTGGGCCGATTTTTTCGGCAAGCCTGCATATACGATGACGCTGCCGGCCAAAATGCATCAGATGTCCGGCTCGCCCATCATCCTCACCTATGCCGAACGCCTTCCACGCGGCGCCGGCTTCCTGCTACGCTTCATCCCCTTCGACGAGCCGATGGGCGGCAGTGCCGAAGAGCAGGCACGCGCCATCAATATCGCGATGGAAAAGCTCATCGCGCGCTGTCCCGCCCAGTACTTCTGGAGCTATAACCGTTACAAGGTCCCGGAAGGCATCGCCGCTCCTCCCGGAAATACAGGAAATCTATGAAACTACTGCTGGGAATCATGTGGCTGCTGCATTGGCTGCCCCTGCCGCTGCTCGGCCGAATGGGTGAAGCAGTCGGATCATTGCTGTATGCGGTCGTGGGTTCGCGCCGCAAGATCGCGCTCACCAATCTGCGTTTGTGCCTGCCTCATCTTTCAGAAGACGAGCGGCGCGACATCGCGAAAAAGCACTTCCAGTCTTATGCGCGCAGCGTGCTTGAACGCGCCGTGCTGTGGTGGGCGCCGGAAGCGCGGCTGAGGCGACTCATCCAGGTGGAACCGGGCGTGCCGATGGATGTCATTCAATCCGGCCCGATCATCCTGCTTTGTCCGCATTTCGTTTGCCTGGATGTCGCCGGCGTTGCCGTGGCACTGGAAACATCCGCGTGCTCGATCTACACGCGGCAAAAGAACAAGGCGTTCGATGACGCGCTGCGCAAAGGGAGGTCGCGCTTTCATCCCGTCAGATTGTTTTCTCGCGGCGAAGGCGTCAAGCCTATCATCCGCGCCATGCGCGAACGCCTGCCGTTTTTCATGTTGCCGGATATGGATTTCGGCGCCAAGGACGCGGAATTCGTTCCCTTTTTCGGTATACAAGCAGCGACCCTGACGGCTCCGGCGCGCATTGCCGCCGCTACTGGCGCCAAGGTGATCCCGGTCATCGCCACCTTTCTTCCCAATTACCAGGGATGGAAAATCCGCTTCTATCCGCCGTGGGAAGACTTCCCCGGTGGCGACATCACGGCCGCCACGCGGCGCATGAATGCCTTCATCGAGGAGCGCGTGCTGGAAGCGCCGGCAGAGTATTTCTGGGCGCACAAACGGTTCAAGACCAGGCCGCCGGGCGAAACGAGCGTGTACGGTTAAGCACTATAATCTCAGCATGAAACTCAAATTCACCAAGATGCATGGTGCGGGAAATGATTTCGTCGTCATCGACGCAATCAACCAGCACATCGATCTCACGCCGGCACAATGGAGGCGGCTGGCCGACCGCCGCTTTGGCGTCGGTGCCGACCAGATGCTGGTAGTGGAAAAGCCGCAGGCAAGCGGTGTCGATTTCCGCTATCGCATCTACAACGCGGACGGCGGGGAAGTCGAACAATGCGGCAACGGGGCCCGCGCCTTCGTCAAGTTCGTCACCGACAAAGGTCTGACGAACAAGCGCGCGATCAAGGTTGAGACCATGGCCGGCGTCATCGAACCGACGCTCGAATCCGATGGCCGCATCACCGTTGATATGGGCGCGCCAATCCTGGAGCCGGAACGCGTACCTTTCGACGCCAAGGGTTTGCGGGGCAATGTGGAAGGCAACGACACGCTATGGCCGCTGGACATTAACGGCAAAACGACCTGGTTTTCGGTTGTTTCGATGGGCAATCCCCACGCCGTACAAGTGGTCGACAATGCGGACAGCGCTGCGGTCGAGCTCGACGGTCCGGCGATTGAACTCCATCCGCGCTTTCCGAAGCGGGTCAATGCGGGCTTCATGCAGATCGTCGATCGTCACCAGATCAAATTGCGCGTCTTCGAGCGCGGCGCAGGAGAGACGCTGGCCTGCGGAACCGGCGCCTGCGCAGCCGTCGTTGCAGGCATTCGCCGGGGTTTGCTGGATACGCCGGTGAAGGTGTCAACCCGCGGCGGCGATCTCTCCATCGCCTGGGAGGGCGAAGGCGCGCCGGTCAGGCTGACCGGGCCGGCGGTGAGCGTGTTCGAAGGCGAGATCGAGATCTGAAACAGCGGAATCCGGGACGGCATGCCGCTCCTGAAATCGATTCATCCGCGTTCCAGCATCTTCAATCGGTACAAGCGCTGCCGGTAATTGCCTTCCGGCCCGTCAGGGCCGCAGTCGACGTGCTCGAACACGCCGATCAGCCGGTCGAGTGTCTGGCGTTCGGCGGCGCTGCGCACCAGGATCAGCCTGCGTTTGCTGTGCGGATGATGCGCACGAACGTCGACAACCAGACACTGCCCCTGGTCCGCCGCTTTCAGGTCGATCAGTAATGCCTCCATTCTCGACAAGCCGAACAAGGCCGCCAGTTCGATGCGCGCTGCAAGCTGAGGATAGAGGTCGGTGATTTCTCGCGTCAGGCGCGGCAGGATGTCCTGCGCCCACGGAGCAGGCTCCGGCGGCGCCGCGATCCTGCCAATCAACTGCGCCGCTTCGGCGACGCCCTTTGCCTGCGCCTGCTGCATCCAGCGCAGTGCACGCACATCATTCAATTCATCTTCGCGGCGGTGACGCCATAACTGGGTCCCCAGCTCCAGTTGCGCAAGTCCGTGCCCTGCTTGCGCTGCTCGTTCAAGGTATCGCCGCGCATCCGTCAGATTGCGCTGCGAGCATTCCGCTTTCAGATAAATGCGCGACAGCGCAAACCAGGCATCGGCCTCTCCTTGTTCCGCTGCCGCCAGCAACCAGCGGATGCCTTTCTTGTAGTTTGCGGGGCCGGGAATCGCATCGACGCGCTTGCCGCCGGAATCCATGCGTGCCAGCCATAGTCCCAACGAAAGCTGTGCGCCGCTCTCTCCTGCGCGGGCGGCGAATTCAAGCAAGCGCGGAACGTCGGCTCCGAATTCACCTGCTTCGCACAATGCCCTCGCACAACGTCCCGCCAGGCTGACATCGACTTTCGATGCGTCGCCTGGTGCTGCAATCCGCTCCACCGCGGCAAGCGCCAGCGGGAGTGCCCAGCGCAGGAATTCGTCACGCTGGCCGCTCGCCCAGGCGTGTTCCGCCAAGGCATACTGGGCGTCGAGCACGCCACTGTTGGCTGCCCGCATTGCCCATTCCAGCATGGCCTTGTCATCCGCGGCGCGATGCTCATCGTCCGCGTGGCGATCAAGCGCCGGCGCGTCCATGTGGCCGTATGACTGCGCGAGCAGCCACTGCGCTTCAGCAATCCCCGCCTGGGCGGCCGCGTGCAAGGCACGCAAGGCCTTTTCCCGCATGGCCTCGCCGACCGCGCCATCGACCTGCCCCAGCACCAGTTTTGCCAATACAAGTCCGGCCTGCGCCACACCGGCGTCAAACGCCCTTTCGTACCAGACATACAGCTTGGACGGATGCGTTGCCTGACGGACTGTTTCGTACGGCACGTGGCGACCGATCAAAAGCCACGCGTCCTGCTCGTCTTGCTGTGCGGCACGATCCAGCCAATACAAGGCCGTTGCGAGACTCTTCGGCAAGCCCGCGCCGCCGAAAAGGTAGCGCCTTCCCAGATTCAATTGTGCCGACGCTTGACCCGCGCGTGCGGCGCGAATCATCAACAGCTCCTCGCGATTTGCCATGTACTGTTGCCAAATTGGAAACTCGATTGGCTTCAGTATTCCGCAGATAGATGTCCCGACGACTGAGCGAGGTCAAACCTTGACGATAAAACCAAAACTCAAAGTGATTGGCGACAATTAATGTGAATTGCTGGAAATTACCTAAATATCCTGAATTTTCCTGGCAAAAATGTGACAAAAAAACCACATCCGAAGCCGACTTTTCGTTTTTTGGTCAAACAGCCATCGAACATCCCACCAGTACGGGCAATTTGCGCGTGCCAGCGCTTACCGTTGGCATATCCGGCTAATGCGGATATTCAGCAAACTTTTTATTAATAAGGACAGAGCAAAATGAAAAAGTCACTCATCGCACTTGCTGTGCTTGGCGCACTTGCCAGCGCCGCTTCCGCTCAGACGTCCACGACCATCTACGGCCTTGTCGACGCCGGTATTGTGAATGAGCGCGGCGGCCCGGCGGGAACTGTGACGAAATTGACCAGTGGCGTGCAGAACGGTTCGCGGCTCGGATTCAAGGGCAATGAAGATCTGGGCGGCGGCTTGTCTGCGAAGTTCCTGCTGGAAGCGGGATTCAATGTCGATACAGGCACCTCGGGTCAGGGCGGGACCCTGTTCGGTCGTCAAGCCTATGTCGGTCTGGGCGGCAATTGGGGGAATCTGCTGTTCGGCCGTCAGTACACGCCTTTGCATACCGCACTGGATCAGGTCGATCCCTTCGGCACCGGCTTGGCAGGCAATATTGAAAACCTGATCCCTGGCGGTACCGGGCCGACCGGCGTCCGCATGAACAATACGCTCAAGTACACCACGCCGGAATGGAGCGGATTCGCGGGCGAACTCGCCTATGGATTCGGTGAAGTTGCAGGCAACAATAGGGCCAACCGTCAATGGGGTGCGGCCGTAGGCTATGTCAACGGACCGGCCGTCGTCAAGCTGGTCCACCATCGGACGGAGAACGCCACGGGCACCGACGATGCGCGTAATTCGATGATCGGCGGCAAGTGGGACTTTGGCGTCGCGGCTGCCCATATCGCGTTTCAGCGGGACCAGGGTTTTGGTACCGTCGACAATCGCGATTACATGGTGGGCGTAAGCGCACCGGTCGGCCCCGGGAAGGTTCTCGCATCCTATATACGTCGCGATGACCGATCCGCTCTGAATGCCGACGCGCATCAATGGGCGCTCGGCTATACGCACGCGGTTTCCAAGCGCACCAACTTCTACACTTCCTACGCCCGCATCACCAACAAGAACGGCGCGGCCTTTACCGTTGGCAATGCAACCGAGGCAGGTACCGGAGACAAGGCGTTCAATGTCGGCGTCCGCCATTTGTTCTAAGCACCCCCTGCACGTGCAACAGGCATCGTGAAACAGGGTCGCTCAGGCGGCCCTGTTTTATTTGCTTGTCGCACACATGGGCGCCGCATGCCTGGCGTTGTCGGTTAAAATCACCGCTGATCTTGCCCGTCATCACTAACCGACACCCATGAGCCAACATCTGGATTCCGCCGCCATCGCCGACTACCTGTCGGACAATCCGCATTTTTTCGAAGAGCACAGCGAACTGCTGGCAAGGGTGAAGCTGACCAGTCCGGTGGCTGGGCGCACGGTTTCGCTGCAAGAGCGGCAGATGGAAGTTCTGCGGGACAAAATCAAGTCGCTGGAGCTGCGCCTGTCGGAGTTGCTGCGCATTGCGCAGGAAAACGATGCGATCACACAAAAGTTTCTGGTATGGACGCGCTCGCTGCTGATGGCACGCAATGATGTGGACATGCCCCATACCTTGATCAATGGTTTGCAGACGATCTTTTCGGTGCCGCACGCCACCCTGCGTATCTGGGGTGTGGCTGAAGAATATTCCCATACCTGGTTTGCCGCGGAAGTATCCGAGGATGCGAAAATTTTCTGCAACGGACTGACCGCGCCCTACTGCGGCCCGAACCAGGATTTCGAAGCCGCATCATGGATCGACGATGCCGAATCCATTCAATCGATCGCGATGCTCCCCCTGCGCAACGACGCCGGAATGGAAGCCTTCGGCCTGCTGGTGCTCGGCTCGCCCGACCCGCATCGTTTCACTTCCGACATGGCCACCGACTTCCTGTCGAAGATCGGCGAAACCGCGAGCGCGGCAATGAATTGCCTGCTTGACTAGAGAGCGATCTCTTCAGCGTGAACGCCGCAATCAATCACGCCCGCATCGCAAGCTATCTCGATAATCTCGAGAAGCAGCGCAAGCTGTCGTCGCACACCATCAGCAATTACCGGCGCGACCTGGTGGAACTGGTCGCGCTGACCGACACGCTGCCCGGCAATCCGGCACTTTGCGCAATCTCGCATTTCCATATTCGCAAATTCGCCGCACAACTTCATGCGAAAGGCTTGAACGCGCGATCGATCGCGCGCAAGCTGTCCGCCTGGCGCGGATTCTATGAGTGGCTGGCGGAACACGACACCTTGCCCGCCAACCCGGTAGAGGGCATCAAGGCGCCGAAGCGCGATAAGCCGCTTCCGAAAGCACTCTCGGCTGACGATGCAGTGCGGGTGGTGGCCGAAAGCAGTCCTGGACGCGACGCCAATTCCCCCAGTCAGCTTTGCAATCACGCGATGTTCGAGCTGTTGTACTCAAGCGGTCTGCGCGTATCGGAGCTGGCGGCACTGGACCTGCGCTTCGTCAAGGAAGGCAACTATGAATCGGCCGGCTGGATCGATTTTGACGAACGCGAGGTGAGCGTCACCGGCAAGGGCAACAAGCAGCGCAAAGTACCCGTCGGCCAAGCGGCGCTACAGGCAATCACTGCCTGGCTGGCGGCACGCGACACTCTCGTCAAGATCGATCCGCATCCGCTTTTTCTGACCGAACGCGGCACGCGCATGTCGCCGCGCGTCATCCAGCTGCGGCTGAAAGCGCATGCGCAATCACTCGGCATTCCAGCCAATGTGCATCCGCATGTGCTGCGCCACTCCTTCGCCTCCCATGTGCTGCAATCTTCCGGCGACCTGCGCGCGGTGCAGGAAATGCTGGGCCACGCATCGATTGCCGCCACGCAGGTCTACACCTCGCTCGACTTCCAGCGTCTCGCGCAGGTGTATGATGCCGCCCATCCGCGAGCAAGAAAAAAAGACAAAATCTAATGCGCCGCGGAAGACACGGAACACGCGGAGAAATGACCGCGTGGAAATTTCTTGTCTTCCGTGGACACTCCCTATCCTGGAATGACCTCATGCTTACCATTACTCTCAAGCCCGGCAAGGAAAAAAGTCTGCTGCGCCGCCACCCCTGGATCTTTCCGACTGCGATCGACCGCGTCGAAGGCAAGCCGGAAGAAAAGAACAAGCCCGGCACTACAGCACTGGTGCAATCCTCCTCCGGCCAATTCCTGGCACGCGCCGCATTCAGTCCGAAATCGCAGATCCGCGCGCGCGTCTGGAGCTTCAACGAAAACGAACCGATCGATCATGCGCTGATCAAGCGCCGCATAAAAAAGGCACTCGCCTATCGCATGGCGAATGTGCGAGACACGGACGCGATACGCGTGATCTTCGGCGAAGCGGACGGCTTCCCCGGACTCGTGGTTGACTGGTACGGCGGCAAGCCGGGCTGGCTGGTTTGCCAGTTCCAGTCGGCTGGCGTCGAAGCGTGGAAGGTCGCGATCATGCAAGCATTGATCGCCGAAACCGGCTGCCCCAACGTCTACGAGCGTTCCGACGCGTCGGTACGCGAGCGCGAAGGCTTGCCGCTCGTGACCGGCACACTGGCTGGCAACGAACCGGACGCAGAAACCCTGGTGACCGAAAACGGGGTGCGCTACGCGGTCGATATCAAGACCGGCCATAAAACCGGTTTTTATATCGACCAGCGCGACAACCGCAAGCTGGTGATGGAACACGCTTCCGAACGCGATGTATTGAACTGTTTCTGCTACACCGGCGGCTTCTCGCTGGCGGCGCTGAAAGGCGGCGCAAAGAGCGTGATTTCGATCGACTCCTCCGGCGAAGCGCTTGCCGTCGGACAGCGCAACATGGCACTCAACGGTTTCGACACCGCCAAGGCGGAATGGTGGGATGCCGACGTGTTCAAGACGCTGCGCTCCCTGCGCGAACAGGGAAAATCCTTCGACATGATCGTGCTCGATCCGCCGAAGTTCGCCTCTTCGCCCGATCATGTCGATCGCGCTGCGCGCGCTTACAAGGACATCAACCTGCTTGGCTTCCAATTGCTGCGCGAGGGCGGATTTCTGTTTACCTACTCCTGCTCGGGTGCGATCAGCGCCGATCTTTTCCAGAAAATCGTGGCCGGCGCCGCCAACGACGCCAAGGTCGACGCACACATCCTCAAGCGCCTCTCCGCCGGGGTCGATCACCCGATGACCACCAGTTTTCCCGAGGGGGAATACCTGAAGGGCTTGATGTTGCACAAACCATGAGTGCATTTGAATTGCATCAACGTCAATTTTTGTGGGCGGATTGCGAAACTAAGTCATAATCTCGGGCTCTTGTTTTTCATTGCAACAAATCAATGAGCAGCAAAGCCAAGTCAGCCTCGCGCCCGCCGCGGGCGACCCGAAAGACCGATGTGACGAATGCGATGGCGCTCGCCGAAGCCCAGCTGCGAAGCGCGTCGGTGCGCGTGACTTCTGCGCGGGTAAGAGTGCTGACGGCGCTGCTGGATGCGCCGCGCGCCTTTACTCATCAGGACGTGCAGGACGCGCTGGCGGACATGGACCGCGTGACGCTCTACCGCGCGCTCGATTGCCTGACCGACGCCGGACTGGCGCACAAGATTGCGGGCGACGATCGCGTATTCCGCTACAGCGCCGGTGCCGAACATCGCAGCGTGCGGCAAGATGCCCATGTGCCGCATCATCAGCACGGACACTTCAAATGCACGCGCTGCGCCAAGGTATTCTGCCTGGACAGCATAGGCGAGGCGGGATTGCTGCGGGATGCGCTGCACGAAAGCCTTGGAAAAGGCTTCCAGAGCCACGATATTGAATTCACAATCAAGGGATGGTGCGCCGATTGCGCGCATTGAAATCGACGGACAGCACATGAACCTGGTACCTGCAACCATACTGACCGGCTTTCTCGGCGCCGGCAAAACCACATTGCTCAACCGCGTCCTGCGCGAGCCGCACGGCCACAGGATCGCGGTAATCGAAAACGAATTCGGACAGGAGAATATCGACAACGAAATCCTGGTCCAGGAAAGCAATGAGCAGATCGTCGAGATGAGCAACGGCTGCGTCTGCTGCACGGTGCGCGGCGACCTCATTCTCGCGCTTGGCGCGCTGGCGCAAAAGCGCGATGCGGGCGAATTGAGTTTCGACCATATCGTGATCGAAACCACCGGACTGGCCAATCCCGGTCCGGTTGCGCAAACCTTTTTCATGGACGATGAAGTTGCCGCGCACTACATGCTCGATGCCGTGATTACCGTGGTCGACGCCAAGCACGCGATGCAGCAACTCGATGAACACGAAGAAGCGCAAAGACAAGTCGGATTCGCGGACAAGCTGCTGCTGTCCAAGACCGACCTAGTCAGCAGTGATGAAGTCGATATGCTGATCTCGCGCCTGAAGCGCATCAATCCGCGCGCACCGATCGGCAAGGTCGATTTCGGCCAGATCCCGATCAGCGACGTCTTTGACCTGCGCGGCTTCAACCTGAACGACAAGCTGGAAATCGATCCCGACTTTCTCGCTGAAGACGAGCACGATCACGAACATCATGCGTGCGGCGATCATTGCGATCACGACCATGGGCATCATGATCATCATCATTCGCACCATTCGGACGAAATCGCCGCTTTTGTCTTCAAGAGCGATCGACCGTTCGATACCGCCAAGCTCGACGAATTTCTAGGCAATCTGGTGCAGGTCTTCGGCCCGCGAATGCTGCGCTACAAGGGCGTACTGTGGATGGATGGCGCGGATCGCAAGGTCGTGTTCCAGGGCGTCCATCAGATGATGGGCACCGATATTGGCGCAAAATGGCCCGAAAACGAAGCGCGCGGCAGCAAAATGGTGTTCATCGGGAAAAATCTTCCGGCAGAAACTTTTATTCGCGGTCTGGAACAGTGTTTGGTATAAACTAACGTTTGATGTAGGTTCAAGCAGCGGAGGTGGTCGTTTGGCAATATGCGTGGAAAAATGTCGCAAGCGGCGCCCGATACGATTCGAATCTCACTGAAACAGCGGGTGTGACGTTTTTCAGGCAGGAGGCGAACAGGTCGAGCGGTTCTTTTTCAGAGGAAAACATGAGCGCAACCGTTACAAGATCCGCCACAAAGGGCACAGCGGCCAAGAGCGTCAAGGGAGCAGCAAAAACTGCCGCATCGAAGAGCACGACGGATACCGCATCTGCCAAGAAGCCCTTGCTGAAAACGGCTGCACGCAAGCAAGCGACGACCACAACGACCACGCCCAAGCCGGGCTCGAAGACTTCCACTGCCGCGACAAAGCCAATTGCCAAACCAAGCAAAGCCACGGTAAAAAACAGTGTAAAATCCGCCGCCAAACCAGCGGCAAAAACCGCCGTCACGGGGACAGCGGCGAAAGAGACAATGACTGCGGCAACGCGCGCAGCCGTCAACAGCGTCGCCCCGAAAACGGCCAATGGAGCAACTGAATCGAAGCCTGCATCACGCATCCCGGCTTCGGCTCGGAGTTCCAAGGAGGCATCCGGTGCTTCTATGAGCGGTAACAATGAAAGCCCCGGATTCATGGATAAAATGGAAAAACCCGTAGTTTCGAAAGTACGCGAAGTGGCTACCAAAACAACGAAATCGACCCCCGCCGCGCCGGCTGACGGCACCTTGTTGACCGAAGAGGAAATCCTCAAGATGAGCGACAAGGACTATATGAACGAGGCCCAGTTGGCCTTCTTCAAGGCGCGCCTGCAGGCCCTGGAGCGGGAACTGCTGAAGAACGCCGGCGAAACGACCGAGCACTTGCGCGAAACCGTGCTGGTGCCCGATCCCGCCGACCGTGCAACCATCGAAGAGGAGCATGCGCTTGAATTGCGTACACGCGATCGTGAACGCAAACTGCTGAAGAAAGTACAACAGTCCATTGCCAGCATCGATGCTGGCGAATACGGCTGGTGTGAAGAGACCGGCGAGCCGATCGGCATCCCGCGCCTGCTGGCACGTCCGACTGCGACCTTGTCGCTGGAAGCGCAACAGCGCCGCGAACTCAAGCAAAAGCTGTACGGCGATTGATCGCCGGAGAACCCGCCAACGGGTTCGGCATTTTCACAACAAGCGTACGTTGCGTTGCAGCGTACGCTTGTTTGTTTTTCCGGCCTCTTCCGGCCTCTTCCGGCGGGCTGCACGCCGGCCCGGAAGAAGCGACATCCAAGGCGCGGCGTGCTGGCAATCCCGCTATCGCTGGATCTCTTGCTTGAGTTCTCTGCTTGTTGAGAAAGCGCCTATTCGCGATGCCATCACGGATGCATGAGTGCCGCCCGATCTGGGCGAATTGGCATCGTCGCGCGGCCTGCGACGCCGCGACGGCCCTCGTTCTCCGCGGACAGTGAAATACGCGGCGTTTGACAAACAATCACCCAACCGCTGTAATGACAAGTCCGCGCGCGATTTGTGTTACCTTTACTATGAAATTCTTCTGCACAAGTTATTGCAGGAGAATCAAACAATAATCAGCTCAGGGAAAACGTGGGGATTTTTTCGCTTTTTGGCAAGAAGGGCGGTCAGCAGGCCAAGCCTGCGGACAAGGATGCCTCTCGCGCAAAACGCCAGACAAACTCGCCTCGCACTGACAGCAGCAAGGCCGGCGCCCGCCCGCAATCGGCCAAGCGCGATGCGCAGGCAGCTCTCGCGACTGCGCAAAAGATCGACGCCATCGAATCGGAGATGTCGTCGGAATTCGTGAATGTGACGACGACGCAAACCGGCAAGACAATTCCCGGCCCCCAGACCATCGCGCCTCCGCCTCCCAAACCCCGCCCTGTAGCAGCGCCGCAACAAACACCGCAAGCCGAATCGAAAAAAAAGGAACCCTCGCCACCGCCACCAGCAGCCAGGCAGGCTGAGGATGACTTCGGCACCACCACCGAATTCCTGCTGGGCGGAGAGACCGCCGTCAGCAATGTCGCCTCGCCGACTTCCGAGGCCACCGCACTGCTCGAAGAGGCCGCGGTGCTCTACGCAAACGGTCAGAATGAAATGGTGGAGCAGATGCTGCGCGCCGCGACCGAAGCAGACAATCTCGGCAGCATGACGCGTACCGCATGGTGGATGCTGTTTGACCTGTACCAGACGCTCGGAAAGCAGCAGGAATTCGAACAACTATCCATCGCATACGCGAACAAGTTCGAAACCTCACCGCCGGCATGGACCGGCATCTGCCAGCAAGGCGTTCGCAACAATGCGGCGTCGAGTGCAGTCCCGATGGTGACTTTTTCCGGCAAACTCGATGACAACAGTGCAAAGTTGATTGAGCGCCTGCAAAAGCTGGCCGAAAGCCATCGTGTGCTGCGCCTTGAGTTCATGCGTATCTCCGAAGTTGCTCCGAGTGGATGTCGACTGTTGCTGGGTGAGCTGAAAAAGCTGCAGAAATCAGGGCATGAACTGATTCTGGTGGGCGCGCCGGAACTGGCTGCAAAGATCCGCGCCATCCTGGAAGTGGGACGGCGCGACGACAGCGAAGATTCCTGGCTGTTGCTGCTGGAAATTCTGCGCCTGCTGAACCGCGAGAGTGAATTCGAGGAGGCCAGCATCGATTACTGCGTCACCTTCGAAGTCTCCCCTCCGGCCTTCGTCGCGCCGAAAAACAAGGTAACCACCGCCGCAGCCGAAGCGCCAGCCAACGCCCAGACCCAGGAAGCCTTCATGATGCCGGCGCTGATCGAGGGAAAGATCGATAACCTGATCCTGGCGATCGCAGCCTATTCGGACGAGCACAGCCCGGCGATCGTCGACTGCTCGCAACTGGCGCGCGTCGATTTCAACGCCGCCGGCCGGATGCTGACCGGTCTCGCGCCCTTCTGCGGCAATGGCAAGCTTATCGAATTCCACCACGTCAACCACCTCGTTGCGGAATTGTTCGCCATGATCGGCCTCAAAGACGTGGTGCGCATCGTTCCGCGCAAGAACTGACATCCCATTCACGACCCGGTGCTTCTACGCCGGCTGAAGGTGTCTGCGGAAAGCGGCCACCATTGCCCCCTCGCGACGCACATCTGCCCATGGGGGCCGGCACTTGGCGATCCGTCGGCTACACTACTTGTAATCCAGCACACAGCCCTTATTTGCAGTGAGATTGCACATCAACATTCACTTCAGAGGCAAGCATGGAACAATTTCACGGCACGACCATCCTGTCCGTGCGTCGCGGCAATATTGTCGCCCTGGGCGGCGATGGCCAGGTAACGCTCGGCAATATCGTCATGAAAGGCACTGCGCGGAAGGTGCGCAAGCTGTATCAGGGCAAGGTATTGGCAGGATTTGCCGGTGGCACTGCCGATGCGTTCACGCTGATCGAGCGCTTTGAAGGCAAGCTCGAGAAGCACCAGGGCAATCTGATGCGTGCCTCGGTGGAGCTGGCCAAGGATTGGCGCACCGACCGCATCCTGCGCCGCCTGGAAGCGATGCTGCTGGTGGCGGACCGTGAATCGACGCTCATCATTACCGGCAATGGCGATGTGCTGGAGCCGGAAAGCGGTATCGGCGCGATCGGCTCTGGCGGCGCCTACGCGCAATCCGCAGCCAAGGCCCTGCAGGACAACACGGAACTGTCACCGGTCGAGATCGTGAAGAAAGCCCTGACGATTGCCGGCGAACTGTGCATCTACACCAATCTGTCGCACACCATCGAAACCCTCGACTGACGCGCAGCGACGCGTCCACATTTCATCATGAACATGACTCCCCAAGAGATAGTTTCCGAACTGGACAAGCACGTGGTCGGCCAGTCGCGTGCCAAGCGCGCGGTGGCGATCGCCTTGCGCAACCGTTGGCGCCGTCAGCAAGTGACGGAACCTCTGCGTCACGAAATCACGCCCAAGAATATCTTGATGATCGGCCCGACCGGCGTGGGCAAGACCGAGATCGCACGTCGCCTGGCGAAACTGGCCGACGCCCCCTTCATCAAGATCGAAGCCACCAAGTTTACCGAGGTCGGTTATGTCGGTCGGGATGTGGACACCATCATCCGCGATCTGATCGACATCGGCATCAAGCAAACACGCGAGTCGGAAATGCGCAAGGTGCGCACGCTTGCGGAAGATGCTGCGGAAGATCGTATCCTCGACGTCCTGCTGCCCCCGGCACGTGATTTCGGTTTCAGTGCTTCGCCCAACGCGAACGAAGGCGAACCGGCCGGCAACACGACGCGCCAGACTTTCCGCAAGCGCTTGCGCGAAGGCGCCCTCGACGACCGCGAGATCGAAATCGAAGTAGCCGATACCGGTCCGCACATGGAAATCATGGCGCCGCCCGGCATGGAAGAAATGACGGAGCAGATCAAGTCGATGTTTTCCGGGCTCGGCGCATCGCGCAAGAAGAAGCGCAAGGTAAAGATCAAGGAAGCGATGAAGCTCCTGATCGAGGAAGAGGCCGCCAAGCTGATCAACGATGACGAACTCAAGCAGAAGGCGATTGCGAACGTCGAGCAGAACGGCATCGTGTTCCTCGACGAGATCGACAAGATCGCGAGCCGCTCCGAAGTCGGCGGAGCCGACGTGTCCCGTGCGGGCGTTCAGCGCGATCTGCTGCCGCTGGTGGAAGGCACGACGGTCAATACCAAGTACGGCATGATCAAGACCGACCACATCCTGTTCATCGCCTCAGGCGCGTTTCATCTTGCCAAGCCTTCCGACCTGATTCCGGAGTTGCAGGGACGTTTTCCGATCCGCGTCGAACTGGAATCCTTGTCGATTGCGGACTTCGAGCGCATCCTGACCAGCACCGATGCCTGCCTCACGCGGCAGTATGAAGCATTGCTCGATACCGAAGGCGTGAAGATCGAATTCACCCAGGACGGCATCCAGCGCATGGCGGAAATCGCGTTTTCGGTGAATGAAAAAACCGAAAATATCGGCGCGCGGCGACTGTACACCGTGATGGAGAAGCTGCTGGAAGAAGTGTCGTTTACGGCCAGCGAATCCTCCGGCAAGACCATCTCGATCGACGCCGCGTATGTGGACGACAAACTCGGCGCGCTGTCCGACAACGAAGACTTGTCGCGCTACGTGTTGTAAGCGCAGTCAAGGCGGGCCCGACGGTCCGCCTTGCATCATTTCATCATGGCTAACAAGGCACTCTCGAAACGGCAGAAGATGATCATCCGGGTCGAGCCCTCGCAACGGGCGCTGAAGCCGCGCAATCCGATTGCGCTGGCGGCAAAACAACGCGTCGCCGGATCTCATCAAAAATCCGAGTCCGCAGGTAGGCAATTGCAGCAACGCCTGTTGAAGAAAGTGATCGGTGAGTCCGACGACTAGCGCAGGACTCGCGCTCGTCTGCCGCGATCAGCGGCTTTGCAAAGGCGTGTTCGGTCCGGCCGTACCCGGCGGAACCGGGTTCGTGAAGGGTGCGTAGGGCTGTGTCGCGGGCGCGGCCGGCGCAGCGTTTTGCGGGCCTGGCGCGGGAACCGGTGCGGGCGTGACGACTTGAGGTGTCGCCGGAATCGGTGTCATTGGCGCAGGCACGGGTGTCGGCGTGACGACCGGAGACGGCAGTCCAGCCGTTGGTGCAGGCATGGCAGCAGCCGAGCTTCCCGATCCGTTGGCAGTCGTTTGCGTCTGTGTTTGGGCCGAGGGAGGCGGACTCACGACCATGGTCGGTGGCGCGGTCGTTGCCGCCGGCGGCGTCATTTGCCCGGGCCGACCGGATACCGCCGGACTCTGGACCGGAGCCGGCGATGCCGGACTCCCCGATGGCGTCATCGCAATACCGCCCTGCCCTTTCGCATTCTCGGGCAACTCCACCCGTTTGGTGCTTCCTCCTTCGGATAGCAAGACATACCCGCGGTGCACCTCTTTTACCTTGACGCCCGGTACGACTTCGGCGTCGACCCGCACCGACTGTGCCGGCTTGCCGTCGGCGCTCAGGATCGCAATGCTGTCGTGCGGATTGCCGGAGAAGATCACGCCTCTCAGTTGATAGTTGCTGGCAACCGCAACCGGCCCTGAGCGCCCGCCAAACAATGCTGCGGCCGCATCCGGGTGTACATCCGCCGCGGCAACGCGCACCGGCGGCGCAACAGGGCGCACCGGCGGCTTGAACAACTGCATCGCCCAATAGGCGGCTGAGGCGCACAGGGCAATGAACATCAAGAAACTCGCAGCAAGCGGCAAGCGCTTCATCACATTCCTTTTTATTTGTTTTGTTATCGCACCAGTTGGTTGATTTCGATAATCGGCATCAACACCGCCAACACAATCAGCAAGACCACCACGCCCATTACCAGGATCAGCGCCGGTTCCAGCAAGCCGGCGATCGTCATCGCGCGCCGTTCCAGATCCTGTTCCTGCGCGTTCGATGCCCGCTCAAGCATCTGGGGCAATTCGCCGGTCACCTCGCCGGCACGAATCATGTGAATCAGCATCGGCGGGAAATGCTTGTGCGCTGATAGTGCGCGCGCCAGGCCCACGCCCTCGCGCACACTGTTGGTCGCTTCTTCCACCTGTTCGCGCATCGCGACGTTGGAGAGTGTATCGCGGCTGGTTTGCAGCGCTCGCAGTATGGGCACGCCGGAACCGGTCGTGATGGCCAGCGTGCTGGCGAAACGCGCGGTGTTCAGGCTGCGTTCGAACTTGCCATACAACGGTGCATTCAACAGCCAGCGATGCCAGCGATACTTGACGTCCGGATTCTTCAATGCCGTGCGCCATGCGAACAAACCGCCGACAAGAGCCAGCAGGACGATCCAGCCATAACTGCGCACGAAATCGGAAATCGCCAGCATGATGACGGTCAGGATCGGCAGCTTCTGCTTGGTGTTCGCAAAGACCGACACGATCTGCGGCACCACATAGGCAAGCAGGAAGATCACGATGGAAAATGCCACGACCGTCACGATGGCCGGATAGGTGAATGCAAGCCGCACCTTTTGCACCAGCGAATTGCGACGCTCGATATAGTCGGCCAGACGCGACAGCACATGCGACAACTGGCCGATCTGTTCGCCGGATGCGACCAGCGCGCGATAGATATCGGCGAAGTCGCGCGGATGTCGCGACAAGGCGTCGGACAAGGAGGCGCCGCCCATCACTTCGGAACGGATCGATGCCACCAGATCGCGCACGTAGGGTCGCTCGGCTTGTTCCAGCAAGGCGGTGAAGGCTTGTTCCAGCGGCAAACTGGCTTCGAGCAGGCTGGCGAGCTGGCGCGTAAAAAGGGCAAGCTCGGTGGTCGACAAGCGGTCGCCGAAAGCCCGGATCCTGGTCTGCCCCAGCTCATCGACCTGGGTGGCGATGGCATCGACCACGATGGGCACCAAGCCTTGCGAGCGCAGGTCCGAGCGCGCCGAGCGCGCACTGTCGGCATTGACCACGCCCTTCTTGGTGGCCCCTGCGGCATCGACGGCTTCGTAGCGGAATGCCGGCATCGTTTACTCTTTCGTTACGCGCAGCAATTCCGCCTGCGTGGTAGTGCCGTCGGCAAGCCAGCGCTCGCCGTCCTCACGCATGGTGCGCATGCCGTTTCTCTGCGCGGTGGCACGAATTTCCGCTTCCGATGTCTGGTCGTGGATCTGCGCGCGGATCTGATCGGTCGTCAACAGCAATTCATACACGCCGACACGGCCCTGGTAACCCGTGTGCCCGCACTTGTCGCAGCCGACCGCGTGCCACTCCTGTCCGTCATGCCGACGGCATACCGGGCACAGCTTGCGCACCAGACGCTGCGCAACGACGCCGAGCAACGACGACGAGAGCAGGAAAGGTTCGATGCCCATGTCGAGCAGACGCGTGACCGCCGCCGCCGAATCGTTCGTGTGCAGGGTCGCCAGCACGAGGTGACCGGTGAGCGATGCCTGCACAGCGATCTGTGCCGTTTCAAGATCGCGGATCTCGCCGATCATGATGATGTCCGGGTCTTGGCGCAGGATCGCGCGCAATGCCTTGGCAAAGGTCATGTCGATGCGCGCATTGACCTGGGTCTGGCCGACGCCCGGCAATTCGTATTCGATCGGATCTTCGACCGTCAGGATATTGGTGGTCGGCGTGTTCAGCCGCGACAGCGCCGCATACAAGGTCGTGGTCTTGCCGGAACCGGTCGGGCCCGTGACCAGCACGATGCCGTGCGGCTGGCTGATCAGTTCGTCGAATTGCTTCTGCACATCGGCGCTCATGCCGAGATGCCCCAGGTCGAGCCGGCCGCCTTCCTTGTCGAGCAGACGCAGCACCGCGCGCTCACCGTGACCGGTGGGCAGAGTCGATACGCGCACATCCACCGGCTTGCCGCCGATGCGCAATGTGATGCGGCCGTCCTGCGGCAGACGTTTTTCCGCGATGTCGAGTTGCGCCATGATCTTGATGCGCGAAATCAGCGATGCGTGGATGGCTTTCTTCGGCCGCACGATGTCGCGCAGCGCACCGTCGACGCGAAAGCGCACGACGGATATCTGCTCAAAGGGTTCGATGTGGATGTCCGATGCTTCTTCGCGCAAGGCCTGTGTGAGCAGTGCATTGATCATGCGGATCACCGGTGCATCGTCAGCCGATTCCAGCAGGTCTTCGATGGCCGGCATGTCCAGCATCAGCTTGGTCAGGTCGAGATCCGATTCCACTTCGTCGACCACTTGCGCGGCGTCGCTTCCGGAATTGGCATAGGCTTTCGCAATGGCCGCTTCCAGATCTTCGCGCGGCAAGGACTTGAGCTTGACGCGGCCGAAGCGGCGGCTGACTTCCGCGATGGCGGAAGGTACGGTTGCTTCCGACACCCACACCTCGACGGCATTGCCGGCCGTTTCGCTGCGACGCGCAAGCAGCGCGTGGTCGCGGGCGAATGCGTAAGGTAAAAGGCGGGCGTCGGTCATGGTATTGCTCATTGCTGTCTGCTTGGGTTCTGATCTGTTGGTGGTGGGGCCGCCGGCACGGGCGCTGTCGCTGGCGCAGCCGGCGGGGTCTCGCGCTCCGGTCGCGGCGGCAGGTTCAGCAGGGAACCGCCAACCGGGCGGCCATTCTGCATGGGCGGCAGTACCGGCACGTTGACATTCGGCAGCACCGCCGACGGCGCCTGTTGCGTATTCATCTGGATGTTGCGGATGAATTCATAACGATCGCCTGCAACATTGTTGCTCTGTTCGCTGGTCCGGATGACGGTCGGCCGCAGGAACACCATCAGGTTGGTCTTGTTCCCGCTGCGGGTGCGGTACTTGAACAGGTTGCCGACCACGGGGATATCACCCAGTCCGGGCACCTTTTCCTCGTTGTCCGATGCCCTGTCCTCGATCAGGCCGCCGAGCACGATGATTTCGCCATCGTCAACCAGCACGTTGGTTTCGATCGAACGCTTGTTGGTCACGATGTCCGACGCCTTGCTGGTGGTCTGAATATTCGATGTTTCCTGGTAAATCGCCATCTTGACTGTGCCGCCTTCGGAAACCTGCGGACGCACGCGCAAGGACAAGCCCACGTCGCGGCGCTCGATGGTCTGGAACGGATTCTGCGCACCGGAAGCCGCCGTGGTGAAGGTGCCGGTAATGAATGGCACGTTCTGGCCGACAATGATCCGCGCCTCTTCATTGTCGAGCGTAATCAGGTTCGGCATGGACAAGATGTTGGCGTTGCCTTCCGATTCCAGTGCGCGGGCCAATGCCCCCAGCGTGAGCGAACCGTTCACCTGCTTGAAGATGCCGACATTGATGCCGTTGCTGGGCGCAATCGGATTGCCGGTGGTTGCCTTTGAGACTGCCTGGGCGATGAGATTGTTCCCGCCCTGCCCGAATCCGCTGGCGATGCCGAGCCGGTAATTGCTGGTCGCGTCGCCGGTCAGTCCGGCCCACTGGATGCCGAATTCGGCAGCCTTGTCTGCGGTAACCTCGACAATCAGCGATTCGACATAGACTTGCGCGCGGCGTGCATCGAGCTGATCGATGACGGCACGCAGGTTGCGATACACCGACTCGTTGGCGGTAATGATCAGCGCATTGGTCGCCGGATCCGCCTGAATGAAGCCAGCCGGCCCGCCGGTTGGCAAGGCAGTCGGGGTCGGCGACGAAGGCGACAAAGAGCCTTGTCCGAGCTGCCCTTGCTGGCCTTGCTGCCCCATCGCAAATCCGGGCTGTTGCGCCTGTTGCTGCGGCTGCGGCGTTGTGGTGCCCGCCTGTTGCGTGCTGCTGTCGGAAGCAACCACTGCACGCAGCGTTTGCGCCAGCCGGACGGCGTCGGCGTTCCTGAGATACACCACGTGCACATTGCCCGGCTGCGCGGTCGGCTGATCCAGCTTGGCGATCAGCGATTTGGCAAGATTGGAACGGGCCACCGATGGCGCGCGCACGATCAGGGAATTGGTGCGCGAATCGGCCAGCACCGACATGGTGCCTGCGGCGCCGCCCGGAACCGGGCCGGCACTCTGCTCCACCAGCCGGTTGACCGTCGTCGCGAGGTCGGTGGCGATGGCATAGCGCACCGGAACGACATCCAGGTCACCGACGGCCGGCGTGTCGAGCGCGGCAATGATCCTGCCAAGCCGCTTCAGGTTGTCCGCATAATCGGTAATGACGATGCTGTTGTTGCCGGGATTGACGTTGATCGTGTTGTTCGGCGAAATCAGCGGGCGCAGCACCTGTACCAGGTTGTTTGCCGACTCGTAGTTGAGACGGAAGATCTGCGTGGCGATCTGGTCGCCCCGTACGTCGGTCGGCCGGGTCGGGCCGGCCTGCAGTTTCGCATCGGCTTCCGGCACCACCTTGGTGTAGCCGTCGATCTTGACCATGGCAAAGCCCTGCAGGCGCAGTACGGATGCGAGCAGCTCCATGGCCTGCGGCTTGGTGACCGGCTTTTCGGATACCAGGTTGATGGTGCCCTTGACGCGCGGATCGATGACGAAAGTGGTCCGGGTATAGTGGCCGATCGCCTTGATGACCGATTCGATGTCGGCGCCCACAAAATTCAGGGTCGCCTGGTTGGACGAGGGATCTTGTGCATAAACGGGCTGGAAGCTCGTCGTCATTGCGCACAACAACAAGGCGGTTGCTCCTACTTTGCGCCAACCCGCCGGCCTTTGTAATGTTTCTGCTGATTGATTTTTTTTCATTTGAACTCTAGCGCGATAACATCCTTGTCGCCTTCTCTTCGGCGTTGTCCCAGCAAATTCAAGAGATTTGCCAACCTTTCTTCCTGTCCTGCTTCCGCTTCTGCCTTTCCTGAAAACTGCAGACGTCCGTTCGACAACGTCCCATTGCCGCTCAACAACATCGGCCCTTGCAGTGTCTTCAACGCAAGTTGTGCCTGCCGGCCGCGCCAATCCATTATCAATTGGTAATCCCCAAGCGGTTTGATCGGTGACAGACGCGAAGCAATGTCGCTCATCCGCAAGGTCATCGTACCAACCACTTCCAGACCGCCTCCCTGCCTCGCGACCTGCAAGGGAGTCCATGACAATCGCATCTGGCCCGAGGGCCGAATCGTGTTCAGCGGCGCACCCAATCCCGCCAGTCGTTCCGCAGGCAAGGAAACACTTGCCGGGCTCACCTGCCATTGATACCAGCTTCCGGCGATGGCGACCGCTTGCGACAGTGCCGCCGGATTCTCCAGGTGCAGATCGACCTGCCCCAACAGCACCAGCGGCGACAAGCGCCATGCGAAGCGACCGGGCAACAGCGGCGTCACCGGATCGGCACCGCTCGGCGCACCGCCGATGAAGGCGGAGCCCCGCCATAGGGTGCCCTGCGCATCACCGAGCGTCAAGCGCCCGCCGGTCTGCCTCTCGAGAATCGCCGCCATCCATGCCGCCGGGCAAAACACGATCACGGTCAACAGGATGGTCGCGGCGCCCGCGAGCAACCATATCACGAGGCGGCGCACGGCATCTCCATCCGGTCATGAGTCCGCATCATTGCTCGCTTTTCTGCTGGCGCAGGGTGAAGCTGGCATTGACCATATCGGGCTGCGTCAGTGCTTCGACCTTGGCATCGACCACCGACACGCGGGCGGTACGCTGCATGTCCGCCAGCCAGTCGGTGATGCCGGCGAAGGACACGCTGCTCAATTGAAGCTTCGCCATTTCGCCCGTCACGGTAACACTCTGCGGCTTCAATCCCTTGCCAGCGAGAGCCGCCTCGATGCTCTCCCTGGTCATCGTCGTCACCGGACCGGCGTTCTTGCGCGACGCGTTCGACGATTCCCTTGCCAGTGCCTGCACCTCGGCGGCCTGCTGGCGCAAGGCCGGCAGTTTCTTCGCCATCTCGGCGCGGCCGCTGAGCGCAGGATCGATGAACAAGACGTAGATCAGGCCGAGCACGATGACGGCAATGGCCGCCAGCAGCATGTTCTGCTCGCGCTTGTTGCGTTCGCTCCAGAACATCGACAGCGACTGCTTCAGGCCGCTCAACTGAGTGGTGCTTGCGTTCCTTGCGTTCCTCACGTTCATTTTGCGCTCCTGACCAGCCAGGTGCCGGTGGCGGGCTCCGTGGCAGTTACATTGCGTGCGGCCAGCGCACCGCGCATTTGCTCCAGCGAAACACCCGCATCGGGCTTGAATTTGACGGTCAGGGCGCGGTCGTGATAGTCCAGCGAAGCCACGACGGACCCGCTCTTGCCGGCGCCGGACAAGGCTTCGCCAACTGCCGCAGACAGCGCGAGAAAATCGTCCGGAGCGATTTCGCCGGACTCACGTTGCGCGGATGCCATCTTCTGCCGCAGTTGCGCCAGCGGATCGACAATGACGGTGTCTTTCGGATAAGCGGACTTATAGGTCTGGATCATGCCGTTGCGCAGCACCTCGGCCTCGCGCTTCATGCGCACCCAGTCGACGTTCAGGCCGATGATATTGATCAGCAGCACAGCCGCCGCCAGCGCAAGCGGCCAGCGCCATGGGCGCCAGTCGAAACTGGGACCGCTTGCCGCACCCAATCCGCTCATCATGTCGATCGAGGTCTTGCTCGCGCCGGCGATCCAGCGCTGCCAGCTGTCGGCATGAATGGTGATGCGCTCCTGCAAGGGCGGTGCGACATGCAAGGACTCCTCGTAGTCGCGTACGCGGGCCTGCGGCACGTACAGGTCGATCGGCCCGTGCGGCACGACCGCATTCAAGGACTGCATCGCGTCGAATGCCGCCGACTCGGGTTGATCGGCAACGATCGACAGGCCGATGCCGTCCTGTTCGCCCATGCGCACGGCGATGTCGATATCGGTGCCGTGCTCGGACACGGCCGCGCTTGCCGCCTCATTTCTGCGCGGCAGGGACAACTGCGAAGGCACGGCGCTGATGCTGCGCGCGCCGAGTCCGGTCAAGGTCCTGTTCAATATCTCCAGCCATGAGCGCTGCACAACAGCGACCGTGCGCACGCCTTCATGCATCTCGCCGCCAACGACAATGCACTCGGCGGGATCGCTCATCAACTGGTCTTCCACCAGATTGGGCAGCGCCGCTTTCAGGCGCGCGCCGGACAGGGGCGGCATTTTCACGCGCAGCAAGGTCACATCGCTCGCCGCGAGCAGCAAGACCGTGCGTTGGGATTTGCCGGCCAGTTCGGATAATTCGGACAGCGCCGCCACCCCTTCCCGCTCGATCGCGCCGCTGTTGCCCGCCGACGCGAACTGGCAATACAGCGGCATGCCGGGTTGCTGGCTCTCGGCGGTGGCGTGCGATGGCAGCCGGATATACAGTGTGCTCAAGATATCTCTTTCTTCTTAGTTTTCTCGGATCCAGCGAATTTTCGGATTGCTGCGGTCGTCCGGGCGCTCGATCAAGGCCTGCATGTCCATCGTTGCGCGGCTCAGGCGTACCTTGCCATTCACGAGGAAATAGTTGGTATTGACCGATATCGTGCCCTGCTTGGCCGTCGCCTGCTTCGGCAAGAGACTGGTGAATTCACCGGTGGTCTTGAACCAGGCGCTTTCCCGGTTAACAACCAATGATGCGGCCTCCGAAAGCGACAGTGTAGCAATTCTCGCCGACAGGACCTCCGGCGCGGCAGTATTGACGTTGATCGTAGTCTTCATCGGCAAAACCACAATGAAATCCCTCAACTTTGCGAGTATCTCCGGGGTGAAGCCGGGCACGGCGAGCAAATCATCCACATACGATATCGTCAGCGGCTGCGATTGCGGAGTCGTACTGCCGGTTGCTGCGGCCGGGCGGCTGAGTGCTGACTGCATTAACTCCGCCGTAGCGCGGGCAAGCGCCGGGTTCTGTCCGACATTGGTCAGCAACTTCCCGAAGGCAGCCACCTCGTCCGCGTCAATCGGCCCGCTCGGTGGCGGGCACAGATTGGTGATGTTGAAGCGCGACTGCGCATCAACAATGCCACCGGAAAGCGCGGCATCGGGGACGTCGGTTTCCGCCCGTCCGTTCTCCACATATTGATCGAGCCGGGTCTCGGCAAGAGGAACCGCCCAGGGTTCGCCGAGATGATCAACCTCACTACGGATGCGCATGTCGCTCTTTTTGTCCTCGCGCAAGATCAGCTTGGTCCAGTCCAGTGCCCCGCGCAGTATCCACTGCTTCTGCAACTGCAGGCGCTGGTTTTCGATCGACCGCACCTGTACCTGCTGCTGCCAGAACAGGCTGGCGACGATGGTGATCGCCAGTGTGGTCAACAGCAAGGCAGTGATGACCGCCACGCCGCGCTGACGCAGGAGGGGGCGCATTCTCATGCCGGCCCCAGCAGAAAGATCTTGACCAGCCTGACGCCGCGGTTGCGCATGTGCAAAGCCACTTCGACGCCGCTCGGCACCGCCGCGTTGAAGGGCGTCGCTCCCTGCGCGGGTGTGGATGGCGGCGCGGGCGCGGGCGTGGGCGCGATGCTCGCATCGGTGGTCCATCCGGTGCTTTCCTTCCAGACCCGGATGGCCATATTGTCGATGTCAGAATTCAGGGCAACTGCCGGGCCGATTTCTCCGTTGCTGGTCGCCGCCTTCCATGCCGCATCCAGTTCGCTCAAATCCCGCGTGGCGAGCGATTCCCGGCGAATCAATACCCCGTTCTCGAGCCGATAGCTGACCACCTGGACGCGCGAGGGCTGATTTTCGGCAAATACGGTGCGCACCAGGCTCAGTCTTCCGGCCTGCGCATCGAGTATCTGCCGCCCCGCTCCGATCGTGCCCTGGTCCACAATGTTGCCGCAATCGCTCTGCATCTGCGCGAACGCGAGCTGCAACCCGCGCGTCTCTTCCAGTTCACTGGTCAGCGCTACACGCGCCCGGATGATGCTGTCGAGTCCGCGCCAACCAAGCACCGCAACGATGGCCAGCACACTGATGGCCACCAGCAATTCGATCAAGGTGAAACCGCGGCGTTTCCCGTTCATCATCATCCCTGCGACACCACTTGAGCGAGCTTGATGATGCGGCGATCCATGTTGTCGCCGTCGAACACGCTGACCTCGACACGTCGGAAAAACGGGTTCGGCGTGGCGAACACTTCCTCTTCGCAGGTCAGGCGCAGATCGCCTTGCGAGCAGTCGAAGCTGCGCTTGCCGAAAGCCGGATATTCATGCGCGAGACGAATTTGTGCCAGGCGGTTTTCGGCCGACCAGGTCGCCATCATCGATGCGCGCAAGCCATTGCTGTTCTGCGTCAGGCTGCCGACTGCACGCAGGCTCGCACCCAGCGCCGTGCCGACGATGACCAGCGCCACCAGCACTTCGAGCAGCGTGAATCCCGAGTTCCTGGAGAGGCGGCGACGCATGCGTTCACTCCACGACGAAATGGCCGATGCCGTCGGCGCGGACTGCGACGTTGGCATCACCCGCCGCCATGGTCAGCACGAACGGTTTGTCGACCGGTTCGCGGCCGAAGATGATGCGCAGCGGATTGTTTTCTGCGGCGACCGTCGGGCTGATCGACAAGGCGAGCGGCGCCCGCTTGAATTCACGTTCATGCAGCAAATCGTCTTGCGACAGCGGTTCCCACTTGTCGCCATCGCGGATCAGGAAACGGTAGCGTTCGGAATCCGCTTCGAATGCAATCGGGCGATTGCGCACGATCGCCTCATCGCGCGCGAGCTGCAACAGGAGCGCGATGCGTTGCGCTTCGTTCTGCAATGCCTGCCGCTCGCTCGGCATCGCGTTGAATGCGACCACACCCATCAGAATGCCGGCGATTACCAGCACCACCAGCAATTCAAGCAAGGTGAAGCCGCGCACCTGTTTCATGCGGGGCCCGCGCGCGGCGTACGAGAGAGAAGCGTTGACTATAGATCCCACGAACCAATATCTGCGTCGTTACCGGTGCCGCCCGGCTGTCCGTCGGCCCCGTAGGAGAAAACATCGACCTCGCCTTTGACTCCCGGGGACAGGTATTGATACGGATTTCCCCATGGATCCTTCGGCAATTTGTCGATATACCCTCCGCTCTTCCAGCCATTCGCTGCGGGGCCGCTGGTCGGCTTGGCGATCAAGGCCTGCAAGCCCTGCTCGGTGGTCGGATAACGCTGGTTGTCCAGTTTGTACAGCTTGAGTGCCTGCATCAGGGTTGCTATATCCTGCTTGGCGGCAGTGATGCGCGCGTCGTCGGCACGGCCCATCAGCTTGGGCACCACCAACGCCGCCAGAATACCCATGATGACAACCACCACCATGATTTCAATCAGGGTAAAGCCGCGGCTGACGGCCTTGGCAAGCTTGCGGCGTGGCGAAAAGGCAAGGTTATCAATCATGGAAGTTTCTTTTCGAGAATGACAAATGAACATTAGTATAAAGCCAAGGGAGTACATCGGCTTGCCCCAACGCAAGCTGCATACTTCCGAATAGTGAAAAGAGGTCAGACAGCAGCATGTGGAAAAAGTGCTGCAAAGCACAAAATTTGCGGGGTTTCTGCCTTTTGGGTGTTTGATTCCTGGACGTATTTTCCCGTTTCGCAGAAAGACAAAATTCTTTCCCGGAACCGGCGGCGACGTTGATTTGCAGGGCACAAGGCGCCATTTCAAGCTTGGGCGACGTATTGTCCGCGCACGTAGTAACGGGCGATTACCCGTTCCTCGGCGCCAAGGCGAACAATGACTCTCCCTACAACTTCAATGGAGACAAGATCATGGCTGCCAAAACCATCCTCATGCTGGTCGGCGATTTCGGTGAAGACTATGAAATCATGGTTCCGTTCCAGGCCTTGCGCGCCGTGGGGCATGAAGTCCACGCGGTGTGTCCGGACAAGAAGGCGGGCGATTTTGTCGTCACCGCGATCCACGATTTCGAGGGCCACCAGACCTATTCCGAAAAGCCGGGTCATCGCTTCACTCTGACACACGATTTCAATGCAGTGCAACCGGCTTCCTATGACGCGTTGCTGATTCCCGGCGGGCGTGCCCCTGAATATCTGCGGCTCAACGCGACGCTGCTGGAAACCGTGCGCCACTTCGCACAAGCGAAAAAACCGATTGCCGCGATCTGTCACGGCGCGCAGATCCTCGCGGCGGCTGGCGTTCTTGAAGGAAAACGCTGCTCGGCCTATCCCGCCTGTCGTCCGGAAGTCGAGCAGGCAGGCGGACATTATGCCGACATTGCAGTGGACGCAGCGGTAACCGACGGCAATATCGTCAGCGCGCCGGCCTGGCCCGCGCATCCGGCATGGATTGCGCAATTCCTCAAATTGCTCGGGACGGAGATTGTGCTATAACCGTAGCACACGACCGCAATACAACCATCGCAGGAGCGCCCATGTGTGAAATCTTCGTCAAGGCCGATCCACACCTCTACGAATGCCGTGCGCGCTCCATCCGACTGCACGGTGCAGTCACATCCATCCGTCTGGAAAATCTGTTCTGGCATGCGCTGGAAGAAATCGCGACGCGCGACGGCATGAGCGTCAATCAGCTGATCACCAAGCTGTACGACGAACTGGTCGAATACCGGGGTGAAATCGACAATTTCACCTCCTTCCTGCGCGTATGTTGCCTGCGCTACCTGTCGCTGATGGTCGACGGCGCGATCTCCACCGACAAGCGCATACCGCTTGCGGGTACCAAATTGATGACCGGCGGTGCGCCGACGATGAACAACGGAACAAACATGATGCTGATACAGTATCGATAAAACCCGCATCGAGCAAGGAGATTGCCAATGTCGCTACACCACGCCACATCCGGAGAAAAAATCGATATTCACCCGCTCGGCGACAAGCTGACGCAAACCGCGTCGACTGCGCTGCTGAGAACGGCAGACCTTGAAGTGATGCGCGTCGTGCTGGCAAAAGGAAGGTCCGTTCCCGAACATCATGTCTCTGGGGAAATCACGATTCAATGTATCGAGGGAACGGTGGAAGTGCAGGCGCATGACAAGTCGCAGGTCTTGACGGCCAGTGAAATGCTCTATCTTGAAGGCAACGTGCCGTATGCGTTGAATGCCCTGGAAAATACATCGGTGCTGATGACGATCCTGCGCAAGCCTGAGCCAACTGACTCAGATGCCGCCAAGTATGACTGAAGTTCAGGCGGATTCGATCCGAGGATCGCGCGACAACAAGCTTTCCACCAACTCGCGCGGCGAATCGCCGTCGAACAGGACCGCCGCCACTGCATTGGTAATCGGCATATCGACGCCATGAGCGCGCGCAAGCGAACGCACCGATTGCGCACAGCGCACACCTTCGGCAACATGCCCGAGTTCGGCCACGATCGCATCGAGCTTCTTGCCTTGTGCCAGACCAAGGCCAACCTGCCGATTGCGCGACAGGTCACCGGTGCAGGTCAGAATCAGATCACCCATGCCTGCCAGCCCCATGAAGGTCTCCGGACGTCCGCCAAGCGCGATGCCCAGGCGGGTAATTTCAGCCAGACCGCGCGTGATGAGTGCGGCACGCGCATTCATGCCCAGCCCCATGCCGTCAATGACGCCGGTGGCAATGGCAAGGATATTCTTTACTGCACCGCCCACCTCGACGCCGATCAGGTCATCGGTCGAGTAGACACGGATCGATCGGCCATGAATGGCGCGTACCACGCAGTCGCGCAGCTCCGGCGAATCGGAGGCAATGGTCAGCGCACACGGCAGGCCGCGCGCAACTTCCTGCGCGAACGACGGACCTGACAAGGCGCCGTGAGGAATGGCCGCACCGAGTTCTTCATGCACGATCTGGTGCGGCAGCAGTTGGGTCTTTTCTTCAAAGCCCTTGCACAGCCACACGATGTTGGGAATGCGATGGGATTGCAGCCGCTGCGCCAGCGGACGCAATCCGGCGACGGAAGACGCAACGATCAGCAAGCGTTCGCCGCCGGTATTGACATTCGCTACGGCCGATTCAAAATCGGACGTCACCTTGAGACTGGGCGGCAGTGCGAAGCCGGGGAAGTAAGCCGCATTCTCGCGCCTGGCTTCCGCCTCGCGCATGGCGTCTTCCTCCCGGCCCCACAGCACGACGTAATGGCGGTCCGACAGCATGATCGCGAGCGCAGTACCCCAGGCGCCCGCGCCGAGGATGGTGACATTCATCGGCTGACGCGTCTTGGAAGCGGGGTTGGCTGACATAGGCCCTTATTCGCCCCAGACTTCGGACGCGCGCACAAATCCGCCCTGCCCGCCACGATGGCGGACCTTGACCCAGCCGCCCGCTGCAGGTTCGACCAGCTCCAGCAATACGCCCTTGTCCGCGGTAAACACGATGGCGGAAGCGTCGGAGGCGGCCTCGCGCACGCGCGCATTTGCCGCGCTGACAATCACATTGCGACGCGTGCTCAACAGCCTGGAATCAACCCAGGCCAGATCGCCGGCGGCGTCACGCACCTTGGTCCATTCGCCATAGGTCAGCACTACTTCGACAGGCATGCCTCGCGGCGCGATGAACACCTTGCGGCCTTTCGTCGAGGGCGCGTCGTAGAGCACCGCAGGTGCGGCGCCAACGGACTTGAACTCCAGCGCTTGTGCAATGCCCGCCGCGGACAGCAGCAGCATGGACAAGACGAGCAATCGCGCAGATTTCATCAACACCCTCCCTGTTCTCGTGAAAACCGCAGCTTGTTACTGCTTGGTAGCTGCCGTGCCGTCAGGCATGACGAGACCGGAGCCGCCTTCTTTCTGCTGCTGTTCCGCCACGGCTTGCAGGCGCTGCTGGTAGAACGCTTCGAAATTGATCTCGGCCAAATGCACCGGCGGGAAACCGGCACGGGTGATCATGTCGGCGATGTTCGCGCGCAGGTACGGGTAGATGATGTTCGGGCAGCCGATGCCGAGCAGCGGATCGAGCTGTTCCGGCGGAATGTTGGCCGCTTCGAAAATGCCTGCCTGCTTGCCTTCAACCAGGAAAGCAACCTTGTCCTTGATCTTGGCGGTGACGGTAATCGTGACCGTCGATTCGAAAATCGTTTGAGCCAGCGCTTCGGCGCCGACGTCGACGGCGACCTCGATGTTCGGCGCTTCCTGTTCCAGGAAAATTGCCGGCGAATTGGGCTGCTCCAGCGACATGTCCTTCAGGTAGACGCGCTGGATCTGGAATACGGGTTGTTGGTTTTGGTCGGACATGGGCTACTTTCGTGAGTGTAATAATAAGGAAAAGGACGGCGCACATGCCGTCCCTTCGGTTCAAGCTGCCAAACGTTATGCGCCTTGCAGAAGCGGATCAAGCTTACCCGCGTGATCCAATGCGCTCAAGTCGTCGAAGCCGCCGACGTGTGTGTCGCCGATATAGATCTGCGGCACGGTACGCCGTCCTGTCTTCTGCATCATTTCTGCGCGCTGTTCCGGTTGCAGATCGACGCGGATCTTTTCGATGTTTTCGACGCCCTTGGACTTCAGAAGCCGCTCCGCCATGATGCAATACGGGCAGACGGCGGTACTGTACATTACAACGCGTGCGGTCATGATTGCTGCTCCATTCCTTCGCGATTACTTCGCGATCGGCAGGCCCTGCGCCTGCCAGCCGGCGACGCCGCCGTCCAGGCTGAACGCCTCTGCGAATCCGGCCTTCTTGAGCTCTGCCACAGCCTTGGCCGAGCGCGTGCCGGACTGGCAAACGACGATCACGGATTTTGATTTGAACTTGTCCAGTTCGCCGATCCGGTTCGACAGTTCCTTCAATGGAATGTTCTTTGCATCGCGCAAATGCCCGGCACTGAATTCTGCCGGCTCACGCACATCCACAATCACGGCCTTACCCTGATTGATGAGTTGCGTCGCCTGCAAAAGGGACACTCTGCTGCCGCGGCGCTGAAGGTTTGGCCAGAGCAAGGCACCACCGGAAATGAGGGCAATGCCGATCAGCCAAATGTTATCGAGGAAGAATTTCACAGTACTCCAATGGTCCTAAATGGTTTTAAGCAATCCCGACATTATAAAATAGAAGCCGAAACAGGATTTCCAATTCGCGGCATCATCTTATAAATTCCTTATTTCTTTTCATTACTGAACCATGTACAAAATCGTATTCATGCGTCACGGCGAGTCCACGTGGAACCTGGACAATCGTTTTACCGGCTGGACGGACGTCGATCTGACGGAAAAAGGCATCGCCGAGGCGCGCCAGGCCGGCAAGATCCTGAAGGAAGCCGGATTCACCTTCGACCTCGCCTACACTTCGGTGCTCAAACGCGCGATCCGCACGCTGTGGCTGACCATGGACGAGATGGACCTGATGTGGTTGCCCGTGGTGAACGACTGGCGCCTGAACGAGCGCCATTACGGCGCCCTGCAGGGTCTGAACAAGGCGGAGACCGCCGCCAAGTACGGCGACGATCAGGTTCTGATCTGGCGCCGCAGCTATGACACTCCGCCCAATCCGCTGGAACCGAACGATCCGCGCACCTCGTATAACGACCCGCGCTATGCCAACCTGAAAAAGGAACAGATTCCGCTCACCGAATGCCTGAAGGACACCGTGGCGCGCGTGATGCCGGCATGGGACGAGTCGATCGCTCCTGCCATCCGCGCCGGCAAGAAAATCCTCGTTTCCGCCCACGGCAACAGCCTGCGCGCGCTGATCAAGAGCCTGGACGGCATCAGCGACAAGGACATCGTCGGCCTGAACATTCCGAACGGCCAGCCGCTGGTGTATGAACTGGATGCCGATCTGAAGCCGATCAAGAGCTATTACCTGGGCGACCAGGCGGCCATTGAAGCGGCCATGAAGGCGGTCGCCAGCCAGGGCAAAGCCAAGTAAGCCCGCCATGCAGCCGATTCGTCACTCCGGACACAGATAGGAATCTTCTTGTTTGATCGCACGTCCTTCGGGAGAAGATGCCTCATTGCGCTCGGAGTGACCGCGCTGCTGCTCCACACCCCAAGCTTTGCGGTCAAGGTCAGCGAACGCACCCGTCAGAAGCACGAAGCCGAGGCCGAGCGCGCCGAGTTACAGAAGAAGCTCGACGCGCTCAAGCACGACATCTCCCGGACCGAAACAGCCAAGAGCCATGCAGCCGATGCGCTCGCGCACTCGGAGGAGGCGATTTCGCAGGCCAATCGCTCGCTGCATGAGCTGGACCAGGACCAGCACGAGATCGAATCCAAAATTTCGCGCTTGTCGGAAGAACAGGACCGGCTGGCCAAATCCATCGCCGACCAGCAGAAGCGCCTCGCGACATTGCTGCGCGAACAATACATGGCCGGCAACGAAGACCGGATCAAGCTGCTGCTGTCGGGCGACAATCCCAATCGCATCAACCGCGACCTGCAGTACATGGGCTACATCTCGCAGGCGCAGGCCAAGCTGATCGGCTCGTTGCGCACGAATCTCAAGGCGATCGAAGACAACAAGGCGGCGACCCAGGAAGCCAAGGGCGAGCTCGACCAGATCGCGCAGGAACAGCGCCAGCAAAAAGCCCGGCTGGAGCAGGAAAAGGCACACCACGCGACCCTGCTCGCGCAACTGTCGAACAAACTGGCCGCGCAGCGCAAGCAGGCCGGCAATATCGAGCGCGATGACCAAAGGCTGGCCGGGCTGGTCGACAAGCTGGCAAAATTGATCGAAGAGCAACGAAAGGCCGAAGCCGCCGCGCAGGAGCGGCGTCGCCAGGAGCAACTCGCCCGGGCGAAGGCAAGAACCGAGGCCGCGGCGGCGGCGAAGCTGAGTTCCGTCAAAACGCCGGGTCGTAATCCTGATGCAATTGACGATGACGCACCGCCAAAATTGTTGGGGCGAAATGAACTCACGCCGGATGGCGGCGTCCAACACGGAACTGTTGGCCGTGGGAACTGGCCTGCATTCGCGGGGCTGCGCGGGCAACTGCGGCTTCCGGTCAAGGGCGACGTGGTCGCCAAATACGGCGGCAAGCGCGGTGACGGCCCGAGCTGGAAAGGTTTGTTCATCCGCACGGCCGAAGGCGCCGATGTCAAGGCCGTTGCCGGTGGCCAGGTCGTTTTTGCCGATTGGCTGCGCGGCTTTGGCAATCTGATCATCGTCGACCATGGCGATCAGTACATGACCATCTACGGCAACAACCAGGCGGTGCTGAAACGCGTCGGCGACATTGTCAAAACGGGCGAAATCATTGCCAGCGCCGGCAATAGCGGCGGCAACGAACAATCGGGTTTATACTTTGAAATGCGGCATCAAGGCCGCGCAATCGATCCGCTAGCCTGGCTGTCAGGCACATTCGCAAAATGACGACGAGTGTGCCGGACAGCCAGGCTTGTGCAACTTTCAGGTGGAGACATGAGCAGCAAACTTAAGAACTTCGGCCTTATCGGTTTAGGCGTCATCGCGGGCATCGCCGGTTCGATGCAATTCGACGCGAGCGCGCAAAAGAACACCGCCCCGCTGCCCCTGGAAGAACTGCGCCAGCTAGCCGATGTATTCGGTCTGATCAAGACCGATTACGTGGAACCTGTCGAAGACAAGAAACTGCTGACAGAAGCGATTTCCGGCATGGTCGCGTCGCTCGATCCGCACTCCGCCTATCTCGACAAGAAGGCCTTCAAGGAATTGCGCGAAGGCACGCAGGGCAAGTTTGTCGGCCTCGGCATCGAAGTCGGCATGGAAGACGGCTATGTGAAAGTCATCTCGCCGATCGAGGATTCGCCCGCGTTCAAGGCCGGCCTGAAAGCCGGTGACCTCATTACCCGCCTGGACAACACGCCGGTCAAGGGTTTGACGCTGGATGAAGCGGTCAAGCGCATGCGCGGCGAACCGAACACCAGGATCACGCTGACCATCGCCCGCAAGGATGAAGACAAGCCGATCATCGTCACCATCGTGCGCCAGGAAATCCGCGTGCAAAGCGTGAAATCCAAGGTGATCGAACCCGGCTATGCCTGGCTGCGCGTCGCGCAGTTCCAGGAACCGACCGTGGACGACCTGTCCAAGAAGATCAGCGCAATCTATGCACAGGACCCGAACCTGAAGGGCCTGGTGCTCGACCTGCGCAACGATCCGGGCGGCGTGCTGCCGGGCGCGATCGGCGTCTCGGCCGCTTTCCTGCCGAAGGATGTGCCTGTCGTCTCCACCAACGGACAGTTGCCGGATTCGAAGCAGACTTTCTATGCGCGCCGCGAGTTTTACACCTCCTCGCGCATGGCCGCCAACGACCCGCTGGCGAAGCTGCCGGATGCCATCAAGAAAGTGCCGATGGTCGTGCTGGTCAACACCGGTTCCGCCTCCGCATCGGAAATCGTCGCCGGCGCCCTGCAGGACTACAAGCGCGCCACCATCATGGGCACGCAGACTTTCGGCAAGGGCTCGGTGCAGACCATCCGCCAGTTGACCGCCGACACGGCGGTCAAGCTGACCACGGCGCGCTACTACACGCCGAACGGCCGCTCGATCCAGGCCAAGGGCATTGTGCCTGATCTGCTGGTGGATGAATACGCCGACGGCGATGGGCTGAACGGCCTGCGTCTGCGCGAATCCGACCTGCAAAAGCACCTGCACAACGACAAGGACAAGGACGAAGCGGCGCGCAAGATCGATGAACTGGAAGAAGAACAGCGCATCGCCGCGCTCGAGAAAAAGCGCAAGCCGCTCGAGTTCGGCAGCAAGGACGACTTCCAGCTGGCGCAGGCGCTGAACCACCTGAAAGGCATGCCGGTGCAGCTGTCGAAGTCCGCGCAGATCGAAAGCAAGAAGGAAAACACCATCAATGAAAAGAAGAATGGTGACAAGAACGGAAACGGGCACGGCGAGAAGAAATAAGCCTTCCTTGCACTGACAAGAACTGACAAAAGGCCGCAGCGATGCGGCCTTTTGTCTTTTCCGGCAAGACGCATGTTTTGCGTGTTGTCATGCCTTCGCGCCCGACAAAGGGTAATTTACATAGAGGAAGTCCGCCGGAGACAGAAACATGCAAGACCCGACAGCGTTGCCTGCATCCCCACGCAGCTTGCCGGCGCAAAAACAATCCTGGGTAAAAAAGCTTGGTCCGGGACTGATCACCGGCGCCGCCGACGACGATCCCAGCGGGATCGCCACCTATTCGCAAGCCGGTGCGCAGTTCGGCTTGAACATGCTCTGGACGGTGTTCCTCACCTACCCTTTGATGGTGGGCATCCAGATCGTCAGCGCGAAGATCGGCCGCGTGAGCGGCAAGGGGCTAGCGAGCAATATGCGCATCCACTATCCTGCCTGGCTGGTCTATTCCATCGTCGGATTGCTGCTGGTTGCCAACACGATCAATATCGCCGCCGACGTATCTGCGATGGGCGAATCCCTCGCCCTGCTCACAGGCGGGCCGCCGCATCTCTATGCGGCAACGCTCGGCATCGTCTCGCTCTTGCTGCAGGTGTTCATTCCGTACAGCCGGTACGTCCGCTTTCTGAAATGGCTGACACTGGGCTTGCTGGCCTATGTGGCGACGGCGCTGGTCGTCGACGTGCCGTGGGGCAAAGCGGCCGCGGCGACGTTCCTGCCGCGCCTGTCGTGGACGCCGGAGTTCATTACCACCATCGTCGCGGTGTTTGGCACCACGATTAGTCCTTACCTGTTCTTCTGGCAGGCGTCGCAAGAAGTGGAGGAGCAACAGGCCAACCCGGCATCCTCTCCGCTGAAGGAGGCGCCCGATCAGGCAAAAGCGAATTTCAGACGCATACGGCTCGATACCATCATCGGCATGGGATTCTCGAACCTGGTCGCCTTCTTTATCATCTTGACGGCAGCGGTGACGCTGCATACGCACGGCATCACGGACATCCAGACATCGGCGCAGGCTGCAACGGCACTGCGGCCCATCGCCGGGCAATTTGCCTACCTGCTCTTCAGCATGGGAATCATCGGCACCGGGCTTCTGTCGGTCCCGGTCCTTGCGGGATCCGCCGCTTACGCCATGGCGGGCGCATTCAACTGGACGGACGGACTTGAACACACGCCCTCGACGGCGAAAAAATTCTACGGCATCATTGCCGTTGCGACGCTCGGCGGGATCGGCTTGTGCTTCACACCGGTCGATCCGATCAAGGCGCTGTATTGGAGCGCCGTCATCAACGGCGTGATCTCGGTGCCGATCATGGCCGTGATGATGCTGATGGCCGGGCATCGGGAAATCATGGGACGCTTCGTGATCGGCACCCGGCTGCGGATTGCCGGATGGCTGGCGACCGGCATGATGGCCGCCGCGGTGGGCGCCATGTTCTGGTCATTGAGGCACTAGGGAGTGTCCCGGCGGAGAAAAGCTGGTGCGGACTCTCCATGCACTTTAGAATGAGCCTGGTGAATGAGCCGCTCCGGCTCGGCAAGCAAAACCGCTCCATGGACGACAATCAACTTCTCCGCTATTCCCGCCATATCCTGCTCGACGAGATCGGCATCGAAGGCCAGGAAAAATTGCTGGCGGCACACGCGCTGGTCATCGGCGCAGGGGGCCTCGGCTCCCCCGCTGCGTACTACCTCGCTTCGGCCGGCATCGGCAAGATCACGCTGGTCGACAACGACACTGTCGACCTCACCAACCTGCAACGCCAGATCCTGCATACCACCGAGCGTGTCGGCCAGCCGAAGGCCGAATCCGGCAAGCAGACGCTGGCCCGGATCAATCCCGAGGTCGAGGTATGCGCCTTGAACGAGCGCGTGGAAGGCGAACGGCTGTCGGAACTGGTACGGCAGGCCACCGTCGTGCTGGATTGCAGCGACAACTTCGCCACCCGTCATGCGGTCAATCGTGCCTGCGTCGCGCACAAGGTGCCGCTGGTGTCGGGCGCGGCGATCCGTTTCGACGGTCAGGTTTCCGTCTACGATACACGCCATGAAGATGCGCCTTGCTATGCGTGCCTGTTTCCGCCGGAACAGCAGTTCGAAGAGGTGCTGTGTTCCACCATGGGCGTGTTTGCACCGCTGGTCGGCATCATCGGCGCCATGCAGGCGGCGGAGGCCCTGAAGCTGGTCGCCGAGGTGGGAGAATCCCTGGCCGGTCGCCTGCTGCTGCTGGATGCGCGTCATATGGAGTGGACCAGCATCAAGATTGCGCGCACGCCTGCCTGTCCGGTCTGCGGGAATACGGCTAATCCTGCATGATCAGCGCGCGCATCGAGCAAGTCGGGCCGACTTCCGCAGCGCGCACGATGCTGTTCGACGCAGCACTCTCCATCATGGAATTGCCGACAATTTCGCTCGCACCGGAGGTCTCTGTCACCGGCTCGTCGAAGAGCGCGCGATAGACGCTGTACACGGCAAAATGGCGTGCTTCCGCAGGCAAGGCTTGTGTCGCGTCGAAGGCGTCGCTCGCATTCCCGCTATCGCCCCCCGCGTGTGCCGCGGTACTGACGAGATCATCGGCCGCCGTTTCTTTTTTCATATCGTCGCTGCGGCACGCAGCCAGCGAAATCGCGACGACGATGCCCGCGGCGGTTGCAACCAAGTCCGCCTGTAACATGGCGCATCCGGATTTTCGATTGAACATGTCGCTCTCCCCTGCCATGATTATTGGCGATTCCCTGCGTCGCTCTTTGGCTTGTATCAACCGGCTTACAGGCTCGGACTCCACGCCGCGCCGCGATTTGATGCAAAGCGCCCTTCGGCACGGCGAAAGGGGCGGTGCTACAATCGAACGGCTGTTTTTTCCTCCCAGGCAATTCCCATCGTCATTCATGCCCGCAGCCGATCTCATCAAGCTGGTTTTCCTTGCCGCCATTTGGGGAGGTTCATTCATTTTTCTGCGCGTCGCGGCGCCGGAATTCGGCCCTGTCCTGACCGCCACGCTGCGCACCTCGCTGGCCGGTGCGGTCTTGATGGTGTTCGCTGCGCTGACCGGTGTCAGAATGGATTGGCGCAAGAACCTGAAGCCCTTCGTGGTAGTCGGACTGTTTGCCGGCGCAATTCCGTTTTCCTGCTTTTCGTTCGCCGCGCTGTACTTGCCCGCTGCGCACTCGGCGGTGCTGAATGCCACCGCACCGCTGTTCGGCGCGGTGTTTTCGGTGGCCTGGCTGGCCGAGCGCCTGACGCTGCTCAAGCTGGGCGGGCTGATGCTCGGCGTCGTCGGTGTCGCGATCCTGGTGGGCGCGGGCACCTTGCCGATCACTGCTGCGACATTGCTGGCCATCGGCGCGTGCCTGGTTGCGGCCGCCTGTTATGCATTGTCGAGCATCATCGTGAAAAAGACCGGTCGTCCCGGCGGCATTCATCCGATTGCGATGGCAACCGGCTCGCTTGCGCTGGGCGGATTGATCATGGCGCCGAGCATACCGTTTTCCCTGCCGCATGCCATGCCGTCGCCGCTGGCGATTGGCTGCATCATCGCCATCTCGCTGCTGTCGTCCGGCGTGGCGCAGGCCCTGTTCATTCCCTTGATCGTCAAGGTCGGCCCGACGCGCGCCATGAGCGTGTCCTTCCTGATCCCGCTGTTCAGCATGCTGTGGGGCTTCCTCTTCCTGCATGAATCGGTCGGACTGTCGACCCTGGTCGGCGGAATAATCGTCTTAATGTCGATGGGCATGGTCTTGTCGGCGTCGCGCCACGAACCAGTCAATCCGGAACGCTGAACCATGCGCAAACACGACTTCGCCATTCGCCATCCCCTGCTGACGGCCCTGGCCTTGTCGATGGGCGCGGCCATCTCGCTCGGCCTGACGCGCTTTTCCTACGCGCTGCTCCTGCCGCCGATGCGCGCCGATCTCGGCTGGTCGTATTTGCTGGCCGGCGCGATGAATACCGCCAATGCCTTCGGCTATTTCGTCGGTGCCTTGATCACGCCGATGCTGATGCGCCGCTGGGGAGCGCAAACTGCCCTGATCGGCGGCGCTGTGCTGGCCAGCGTGTTCATGGCCCTGTCCGGCTTCGTGACGGATGCCGACATGCTGTTGCTGCAGCGAGTGCTGGCCGGGATTGCCAGCGCATTCATCTTCATCGCCGGAGGCGTGCTGGCAGCGCGCCTGGCCGCATTGCATGTGGAGCGGGCCGGCTTTCTGATCGGTTTGTACTATGGCGGCACCGGGTTCGGCATCAGCTTGTCGGCCCTGCTCGTCCCTGCCGTCCTGAGCGCCGCCGCGGCAAGAGAGGCGGCGCATGCCTGGCAATGGGCGTGGCTGGCGCTGGGCGGCGTTTGCTTTCTGATGACCTTGCTGATGGCGCGGCCGGCTCACCACATCGAGGGCAAGCCGGCCGCAAGCGGCGGCCACGGCCATTTCCGCATTCGCTCGTTCGCCTTCGGGCTGGCCGGCTATTTCATGTTCGGCGTCGGCTATATCGGCTACATGACTTTCGTCATCGCACTGCTGAAGGAACAAGGCATGTCCGCACCGGCGATCACGGCCTTCTATGCGCTGCTGGGGCTAGCGGTGGTGGCCTCCTCGCGCATCTGGGCCCACATGCTGGACCGCTTCAAGGGCGGACAGTCACTGGCGATCCTGAACGCTCTGCTGGGCGTGGCAACCTTGCTGCCGGTACTGAGCAGCGCGCCGCTGGCCGTGTTCATCTCGGGAACGCTGTTCGGTGCGGTATTCCTGTCGGTGGTGGCGTCCACCACGGCGCTGGTGCGCCACAATCTGCCTTCCGAGGCATGGACGACCGGCATCAGCGGATTCACGACGGTGTTTGCGTTCGGACAGATCGCGGGACCGACCGTGGTCGGCTGGATCTCGGATACGGCGGGAGGTTTGCAGCGCGGCCTGGTGTTTTCCGCGGTCGCCTTGTTTGTCGGCGCCGCGCTGGCGACAAGGCAGCGTGCGCTGGCGCGCGGGTGAGCCAATTCAGGTTTCTGCAGCGTTCCACACGATCTGCGCCGGCAGTGCACCGCGCAGCGCATTGCAGACCGCGACTTCCTCCGCCCTGCGCAAATCCTCCACAGTCAGGCACCGCTCCTCGGCATTCCATGCCGGATCGGCGAGCAGGATCGAACGCATCACGCCGGGCAGCACTCCCGACGCCAGCGGCGGCGTGAGCCAGCGGCCGTCGATCTTGATGAACACATTGCTGCGCCCTCCTTCGGTCAGCTCGCCGCGCTCATTGCAAAACAGCATGTCGAATGCACCCTGCGCTTCGGCCGCACGCCATGCTGCGTCATACTTTTCTCGCACGGTGGTCTTGTGGCGCAGGAACAAGTCGTCGGACGCGGTTGCGCTGGCGGCGAGCAGGATCTTGACCGGGGTGGCCAGCGGCGCCAGCGGCCCGGTCTGAATCGCGCAGCTGCCATCCTGCTTCAATGCCAGCCGCATGCGGAATGCGTCGTCGGATGGCAGCGTGTCGCAGCACTGGCGCACCTTGTCCCGGATCGCTAGCCCGTCAAAGTTGAAACTGAAATACGCGGTCGACGCGCGCAAGCGTTTCAAGTGCAGATCGAGATGGCGGGCGCCTTCGCTTCGGCTTGCGCACATCGTTTCGAGCAGTTCAAAGTCATTCGGCAGTCCGGTCAGGAAGCGCGCCTTCAGGCTGCACTCGGCGAATTCATCGGCGGCGACGCTGTCGTGCACGATGCCCGCGCCGACACCCATCTCGCCCTTGCGCATGCCGCCTTGGGGTGCTTGCAGTGTCAGCGTCCGTATCGGCACCGACAGGCAAAAGTCGCCGAAACTACGGCCTGCCGGCGGCGCTTCGAACCAGCCGATCGCGCCGGTGTAAATGCCGCGCGCTTCCGGTTCCAGTTCGCGGATGATTTGCATCGTGCGGCGCTTGGGCGCACCGGTGATCGATCCGCAGGGATACAGCGCGGCGAACACCTCCGCCAGGGAAACATCGTCGCGCACCCGGGCCTGCACCGTGGAGGTCATTTGCAGCACGCTGCTGTAGCGATCAACGCTGAACAGTCTGGGCACATGCACCGAGCCGAAGCGTGCGATGCGCCCAAGGTCATTGCGCAGCAAATCGACGATCATCAGGTTTTCGGCGCGGTTCTTGGTGTCGGCAGCCAGCGCTGCCGCACGTTCCGCGTCGAGCTGCGCGTCGCCGCTGGCGGCGGCCGTGCCTTTCATGGGACGCGCGGTCATCACGCCTTGCGCATGCTGGACAAACAGCTCGGGCGACAAGGACAGCACTGCCCGGCCGTCCGGCAGCGCAATCAATGCCCCGTACGGCACACGCTGACGCTCGCGCAGCCGACGGTACAAGGCAATCGGACTGCCCCATGCGTCGAAACGCAGGCGGTAGGTGTAATTGACCTGGTAGGTATCGCCGGCTTCGATATAGGCATGAATGCGTTCGATTGCCGCTGCGAATTCCGGTTCGCTGACATTGGCTGTCACGCCCGCGATGCCCGCGCGCGGTGCGTCGTGCGTGCGCTCGGCGAGCCATGCTTCCACCTGCGCCGATGACAATCGTTCGCAGCGCTCGAACAGGAGAATCTGCGCCAGTGGCGGCATGTCCGCATGCGGCGCAATGCCATGCAGCTCCGCCCCAAGCTCGTACGCAAACAGGCCGACGGCATGCCGCCCCTGTCGCAATGCATCCTGCATGGCCTGCAGCAAGTCGGGCAGCTTCGCTGCACTGTTGCAGCTCAGGCTGCCGACATAGTCGCTGTGCAGGCGCGAGCGCGGGTCGGCGGCGCTGGCGTCGCAGTCGTCGAGCAGTGCAAAGCAGTCGGCAGAAGGATGGAAGGAGGAATCCAAGACGATATCAGGCAGTCGGAAAGCAGTCGCACGGCCACGCAGCCGCGAATTCAAATCGGGGAGCGTGAAAACCGGTATTGTAAGCCAAGGGCACCCTGCGCCCGATTCCTCAGCTGCCGCGTTTCGACAGGTAAATGCCCCACAACAGCAAGGCGCCGCCAGCCATCTGAATCGGCCCGATCGCTTCCTGAAAAATGATCCATGCCGCCACAGCGGCCGTCAGCGGCTGTATCAGCAAGCTCACCGAGGACAGTGACGCCGGCAGATGCGCCGAGGCGTAGGCGATCACGGTTTGTCCGCCGATCTGTGCAACCAGTGCCAGGGCCAGCAAGGGCAGCCAACCCGCCATCTCGGCAGGCCAGAAATTGCCCGGCGCCGTCAGTGCGAACGGCAACAGGGCGAGTCCGGTGACCGTGGTGCTCCATGCCATCAGGCGTGCGGTCGAATACGCGTTGCGCGCGTCCTTGACGACGAGCTGATAGGCTGCATAGAAGATCGCGCTCGCCAATCCCAGGGTATCGCCCAGCAGCTTGTGTCCGCCGCCGTGCGCGCCGCTCGGCGCATTTGCCCCGACCAGCATCACCGCGCCGACCAGTGCGATCACCATGCCGATCACGAAGATGCGCGCGAACCGCACACGATGGGCGATCCACATCCACAGCGCGATGAAGATCGGCGCGAAGTTCGACAGCAGGGTCGCGTTTGCAACGGTAGTGTAGTGCAGCGACAGATGCCAGACGCCCATGTCGCCGGCGAAGTAGATCCCGGCCAGCACCAGGGCCTTGGTAAAGTCCGTCCGCTTTTTCGCCGCCTCATCCTGACGACGCACGGCCAGCGCCCACATCCACAGGAACGGCGCCGCGAGCGCCATGCGCCAGAACGCCGATGCGAGAGGATTGACATCGGACAGGCGCATCAGGATGCCGGCAAAGCCGATCGCCATGCCGCCCAATAGCAGCGCAGCAAACGCAAATGCGGGGAAGCTTTTGTTCGAGGTCATGTGCCGATGTCGAAAGCGCAAAGACTGAGAGTGTACTGAGCTTTGGCGTTCCACGCAGGACGCGATCGGCAGCCATGGCTCGGTCGCAGTAGACAAGGCAATCCGGAATGGCGCACTTCCGAACAAAAGAAATTTTATGAAGGGTCGCGCCGCACCGATCGGTCGCGATCAGTGCAACAAACAAAGCAAATTCGGATCAGGGAGCCAAAAAACGTCGATACTTTTTCGTCGACTTCTCATCAACCCAGCAGCATGCCGATTTGCGCCTGTGCGTTTTCCACCGCGCTCTGCTTGAAGCCGCTCTTGGCAAAACGGTGCCAGCGTCCCACCACTAGGCTGGTGATCAGATTGGCGCGCACCGCAACTTCCTCTTCGCGCGCCTGACTCTGGGTGACTGCAATGCGCAGCGCCTGCTTGATCGCCAGCTCGACGCGTTCGATGAACTGGTTCATCCGCACCTGCAATCGTTCGTCTTCATTGACCAGCGCATCGCCGATCAGCACCCGTGTCATGCCCGGATTGCGTTCGGCGAAATTGAGCAGCATGCCGATGATCGCCTGCACCTGGGACAAGCCGTTTTCCTGCTGTTCGCTGATCTGGTTGATGAGGCCGAACACGGTCGATTCGATGAATTCGATCAGTCCCTCGAACATCTGCGCCTTGCTGGCGAAATGCCGGTACAACGCCGCTTCCGACACGTCCAGTTTCGCCGCCAATGCCGCGGTGGTGATCTTTTCTCCCTTTGGCTGCTCCAGCATGCCTGCCAGCGTTTGGAGGATTTGCAGCTTGCGTTCGCCCGGTTTGGTAGTTGCCATGATAGTAGTAGGTGTAAGCAATCCGTTATAGCCGATGAAGCATTGCCGGTAGTTTCGTTACTGATTTTACTTTGACATCGACGTAAAAGGGGCGCTTTGTGAACGCGGGCTGCGGCAGGTTACCCGCAGTCTGGCGCAGATTCGGATTGGTCGCGAGGTATTGCGTGACCCAGGCGGTGCGCATGCCCAGCGCTTTCGCGGCTTTCAGGGTAACGGCGGTGTCTTCGACCAGTACGCATTGGCGCGGCGTCGCGCGCTCCCTGGCCATCAGCTTGCGCAGCAGGAGCCTGGAGGGCTTGGGCCGCAACTGGCGGTGCACCGTCATCGATTCGATCGCAATGTGTCTGGCAAAATGCCGATGCAATCCGAGATGGCGCATCACTTCCTGCGAGTAGCGGCGCGGTCCGTTGGTCAGCAGGATCTTGCGCCCGGGCAGGCGCTTGAGCAGGCGCGCCAGACCGCGTTCGGCGCGGATCATCTCGGCGAGATTGTCGAACTGGTGCGCTTCATGGAGAAAGTCCTCCATGCGCACATTGTGATGTTTGATCATGCCGATCAGGGTGGCGCCGTAACGCTTCCAGTACGCCAGCCGCGCAGCGTTCACGGTATCGGCATCGGCGAGCGTTTCGCCGTCGCCCAGCACCTTTGCCATAAATGCATTCATGTTCGCGTTAATCGCCGGGAAAATCGCATGCGATGCATTGTGCAAGGTGTTGTCGAGATCGAACAACCAAATCGGCTTGGGCATCTGATAGAGTCATTTCAAAGCCTGTCGCAACAGGCTCGGGGAGAATCATGAAGAGCGGGATTGTTTTTTTGTTAAGCGTGTTGATCGGTCTTTTTGTCCCGTTCGCGCATGCCGAGAATAATGCAGCAGCCGGCGCTCCAGCACAAGCCGCCACGCCTCCACAGCGCGGCATGCTGTATCGAATCCGCCATCACAACAACACGGCTTACCTGTTCGGCACCATCCACGTCGGCCGGCCCAGCTTCTTCCCGCTTGAACCGCAAGTCACCCGTGCGCTGACGAGTTCCAGCAAGCTCGTATTGGAACTCGACGTCCGTGATGATGCGCCTTTTCAGGCCGCCTTGCAGAAGCACGGCGTCTACGCCGGCGGCGACACGATCGAACATCATCTGTCGCCGGACAGCGTGGCACAGCTTCGAAGCACGCTGAAAAAGTTCGGACTCCCGTTTGAAAACATCCGTCACATGAAGCCCTGGATCGTGGCCAATCTCCTGATCGGCCTCGACCTCGAGCGCAACGGCTATCGGCGCAGTGACGGCATTGAAATGTTCCTGCTATCCCTCGTCGACAAGCAGGCCAAGGCGGTGCAGGAACTGGAATCGGCGGAATATCAGATGTCGCTGTTCGACGACATGACGGATGCGATGCAGGAGCAGTACCTGCGCGAGAACCTGGCAGAACTCAGCGACGGCCAGGCCTTGAAGCGCGCGCAAGCCCTGATCGACGCCTGGGCCAATGCCAACGGCAAGGCGCTGGACGACATCATGCGCGAGCTGCCGAACGAAAAAACGGCGTCATCGGAATTCATGCGCCAAGTCTTGCTCGGCAAGCGCAATCCCGAAATGGCGAAAAAGATCGAAGCGCTGCTGAAGGACGACAAAACGAGCTTTGTCGGCGTCGGCCTGCTGCATCTGGTGGGAGAGCAGGGATTGCCGAACCTGCTGCGCGCGCGGGGATATGAAGTGGAAAAGCTGTACTGAAACCAAAGCAGGCGGCCCGCCGCTGTCAGTGCCGGCGAGCCTGCGAGGGAATGACTGCAACAACAATCAATGCGAGCGGATCATGGTCCCGAACGCCTGCTCCGTCAGCACCTCGAGCAAGAGCGAATGCTCGATCCGGCCATCGATGATATGCACGGTATTCACCCCGGACTTCGCCGCATCCAGCGCCGACGAAATCTTGGGCAGCATGCCGCCTGAAATCGTCCCGTCCGCAAACATCTCATCGATCTCGCGCGCCGACAAATCGGTCAGCAGATTGCCCTGCTTGTCCATCACGCCGGGAATATTGGTCATCATGATCAGCTTCTCCGCCTTCAGGATTTCCGCGATCTTGCCCGCCACCAGATCGGCGTTGATGTTGTACGCCTGCCCGTCCTCGCCAAAGCCGATCGGCGAAATGATGGGGATGAAAGCGTCATCCTGCAGCGCCTTGACGACTGCCGGATTGATGGCATCGATCTCGCCCACGAAGCCGATATCGAGGAATTTTCCCGGATTTTCCCTGTCCGGCATCTGCATCTTGCGCGCACGAATCAAACCGCCGTCCTTGCCTGTCAAACCGACCGCCTGCCCGCCGTAATGATTGATCAGCATCACGATATCCTGCTGCACTTCGCCGCCCAGCACCCACTCCACCACTTCCATGGTTTCTTCGTCGGTGATGCGCATACCCTGTACGAAGGTGCCCTGCTTGCCGATCTTCTTCAGCGCGCTGTCGATCTGCGGGCCGCCGCCATGCACCACGACCGGATTCATGCCGACCAGTTTCAACAGGATCACGTCGCGTGCGAAACCGTGCTTCAGGCGTTCTTCGGTCATCGCATTGCCGCCGTACTTGACGACGATGGTCTTGCCATGGAATTTGCGGATGTACGGCAAGGCTTCGGCGAGGATTTCCGCCTTGATTTGCGGCGCAACTCCGGTGAGGTCGGTTTGAGAATCGGAGAAATCGGTCATGGCAAGTCCTGAAAATTGATTTTCGCGATTTTACAGGGAAAGCGCGGCGATTTCTCGGCGGCTTTCTTGTATTTCCCCGGCCGATCCGCTAGGCTTTTGCGCAAATGACAATGAGCCGCATATGACTGCCAGTTTGCTTCAGGATCTCGAAAGCCTGCGCCCCGCCTTGGTGCGTTTTGCCGCTTTACAGCTTCGCAATGACAGCCTCGCCGAAGATGTGGTCCAGGATGCACTGATCGCCGTCCTGGAAAAGCCGGAGCGTTTCGCCGGCCAGTCCTCCTTGCGCACCTATGTGACGGGAATTTTGAAACACAAGATCGTCGATGCGCTCCGTGCATCAAAACGCGAAGTGCCCATCGAAGCCGACGCGGACCAGTCGGATGCCGAGGTGATCGACGCGCTGTTCAAGCCGGACGGCCATACGGTGGATATGCCGCGGCAATGGGGCGATCCGGATGCAACGCTCGAACAAAAGGATTTTTTTCGTGTCCTGGAAATCTGTCTGGAGCGTTTGCCGGCAAAAACCGCGCGCATCTTCATGATGCGGGAATGGCTGGAACTCGACACCGAGGAAATCTGTAAGGAATTGCGGATTTCCACGTCTAATGCCTGGGTCATGCTGTATCGTGCGCGCGTGCAATTGCGCGAATGCCTTGACCTGAACTGGTTTGGCAAGCGCGCATCAGGGAACGCCACATAATGTCACTCAAGCCCACTTGCAAGGAAGTACATCGCCTCACCTCCGAGGGCCTCGACCGTCAGCTGTCGCTGGTGGAGCGCACACGCGTGCGCATGCACTTGCTGGTTTGCACTGCTTGCCAGAATTTCACGGCGCAGATGCAACTGATCCGGCGCGCAATGCGCCAGCTGGGCCCACTCGCCGAGAGCGATAATGAGCGCGACCAGACCTGACCGGAAGGCTGGCAAAACATAACATCAAAAATTTGACGCACTGCGGAAAAAATGATGACGGCCGGTGCCTCATGCCAAACAAAACACGACCACCTCCAAAAAATACGCAATAAAATACGACCCAAGCCCTTCTAAGATCAGCCTGCATTCATGCAAGCATGAGGAGGGGAAAATGAAACGATTCATCCGTATCGCCTGCGTCGCCGCAGTCATTGCATTGCTTGGCGCCTGCAGCCGCCAGGTCGCCGTCAAGATCGGCGTGGTGGCCCCCATGTCCGGGCCACTGGCGCAATATGGCAAGGACATCGCCAATGGCGCGCAACTTGCGGTGGAAGAGCTCAACCGCGACTATTTCACCATCGGTGGCAGGCGCGCCCGCTTTGAATTGATGGTCGAAGACGACAAGGCGTCGCCCGAAGAGGGCAAGACCGCGGCCAAACGGCTGATCGATGCCGACATCGCCGCCGTGTTCGGGCATTTCAATTCCGGGGTGTCGATTGCCGCTGCACCTTTGTACGCGCAAGCGGGCATTCCGCAACTGTCCGTATCGACCAATCCGAAATACACGCGCATGGGTCTGAAAACCGCGTTTCGCATCACTGCCGACGACATTCAGCAAGGCGCGACGCTGGCCCGGCTGATCACGGACAAACTGCGTGCGAAGTCGCTCTACATCGTGGATGACCGCACCCTCTTCGGCGTAGGCATTGCCGATGAAGTCGGCCGCATCGTCCAGGCGCGCAAGTTGCAATCGCCGCGCGAAAGCCTCGATCCAAAAAATGCGAATTACGCCGCGCTGGCGAAACAGATCCGGGACGCGAACGCGGACACGGTATTTTTCGGCGGCGACGAGGCGGGCGGACTGCCTTTGCTGAAGGCCTTGCGTCAGGCGGGCTCGTCGGCGAGGTTCGTGGTCGCCGATGCGATGTGCGACAACTCCACCGTCAAGGGCGCGCAAGGCAACGCCGATGCGAACTACTATTGCACGATCGCCGGCGTGCCACCCTCATGGCTGTCTTCCGGAATCGGCTTCACCGAAATGTACAGGACCAGATTCGGGGCCCCTGGCGCGTATTCCACCCTGTCCTATGACGGCATTCATGTCCTGGCGCAGGCGATGCAGCAGGCAGGCTCCGCCGTGCCGGCGAATTACTTGCCGACCCTGGCAAAAGGCGCATTCTCGGGCAAGGTCCAGGGCACCGTCGAATTCGACGACAAAGGGGACATCAAGGACGGCACGGTGGTGATTTACAAATCGGTCGGCGGACAGCTGATCGAGCAGCGCGACGTGCTGTAGGGTTTGCGTTTCGACGACCGGTGGCGCTTCCAAGGAGCGAGGCTGGTCGTTCGATTTTTAACGCGACCTGACCATCAGGCAGCTTCGCAGCTGTGCATTTCCTGCTTGGGAAACGCGGCACTGATTTTGTCCACTGCACTCTTCGTCGCGGCATCCAGCCCGCGCAACTGGAAGGCCACGAGACTGGATGTCACACTGCGCTCACCGATGCGTGCGCTGCGCACACCCTTCTGGTTCAGGCTGACAAGAAAGGCGCGCGCCGCCTCTTCCTGCTTGAACACGCCGAGCGAAATTCCCCAGCGCAGGCTGGAGCTGTCCTGGATGATGTAGAAGTCCTCGACACCCAGGCGACGCAGTTCGCCCGCTTTCTTTTCCGCCGCCTCCTTGTCAGCCTGCGGCGGGATGTAGACCATGTGCGACGCCACCTCGCGAACCGGATGCTGCACCAGCCGATCGCCCAGCGACAAGGTGGCGATCTGCTCGCGGAAGCGCTTGGCATCCTCGGCGTTGAAGTTGCCGATTTCGGCACAAGCCAGCATCTCTTCCTTTTTCTCGACAGCCGATACCGGGGCCTCCGTGGGCGCCGTCACCGGCGGCGTAGGCGATGCAGGCGCCGGTTGCGCCGCGGAGGCAGGCACCAGCTTGATCTTGTCGGCGTTTAACTGCTGGCTGATGCGTGCCGGCTCGCGTCCGCTCGGCAGCATCGCGTCGAAATAGCCGCGCTGATAGGCGAACAATCCTGCATTCGCCAGCAACAATATCCAGAAAAAGAATTTCAGCATGATGTGAATGGTTTTCTATTGCATCGCAACCGCATGCAAGCCGATCAGCACGAGATTGTCGACCTGCACGTGCGACACCGTCAGGTGCGGCGCGATCAGCGCTGCCGCTCCTCCGGCGAGTATGCATTGCCCCGCCCCGTGGCGGCGTTCATGGGCACCGACCGCTCGCTCGATCGCGCCGGTCTGCGCCGCGAGACAGCCGCTGACGATCGCCGCGTCGGTGTGATCGGCAAAGGGCTCGGCAATGTCGAGGTCCTGCGCGACTTGCGGTAGCTGCGCGGTATTTTTCGCCAGCGAGCTGGCCATCAGCCCGAGGCCGGGCAAGATCATACCACCGAGAAAAACACCTTCCGCGGTAATCGCGTCGACGGTGGTCGCGGTGCCGCAGGTGGCGACAATCAGGGCTTGCCCAGGGAACAAGGCATGCGCGCCGATGGCCGAGGCAAAGCGGTCGCAGCCGAGCTGCTGCGGATTGCGATAATTGTTGCGTATGCCCGCCATCGATTCCGAGGATGCAAACCATTCGACCGGCACCGGATGCATGCCAAGCGCACCGAGCAAGGTCTGTTCAAGCGCCGCGCGCATGTTCTGGCCGGCGACATTCGAAATCAGGACGCGCACGACTTTCCGGCCGCGCCATGCCTCGCACAACTGCTTCAGCTGCGCATGCTCGACCATCCCGCATTCGGTCCAGCGGCCAAGTTCCTTCGCGCCGCGCGCGCTGTTGGGCACCAGGGCCCATTTCACTCGCGTATTGCCGGCATCAATCAATAACAACATGCGCTCAATTCTCCTTTGCTCGCAGCGATACATCGCCTGCCATGATCGCAGTGCGTCCGCTTGCCGTGTCCAGCACAAAACGCCCGATGCCGTCGACGCCGACGGCCACGCCTTCCTGCAGCACCTGGCCGCGATCGAGTATCACGACGGCCTGGCCGGTATAGGCGTGCAGCGCGTTCCATCTTTGCGTAAATGCGCCCAGTCCTTCATGTTCGAACTGCACCAACGCATCGCTCAAGGCATTCAGCAGGGTCGCCATCAGCATATCCTGATCCAGTTCCGCCAGCCAGGGAATGCTCGCCACGGGTCGACCGATTTGCGCGGCGAGTTGTTCATTGACCGTCATGTTGATGCCGATCCCGATCACCGCCCAGCTCGCTTCATGCGGCACATGTCCGGCGGAAGCGGACTCGATCAGCACGCCGGCCAGCTTTCTTCCCTGATACAGCACGTCGTTCGGCCACTTGAGGCGCACGCTGACATTGAACATGGCCAGCGCTTCCGCAATCGCGACGCCGACGGCCAGCGGCAGGCCGACCAGGGATTGCACCGGCGCATTGAATTTCCATGCCAGCGAGAACGTGAGCGACTTGCCGGCTTCCGACAGCCAGCTGCGTCCTGCTCGTCCGCGTCCCGCGGTTTGCGTTCGTGCGATCAGCAGCGTGGGCGTGGTCAAGCGCGGCAAGGCTGCCAGCAAGTCGGCGTTGGTCGAACCGGTTTCGTCGACGATCTTGACCGCGACCTGCTGCGCGGCGGGCCGGCAGAAGCCGGCGATTCGTTCGGATGAGAGAATGACTGTCATATGCGCATTGTAACGGGATGCTTGTCGCAAAGAAATTCAGTGAGTTTCATACTCGCCGCTGGAAGGCTGAACCGGATCTTTGTAGCGGCGGATGACGCCCGGCATTTTCTCCCTTAAACTCTTGCCATGCCAATTCAACAAGCACCCGTCCTCGCGGTCAATACAGGGACGCCCGCAAGCGTTTCCGCCAGCGGCAATTGGCAAGTCAATTCGCTGGCGCAAGCTGGGAGCATTGCAGAACTGCAAGCGAAACTGGCGAAGCTTGCCGATCTTGCTTCCGTTACATGGGATCTGACGCAGATCACGGCGCTCGATCATATCGGCGCGCAATTGTTCTGGAATGCATGGGGCAAATCCCGGCCACAGCAACTCCATCTTTTGCCCATTCACGAAGATATTTTCAGGCGCATCGAGGAGGCCGGCGCACTCAAGTTGCCGGATCAAGACAAGCAACGCTGGTTCTCGACTGCATCGATCGGCTACAGGGTGTTGGACTTTGCCGATCATCTGAAGAGTTTCGTCGCCTTGATCGGGCAACTGACGCTGGATCTCGGCACATTCGCCCTGCGCCCATTGCGCGGGCCTTGGAAGGAAATTTCCGCGAACATTTTCCATATCGGCTATCAGGCGCTCGGCATCACCGCACTGGTGGGATTTTTGATCGGCGTGGTGCTGTCCTTCCTTTCAGCGCAGCAATTGCACACCTTCGGCGGCGACGTCTACCTGGTCAATATTCTGGGCATGAGCATTGTGCGCGAGCTGGGTCCCCTGCTGGCCGCCATACTTGTCGCCGGGCGCTCGGGATCGTCCATCACCGCGCAGCTTGGCGTCATGCGCGTGACCGAAGAACTCGACGCGATGCTGGTGATGGGCATGCCGCACGGCTTCCGGCTGATCCTGCCGCGCGTGCTTGCGTTGGCAATCTCGATGCCGCTGCTTGTGGTGTGGACGGATGCGATCGCCCTGCTCGGCGGGATGACCGCGGCGAAGCTGGAACTCGGACTGTCGGCAACCTACTTCGTGCAGCAACTGCCGTCCGCCGTTCCGCTGCCGAATTACTGGATCGGCCTCGGCAAGGGCATCGTCTTCGGCAGCCTGGTTGCGCTGGTCGCCTGCCATTTCGGGTTGCGCGTGAAGCCGAATACCGAAAGCCTGGGACAAGGCACCACGCTCTCGGTGGTGACCGCGATCACCGTCGTCATCCTGGCCGATGCCGTGTTCGCCATCGTGTTCAAGGGCGTGGGGTTCTCCTGATGGCAAACCCGGTCATTCAGATCCGCAAGCTGTGGACGCAATTCGGTCAATTCGTTGTCCATCAGGACTTGAACCTGGAGGTGCAGCAAGGAGAAATCCTGTCGCTGGTCGGCGGCTCCGGCTCGGGCAAGACGACACTGTTGCGCCAGATGCTCGGACTGGAAACGCCGACGCGCGGCAGCGTGCAGGTATTCGGCGAAGATATCGGCGACGACGGGCGGCGCCAAAGCCTGCGCAATCGATGGGGCATGCTGTTCCAGCACGGCGCATTGTTTTCTGCACTGACGGCCTTCGATAATGTTGCGCAACCGATGCGCGAGCTGCATGCTTTGCCGGAAGACCTGATCCGCGATGCGACCCTGCTCAAGCTCGACATGGTCGGCATCACGCCGAAAGACGCCCTGAAAATGCCGGCCGATTTGTCCGGCGGCATGGTCAAGCGGGTAGCGCTGGCGCGTGCGCTGGCACTGGAACCGGAATTGCTTTTTCTTGACGAACCGACAGCCGGACTGGACCCGGACCTGTCGGAAAGTTTTGTCGCACTGATCCGCGGACTGCATCAGCAATTGCATCTGACGGTAGTGATGGTCACGCATGATCTCGATACGCTGTTTGCCTTGTCGACCCGCATCGCCGTGCTGGCGGAGAAGCGCGTCATTGCCACCGGCACGCCGGAACAGGTGATCGCGATTCCGCATTCCTTCATTCAACAGTTTTTCCTCGGCGAGCGCGGAAAGCGCGCGCTGGAAGTTTTAAGGAGCTGACACCCCATCATGGAAAACAAATCGCATGCACTGGTGGCCGGTTTGTTCACCATTGCGCTGTTGATCGCCGCGATACTGGTCGGCCTGTGGCTCAACCGCGACCAGGTGGAATGGGTGCCGTACCAGATCGCGACCAAGCTTTCGATCCCCGGCCTCAATCCGCAAGCCGATGTACGGTATCGCGGTCTCGACATCGGCAAGGTGGACGACATCACGTTCGATCCGCAGGTGGTCGGCCAGATCCTGGTGCACATCAGCGTGCGTCCCGATACGCCGATCACGCAATCGACCTTCGCCACGCTCGGCTATCAAGGCGTGACGGGCATCGCCTATGTGCAACTGGATGACGATGGCAGCCGCCCTGTCAGGGTACGCAGCAGCAGGGAGCAGATCGCGCGCATCGAAATGCGGCCCAGCCTGTTCGACGAATTGCAAGGCCGCGGGCTGGCGATCCTGAAGCAGACGGAAGAAGTCGCCAGACGCATCAACAACATGCTGGAGCCGGAAAATCAGAAGGCGATCCTGAATGCATTCGACAACGTGAGCAAGGCCGCCACCGAAATCGAAACCATTCCGCGCCGCCTGGAGCCGACGCTCGCCAGACTGCCTGCGCTGGCCAACCAGATGCAGCAGACGCTCAATTCGCTGAACACGCTGTCGAAGGATGTCAGCGGTCTCACCAACAGCCTGCACGGTCTCAGCACCAAGCTGCAGACGCCGGGCGGCCCGATCGACACCTTCTCCGCCAGCGCGGACAGGCTCGGTTCCGTGGCGGACAAGCTTGAACACGACACGCTGCCGCTGGCCGGCGAAGCGCGCTCGTCGATACGCGCACTCAATCGCACGCTCGACAATCTGAGTCAGCGTCCGCAAAGCGTGCTGTTCGGTCCGCCGGAGATCTCGCCGGGCCCGGGCGAGCCGGGTTTTGCCGCGCCGTCGAAGTAAAAGGAAAACACCGATGAAAAAAATCGCCTCACAGATCGCCTCACCACTGCTGCCGATATGGATCGCCCTCTGCGTGATGCTGCTTGCAGGATGCGCATTGCCGCGACCCGAGTCGTCCACCCTCTACGACCTCGGACCGTTGCACGCGAAACAAGGCACGACATTGCCTGCCTTGCCGCCGATCAGCGTTGCCGACATTCAGGTGCCTGCATGGCTGGACAGCACGATGATTTTCTTCCGCCTGGATTATGCGAATGAGCAGCAGCCGCGCCCCTATGCGCAGGCCCGCTGGGTCATGGCGCCCGGACAACTGCTGCTGCAACATCTGAAGTCGCGCATCGCGCAGGCAGGGGGTGTGGTGCTGCCCGCCTCCGACGGCGCGATCAACATCCCGGTGCTGCGCCTGGAAGCCGACGACTTCACGCAATACTTCCAGGCGCCCGGCCAAAGCGTGGCGCGCGTCGGCCTGCGCGCTTCGGTATACAAGGGACGCATCCTGGTTGCGCAGAAGTCGATCAACCGGCAAGTGCCGGCGCCAAACGCGGACGCCGCCGGCGGAGTGAAGGCGCTGGCCGCGGCAAGTGATGCGGTGATCTCGGATCTGATCATGTGGCTGAATACGCTCGACCTGAAATAATTTCGCTTGCTCCGGCACGCGCATGAATCGAGAATAGAGAGCCATCCGTCATTCAAGCAGCGCGCGACTCGCCGAGCCGCAGGTTGTTCATCCAGCAAACAAGCAATGCCGTCAAACGAGGACATTCCGCACACGACGCCACCCGCGCATGTATCGACTTTTGCGCGGGTCGGCTTGTTGATGTATACCTTTCTGATCGTCTACGCCAGCCTGTATCCGTTCTCCAACTGGCACAGCATGGGTTTGCCGTTCTGGAGCTTCCTGCTCGCGCCCATGCCGCATTACTGGACCGGGTTCGACGTCGTCACCAACGTGATCGGCTATCTGCCCTTCGGCGTTCTTGTGGTATTTGCACTGCACCCGAACGTGCGCGGCGTGTCGGCGGCGATCCTTGCCGTTTTCTGCGGCATGCTGCTGTCCGGCGCGATGGAAGCGATTCAGACCTTTCTGCCGAACCGCGTTTCCTCCAACCTCGACTTCCTCACCAATCTAGCCGGCACCGTGCTGGGCGCGGTGGCCGGCGTCCTGCTGAGCCCCTTCTTCCTGACCCAGAGCCGCCTGCTGCAATTGCGCCGCGACTGGTTTGTGCCCGAGGCGGGCCGCGGCCTGATCGTGGTCGGCTTGTGGCCGCTTGCCCAGATCTATCCGCAAGGTTATCTGTTCGGCCACGGCCAGATCGTGCCGATACTGTCGGAGTGGCTGTCCGACTGGCTGGACACGCCGGTCGACCTGCTTGCCATGCTCTTGCGCGATGTTCAGCTGACGGTGCAGGAATACTGGTTGGCGGAAACCATGATTACGGCCTTCGGATTCACCGGCGCGCTGCTTACCTTGTCCTGCGTCTTGCGCAAGCAGGTGTCGAAGGCGCCGCTGCTGCTGGCCCTGACGATCGTGGTGCTGGCCACCAAATTCATGGCCAACGCCTTGCTGTTTGCGCCGGCAAACGCACTCGCCTGGTTTACCCCCGGCGCCAAGGGCGGCTTGCTGATCGGCGCCATGATGGTCACCGGTCTTGCGTATGCGCCAGCAGTCGCGCAACGAAGAATCGCCGCCGTCAGCCTGCTGTTCAGTTTCATTGTCATCAACCTGGTCCCGGCCAATCCCTATTTCGTCGCGACGCTTCAGACCTGGACGCAGGGGAAATTCCTGAACTTCAACGGCGCGGCGCACTTTCTGTCGGTGTTCTGGCCATTCCTGGCACTGTGGTTCCTGCTGCATCCGGCGCATCGGATGAAGAAGAACTGATGCTGTCTGCAAGCACGCCGGTCGGGAGCGAAAACCGGGCCGGGTGTATCATTGCCCCTTTGACGGAACACCCGAAAAACTCTGACATGTCTGACAAGCCGTACTATCAACACCATGTCTTCTTTTGCGTGAACCAGCGCGAAGAAGGCCGCCCTTGCTGTTACGACAAGGGAGCGCAAGCCGCACAGGAGCACGCGAAAAACCGCATCAAGCAACTGGGTTTGAGCGGTCAGGGCAAGGTTCGCATCAACAAGTCGGGCTGTCTCGACCGCTGCGAAGAAGGTCCGGTGATCGTGGTCTATCCGGAAGGCACCTGGTACACCTATGTGGATACGCATGACATCGATGAAATCATCGATTCTCATATCATCGGCGGCAAAGTCGTCGAGCGCCTGAAGATCTGACATGAACGCCCACACGCAACGCTTCACGATGCGCGGAGCCGCGGGCGCGCTGGAATGCGCACTCGACCTGCCGCATGGCGAACCGCGCGGCCTCGCGCTGGTCGCCCATCCCCACCCTTTGTATGGCGGCACCATGGACAACAAGGTGACGCAGACGCTGGTGCGCGCCTTTGTCGCACTCGGCTATGTTGCCGTCCGCATGAATTTCCGTGGTGTCGGCAAGTCCGAAGGCGTGCATGACGCCGGCCGCGGTGAAACCGACGACATGGCGCTATTGCTGACGCATATGCAACAGCAATACCCCGGTCTGCCGGTCGCGCTGGCGGGTTTCTCCTTTGGCACCTTCGTGCAGGCGAATTTGCAGCAACGCCTGAGCGAACAGGGCAAGCCCGCCGAACGCCTGGTGCTGGTCGGAACCGCCGCCGGCAAATGGGACGTTCCCCATGTGCCCGCCAACACCATCCTGATCCATGGCGAGCAGGACGACACCATTCCGCTGGCGGATGTATTCGATTGGGCGCGGCCGCAAGACCTGCCGGTCGTCGTGATTCCCGGCGCCGATCATTTTTTTCATCGCAAGTTGCAACATATAAAGAATTTCGTGGTCGAAATTTGGCATCGCTAAAACCTGCCTGAAAACCGTGCAGGCCGCGGCGCTATAATTTCGCAGCTTGTTTCCACTTGTCACCCGCCCCGACCCGGGCAGCTTTCGTATTGCATATCCATGAAAAACTTTCTAGCGGCGCTGGCCGCCACCTTGCTCTCGTTGTCCTGCGCCTACGCGCAATCCGTTCCCGCACCGACCATCGACGCCAGGTCGTGGCTGCTGCTCGATGCCACCAGCGGTCAGGTGCTCGCGTCCCATGAAGCCAATATGCGTGTCGAACCGGCATCCCTCGCGAAGCTGATGACCGCCTATCTTGCCTCTTCCGCCATCAAGGAAAAGCGGCTCGACCCGAACCAGATGGTCAACGTTTCGGTGCGCGCCTGGAAAGTCGACAAGAGCAGCTCGAAAATGTTTATCGATCCTGCCACGCCCGTGAAAGTCAACGACCTGCTGTACGGCCTGATCATCCAGTCCGGCAATGACGCGGCGGTGGCGCTGGCCGAGGCAGTTGCGGGAACCGAGGAGACCTTCGCGAACCTGATGAACCGCGAAGCCGAGCGCATGGGCTTGAAATCGACTCACTTTGCCAACGCGCACGGCCTGCCCGACCCCGGCAACTACACCACCGCGGAAGATCTCGCCACCCTGGCAACGCACGTGATCTACGATCACCCCGAGGATTACAAGATCTACTCGATCAAGGAATACACCTATAACAAGATCAAGCAGCAGAACCGCAACCGCCTGCTGTGGGCCGACCCGACCGTCGACGGCCTGAAGACCGGCCACACGTCGACTGCCGGCTACTGCCTGATCTCTACCGCGCACCGCCCCTCCGGCAACAGCGACCGCCGTCTGATTGCGGTCGTGCTCGGCACGGTCTCCGACCAGGTGCGCAGCCAGGAAAGCCAGAAGCTGCTGAACTGGGGCTTCCAGAATTTCGACACCGTGAAGCTGTATGCGAAGGGCCAGCCCGTCGCGACGCCGGAAGTCTGGAAAGGCTCGCAGAACCAGGTGAAAATCGGCTTCACGAAGGACGTGTACGTCACCGTGCCGAAGGGCGTGGCTGAGAAGATGAAGCCGGTCCTGGAACGCAAGGATCCGCTGGTCGCGCCGGTTGCGCAGAACAGCAAGGTTGGCGTGATGAAGGTGATGGTCGACGGCAAGGCGCTGACCGAACTGCCGGTGCTTGCGCTGGAACAAGTCAATCAGGCCAGCATCTTCGGCCGCGCATGGGATTCGATCCGCTTGTGGATGAAGTAACAGTCTGAATCTTCCTGCAGGGCGGACATCCGATGTCCGCCCTGTGTTCTTCCGGCAAGCGGCATCGGCCCGATTGTCAACCCGCCAGCACTCCCCGCACGTCCCTCCCCCATTCCGATTTTGCATCATCGCCTCGCTGTGATTATGCAAGAATGACTCATCCCCTTTCACAGGAATCGTCATGCAAGACCAAGACCCGCTCGTGTACCTCAATGGTGAAATGACACCGCTGTCCGAAGCGAAGATCCCGGTGCTCGACCGCGGCTTTATTTTCGGTGATGGCGTCTATGAAGTGATCCCGATGTATGCGCGCCGCCTGTTTCGGCCGCGGCAACACATGGCCCGCCTTTTTCGCAGCCTGAATGCGGTCGGCATCCACAATCCGCACAGCGCGGACGAATGGATGTCACTGATCGAACGCGTGAGCTCGGCGCTCGCCTCCGACGACCAGCTGATTTACATGCAAGTCACGCGCGGCGTCGCCAAGCGCGCGCATGCGTTCCCGCAAGGCGTGACGCCGACCGTGTTCATCATGACCAATCCCTTTACGCCGCCCGCCGCCGAGTTATGCGAAAACGGCATCGCCTGCGTATCGCTGGAAGACAAGCGCTGGCTGCGTTGCGACATCAAGTCGATTTCCCTGCTCGGCAACGTCCTGGCCGCCCAATATGCGGTGGAGCATGGCGCCATGGAATCAATCCAGTTCCGCGACGGCTTCCTGACGGAAGGCTCGTCCTCGAACGTCTGGGTCGTCAAGGATGGGAAGCTGATGGGACCGCCCAAGGACTCGCTGATTCTGGAAGGCATACGCTACGGCCTGATCGAGGAATTGTGCCGTTCCGGCAACATGCCGTTCGAGGCACGCCGCATGACGCGCGAGGAAGTGCTTGCCGCGGATGAAGTGCTGATTTCGTCCGCTAGCCGCGAACTGCTCCCGGTCGTGCAGATCGACGACAAGCGCATCGGCAATGGGGAGCCGGGCCCGGTGTTCCGCAAACTTTACGCGGCATATCAGGACGCCAAGAGAGCGTAAAATACGCGCATTGATATTCGCGGTTTCGCATTCACGCGAAGCCGCATCTGCACATTAGCGCGCGAGCAAGCCATGTCCCAAGCCACCGATTCCCTCATCGAATACCCGAGCGACTTTCCCATCAAGGTCATGGGCATCATGCAGGAAACGTTTGCAGAAACAATGGTCGAGGTCGTCAGACTGCACGACCCGACCTTTCATGCCGGCAAAATGGAAATGCGCGCCTCGTCGAACGGCACTTACCTGTCCCTGACCATCACGGTGCGCGCCACCAGCCGTGAACAGCTCGACAATCTGTATCGCGCGCTCTCATCGCACCCGATGGTCAAAGTGGTGCTGTAATCACGCCCGCGGCGTCTTTGCCACCTCGTCAAACAGCCAGTCGCGGAAAGCCCGCACTTGCGGCTTCTGCATCGCTTCCGGCGGACAGACAAGATAATACGACTGCGGGCACCTGATCGCGATATCGAACAGGCGCACCAATTCACCCGATGCAATCTCCATCATGGCCAGCGAGTGCCGCGCCAGCGCAATGCCATGGCCCTCGGCGGCCGCGCGGACCAGCATCGATGAATCCTGAAACACCAGGCCGCCGGTCGGCTCCAGCAAATCCAGCCCGGCTGCGCGGAACCACGGCGTCCACGGCTCCATCACACATCTCAGCAAAGGATGCTGCGCCAGCTTCTGCGGCGTGCGAGGCAACTTCCCGCGGTTGAATCGGGGACTGGCAACCGGATAGTAATAGTCGTCCATGATTTTCTCGACAGTCAGCCCCTGGTAGTTGCCATGGCCGAAGCGAATGCCGAGGTCGACCGACTCGCGCACGAAATCGGTCAATTGATTGCTCGACTGCAGCATCACCTCCAGACCGGGGTGCTGCTCGATGAAACGACCGAGGCGCGGGGACAACCAGCGCGCAGCGAACGACGACAGCGAAGTCACGGTCAGCCGCGTCTGTTTCGCATTTACCTGCAATGCTTCCGCCGCGCCGGCAATCTCGGTCATCGCCTTGCGCAACACCGCCGCGAAATGCTCGCCGTCCGGTGTGATGGCAATGCGCTTGCCGTGCCGCGCGAACAAGGCAACGCCCAACTCCTCCTCCAGCGCGCGCACCTGGTGACTGATCGCGCCATGCGTAACATGGATTTCCTCCGCCGCACGCGAGAAATTGCCATGCCGCGCAGCCGCCTCGAAGGCACGCAGCGCGGCAAGATTCGGGAGTCGTCTGAAGTCGGCCATATGTGAACAATATTAGCAAGAGAATCAAAAATATATCGTTTAGACACGTGCCGCGCAAGCACTAGAATGATCTTGCACGGTGACGTATCGAACGATTCTGCAAGCATGCAGCGATGCCGCCGTTATTTCAGGAGCGCACCATCATGAGAGGCTTATTCACAAAACAGGTACTCAGCATCCCGGCCGGACAGGCCGTTTCCGGCGTCGCCGGACGTGCCCACACCTTGCGCGTCACACAAGGTCGCGTATGGATCACCGTCGAAGGCATTTCACACGACTACTGGCTGCACACCGGCGACACCTTCACCACGATACCCGGCCGCGTTACCGTCGTCGAAGCCGACCAGACTGAAGGCCGCATCGAATGCGCGCCGACAATCCAATGGCTGAAGACCTTGAAGCTGCTGTTGGCGGATCTCGCATCGCGCTTCGCCCGTGGTCGCACGGTCAGCGCTACGCTCAAACGCCATCGTGCATGCAGTACGAACTGCTGAAAGACCGTGCGGCGCATGCTCCCGATACCAACTGGAACATTTGGAATGGAGGAAAAATGAACGCTCGCCCATGTCATATCGCCCAGGTCAACATCGGGCGTGCCCGCGCGGCGATAGACGATCCCGTGATGTCCGGTTTCGTCGCGCGTCTTGAGGAGATCAACGCCCTGGCGGAAGCCAGCCCGGGCTTCGTCTGGCGCCTGAAGACCGAACAGGGCGACGCGACCTCCCTGCAGCCTTATGAAGATGAGCGCATCCTGATCAATCTCTCGGTATGGCAATCGCCGGAGCATCTTCGGCACTACGTCTACAAGACCGCGCATGCCGAGGCCATGCGACAGCGCAGGCAATGGTTTGAGCGATTCAACGATGTCTACATGGCGCTCTGGTGGATCGCACCCGGTCATATTCCCACGATTGCGGAGGCCAAGGAGCGCCTCGCCTATCTGCAGCTGCACGGCGAGACGGAGTTCGCTTTTTCATTCGCGTCGCTATTGGGCAAGTCGGTCACGGGCACGGCACCGCCGTCCAACGCCACCTCTCCGCTGGCAACCGCGGTACATTCATGAACGTCTGTTGGAGCAAAACGTGAAAGTGATCCGCAGCCGTGACTTCACGGCCAGCAAACCCTGGGACGCAATGAATATCGCCAGCATGAACGGCACGAGCGTCCGCTTGCACTGGACCGACGCACCGTATCAATGGCATGTCAACGACGGCGAAGAAGTGTTTGCCGTCCTCGATGGCATCGTCGACATGCACTACCGCGAGAACGGCGAGGAAAGGTCCGCAGAACTGTGCACTGGCGATATCTTCTTTGCCGGCGTCGGTTGTGAGCATGTGGCGCACCCGCGCGGCGTGGCGCGTATTCTGGTGATCGAAAAGGAAGGTAGTATCTAGTTTCCTGAATCGCGGTGCGTTTCCGAGCAGCCTGAATGTTTTCACGGAGCCTGTTCTCGGAACGCTGTTCGGCAGCTTCCTGGATGCCGGGCATTCAGCAAGGAACGAACATGACCAATCCTGCACTCCCCGACATCGAAATCCGCCCTGTCGTGCGCTGCGCGCAACTGGAACAGCTCCTTGACGCATGCCATCTGTCCGCCTCCGATCTCACGTCGTCGCAAGCACTGCAACTCTTCGGCGCATTTGCCGGCACCGAACTGGCAGGGGCTGTCGGACTGGAGATCTATTCCTCGGTGGCGCTGCTGCGCTCCCTGGCCGTTGCGCCTGAACAGCGCCGCAAGGGATTGGGGGACCGTCTGGTCAAGTTAGCGGAAGAGCGTGCGGAGGCTCAGGGTGTCGCGGCCATTTATCTGTTGACGACAACGGCCGCGCCGTTTTTTGAAAAGCGCGGCTATCGGGTTGCGGCAAGAACGGATGCGCCTGATGCGATTCGGGCGACGGCGCAGTTTTCAGGTCTGTGTCCGGCGTCGTCGACTTTCATGGTCAAGCGCCGAACTACCTGAAAGCATAGACTCACTCCGTCAGCTCACCGCTCAGATTGCGCAGGAATTCCTTGCGCACCACATCCGGACTCAAGCCGAGCGCGAACAGGTGATGCAGCTTGGCGAAGATGGCTTCGAAGGTCATGTCGCTCGCGCCGACCACTCCCGCAGCAGTCATGCCCGCGCCGGCGGCGTAGGTGCCGATCGATACCTTCCCCTGCGGCGACTGGCTGCAGGCGACGAGCACCACACCGCCGGCATTAGCCCGTTTCAGCATTTCCAGCAACGCCGGGTCGCGGTCGGGTACGTTGCCGGCGCCGTAGCACTGCAGCACCACTGCGGCCGGCTTCAGGTCGAGCATCGCCTGCACGACGCGTGCAGGCAGTCCCGGCACGAACCGTATCGGCAGCACAAGATGTTGCGTGTATTCCGGCAGCTCGAAGCGTTCCTTGTCGGCACGTGCAAGCAGTGCTTGCGTGTCGAAGCGCATGTCGCTTCCGGTTTCCGCCAGCCAGGGATAGTTGGGGCTGTCGAACGCGTCGAGCGAGGCGATGCTCACCTTGGTGGCACGGTTGCCCCGCAGCAGGCGCCGGTTGAAATAGATGGCAACTTCATTGACGGCATCGGATGCCGCCACCTGCAATGCGGCAATCAGGTTTTGCGGCGCATCGGACTGCTGCGTGCTCAACGGAATCTGTGAGCCGGTCATGATCACCGGCTTGCGCAGGCCTTGCAGCATGAAGGACAGCGCTGCCGCCGTATAGGCCATGGTATCGGTGCCGTGCAGAATGACGAACCCATCGTGATCGTCGTAGCGCGCGGCGATATCGCGTCCGATTCTTTGCCAATCCTCGGGGGTCGCGTTGGAGCTGTCGATCGGGGTATCGTATTCGTGCAAGGTATAGCGCGGCAGATTGTTGTCGTGGTCATCCAGCAAGCGGGCCAGGGCAGTAGCAAAATCCGGCATCGGGGCATAACCCTGCGCCGTTTGCCGCATACCGACCGTGCCGCCGGTATAGATCAGGCCGATGTGTTTTCTGCTCATCTTTTTTTCGACATTCTCAATAGGTATTCGCCAGCCGTGCCAGCTTGTGCGCGACGAGGTCGGTCACGTCGACAGCCGATTTTGTGCCGGGCTCCAGCGGTATCAATGGCAATTCGGTGCATGCTAGAAGAACAAGGTCGGACTCAAGTGCGTTCAGGATTTCGCTGAAACGTTCGCGAATGCCGGCAACCTGGCCGCCGACGGTTTTCACGTCGTAGATCAGCTGGTGCAGGCGCTGCGCAGCCTCTGCGCTCGGAAGTTCGATGTCGACATGTTCAACCAGTTTGCGGTAATGGGACCACGGGCCGAGATCGGTGACCGGGCGCGCACCGAGCAAGGCAATACGTTCGATACGATTGGCCTGCAGGTATTCGAGCGCGACATCGGCGAATGAAATCAGTGTCGCCGGCAGCTGTAGCGCCTCCAGTTGCGGCTGATAATAGTTCAGGGTATTGCAGGCGATCGCATAGTAATCGACGCGCTGCGCCATCGCTTGCGCTGCGTCTTTCAGGCAGTTCCAGACCTCGCCGTCATTCGCCTCCAGCTCCATCGACAAGCCGAGCGCCGGTTCGGAAAAAATCGTCACGTTCGGTGCATCGAGATCGCCACGGAAACGGTCGCCCTGCTGCTTCCGGCTGGCGCGCAATATCTTGCCCCACAGGTCGAGGCCCGCTTCCGGTCCGGAACCGGTGATGATGCCGATCTTCTTGCGTGCGGTGGAGATGGTTTGCATGGCCGAATCCTTATCCGGGCGACGCTGTTTCCAGCGTTGACGAACAGGTAGTGTGCCAGCAGATCACCGCGTCGTCACGGCGATTGCATGCAGGGTCTTCCTGTTTTGTATCGGCGAATCGGAAAATCTTCAGACAGTGAATGTAGGAGCGCGGCCTTAAAAAGGCGGTTGGCCGCAAGGCCAACCGCTTCGATGGAGACTACTAGTTGCTGCTGATTCGGCCAGTATTACTTGACGACGGCCAGTTGCGTACGCTTGCCACCCTTGTAGGTGTACAGCGTCAGGGTGCCGTCCTTGATATCGCCCTTGGAGTCAAATGCGATATTGCCGGTCACGCCCTTGTACTTGATCTTCGCCAGCTCCGGCAGGTACTTCGCCGGTTCGGCCGAGCCGGCCTTCTTCATGGCTTCGACCATTACCATCACGGAGTCATAGACGTACGGTGCGTAGATCTGCACGTCGGTGCCGAACTTCTGCTTGTATGCGGCACGGAAATCTTCCATGCCCTTCTTCTGTGCTTCTTCCACGCCGCCTGCTTCGGCGCATACCACCTGGCCGTCGCCCAGCGCGTCGCCGGCCAGTTGTGCCAGACCCTCGGAGCAGATACCGTCGCCGCCCATGAACTTGGCATTGATGCCCAGTGCCTTCATCTGGCGCAGCATCGGGCCGGCTACCGCATCCATGCCGCCGAAGAAGACGACATCAGGATTCTTGGCCTTGATGGAGGTCAGAATGGCGTTGAAGTCGGTTGCCTTGTCATTGGTGTACTGCTGGGCCACAACCTGCACGCCCTTGGCCTTGGCACCCTTGATGAATTCCTGTGCAACGCCTTGGCCATAAGCGGTACGGTCGTCGATCACAGCGACCTTTTTCGCCTTGAGCTGGTCGGCTGCATAGCGCCCCAATGTGCCGCCCAGCTGGCCGTCGTTGGCCACGACGCGGAAGGCCGTCTTGAAGCCTTGCTGCGTGTACTTCGGGTTGGTTGCGGACGGGGAGATCTGCGGGATGCCGGCGTCGTGGTAGATCTTGGAGGCCGGGATCGTGGTGCCGGAGTTGAGGTGGCCGATCACGCCGTTGACCTTGGCATCGACCAGCTTCTGCGCTGCGGCAGTACCCTGCTTCGGATCGGCAGCGTCGTCTTCAGCCAGCAGTTCGAACTTGGCCTTCTTGCCGCCGATGGTCACGCCCTTGGCGTTGAGCTCGTCGATGGCCATGCGCGCGCCGTTTTCATTGTCCTTGCCGAGGTGGGCGATGGCGCCGGAGATCGGGCCGACGTGGCCGATC
>NZ_DATFAF010000049.1:0-36383 GCF_035254865.1 Noviherbaspirillum sp.
TGGCGAGATGCACGGTGACACCGCGCTCGACGCGACATTGCTGAAGACGATGATGCCCGACTCGCCGCTCACGCGGGAAGCCAATCTGCTGGTCCTGCCGAACATCGACGCCGCGAATATTTCCTACAACCTGATCAAGACCGCAGCAGGCAACGGCATCGCGATCGGCCCGATCCTGCTCGGCTGCGCCAAGCCGGTGCATGTGCTGACACCGTCGTCCACGGTGCGTCGCATCGTGAACATGGCCGCGCTGTGCGTGATGGATGCGGTGGCGAATCGCTGATTGCGCCGGAAGAACTGTGCTGTTCGCTCCCTCGCATGAGAGGCGAACGGCACATGCCAGCTAGGATATCCGCATGACCGGAACGAGCCCGGTTTGCACCAGCGGCGCAGCTCGGTCGCAATGTCCGGGCTGGTCGTCGAAGAAGATATGGGGCTTGAAGGCCGCCAGTACATCCGACTTGGCGACACCGCCCATGAAGAAGGTTTCGTCGATCGCAACATTCCACGCACGCAAAGTGCGAATCACCCGTTCGTGTGCCGGCGACGAGCGTGCGGTCACTAGGGCAGTGCGAATCGGCGCCGATCTTCCATCGGAAGACTTGAAATTGTTCTGGATATAGGACAACGCTTTCAGCAAGCGTGCAAACGGTCCTTCGGGCAATGGCTTCATTGCATTTTCGCGTTCGTGGTTTTCGAATGCTTCGATGCCTTGCGTCTGAAAAATCCTTTCCGACTCGTCCGAAAAAATCACAGCGTCGCCATCGAAGGCGATGCGAATCTGCTCCAGCTCCTCAAAGGCATTGTCAGGCTTCTGGTAGAGCAGGGCGGACGCCACACCGGAATTGATTGCGGCCTGCACATCGTCTTCATGCAGCGACAGGAACAGGCTGACGTTGAATGCACGCAGATACGGAGACAGCGGCGCACCACCGGAAAGAACTGCGCGCGTGATGTCGAGGTCGTAATGTTTGATTGAATTAAAAATGCGCATGGACGTCTCGGACGAGTTGCGCGACATGATGACGACTTCGACGAAACGCTGGTTGTGGACCAGCACATTCAACTTGAGCAATGCGCGTACCAGTGCAAAGCCTGCACCCAGTTTCAGGATCTCGTTTTCATTTTCGATCTGGTGCTGCCGATAGACATCCAGACCTTGCGTGCGGAAAATTGTTTCTTCCGCTTCCAGGTCGAACAGGGCGCGGGAAGAAATGCCGACGACGAGCAGGTTATCGAGTGAGACGGGCATGAATCACACTGTTTCAGACAGGAGGTTGATTGCGAATGCAGACCAGGAAATGCGCCAAGGATTGTTGTGCCGTCAAAACTTGCTCAGTATAGAACGTTTATGCCGGTCATATTGAATCGAGGTCGAGCGCATTGGAGGGACGCAACGCCGTGAAAAGGGCCGCCCGAAATGAAAAACGCACCGCCGAGGGTGCGCTGATATTGTTGCAGGTCTTTGGTGCCGAGAGCCGGAATCGAACCGGCACGCTGTTTCCAGCGCGGGATTTTGAGTCCCGTGCGTCTACCTATTCCGCCATCTCGGCGACACGCAAGCTAGTATTATCACCTATTTGCAGCGATCGAGCAACACAAGGCGGCGCGATTACATTGTCACACCAGAATCGAAAGGCGTATCATCGCCTACTTCGCTCAGTGAAAACCGCCAAGCACCGGTAATTCAACAACAATAATGAAGCCTGCCAAAATCCGCGAGATTGTCCTCGGCAAAGCACTTGATCCCATGAAAAGCGAGACGCGCCATTCCCTGGCGCTGGTCGCGTTTTTGGCCTGGGTAGGACTGGGCGCCGACGGTTTGTCGTCCTCCGCTTACGGCCCGGAAGAAACCTTCCGCGCCCTGGGTGAGCATAGTCATCTCGGGCTGTACATGGCCTTGGCCACTGCGATTACCGTGTTCATCATTGCGCTTGCCTACAACCAGGTGATCGAACTGTTCCCGACCGGTGGCGGCGGTTATCGCGTTGCAACCCGGTTGGTCGGTCCGTATCTCGGCTTGATTGCCGGATGCGCGCTGATCCTCGACTATGTATTGACGATCTCGATTTCGGTTGCGGCAGGCGTCGAGGCGCTCGCATCGCTTCTGCCGCTCGGGTTCCAACCGTACAAGGTCTGGTCAGAGGCATTTTTCGTCGCGGTGCTGATTATCCTCAATCTGCGCGGTATGAAGGAAGCGATCCGCATTCTCTTGCCGGTCTTCCTCGGCTTTGTCGTCACGCATTTCACGCTGATTGTTTTCGGTATCTTTTCGCACGCGGCGCACTTGCCGGAGTTGGTGCCGAATACCTTGACGGAGACGAAGGCGCTGGCGAGCAACATCGGCTGGATCAGTGTCGCCGGCATGCTGTTGCTTGCCTACTCGCAGGGCGGCGGTACTTATACCGGCCTCGAAGCCGTCTCCAACAACGTCAATATTCTGGCCGAACCTCGCGTGCATACGGGCAAGATGACCATGATCTACATGGCGCTATCACTTGCATTCACCGCGAGCGGCATCATCCTGCTTTACTTGTTGTGGGACGCGAAGCCAGTTGAGGGGCAGACGCTGAATGCTTCGACCTTCCGCGCCATCATCGCGAGTATCGGACTCAGTGATTGGACCAACAACATCGTTCTGACGCTCGTGCTGGCGTTCGAAGCAGGTCTCTTGTTCGTGGCCGCCAATACAGGCTTTCTTGGTGGCCCGGCGGTGCTCTCCAACATGGCGGCCGATTCCTGGGTACCCCATAAATTCCGCTATCTGTCCACGCGCCTTGTGACGCAGAACGGCATCCTGGTGATGGGGATTGCCGCGCTCGCCATTCTGCTCTGGACCGGCGGCAGTGTTACATTGCTGGTCGTTCTGTATTCGGTTTCGGTTTTCCTGACCTTTGCGATTTCGCTGTTCGGCCTGTGCCTGTATTGGTGGCAACACAAGGACCAGCGATACTGGCTGCGCCGCTTCTTGTTATCGCTCATCGGCTTTGTCATCTGCGCAGGCATTCTCCTGGTCCTGCTGGTTGAAAAATTCACCGCCGGCGGCTGGGCTGCAGCCGTGATCATCGGTGCGATTGCCAGCCTGTGCATTTACATTCGCAATCACTACCGCGATACCAAGGAGGCGATTCACTCAGTCGATCAGGTATTTGCGAACCAGCCCTTCGGCTCCCATGTCGGCCCGGTCGAGCCGAATCCTCAGGACCAGACGGCGGTATTCATCGTCGGCTCCTCGCGCGGCGGCGGCTTGCATGCATTGCTCTGGGTGCAGCGCATGTTCCCGGGACATTTCAAGAACTTCATCTTCGTCAATGCCCGCACTGTTGATGCGCATGCCTATGGCGGCGAGGGCGCGGTGGAGCATATGCGCGCCGAAGCGAATGCCACGCTCAAATACTTTGTCGATTTTTGCCATAGCCATGGCATGGCCTCGGCAGCATATCTCGGTTTCGGTACCGATGTCGTGGATGAGGTAACGAAGCTGTGCGAAACGATCAACAAGGAATATCCGAGTTCCATTTTCTTCACCAGCAAACTGGTCTTCGAACACGACAACTGGTTCACCCGACTGCTGCACAACCAGGCGGCCCTCGCCATCCAGCGGCGCCTGCATTTTGAAAGTCTGCAGATGGTGATTCTGCCGATGAAAGTCTGATCAGCAAGCGCACCTCACCGGGATTGCAGTATCAATTATCCTGTTCAATGTTGCGTTGCACTTGTCGCAGATACCAGAGCAGGCCGGCGCCGACAAGTGCCAATGCGGCGCTATTGCCCATCCAGAAGCCGGCTGCGCCCTGCAGCATGCGCGGGCTGATGCCGAACGGGTTCAGGCCCAGCACGTAGCCGCTTCCCAAACCGACACCCCAGAGCGCGACGGCGTACATCAGCGTGGGAATGACGGCGACCTTGTATGCGCGCAGTACGAATGCGGTAGTGACCTGGACCGCGTCGAACAACTGGTAGAAGGCGATGAATACATACAAGGGGAGCGCTGCCGCGATAACGGCTTCGTTCGGTGTATAAGCCCGCACGATCGCGCCCCGTGCCAGCCATACAATGCATCCTATCGTCACCGACAGGACGGCGGCCAGGCGAATGCCGCTGTATCCGATCCGCCGCGCGGAGGACAAATCGCGAGCACCGACCGATTGCGCTACCAATGTTCCTGTCGCGTTGGCGATCGCCAGCGGAATCATGTACAGCACGGTGCCGAAATTGGCGGTGATCTGATGTCCGGCCACGGCAATGTCTCCCAGACGGGCAATGAACAAGGCCATGAAGGTGAATGCGGTCACTTCGATCAGATAACTCAGTCCCATCGGAATGCCGAGCTTGAGCAGTTCGCGCTGCGCAGTCCAAACCGGTCCGACAAGGCCGGTTCCGAATACGCCGAACAGCCGATAGGATGGATTGAAGCGCACGATGAGGCCGCAGATCAGAAACATTACCCAGACGGTGATGCCCGTTGCTACTGCGCATCCTGGCCCGCCCAAGGCCGGGATGCCGAGGCCGCCGAAAATGAACAAGGCGTTGAGCGGTACCTTGAGCGCCAGTGCGCCGATTTGCAAGGCCATCACCATTTTCGGCCGTCCAATAGCCGTATTGAGCGAGGCATAGATACGAAAACCCAAGGTCGCCGGAAGTGCCAGTGCGAGAATGCGCAGATAAAGCGATGCCTTGTCATTCAGCGCGCTGGAAGCATGGGCAAGCGACAGCAAGGGCTGCGGGAATAACAAGACGAGGCAGCCGATCACCGTCAGGAACAGTGCAAGCCAGATCCCTTGCTTGACTTCGGCGCCAATTGCCTCGAAGCGTTGCGCGCCGAACAACTGACCGATTACGGGTGCGAGCGCGGCAAGCACACCATTCAAGCCGACAAAAATGCTGATGTAGATCGACGTACCGACGGCGAGGGCGGCAAGGTCGGTGGCCGAAAAGCGCGAAGTCATCGCAGTGTCGATGACTCCGTTTGCAATGACTGCCAGTTGACCGATCAGAAGCGGCCATGCGAGGGCAGCGATGCGGCGGATAAAGGATGGGCGATGAGCGTCTTGCAACGTCAGTTCACGCGTTGATAGAGGCGGAATCGCTCATCACGGTCGGACGGACGGCGTCCATTCCACAGCAGCCGCCATGCATTGCTGGGCGGGTTCGTTGTTTTGGCATTCGGTTTTCTGCCGTTATTGTCTTGCAACAGCAAGTAATCGCAATGCGCGTTGTCGAACTGTGCGAAGGAAACGTGTCCGAAGTAAGCAAAGGATGCGCGTTGTGCCGGGCCGATGTTGGTATCGATGCAGTACTGGCTTGGAGGAAGCTTCTCGGCAAGTTGCTTCGCCACGCCCGCATAGCTCTTGCCGTAATTGATCCATGGCATCCACAACGTGGTCAACAGCAGCCAGCACAAGATCACGCCCCCGGAGGACAGCACGACCGCGCGCCACAGCACGGAAGGACGGCGCGATACGCGCCAGTGAACCAGGACGAACCAGCCGGCGGTGGCAAGCGCGGCAACCACGCAAGCGATCAGGCTGAACTCGGGCTTGAATCCTGGCGCGAGCTTGAACGCATTTCGCGCCAGTTGCGCCGGCCAGCCGGTTTGTTTGGCGATCCAGCCGAGCCAGATGAAGCCGGCGCACGTCGTCAAGGTCATGACCGAGAACCAGTCCACCGCATTGATCGCGCCGCGCTTCATGGTCGGCAAGCCGAATGCCGCAAGAATCGCCAGCGGCGGCAGCATGGGCAGCAGGATGCTTTCTTCCGAATGGCCGCTGAACAGGATAAGCAAAACGGAAATGCCTAAGAAGCTCAGCGGCAAGGTGATATGCGGCGCCTGGTATTGCCTGCGCCACGCATACACTGCCCATCCGGCGAACGGCCAGGCCGGCCATGCAAACCAGATACCGTTCTTGAAGAGATGCCTGATGTTGTCCCACGACGGCAGGGCGAGCTGCTGGTAGTTCCAGAGCATCCATGCGTCGTAGGGTGAACTGTTGAACGGGCGCACGATGCGGCAGGCGAGAATCCAGGAGCCAGCCACCATGACGGCGATCGGCAGGACGACCGCGCACAGTTTGAGCAGGAGCGAGCGCTCGCGCAGCGATGCCAGTACCAGCAGCCCGGCCCATAACGCAAGCGGAAGGACCCAGCCGCGCGCCAGCACCGACAGACCGAGTGCAAGCCCAAGCAGCGCCGCAGCGCGCCATGTGCGCAGCTCGAACAGGCGAGCGCTTGCGTAGAGCGAGAACGCGACCAGCGATACCTGCAAGGCTTCTGCGCTGGTGCTATGGCTGTGGACCAGCAAGCCGAGGCAGCCGAGATAAATGAGCAAGGCGCCGTCGGCCAGTGTTCGGCCGTAATCGCTGGGTTCCGGCTGACCTCCGAATGCCAGGCGCAGCGGCTGTGCCTCGGGCCGGCGGCCCAGAAGGTAGGTCGTGTACCAGACGGAAAGCGAGCCAAGCAGGAAGAATCCCGCTGTCGCAATGCGAGCCGCCCCCGCGTCGCCCAGCATGCTACCGAACAGCTTGATGCAGACAGCGCCTATCCAGAACGCCAGCGGTCCCTTGTCGGCTGCGGGCAATCCCACGATATGTGGCCACAGCCAGTCGTCGAGGCCGCCGTGCGCCATGGTCCACATGATACCGAACCCGGCGGCGTCATCGGTCTTCCATGGGTCGCGGCCTATGAGGCCAGGAAGTATATAGAGCAGGCAAAGTGCGAACAGGACCCAGCGTGGAAGCGCATTCGTGGCGGCTGCGGGGAGGCGGACTGGCTTCATGTGGGGATGGTTGGCTTGTTCTTTGATGGGGCCTCGAAAAGCATGAGGGCGCGAAAATGTTCAAGAAGAGCCCGAGCAGCTGTCCCGAGCGACTGTCTGATTCCGGATCGGACCGCAAGCTTGCCGAAACAAGGGTCTGATTTTTTCGCGTCTGATGTTTTCTGGACCGCCTTGCTTTTTCTAGGATTTTATTGAGCCCGGCGATATTGTGCCGCAAAAGTCGCCGCAAGACTGCGCGGTAAAACAAAAAAGGCAGCCATGGCTGCCTTTTTGCTCCGTACGGCAGGGATCAGCCCGCAGTCTGGGTCTTGGAACCGCGATTGCCGAACTTCTGGCGGAATTTTTCCACGCGGCCGGCGGTGTCGACGATCTTGTGCTTGCCCGTAAAGAACGGATGCGATTCAGCGGTCACTTCCAGCTTCACCAGCGGATATTCCTTGCCTTCGAAGGTGATCTTTTCTTTGGTCTGGATGGTGGAACGCGTGACGAATTTGAAGTCGTTGGACATGTCCTGGAATACGACTTCGCGATAATCGGGGTGAATGCCTTCTTTCATGTTTTTCCTCTGGAATGTTTTGGTAGCCAACCGGCACTTCGTCGGTCCTGTTGCTTCTTGACCCGATTGCCAATCACTTGCCGGGGGTGAAAACGGGAGATTGTACAATAAAATCATGGGTTTGCGAAGCTGCTTGTGCGAATCGCAAACGAAACGGGCGCCTGCCTGGCAAGCGCCCGTTTTCGCCGCAGGACGGAGCGATCAGCTCCCGCCGCGTCGCATCAGTTCGAAGAACTCGGCGTTGTTCTTGGTCGACTTCATCTTGTCGAGGATGAATTCCATTGCCTCGATCTCGTCCATGCCGTACAGGAGCTTGCGCAGGATCCAGATCTTTTGCAGCTGGTCCGGCTTGATCAGCAACTCCTCGCGGCGGGTACCGGACTTGTTGAGGTTGATTGCCGGGTAGACGCGTTTCTCGGCCAAGCGGCGCTCGAGATGCACTTCCATGTTGCCGGTGCCCTTGAATTCCTCGTAGATCACGTCGTCCATGCGGCTTCCGGTTTCGATCAGCGCGGTCGCGATGATGGTCAGCGAGCCGCCTTCCTCGACGTTGCGCGCCGCACCGAAGAAGCGCTTCGGACGCTGCAGCGCATTGGCATCGACACCGCCGGTCAGCACCTTGCCGGAGGCGGGGATCACGGTGTTGTAGGCACGTGCCAGGCGCGTGATCGAGTCCAGCAGGATCACCACGTCGCGCTTCATTTCGACCAGGCGCTTGGCTTTTTCCAGCACCATTTCGGCGACCTGCACGTGGCGGGTGGCGGGTTCGTCGAAGGTCGAGGCGACCACTTCGCCGCGCACCGAGCGCTGCATTTCGGTCACTTCTTCCGGGCGTTCGTCGATCAGCAGCACGATCAGTACGGTGTCCGGATGATTGGTCGTGATGGCGTGCGCGATATGCTGCAGCATCACGGACTTGCCGGACTTCGGGGATGCCACCAGCAGGCCGCGCTGACCGCGTCCGATTGGCGCGATCATGTCGATGATGCGGCCGGTGATGTTTTCGTCGCCGCGCATTTCCCGCTCAAGGGTCATCACCTTGTTCGGATGCAGCGGTGTCAGATTTTCAAACAGGATGCGATGCTTGGATGCTTCCGGCGCTTCGCCGTTGACCTTGTCCACCTTCACCAATGCAAAGTAGCGCTCGCCGTCCTTCGGAGTGCGGACTTCGCCTTCGATCGAATCGCCGGTATGCAGGTTGAAACGGCGGATTTGCGAAGGCGAGATGTAGATGTCGTCGGTGGACGCCATGTAGCTGGCGTCTGGCGAGCGCAGGAAGCCGAAGCCGTCGGGCAGGACTTCGAGTGCGCCGTCGCCGAAAATCTGTTCGCCTGCCTTCGCGCGCTTCTTCAGGATTGCGAACATCAATTCCTGTTTGCGCAGGCGGGCCGCGTTGTCGATTTCAAGTCCGATCGCCATTTCCAGCAAGGCAGAGACGTGGAGCTGCTTAAGTTCAGATAAATGCATAGTGAGTGTCCCGAGATGGGAAAAGTCAGGTGGGGGAGGGAACTGCGAGGATGATCAAACGGATAAAGTTAAAACGCGAAACAGGCGGTGCGGACGCACCGCCTCGTCGGCGTCAGATATTGCTGTCGATGAAGGACGTCAGCTGTCCTTTTGCCATTGCGCCGACTTTCTGTGCGGCGGGCACGCCGTTCTTGAACAGGATCAGCGTCGGAATGCCGCGGATGCCGAACTTGGCCGGAACCGCCTGATTGGCGTCGACGTCCATTTTCGCGATCTGCAGCTTGCCGTCGTATTCTTTTGCCACTTCCTCGAGGATCGGGGCGATCATCTTGCAGGGGCCGCACCATTCGGCCCAGAAGTCGACCAGTACCGGCCTGTCGGATTTCAGAACGTCCGAATCGAAGGACGCATCAGTGATGTGTTTAATGTTTTCGCTCATGGTTTCCTCGATGTGAGGGTCTCTAAGATGTCAATTTTTGCGCCTGCACGCCTGCCAATCTTACTCAATTTCCGTGAACAGCGTGTACGGGGTGTTAACAAGCAAGTGGAGACGTCATGCACGGATTCAAGGATATTGAAGGGTGCTGCAAGACGTAATGCGGCGGGGTGTTGGGTAAATCATAACCGATTTTTACGAAAAGTGTAGGGACGCGTCTTAATTTTTGAGCGGCTCGCATAAAATGGCGAACACATTCGGGCGCATTGCTTGCGCTACCGTGTCATCGCCCGGCCCAAACTCTTAGCGAACCTTCATGCTGCTGCGCCCTTTGCTGATTCCGCCGTCCGCCGATTTCTGGTCCGCGCTTGCGCACTCCTTGCTGCAGAACGGACCCTTGGCCGACGCCGATCCGCAATTGCGCGACTTATCGGGCGTACGGGTCGTGGTCCCGGGATTCGCACATGCCCAACACTTGAAAGCGGCCCTGGCGGCATGCCTTGGCAGGCCTTTCATTCCGCCGCGGATCACCACCATGTCCGCCTGGCTTTCCATGCTGCCGCCGGAAGAGCACGAGGCCGTCGCGACGCCCGGTAGCGAGCGCATGATGCTGCTGTATGCCGAACTGCGGCAGCACGCGTGGCTGAAAAAGCTGTTCTCAGCGAGACGCAATACTGATCTGCTGCCCTTGGCGCAGATGCTGCTGACGCTGTTCGACGAATTGACGACCGCCTTGCTTCCTTCCATGCAACTGTCGCCCGATGCTGCCGAGGAGCGATGGCATGCAGCGCTGGAACAATTGCCGCTGCCCGCCCGCAACATCCTGTCGGACGAGGCGCAATTAGTGTGGTCATTGTGGAAAAGCCAACTCGACAGCAGCGATGCGACCGCAGTCTGCTTTGCCCGCATGATGCGCTTGGCCGCCGACGCCGACGCTCCCTTGATATGGATCAACTCCGAAGCGCCGGACAGCCTGCAAACGGCTTTCCTGAAAGCTTACGGGGATAAACAAACACTATTGCCCGTCCTGCCGGACTGGCGCGCCAACGCAGTTGCAAGCATGTTTGCGCGTGCCTGGCCGGAGATATTGGACGAAGACGGCCGCGATTCGTTCCTCGCGCTCGGCGCGGGTGAAATCGTGACGCCGCGAGGGCTGGCGCTGTCGGAAGCCGGCAGCCTGGAAGAGGAGGCGCGATGCGGCGCACAAGCGGTGATCAACTGGCTGCAAGCAGGCAAGAGCCGCATTGCGATCATTGCCCAGGACCGCGTGGTCGCGCGTCGGATCCGTGCCTTGCTGGAGCGCGCGCATGTTTTCGTCGCGGATGAAACGGGATGGAAGCTGTCCACGACGCGGACCGCTGCGGCAATTGCGGCTTTGCTCGATGTCGTCAGCACGCGGGCGGAAACCGTCACGCTGCTCGATTTGCTGAAGTCGCCTTTCCTGTTTCCCGACATGGCGGACAAGGCCGCGCGCGTGATGGAGATCGAACACGCCGTGCGACGTTTCAACGTGCTGGGCGGCTGGGATGCGGTGCTATCCGCATTGAGGGATGCGCCGCAGGCAAGGGAACTGCTGCAGCGGATTGCCGAGCAGGCCAGCCTGTTCAGCGGACGAAGGACGCTTGGCGAATGGGGCGAGGTGACCAGCGCTGCGCTCGAATCGCTGGGCATGCGCGACGCGCTGGCGGCCGATGCGGCCGGCTCCCAGGTGATTGCGCTGCTTGACATGCTGATGCAGGACTGTCAGGCAGTGACACATTCGTTCTCGTTCTCGGAATGGCGCGCCTTTCTCAGCCTGCAGCTTGAATCGACGCCTTTCGTGTCAATCGAATCCGACCGGCGTGTCGTGATGCTGCATCTGAACGGCGCCCGGCTTCGAAACTTCGATGCGGTGCTGATGGTCGGTGCGGATGCCGACCATTTGCCCTCGGATTCGCAGGAAACCCTGTTTTTTGCCAATGCGGTGCGACGCGAACTTGGACTGGCGACGCGCGAGGTGCGGCAGCGCACGCAGTTGCGCGATTTCGCCGAGTTGTTAAGTGCCGCTCCTGAAGTGGTGTTGTCGTGGCAGTCGCAAAAGAACGGCGAGCCGAATGCGATCAGTAGCTGGATAGAGCGACTGCAACTGACGCTGGAGCGCGCTGGCGCAGACAAACCGCCGATGCATCGTGCCGAGATCGCGTCGCAAGAGCTGCGTTCCATGCCGCCCGTCATGCCTGCGCCGGTCGCACCGCAGCTATTGCCGCGCAAGCTGTCCGCCAGCGGCTATAACAGTCTTGTGGCCTGCCCCTATCAGTTTTTCGCGACGCGCATGCTCGGTTTGAACGGGCTCGACGAATTGTCCGACATGCCGGAAAAGCGCGACTATGGTGATTGGCTGCATGCGATCTTGAAAACCTATCATGAAAGTGTGCGCGACCTGGACGTCGCTCCTGCCGAGCGCGAGAGCCTGCTGCGCGAAATCACGGAAAAAGTCTTTGCCGAAGCGCTTTCGCAGAGTGCGGCCGCGTTGGGCTACTACGCGCGATGGCAGAAAGTGATTCCCGCATATCTTGCCTGGGCCAAAGAAAGGGAAGACCAGGGCTGGCGCTTCGTCGCAGGGGAAAAACGCTTCGACAAGATTCTGTCCTGGGACGGAGGACAGGTCACATTGCACGGCTATATCGACCGCATCGATGAAAACGACGATGGCGAGCGTGCCGTGCTCGACTACAAGACCAAGCCGCTGCAGATCCTGCGCGACAAGATAAAGGAAGCGGAGGACCATCAGTTGGCCTTCTATGGCATCTTGTCGGACGTGCCGGTATCCGCCGCGCATTTCGTCGCGTTGGAAATCACCAAGGACAAGACCGGCGATGCGGAGGCGAAGAACTACACCGATTGGCAACAAATGCTGGAGATGCAGATTGCCGCGAGCATCGGCGCGATTGCGCAGGGAGCGCCCTTGGCCGCATACGGCATCGAGCGTGTGTGCGTGTACTGCGAAGTGCGCGGGTTGTGCCGCAAGGGAGCGTGGTGATGCGCACGCAGACCGGTTCTCCACGCGCCTATGAAGCGAACGGTCAGGCGGTCGATGCGATGCAATTTACGCGGATTGCGTGCAACCCTGCGCGTTCTGTTGTGGTGGAGGCTTGCGCCGGCAGCGGAAAGACATGGCTGCTGGTGGCGCGCATGCTGCGCCTGCTGCTGGCCGGAGCCGAGCCGTCGGAGCTGCTTGCGATCACCTTTACCCGGAAGGCCGCGCAGGAAATGCGCGAGCGGCTCTTGCAGTTGCTGCATGAACTCGCGCTGCAACCGGAGCACGCGGTACGCGACCTGTTATTGGAGCGCGGCATCGATGAGGCGGACCTGCCGCGCGTGCTGCCTGCTGCGCGCACCTTGTACGAGCGCGTGCTCGCGAGTCCGCAGAGCCTTTCGATAGACACCTTCCACAGCTGGTTCGCCCGCTTGGTTCAGATTGCTCCGCTAGCGTCCGGCGTGCCTCATGGCTATACGCTGACCGAGGCGACCGGCGAGCTGCTGATGGACGCGTACAGCCGATTCATGCAAGCGCTGAACGCGGACGATCAACGTGATGTGCGGCAGGCGCTGATGTCGCTGTACGAAATGGTCGGCGACTGGAACGCCAGGCGTTTGCTTGACGCGTTCGTCGACAAGCGCGCTGAATGGTGGGCGATTACCCAGGACGGCCAGCACGTGCCGCTGGAATGGCTGCGTGAACTGTGCGGCGACGATGGCATCGCCGATGCAAGGCTGTCGCTATGGAATGACAGGAAACTGCAAGCACGCGTCAGCAAGCTTGCATCGCTGCTTGGCCGCGGCACGGCGGTCAACCAGAAGCGCGCCACGGCGATCGAGAAGGCATTGAGCGCTGGCGCGAGCATCGAGGCCTTCGATGCGCTTTGTCACGAGTTCTTCGGTAGCGATGGCGACGCGCGCAAGAATCAAAAGACCAAGGACCTCACCAAGGCGCTGGAACAAGCGCTGGGAAGCGACGGCTGCAATGTCTTCGATGCGGAATTTGAAGCGATCGGCGAGGAGCTCAAACAGCTCCGCAAACGCAGCTTCGAGTGCCAGGTCCTGGCGCTGAATGAAGCGCTGTTCGCTGCGGGAAATGCTTATCTGGCCCATTACCAGGCGGTCAAGGCCGAGCAGCGCGTGTTCGATTTCGGCGATCTGGAATGGCATGCCTATCGCTTGCTGACCGACGAAGGCCATGCCGCCTATCTGCAGAGCCGCCTCGACTCGCGCTACCGGCATATCCTTCTGGACGAGTTTCAGGATACCAATCCGCTGCAATGGAGCATCGTACGGGCTTGGCTGGCCGCTTACGGCGACGATGCGCAAAAGCCGAGCGTGTTCGTCGTGGGCGACCCCAAACAGTCGATCTACCGCTTTCGTCGCGCCGAGCCGCGGGTTTTCATCGCCGCACGCGATATGCTTGCGCAGCTTGGCGCGGATGTATTGCGCACCAACCAGACGCGCCGCAATGCCGCTTCCATTATCGAAGTGCTCAATGCGAGTTTCACCGCCAATCCGATTTTCTCGCCGCAGACGACACTTGGCGCGCCAGGTGGCATGGTGTGGCGTCTGCCCCTGATCCGGGCTGCGGAGAATGAAGAGGCTGCGGCCACGGCCTTCTCATTGCGTGATCCGCTAAGTACACCGCGACCCGAAGAAGAAGACGAACGCCGCGTGGAAGAAGGGCGCGCAGTGGCACGTGCCATCGTCAATGCGATGCGAGAGTTGACGGCAAAGGGGGCGCCGGCGAAATGGTCCGACGTGATGCTGCTGGTGAAGAAGCGGTCCTATCTGACCGCCTATGAAAGTGCGTTACGCGAAGCAGGCATTCCGTTTGTCTCGGGCAAGCGCGGTGGTTTGCTGGAGTCGCTGGAAGTGGCGGACCTGATTGCGCTCTTGAGTTTTCTGATCACGCCGGGTGACAACCGTGCGCTTGCGCATGTGCTGAAATCACCGGTGTTCGGAGCGAGCGATGATGATCTGATTGCACTCGCCCAGCGCAGCGAGCCTGCGTGGTGGGAGCGCATGCAGGCTGCGGCCGACGCATCGCCGGCCATCCGGCGCGCCGTTCAGTTGCTGCGGCAATGGCTTGACGCAGCACCGCGCCTGCCGGTGCATGACCTGATCGACGTGATACTTCATCAGGGAGAACTGGTTGCGCGTTACGCACAGGCCGCCCAGCCGGTGGTCCGTGCCCAGGTGCTTGGCAATATCGAGGCGTTCACCGAACTGGCGCTGAACCTGGATTCCGGTCGCTATCCGAGCCTGCCGAAATTCATCGATGCATTGCGCTTGCTGAAGAAGGGTGCCGAAAGCGAGGCGCCGGATGAAGCGGCCGTCGACGCCGCGGTGGACGCCGTTCGCATTCTGACCATTCACAGCGCAAAGGGTCTGGAAGCACCGATCGTCGTCATGGTCGATACCAATCACAGCGAGCCTGCGCGCGACGACTGCGGCATTCTGTGCGACTGGCCGCAGGATGCGGACGCGCCGACGCATTTTTCCTGCTTCGGCCGCAGGCAGGAACGCGGCGCCGCGCGCGATGCCCTGTTTGCGGCGGAAGAAGCATTCAAGCAGCAGGAGGACTGGAACCTCTTGTATGTCGGCATCACCCGCGCGAAACATATCCTGATCGTCAGTGGCGTGGCAGGTGCCCGTGGCACGCTGGAGGACGGAGTGATGGAGGGCAGCTGGTATCACCGCCTGCAGAATGTGCCGACGACCGTGTTCGAAGCGGAAGTCGAACTGGCTTCGGATGGCGTCGCCGGCAATGCAGAATTCAGCATTCCTGTTTTCAATCCGCCGCTTCTTGGCGAGCGCAAGGAGGCTGCCGCGCCGCAAAGCATCGCGATTGATGAAGGCATCGCCTTGCACGCCTTGCTCGAACGATTGACGAACCTCTCGAAGTGGCCGATTTGCGTACCTGACGCGATACAAATTGCGCGCTGGCTGCGCTGCACATTGGCAATGGCGATCACGGTGCGCGAGCACGCCGTGCAAGTCTTGTCGCGGCCCGATCTGGAGCGCTTCTTCAATCCGACGCACTTTCATTTTGCCCGTAATGAGATGGAGGTGATGGCCGGGGATGAATTGTTGCGTTTTGACCGCGCCGTCGTTTGTTATGACGAAGTGTGGATCCTCGACTACAAGCGCGACCTGCTCGACAGCGAACGCACTCTTTATCGCCAGCAGTTATCGCGTTATCGGCTCGCTGCGACACAAGTCTTTCCGGGGAAGACGCTGAGGACGGCCTTGATTACTGCGGATGGAAAACTCTGGGAAATGGAGTGATGCTGGTGAGGACTGCGGGGCGGCCGTCCAGGTGAATTCTTTGTCGCAATGACTATCCGCAAGCCACACATTGTTCAAGCAGGCGAGCATGAAAAATGCCATGGAGACATGGCTTTTTTCATATTTGAAGAACGCTCTGTTTGGTAGCGTAAAGTCTTGAAAAAACAAGAATCATCACTACCTGTGGTTAAGCATTTGCGCTCCCGAATGCCGCGACACTCTTTCTTATTTCTCTTGATAAACAAGACGTTGCAAAGCGTGCGTGGGGGTTCGTTGAACAAAAAATCGATTGCAACGATTTTTTAAAAAAGCTACCAAATAGGTATTGAAATTGTGGTGCGGTTTGTTTAGTATTCACTGTGCTTATATACAGTATTTGAGTTTGCTTACGCTAGACTTCATCCGCGCTGACTATCCCGCCGCTAGTTCGCCTGCTGATTTTTCCCGGACTAAAACAGACCTGAGTCGCCCGGAATGCGGGGAGTGTCCATGCGGGATTGCTGATGTGGCAGGAAATGGATCGTGGCCGTATTTTCGCGAAGAAGGATGCCCGAAGATGCCCTATGCGTGAAATTCGCTTCAGTCGATGCTTCGCTCGCGATATTTTGCCTGCTGTCGCTTTGGTGTCTGAAGACGCTGGCGCAGCAAATCGATCATCATTTCGCGCGCTTCCGTCGGCTGGGAGCGGAATAGCGTGAGGGCCGTTTCGACGAACAGTTTCTCTTTTTCATCGACAGGCATGTGGAGTGTGTCGTGCTCGCGATCCATCCAGCCATGCGGCAACTTCAATTGCTCCTCGATGGAGCGGGCGATGTTGCTCCCGATGTTCTTGCGGTTGCATTTGATATGGCTGAGATAGCGGTCTGACAAATTCAACCTGTTCGCAAACAGCTTGAGCATGCCGCGTTGCGGAAGATCGGGGTGCTGATCGATGAAATCGGCAAACAGTTTTTGAAAGTTCTTGTGTCTGATTTTTGCGCTGTCCATCGTCATATCGAATATTCCTTTGGTCGCAGCGTGATGTTTCGAGACCGGCGTGCGCTGCATTTGCCTGAGCTGCTTGCCGCAAAACAGTGTAACTCAGGAAGTCGATTTTTTGTTGATCTAATACAACCAAATAGGAAGCATTTTTGCGTTGCATTGCGTTTTGCTCAAGCCTGGATAACCAGGCGCAACAATGCCTTGGTCAAACATTCATGCCGCCAAGTATGCATGCGAGGCAATCGTAATGCCGACGGCTGATGGCCGGATTTTTATGGGAAAGAAGGAAATGCATTACCCACGATGGACAAACATGGACACGTACGCCACCGGTACGTGCGACGCGCCAAGCCGGCTGCTGGTCGAAGCGATTGCACTGACCGCAGAGGTCTGCGGCCAGGCATTGTCTCCCGCCGCAGCCGAATTGTTGGCCGGCGATCTGAGCGATTTCGATGAAGCGGCGGTACTGGCTGCCTTGTCGCGCTGCCGGAAGGAGCTGCAGGGACCCATGAAGATTTCGGACATTCTCGCGCGCATCGACGATGGAAGGCCGGATGCGGATGAGGCATGGTCGATGATGCCGAGAAGCGAGCTGAATTCGGTGGTCTGGACGGATGAAATGGCCCAGGCATGGGGCATTGCACTGCAATTGCTGAATGCGGGCGATGTCGGCGGTGCGCGCATGGCGTTTCGCGACACCTATGCGAAAGCGGTGCTCGCTGCGCGACTGCGCCATGTACCGCCGCACTGGGTGCCGTCGCTGGGCAGCGATGTCGCTGGTCGCAGGCGCGTGCTGCTGGAGGCGGTGGAGAAGCGGCGCTTGTCCGCTGCGCATGTCGAGCAACTGCTTCCGGAAGCCACTGTCACGACGGAGGCCAAAGAGATCATCGCACGTCTGGAAATCAAGAGCCTGCACTGAGCTGAGCGATGCGAAGGCGAAGAGAGTCAGTGCGTTTTTTAAAGCTACCTTATTGGTCGCAGGAAAGATAAATCGAATCGATTCGCCGAGGATAAGGAATGGATTGCCACGCTGATGTTGATGACGGCGGACTGCAGTGGTATGCGCAACTTGGCCGTCTTGAGCAGTTTGAAAACGAGGACAAGGAAAGGAAGCGACTTATCATGAGTACATTTGAAATTCATCGTGCGACGAAACGCCGGGCCAAGCTGCGTCTTGGCATGTCGGGGCCCGCGGGAAGCGGCAAAACCTATTCCGCATTGCTGATCGCCGGCGGCCTGGGTGGCCGCATCGGCATGATCGATACTGAACACGGAAGCGGTGACCTGTACGCCGATCTGCTGCCGGAAGGCTACGACGTGCTGTCGTTGACGCCGCCGTACACGCCCAGCCGGTATATTGAAGCGATCCATGCGCTTGAGGACGCCGGCGTCTCGACGATCATCGTCGACAGTCTGACGCACGCATGGAGTGGCGAAGGTGGTTCGCTCGACCGTCAGGGCAAGATCGCCGACAAGTCAGGCAATAGCTGGCAGGCATGGCGGCAAGTGACGCCGGAGCATAACGCGCTGGTCGAGGCCTTGCTGCAAAGCCCTTGCCACATCATCGCGACCATGCGCGCAAAGACGGAATACGTGCAGGAGAAGGATGAGCGGACCGGCAAGCAGGTGGTGCGCAAGATCGGTCTGGCGCCGATCATGCGCGACGGTATCGAATACGAATTCACCACCTTCTTCGAACTCGACGTGCAGCACATGGCCTACGTCGGCAAGGATCGCACACGCTTGTTCGACAACATGATCTTTCGTCCTGAAACCGAGACCGGCCGTCAGCTTCTTGGCTGGCTGGATTCCGGCCAGGATTTCCCGATCCTGCGCAAGACGATGCCCGCCGATCAAAAGGATGAGCTGATCGAATCCATCGACCATGCGCGTTCGCTGGATGAGCTGTTCAAGGCCTTCTCCACCGCCTATCGCGCCGCTAACGCCTTGTCCGATTCGGCTGCGTTGTCCGAACTGACCCAGGCAAAGGACAGGCGCAAGGCCGAGCTGGAAGAACATGAGGAAATGGGAGAGCCAGCATGAACCCGGTGTTTGAAGCCTTCGAACTCGCCGCGCAGTACAGGCAGCTTGCCGAGTTGCTGGCCGATCGGCATGACGATGAGCAGGTGATCGCGGACACGCTGGACAGCATTTCCGGACCGCTCGACGAGCAGCTTGAGAACCTGGCAAAAATGGTGCGCAACATCGAGTCCGCCGATCGTGGCGTGCAAGAAACCATTGTCGGCCTCGAAGCGCGGCATGCGGCCTTGCAGCGCGCTGCGGAGCGTGGTCGCAAACTGATTCTCGATGTCATGCGGATGGCGCAGCGTGAGCGGGCAACGACCGCGCTGTTCTCGATCGCGATCAAGAAGAATCCGCCGGTGGTGGTCGTCGATTCCCCATCGGAATTGCCGCCGACCTACCTGACCTATCATGAACCTCCGCCGCCGACGCCCAACAAGAAGGCAATCGCGGCGGCGCTGAAGGCCGGCATGCCGGTGCCGGGTGCTCATTGCGAACAGGGCGTACGGCTCGAAATTCATTAGATCAATCCACATGGAGATTGCCATGGCTACACTGAACAAGGTGACTCTGATCGGCTATCTCGGGCATGACCCCGAAATGCGCACGACGATGAACGGCGACGCGGTGGCGCACCTTGCGCTCGCCACCACCGAAACATGGAAGGACAAGGCCAGCGGCGAAAAGAAACAGGCGACGGAATGGCATCGCATCGTGCTGTATCGGAAGCTCGCCGAAATCGCCGGCCAGTACCTGAAAAAAGGATCGCACGTCTATGTCGAAGGGCGCTTGCAGACGCGAAAATGGACCGGCAAGGATGACGTGGATCGTTACGTGACGGAGATCATCGCGGACGACATGCGCATGCTTGGCCCGCGGCCTTCCAGCCATGAGTCCGACGATGAAGCACATGCCGACGGCAAGACGTCCGCAAGCTCGCAACCGGAGCGGCCGCAGCCTGCGCGCTACGAATACGAGGATGACGCGATCCCGTTCTAAAGCTTGCGGAAAAACTCGATCAGTTCCGGTGCATCGGAATAGGCGACGTTAAAGCGAAACCAGGGATAGGCGGGTTCGGACAGTTGAAAGAACTCGCCCGGCGCCAGCCAGATGCCTTTTTGCAGCGCCCGGTCTGCAATCTCCCTGGCGCTCATGTCGGTGCGATCTAGCCTGGCCCAATAGAACATGCCGCCGCGCGGCGCAGCAAACGGGGTCAGGCCGACTTTTTCCAGCCTGGCGCTGATATGTGCCTGCGAGCTCATCAGCGACGCCGACAGACGCTCCACATGCTTGCGGTGATGCCCTTCGGTCAGCACGGTATGCACCAGCCGTTCGGTGAGTTCGGAACTGGTCAGCGTCAGAGCCATCTTGGTGCGTGCCAGCTCGCGCGCAAGTTCAGGCCGGCATGCGGCAAATCCCATGCGCAGCGAAGGTGCGATGGTCTTCGAGAATCCGCCGACATAAATCACGCGCTGCAGACCGTCCAGCGCAGCCAGCATGGGATCGGTCGGCTGCGCCAGCTCGCGGTACAAGTCGTCTTCCACTACCCAGAAATTGTGCCGTTCGGCGATCTGCAGCACGCGCATCGCGCATGCCGGCGTGTAAGAGGTGCCGGTTGGATTTTGCAGGATGGGGTTGGTGAAAAAAAGCTTCGGCCGATGTTCGCGCGCCAGCCGCTCCAGTGCGTCGATATCGACGCCCGTCGGCAGGCGCGGAACGCCGATCACGTTCACGTCCGCCAGCCGCAGTATCGCCAGCAGATTGCAATAACCCGGGTCTTCCATCAGCACCGTATCGCCGCGCTTGATCATGGTGCGCACGATCAGGTCGAGTGCCTGCGTCGCACCGTGCGTCGTGACAACCTGATCGAGCGACACCTCCATCGCCCAGCGGCCAAGAAACTGCGCAATGCTTTGCCGCAGCGGCACATAACCATAGGGATGGCCGTACCCGACCTGCTGCGTGGCCGAGGCGCGTACCGCCCGTCGTTCGGCCAGGTGCAAACCTTCGGCGTCCAGCAACTTGTTCGGCAGCCAGCCGCAGCCGGCCTTGATCGGCACCCGATCGTCGGCGAATACTTCCGACAGCAGCCAGGCGGAATCGATCATCGGATTGGAGGGAATGACCGGCCGCCCGGCGTTTCGTGCGGCATCGCGTTGCTGGACGAAGAAGCCGGCGCCGCGCCGGGCCAGGACGAGCCCGGTGGCGACCAGGCGTTCATAGGCTTCGACGGTCGTGGAAACGCTGATGCCCTGCGCGGAGGCAAACTGGCGAACAGAAGGCAGACGCTCCCCGGTGCGCAGTTGGCCGCTGTCGATCATTCGCGCGAGCGCAGCAGACACCTGATCGACGAGGCCGAGCTCGGAATCGGCATCCAGCGACAGGTTGAAGTTGTCGGGGCGTTGTCGCGCCATGATTGCTTTTCAATGCACTGTGAACAATACAGTACTCATGAATGAGCAGTACAGTTTGTCGGGTAAATGTGAAGTGTATCTAACAATGCCGATTGTAGCTGCAATAATGATCTGCACAACCAACTCACTCAATTACGGAACAGAGCAATGAGCCAACAGCCAGAGTCTCAAGACATGTCCGCCTACTGGATGCCCTTTACGGCAAACCGCGATTTCAAGGCCAGTCCGCGCCTGCTGGTGTCGGCGGAGGGCATGTATTACCGCGATGTCGCGGGCAATACAGTGCTCGATGGCACGGCCGGCTTGTGGTGCGTGCCGGTCGGCCATGCGCAGCCGAAAATCGTCAAGGCCGTGCAGGAAATGATTGCCAAGCTCGACTACGCGCCGTCTTTCCAGATGGGGCACCCGGCCGCTTTCGAGCTGGCGGAGCGTTTGAAGCAATACACCGGCGGCCGTTTCAGCCAGGTGTTTTACACCAATTCAGGTTCCGAATCGGTTGATACCGCGCTCAAGATCGCGCTGGCCTACCATCGCGCGCGCGGCGATGGCTCCCGCACTCGCCTGATCGGCCGCGAGCGCGGCTATCATGGCGTCGGTTTCGGCGGCATGTCGGTGGGCGGCATCGCAGGCAATCGCAAGTCCTTCGGTCCCTTGCTGGTCGGTGTGGATCATCTTCCGCACACGCACAATCTGCAGGAAAACGCCTTCACCCGGGGCGAGCCGGCGTGGGGTGCGCATCTTGCCGATGAACTGGAACGCATCGTCGCCTTGCATGATGCTTCCACCATCGCCGCCGTGATCGTCGAACCGGTGGCAGGATCGACCGGCGTGCTGATTCCGCCCAAGGGCTATCTCAAGCGTCTGCGCGAGATCTGCACCAAGCACGGCATCCTGCTGATTTTCGATGAGGTGATCACCGGCTTCGGACGCTTGACGACGCCGTTTGCCTTCGATTATTTCGATGTCGAACCGGACCTGGTGACAACCGCGAAAGGCCTGACCAATGGCGTGGTGCCGATGGGCGCGGTATTCGTCAAGCAGGCTATACACGACGCGATGATGGACGGCCCCGCCGGCATCGAGCTGTTCCACGGCTATACCTATTCCGGCCATCCGCTCGCCTGCGCCGCGGCGCTTGCCACACTCGACGTATTCGCGGAGCAAAAGGTGCTGGAGAACGCCAGCAGCCTCGCAAGCTATTGGGAAGATGCGGTGCAGTCGCTCAAGGGGCTGCCGAACGTCATCGACCTGCGCAATATCGGCCTGATCGCGGGCATCGAACTGGCATCCATTCCCGGCAAGCCCGGCGCGCGCGCAATGAATGCATTCAAACGCGCTTTTGCCGAGGGTATCCTGATCCGCGTGACCGGCGACATCATCGCGCTGTCGCCACCCCTGATCCTCGAGAAGAAGCATATCGACGAGCTGTTCGGCAAGCTTGCCGGCATCCTCAAGACGCTCGATTGACACGAGCCGGCGGCCGGCTTCACGGTCGGCTGCCTTCCTGATCCCACAGCGCCATCATGCATCCACTCCGGCCCGGCACACTACGGGCCTGTTCCCCTTCTCAAAGCAGTAGTCCAGGCCATCATGCTCCCGGAAAAGCGGAGGAAGGCAGTCTCGATCGTCATCCTGAACGCGTGCCGCCATGATTTCAGCGAAAAGACGGCGGAGAAGCGCTGCGACATGGACGGCATGATCCGCAACAGGCTAGAATTCCTGCGCGCAAGCGTGATTGCAGAAAAACCGGAGGCCGCGAGGCATTGCTCGCGTACCCGTTGACGATGCGGTTCGGCATGGCGGCATGGCGATGATCGAAGAACGCCTGCATGCATCACGGTATTGACTACAAACATTTATCTTTCTGGAGAACTCATGAAAAAGCCGTCATCGTATGTGCGCCCATTGTTGATTTTCGCTCTCGTCAGTGGCCTGAGCGCCTGCGGCGGCGGCAGCAGTTCAAGCAATATCGCCCTGAGCGGGAGCGTCACCGGATTGACGTCCGGATCGCTCACGCTGTCGGACGGTTACAGCACGGTTGCGATCGCCACCAACGCAACCAGCTTCACTTTCCCCTATCGCGTCAACGTCGGCGCCGCGTATAACGTCACGGTTCAAGCGCAACCTGCGGACATCAGTTGCGCCGTTGCCAACGGCGCAGGCATCGCGGGCTCGTCGGACATCAGCAATGTGCAGGTGACGTGTGCGCCGAATCACACATTGGGAGGAACCATTACCGGCCTGACCGCAGGCGGCCTGGTGCTCGCCAATGGCGGTGATACCGTCAGCCCTGCGGCTAACGCCACGACTTTCACTTTCCCGGTGAAGGTCGGTGGCGGCTTCGCCTACGGAGTGACCATCCTTACCCAACCGACAGGGAAGACCTGCACTGTCCAGAACGGCGCGGGATACATGGGTACAAGCGATGTGGTCAACGTGCAAGTCACTTGCTCCTGACAAAACCCCGCAGTTTCGGTCTCAATGCATTCCTATACACAAACCAGATTTCCGGAGATTTTCATGCAGACATTCAGCGGGTATATTCGCGTCTTACTTAGCCTGGCCGTGGTGGCCGGACTTGCCGCGTGCGGCGGCGGGCATTCGACAGTTGAGCTGGGCGGGAAAGTGACCGGCCTGACGCGGGACGGACTGGCACTCGCGAATGGAAACAGCACCATCACGATTCCCGCCAATGCAACTTCCTACAAGTTTCCGGACGAGATCGGCAATTTCGCGGACTATAACGTGACGATCCTGTCGCAACCTGTCGGCATCACCTGCAACCTGGTCAATGCCAAAGGCTCCGCCACCGGCATTCCGATTACGTGGGTGAACGTTTCATGCAGTCAGAATACCTACACGCTCGGAGGTACGATCACCGGGCTCACCGCTGGACCACTCGTGCTTGTCAATGGCAGCGATACCGTGAGCATCGGCGCCAACAGCACTTCGTATGTCTTCCCGACAGCCGTTGCGCAGGGAGCCGTCTACGGAGTTGCGGTATTGACGCAGCCCCCCGGGTTGACATGCAGCGTCGCGAATGGAACGGCTGTGATGGGGCAAGGCAACGTGACGAACGTTCAGGTTACCTGCCAGTAATATCAGCGGCGATCTTCTCGCCGCTCCTTTCATGGGGGCGAACGGACGAAATTAACACGCGCTTCGCGCCGGCGGAAAACGACAGAACTTCCGGCAGGAGCGCGTAGTCATAGTTTCATTGCAGCCAATTGCCGGCCTTGCAACCGCGGCAGAGCGGTCATGGTGAATGGGCTTGCTTGCGGTTGCATTTCCGTGTTGTTTGGCACGCGCGCCAGTCCCATTGTTCGCCCTTGAAAGGATGTCTCGTCATGTTCCCCCAGGCCGCAAGCCAGCGCAGCGACGCAGATCGCGTACGCCGCTCGACCGTCGCACATGTGAATACGGAAATCGACCGTCAAACCGACGCCAATATCCAGCTTTATGCCGACGCCGACCGGGAGGCGATATTGCGACGCATGGACGAGCTGGACAGGGAGTGGGACATTGAACGCGCACTGGAAGTCAATGCGTCGACGCTCGCCTTGAGCGGACTGGCGCTCGGCGTGAGCATCAACAGACGCTGGCTTGCCTTGCCGGCCGTGGTGCTGGTATTCCTCTTTCAACACGGCGTGCAGGGCTGGTGCCCGCCCTTGCCGGTACTGCGGCGCCTCGGCTTTCGAACGCGAAACGAAATCGACCGCGAAAAATACGAGCTCAATGGCCTGCTGAACAGTCACCTGGCCTTGCAGTAAACGCTGCACTGATTCTCTCGCGGGCCGCCCATGATTTTTTGCCAGTTGTTCGAACCCTTGTCCAGCACTTACACCTATTTGCTCGGATGTGAGGAAACCGCTCAGGCCATTCTGATCGATCCGGTCATCGTCGCCATCGAGCGCGACCTGGGCGAGCTGAGCCGCCTCGGATTGCGACTGGCGTACAGCCTCGACACGCATATTCACGCGGACCACATTACCGCGGCACTCGAACTGAAGAAACGTGTCGGCAGCAAAATCGCAGGCCCTGCCATCGACCGCCTGCCATGCGTCGATGTCGGAATCGAGGAGGGCAGGCCTTTTCAGCTGGGCGCAATCCTGCTGAAGCCGTTGCACACGCCCGGCCACACGGACGGGCATTTTGCTTATGTGTCCGATGAACGCGTTTTTACAGGCGATGCCTTGCTGATCGAAGGCTGCGGCCGGACGGATTTCCAGAACGGCGATGCCGCGGTCTTGTACAAGAGCGTGCATGAAAAACTGTTCAGCCTGCCGGACGACTGCCTGGTGTACCCGGCGCATGATTACAACAAGCGCCACGTCTCTTCCATTGCGCAAGAGAAGGAGCGCAATCCCCGCCTCGGTGAAGGAAGGACGCTGGAGCAGTTCCAGGGGATCATGGCCGGCCTGAACCTGCCATATCCGAAGTTCATCGACCATGCGGTGCCGGGAAACAGGCAGTGCGGCGTTTGCCCTGCCGATCTCCCGGACAAGCTCGCTCAATACTGCGCAAAGATGACGGACAGCCAACAGGGATAATCCTGTCGAACCTCGAAAGGAGTGGCCATGAATCGATTCAAGCAGCTTGAAGACAGCATCTTCATCGGCCCGCAACCGACCGATCAAGATCTGAAGCAGGCAAGGCAACTCGGGATCAGAACCGTGATCGATTTCAGATTGCCGAACGAGACCGAGGCGCGAAATGAAACACTCGCGGCCGACAATGGATTGAACTACGTGAACATCCCGGTCAACAAGACAGATCTCTCCCAGGAGCAGATCAATGAACTGGACCGCGTCATGCGCGAGAAAGCGGGTCCGTTTCTCATCCATTGCGCAAGCGGTGCGCGTGCTGCAATGCTGCTGAGCTTGAGTAAAGCGAAACGGCACGGTTGGACTGCGCAGCGCACCTTTGAAGAAGCGCGTGCAATGGGATTCGATCTGCAGAACTCGCCGGAATTCTCCGCATTTGTCACGGCGGTGACGTCGGATGAGGCGCGGTGACGCAGCGCGATGTGACGGCCTGGTGGATATGGTGGAGCGGAGGAGGATCGAACTCCCGACCTTCGCATTGCGAACGCGACGCTCTCCCAGCTGAGCTACCGCCCCATGGAACTTGATTCTATTGACTCGTGCTGTTTGATGCAAGGGGTCAACCGGATTTGCTTGATCAAAAACCTGATTTCAGGCGTGTTTTCAAAAAACATCTACAAGTGATTGAATCTGTTGACGGAAATTCGTCCGGCCCACTATAGTGACGGGATGATTTCCGATTTTCATCAACTTTCCGAAAAAGTCACGCAGCTCGCCGAGCTGGCGCAGTCCCTGCGACGGGAAAACGCCGACCTGCGCCTGACGATGGCCTCGCTCTCCGCGGAGAATGCCGAGCTGTCGAGGCGTATCGAGGAGGCGTATCACCGCGTGTCCGCGCTGTTGGCAAAGATTCCCGCGCCCGACGAGCAGAATGAGGAGGCGGCATGATCCAGCTTGACGTGACGATCATGGGTACGCCGTACCGCCTGGCGTGCAAGGAAGGTGAGGAAGCGACGCTGCAGCAGGCGGTCAATTATCTGAACGACAGGATGTGCGCGATTCGTGACGCCGGAAAGGTGAAGGGTAACGATCGCATCGCCGTGATGGCAGCGCTCGGCATCGCCGCGGAATTGCTCTCGACCAAGTCCGAAGAAGGTCCGTTCTCCGGCATGACGGTCTCGGAAGTGAAGCAGAAAATTGCAGCAATGCATACTGTGTTGGATGCTGCGCTTGCGCCGCAAGAGAACCTTTTCTAATGCGCTGCGGCGCTCCGAAAGCGCTCGGAAATTTTTCCGCAAAGTCTTTGACATGCAGCGTGATTCGGGTACACTAAAGTCTCCTGCCGTGTTCGCGATTGCCATATATTCCTTGAACCATTTATGTGCATCGGTCGCGGAATTTTGTTCGATGGGCGTGCGCGTCGCTAGTCCGATGAACCCGAAATTGAACTAACTGCGACCACCTTGAACCGTAAGGTTCGGGATGCCGGCAAAGACGGCACAGGCGGGACTAATTCACGAGCGGCTGCATTCATGCAGCCGCTTTTTTTTGTGCGCCATATTTGGATTGATGCAGAGGCGGCGTTGGTGCTTACTCCCTGATGGAGACATGATCGAATGCAGTACTGGCTGATGAAATCCGAACCGGATGAAGTGAGCATCGACGATGCTCTCGCGGCACCGAATCAGACCGTGGCATGGTTCGGTGTACGTAATTACCAGGCACGCAATTTCATGCGCGATGCGATGCGCGCCGGTGACGGCGTCTTGTTCTATCACTCCAGTTGCGCGGAGCCGGGGATCGCAGGCATAGCCGAGGTCGCCAGCGCGCCCTATCCGGACGAGACGCAGTTCGACCCGAAAAGCAAATACCACGATCCCAAGTCCACGCGTGAAAATCCGCGCTGGATGATGGTTGACGTGCGCGCAATCAGGAAGACGCGGCTGCTGACGCTGGCCGACCTTCGCGCGCTTCCCGAACTGGCCGACATGCAGATCCTCAAGCGCGGCAATCGCCTCTCCATCACCCCAATAACGCCTTCCGAATGGCGGTGTATCATCCAGCATCTTTCATAATCTCAGGAAACATTCGGATGGATATCTCCCTGATCGCCGGGCTGCTGGTCCTCGGTGCCGCTGTCGGATTCGCTGCGGGCCTGCTCGGTATCGGCGGCGGCATGTTGCTGGTGCCGTTCATGACCATGATTTTGACGGCGAAGCATTTTCCGCCGGAGCAGATTGTGCACATGGCGATTGCGACCTCGCTGGGCACCATCATGTTCACCTCGCTGTCGTCGGTGCGTGCGCATCATGCGCGTGGCGCGGTGCTCTGGCCCGTGGTCAAGCTGCTTGCACCCGGCATCCTCGTCGGTTCGTGGATTGGCCCCTGGATCGGCGCGCAGATGAATTCAGCCGCGCTCGCCTTGTCCTTCGCGGTGTTCGTCGCGTTCTCCGCGACGCAGATGCTGCTGGATAAAAAGCCCGAGGGTTCGCGTGAATTGCCGAAGGCATCCGGCATGTTTGCGGCGGGCGGCGCGATCGGTGTTCTGGCGGGTTTGGTCGGTGCGGGTGGCGGCTTCGTGTCGGTGCCCTTCATGACCTGGTGTAACGTCAAGATCCACAATGCTGTCGCGACCAGCGCCGCGCTGGGTTTTCCGATTGCACTGGCGGGCACCTTGTCCAACATTTACTTTGGCATGAAGGTGCCCGACCTGCCGCCCGGCGCGCTGGGCTTCATTTACCTGCCGGCCCTGCTCGTGATTTCGCTCGCCAGCGTGATGACCGCGCCGCTCGGCGCCAGGACCGCGCACAGCCTGCCGGTGAAAAGTCTGAAGAAGATTTTCGCCATCATGCTGTATCTGCTGGCCGGCTACATGATGTACAAATCCTTCCGATGATCCCGTGCCTGAGCGATTGCCTCAGGCGTCCTTGAACTGTTCGCGCAGCACATTCTTTTGCACCTTGCCCATGGTGTTGCGCGGCAGATCCTGCAGGAAGAATACCCGCTTCGGTACCTTGAAATTGGCAATGCGCGACTTGAGGTAACCGATCACATCGCCTTCGGAAAGCGCCGCTCCCGGGCGTGTGACAATCACCGCGGTCACCGCTTCGCCAAAATCATGATGCGGCACACCGACCACCGCTGATTCGGTCACGCCGTCCATCTCGTCGATGAAAGACTCGATTTCCTTCGGATAGACGTTATAGCCGCCGGAGATGATCAGGTCCTTGCTTCTGCCGACGATGGACAGGTAACCGTTTGCGTCGAACTTGCCGACATCCCCGGTTTTGAAATAACCGTCCGACGTGAATTCTTCAGCAGTCTTCTCCGGCATGCGCCAGTACCCCTTGAAGACGTTCGGTCCCTTTACCTGGATATCGCCGATCTCGTCTGTTGCGCACGGAGCACCGCCGCCTTTGACCACGCGCACCGACACGCCCGGCAAAGGCAGGCCGACGGTGCCGCCGACGCGTTTTCCGTCATACGGATTGGACACCAGCATCGTCGTTTCGCTCATGCCGTAGCGTTCCAGGATGGTGTGGCCGGTGCGGGCGATGAATTCATTGAAGGTATCAGTCAGCAGCGGTGCCGAGCCGGACACAAACAGGCGCATGTTCGCGCAGGCGCTCTTGTCGAAGGCCGATTCCGCCAGCAGCCGCACGTAGTACGTCGGCACGCCCATGAACACGGTTGAGCGTGGCAGATGCCGCATTACTTCCGTGGCATCGAATTTCGGCAGGAAGATCATCTTGCTGCCATTGAGCAGCGCTCCATGCGATGCGACGAACAGGCCATGCACATGGAACAGGGGCAGCGCATGCAGCAGCACATCGCCCGGCTGCCAGCGCCAGTAGTCGTGCAGCACCTTCGCATTGGAAGCGAGATTGTCGTGCGTGAGCATCGCGCCCTTGCTGCGGCCGGTGGTGCCCGATGTGTACAGGATCGCGGCAAGCTCATCCGGACGGCGTTCGACAGTGTCGAAGCTGTTCGACTGCAATGCCGCGCGCACCAGCAGCGAACCCTGCCGATCGTCGCCCAGCGTGAAGACATGTTGGGTACCGGCCTTGAACGCGATCTTCGATACCCAGCCGAAGTTTTGCGGTGAACAGACCACGACGGCGGGTTCGGCATCGTCGATGAAATATTCGATCTCGGCCGCGCGGTACGCGGTATTGAGCGGAAGATAAACATATCCCGCGCGGATCGTCGCCAGATAAAGGATGAGCGCCTCCGGCGATTTTTCCACCTGCACTGCGATGCGAGAGTCCTGCGGCAGGTTCAGGCTTGCCAGCAGGTTGGCGATTTTCGCGGTGGCGCGGTCCAAGTCATTCCACGAATAGAACAGGCCGTCGTGCGTTTCGATGCAGCAGGCGGTGCGGTCTTTCGGAAAACGAGATGCGAAGAGGGCGTACAGATTGGCGTTCATGGTGGCGATATTATTTTCCTGAAAATACCGGCTTGCGCTTGGCGAGAAAGGTTTGCACGCCTTCGCGGTAATCCTGCGAGGCGAGGAATGCGAAGGCTTCGCGCAATTCCTGATCGGTCAGCGGTTCCGGCTGCGCGGCAAGTCGGTTCACCAGATGCTTGTTCATGCGGGCAGCGAGCGGAGCGCCTTGCGCGATGCGCTTTGCAGTTCGGACAGCTTCAGCCGGAACGTCGTCGGCGACGCGGTGTATCAATCCCTTGTCCTTTGCTTCGGCCGCATCGAACACGCGGCCCTCAAGCAGGATTTCCAGCACTACCGCTTTTCCGACCAGTTGCAGCAGGTGTTGCAGTTCTCCCGGGACAAGCGGGAAGCCGAGGCGGTTGATCGGAATGCCGAAGCGTGCCGATGGCGCGGCGATGCGCAAGTCGCAGGCGCAGGCTATCTCGAGCCCGCCACCCACGCAAATGCCTTCGATCGCGGCGATCGTCGGATGCTGGCAGTGCGAAATCGCGTACAGTGCTTGCGCGATGGTCTCGGTGTGATAGCGGATTCCCTGTGCCATGGTGTTGCGCACAGTGGAGAACTCTTCGACGTCGGCGCCGGCCGCGAAATGGTGGTCGTCGCCACGCACGATCACGCAGCGCAGCAACTCATCCTGCGACAGGACCGTGAATGCATGTGCCAACGCATTCCACATCGCGACGTTGATCGCATTGAGTTTGCGCGGATTGGAAATGACGACGGTGGCAACGACGTCCTTTTTTTCGATGCGGATTTCCGACATTAGCTTCGATGTTTGCGATAAGTGACGATCAAGGCAACTACGCCGAATACGACCATCGGCAGGGACAGCATTTGTCCGGCGGAGATCGTGATGCCGGCGAAACTGACTTCGTAATCCGGGGTGCGGAAATATTCGGTCGTGAAGCGCGCGAGGCCATACAGCCCGACGAACATCGCTCCGACGGCAAGCGGAGGCCGCGGTTTGCGCGCATAGATCCACAGGATGATGAACAGCAGCAGGCCGTCGACCAGGGCCTGGTAGATCGGCGACGGATGGCGAGGCAGATTGTCGACGTTCGGCCAGATCATTGCCCACGGCAGCGAGGGATCGGCGACGCGGCCGGGCAGTTCGGCATTGATGAAATTGCCGATGCGCCCTGCAGCATAACCAAGCGGCACCATCGGCGCGATGAAATCGTACACGTCGACGATATGCTTGCCCGCCTTGCGCGCCCACAGGGACATGGCGATCAGTACACCGAGAAATCCGCCATGGAAGGACATACCGCCTTTCCAGATGGCGATGATTTCCAGCGGGTGCGTGAAGTAATACTCGGGATGGTAAAACAGCACCTCGCCCAGCCGGCCGCCAAGGACGACGCCGAGCACGCCGTAGAACAGCATGTCATCCAGTTGCTCCGGTTTCCAGCCCGCCGCAGCCATGTGCGGCTGGCGGGCGCGAATGCGGCCCAGAACGAGGAATTGAATGAAGGCGAACAAGTACATCAGACCGTACCAGTGCACCTTGAGCGGACCGATGGAAAAGGCAATCGGGTCGGGAAGGGGATGGATCAGCATTTATCGTTTCTTTCGCAATAATTCGAGAAAAGTGCGCAGCACCGGCGACATGTTGTCGCGGCGCCAGGCAAGGCCTGTTTCGATGGTAACCGTCTTGCCTGACAGAGGCTTGTATTCGACGCCGGGGCGCTTGAGGTTCGACACGGATTGTGGCACAAGCGCGATGCCCATGCCGGCCGAAACGAGCCCGATGATGGTTTGCATCTGGATCGCCTCCTGGCCGATATGCGGCGTCAGGCCGGCATCGCGGAAACAGCCGACGATCGCATCGTGAAAAGCAGGGGCGATGCGCCTGGGGAAAATGATCAGTGGCATGTCCGCCACTGCCTTGAGGTTGGCGACGCTCTTGCCGCGCAAGGACGGCAAACCCTTTGGTGCGGCCAGGACCAGGGGTTCGGACAGGACTGTCAGGTAATCAAGCTCGGCTCTTGCCTTGTCGGGCAGCGGCGGTATCAGGAGTCCGGCATCGATACGGCCTTGCGTAAGGTCTTCCAGTTGCACGTCGGTGGTCGCCTCCCGCAACTCGATATGCACTTGCGGATAGCGCTCGCGAAACTCTCGCAGCAAGGGCGGCAGGATGCTGTAATCGGCCGTCGACACGAAGGAAAGCGACAGCAGGCCCGATTCTCCCGACGCAGCGCGCCGCACGAGATCCGGCAGCGCACCCGCCTGCTGCAGGATGCGGCGTGCTTCCGGCAGCAGGGCGAAGCCGGCAGGAGTCAGCGCCACGCTGCGCTTGGTGCGTACGAACAGTTGCGTGCCGAGAGCGGCTTCCAGCGACTGGATGGTCTGTGACAGCGGAGGCTGGGTCATGTGCAGGCGAACAGCGGCCCGCCCGAAGTGGTTTTCCTCAGCTACCGCGACGAAATAGCGCAATTGCCGCAGTTCAATATTCATATGCAATTCGTATTAATAAGCAACGAATCATATATTTGACACGCGGCTTCGCGCAAGGCACTCTAGGCCTTTAGCCTGATTCCGGCAGGAAGCAGGCGCCTGTGCGCAGACAAATTTCTGGAGACTGACGATGCCGCAATACCGTTCCCGTACCACCACTCACGGCCGCAACATGGCCGGCGCCCGCGCCTTGTGGCGTGCCACCGGTATGAAGGATAGCGATTTCACCAAGCCGATCATTGCCGTGGTCAATTCGTTCACGCAGTTCGTGCCGGGCCATGTGCACTTGAAGGACATGGGGCAGCTGGTCGCACGCGAAATCGAAGCGGCGGGCGGCGTGGCGAAAGAATTCAATACCATCGCGGTGGATGACGGCATCGCCATGGGCCATGGCGGCATGCTGTATTCGCTGCCGTCGCGCGACCTGATCGCCGACTCGGTCGAGTACATGGTGAATGCGCACTGCGCCGATGCCATGGTCTGCATTTCCAACTGCGACAAGATCACGCCCGGCATGCTGATGGCCGCAATGCGTCTGAACATCCCGGCCGTGTTCGTCTCCGGCGGTCCGATGGAAGCGGGCAAGGTGATCGAGGCATTGCACGGCAAGCAGGAAGGCACACAGAAGATCATCAAGGTCGACCTGATCGACGCGATGATCCAGGCAGGCGACCCGACCGTCTCCGACGCGCAAGTGGCCGACATCGAGCGTTCCGCCTGTCCGACATGCGGATCCTGCTCCGGCATGTTTACCGCCAATTCGATGAACTGCCTGACTGAAGCATTGGGCTTGTCCCTGCCGGGCAACGGCACGACCGTCGCAACCCATGCGGACCGCAAGCAGCTGTTCCTGCAGGCAGGACGGCTGGTCGTGGACCTTGCCAAGCGCTATTACGAGCAGGACGATGCTTCTATCCTGCCGCGCAACATCGCTTCCAAGACGGCATTCGAAAATGCAATGGCGCTCGACGTGTCGATGGGCGGTTCGACCAACACCGTGCTGCATCTGCTCGCCGCGGCGCAGGAAGCAGGCGTCGATTTCACCATGGCAGACATCGATCGCATCTCGCGCAAGGTGCCTTGCCTGTGCAAGGTGGCGCCCGCGACCCAGGATTACCACGTCGAGGATGTGCATCGCGCCGGCGGGATTGTCGGCATCCTTGGCGAACTCAATCGCGCCGGCTTGCTGGATGTGAGCGTGCCGACCGTGCACAGCAAGACGCTGGGTGAGGCGATCGCAGCCAATGACATCATGATGACGCAGGATGAAGCCGTGCGCCGGCGTTTTCTCGCTGCGCCCGGCGGCGTCCCCACACAAGTCGCGTTTTCGCAGGACAAGCGTTACGACAAGCTCGATACGGATCGCGAGCACGGCTGCATTCGCGACAAGGCACATGCCTATTCGCAGGATGGTGGCCTTGCGGTCCTATACGGCAACCTGGCCGAGAAGGGCTGCATTGTGAAGACCGCCGGCGTCGATGAGAGCATCCTGAAATTCACCGGCAGGGCGCGCGTGTTCGAAAGCCAGGATGCGGCGGTGGAAGGCATTCTCGGCGACGTCGTGAAGGAAGGCGATGTCGTCATCATTCGCTATGAAGGTCCGAAGGGCGGTCCGGGCATGCAGGAAATGCTGTACCCGACGTCGTATATCAAGTCCAAGGGCCTGGGCAAGGCTTGTGCGCTGTTTACCGACGGACGTTTCTCGGGCGGTTCGTCCGGCCTGGTGATCGGTCATGCATCGCCGGAAGCGGCGGAGGGCGGTGCAATCGGCCTCGTGAACGATGGCGATACCATCGAGATCGATATTCCCGAACGTCGCATTCACCTGAAGATCAGCGACGCCGAACTGGCGCAACGCCGGGCCGCCATGGATGCGAAGGGCGACAAGGCATGGAAGCCGGAAAATCGGGAGCGGGTGGTGTCGCAGGCACTCCAGGCATATGCGGCGATGGCCACCTCCGCCGACCGCGGCGCGGTGCGCGATTTGTCGCAGTTGAAGAAATAGTCGTGCTGTTGTATTGATGTGACAAGGGCGGCAATTTTGCCGCCCTTGTTCATTTGTCATTAATTCTTGAAGGTTTTCTTGACGCGTTCCTTGCGCGCTTTTTCCAGTTGCTCATGCGCCTTGCGCTTGTCCAGGCCAAGCATGCGCTCGATGAATTCGAACCAGAGGAAGGCCACGCCCAGCAGAGCAATAATCCACCACCACGAAAGATCCGCCACCAGCCCGAATTCGAAGTACTTCAGAATTGATAATAAAACAATGACGATGATGATAGGCATGACTGCTCCGGGCTAGGCTTTCTGGCAGGATATTGTGAAACATTGTAACGGTCAATTCATGCGGTCAACCACGAGTTGCATCTTGCCGTTTTTCACTGGAACAGGTAAGGTGCATGTCCAGTTCACCGGCAATTTGTCCGGATTTTTTCATGGAGAGAAAGTAATGAAAGCTTCATTGTTGGTTTTCCTGGCTGCAGGCGTACTGGTTTCCAATGCAGCGATGGCGAATGCCGATCTGGCGAAAGCGAAGAACTGCCTGGCCTGCCATGCCGTGGCAAACAAGGTGGTCGGCCCGGCATTCAAGGATGTCGCCGCCAAGTATGCAGGTCAGAAAGACGCAGAAGACAAGCTGACGCAAAAGGTCCTGAAGGGCGGCAGCGGCGTGTGGGGCGCAGTCCCGATGCCTGCAAACGCACAAGTGAACGAAGCGGAAGCGCGTACGCTAGTGAAGTGGGTGCTGTCGCAGAAATAATCCCGTTACGGATTAGTCAGCGTCAGCAAAAAGCGCTCTTCAGAGCGCTTTTTCTTTTGGTGCAGCGGCTGAAGTGGAAACGGGAGGCCGGCGCAAGGCGAAAAAAAGCCCCGGCTGGAAACCAGGGCTTTTTGCCATCGTTATGTCGGTGTTACTTCGTCACGGCGATTTGCTGGCGCTTGCCATCCTTGTAGGTGTACAGCGTCAGGGTGCCATCCTTGATGTCGCCCTTGGGATCGAAGGCGATATTGCCGGTCACGCCCTTGTACTTAGTCTTCGCCAGTTCCGGCAGGTACTTCGCCGGTTCGGCCGAGCCGGCCTTCTTCATGGCTTCGACCATCACCATCACGGCGTCATAGACATACGGTGCATACAGCTGGACATCGATGCCGAATTTCTTCTTGTATGCGGCACGGAAATCATCCATTCCCTTCTTCTGTGTATCCTCTACGCCGCCAGCCTCGGCGCAAACGATCTGGCCTGGAGCACCGATGGCATCGCCGGCAAGATTGACCAGGTTCTCGGTGCACACGCCATCGCCCCCCATGAACTTGGCGTTGATGCCGAGCGCCTTCATCTGGCGCAGCATCGGGCCGGCTACCGCATCCATGCCGCCGAAGAACACGGTGTCAGGATTCTTGGACTTGATGGAGGTCAGGATGGCGTTGAAGTCGGTTGCCTTGTCATTGGTGTACTGCTGTGCCACGATTTCCGCGGCACCGCCCTTGGACTTGACACCCTTGATGAATTCTTCCGCTACGCCCTGACCGTAGGCGGTACGATCGTCGATCACCGCGACGCGCTTGGCCTTGTTGATCTGCACCGCATAACGGCCCAGCGTGCCGCCAAGCTGGCCGTCGTTGGCCACCACGCGGAAGGTGGTCTTGAAGCCTTGCTGCGTGTACTTCGGGTTGGTCGCGGACGGGGAGATCTGCGGGATGCCGGCGTCGGAATAGATCCTGGAGGCCGGGATGGTGGTGCCGGAGTTGAGGTGTCCGACCACGCCGTTGACCTTGGCATCGACCAGCTTCTGTGCAGCTGCAGTACCCTGTTTCGGATCGGCGCCGTCGTCTTCGGCCAGCAGTTCGAACTTGGCCTTCTTGCCGCCGATGGTCACGCCCTTGGCGTTGAGCTCGTCGATGGCCATGCGCGCGCCGTTTTCATTGTCCTTGCCGAGGTGGGCGATGGCGCCGGAGATCGGGCCGACGTGGCCGATC
>NZ_DATFAF010000050.1:0-13854 GCF_035254865.1 Noviherbaspirillum sp.
CGCGCATCAACAAGCAATGAGACGCCGCCGCTTAATGAAAAATCCCCCACCGCTTTGAACTGAGGTAAAGCAATGACTTTATGCAACCTCCTGAAAACCATGTCAGCGCCCGCTTTCCCAGCTAATGACGCAGTAGTACTAGGCGTCCCAGATCCATATACGAAGGGCACGTTGAACCTTGGTTCCTCGTGCCCTTCGTGTTTGATTATTGCGTTCCAGCCTCGTCGGCCGCAGCACGCTACCAGTAACGACGCGAGATCGACTCCGCCACGCAGACCGGCTTGTCGCCGCCGTCACGCTCCAGCGTCACACTCCAGGTGATTTGAGCGCCACCCTGGATGTCTTCCACTTCCTTTAGCGTCATGCGTCCACGGATTCTGCTTCCGACAGGAACCGGCGCCGGGAAACGCACTTTGTTCAACCCGTAATTCACGCCCATCTTTGACATGGACATGGAGACGGCACCCTCCATGATCATTGGCAGCAGCGAGAGCGTGAGAAAGCCATGCGCAATGGTGCCGCCGTAGGGCGATTCCTTGCGCGAACGTTCCACATCAATGTGTATCCATTGATGATCTCCCGTTGCCTCTGCGAACAGGTTCACTCTCTCCTGGCTGATCGTGATCCAGTCGGTGACCGCCACCTCCTGCCCAACCAAACTCTTCAGTTCTTCCACTGATGCGATAACCCGCATGTCGCCTCCATGATAATTATTGATTTGATCCACCGGCTATTGGGGGCGTCGCTTGAACATCCCCATTCCCTTGATGGTCGCCACCAATTCGCCGTGCTGATTCTTGGCCTCCCACAAGGTGACCACGACGCCACGATCAGGTTTGCTGGAAGAAGGACGAATCTCCTGTGCAGTCGTGGTGACGGTCAGTGTATCGCCGCCGCGTACCGGTTTGATCCAGCGGATTTCGTCCACGCCCGGTGATCCGAGGCTAGACGCCTCGCGCAAAAAGCCGTCGACCATCAGCCGCATCATCATGCTGCAGGTATGCCAACCGCTGGCGATGATGTCGCCATAGATCGAATGCCTGGCGGCCTCTTTGTCCACGTGAAACGGTTGGGGATCGAACTTTGTCGCAAAGTCGATGATTTCTTCTTCAGTCACGCTCCGCGATCCGACATGAATCGTCTTGCCAATTTCAAAATCTTCAAAATACCACTTCAATTGCGACATGCTCGTCCCCTCCTTGGTTTATCGGTTTAGCAGGCTGTTGAAAAACTACTGCGCGGGCCGATCCTGGGGCCTGCGGTGCTCTGCGTACAGGCGTACGTGTGCGCTCCTCGGTCCCAGTCTCGGCCCCCTCGCTAGGTTTTTCAACAGCCTTTTAGGCGGCTTCCTTGAACCCAGGCTGCGCGGTGAATCGACCCAGGTGGTGGTCGGTATCGCCGAGAGTCAGCTCAATCATGGTCAGGCGCTTGAAGTGATGTGCCGCCGGCAGTTCATTGGTCACCCCCATGCCGCCATGCAGTTGCACCGCCTGCTGCCCAACGAATTTCAGTGCCTGCCCGATCCGCGCCTTGGCTCCCGATATCGTGCGGCGACGTTCCTGCGCATCCGACGACGACACTTTCACAGCCGCCAGGGTCGCCATCGACCGTGCCTGCTCGGCTTGCATGAACATGTCCGCCATCCGGTGCTGCAATGCCTGGAATTTTCCGATCGGCACGCCGAATTGCTGGCGCGTCTTCAGGTACTCCAGGGTCGCCGCATTGAGCGCGTCCATTGCGCCGACCGCTTCAGCGCACAACAATGCCCGGCCATAATCGACCGCTGCATCGAGGATATCCCAGCCCGCCCCTGCCTTGCCCAGCAAGGCCGAAGCCGGCACGCGCACGTTGGAGAACGCAATGTCGGCGGCACGCTGGCAATCGATGGTACGGTAATCGCGACGCGTGACGCCTGCTGCGTCTGCCGGCACGACGAACAAGGAAATTCCGTCCTCGGCGCGCTGCTCGCCGCCAGTACGCACCGAGACAATCAGTTTGTCGGCTTGCGCGCCGTGGATCACGACCGTCTTCGCTCCGTTGATCACATAGCCGTCCCCGTCCGCCTTGGCTGTTGTCGCCACATCGCACAATTCATGACGAGACTGTTTTTCGCCAAGCGCTGCGGCAAGTTTCAGTTCGCCGCCGGCCACTTGCTCGAGCAATGCTTCCTGTCCGCCTGCCAACTTCAGGAATTGCGCCCCGAGGACGGTTGCGAAATACGGTTCGACGACAAGGCCGCGTCCCAGTTCCTGCATCACGACGAGCATGTCGACTGCGGACCCGCTGAAGCCGCCCTGCTCTTCCGGAATCGGCAAAGCCGTCATGCCAAGTTCGACGAGCGTCGCCCATGCATCGTCCGACACGCCTTTTTCCGAATAGACGATCTTGTTGCGATGCTCGAAGGTGTAGTCCTTGTCGATGAAGCGACGCAGGGCATCCTTGAATTGTTGTTGCTCTGATGTGAAATTGAAGTCCATGCTCGCCTCACAGTCCCAGAATCATCTGGGTGATGATGTTTCTCTGAATTTCATTGGAGCCGCCGTAAATCGACGTCTTCCGATAGTTGAAGTAGTAAGGCGCAAGCGGCGCGGCATCATCCTGCTGCGTGACGCTGTGTTCCTTCTTCCCTTCCAGATATTCAGGATCGAAAGGCATCGCGTAAGGCCCGGCGGCTTCGACCATCAGCTCGGTGAGAGTCTGCTGAATTTCGGTGCCCTTGACCTTCAACATTGATGCTTCCGGTCCGGGGCCGCGCTTCGCATGGTCCTGCGAGAGAACGCGCAGCACGGTGACTTCCAATGCCATGAGTTCGATTTCGAGGCTCGCGACTTTTGCCGAGAACAGCGGATCGTCGAGCAGCGGTTTGCCGTTCTTCATCTGTTTGTTGGCAAGACGCTTGAGGAACAGCAGTTCACGTTTGGCGCGGCCGACCGCGGCGATGTTGGTACGCTCGTGGCCGAGCAGGTATTTCGCGTAGGTCCAGCCCTTGTTCTCTTCGCCAATCAGATTTTCGACCGGCACTTTCACGTTGTCGAAGAACACTTCATTCACCTCATGCTCTTCATCGAGCATGATGATCGGACGAACCGTGATGCCGGGCGTATGCATGTCGATCAGGAGGAAGGAAATGCCTTCCTGTTTGCGCGCATTCGGATCGGTGCGCACCAGGCAGAAGATCATATCCGCATGCTGCCCTAAGGTGGTCCAGGTCTTCTGACCATTGACGATGTAGTGATCACCCTGACGCTCGGCGCGGGTCTTCAACGACGCCAGGTCGGAGCCGGAGCCGGGTTCGGAATAACCCTGACACCACCAGTCGTCGCAATTCAGAATGCGAGGCAGGTAGTGGCGTTTTTGCGCCTCATTGCCGAAGGCCATGATCACCGGCGCCACCATGTTCACACCGAACGGCAGGATAGGCGGCGTTCCGGCGTGCGCGCATTCCTCTTCCCAGATATGGCGCTGTACCGGCATCCAGCCGGTGCCGCCGTACTCCACCGGCCAGCCGGTGCCTACCCACCCCTGCTTGGCAACAATCTTGTGCCAACGGACCAGATCGTCCTTGGAGAGGCGTTTGTGATTGAGGACCTTTTGCTGCAAATCTTTCGGCAGGTTCGCATCCAGGAAGGCGCGAACAGTATCGCGGAAGGTCAAATCCTCCGCTGAGTAGTTCAAATCCATGCTGTCTCCTTGTTGTCCCGGCTAAAAAGCACGACCGTTCGCAAACGATTATACAGTGGATTTTTACGATGTGTTGCGAATTTAATGTGTGTCCGTATGTACTTGTTGGTATGTCAACAATTCGCTTTTCCGGCAGGTTTCTCGAACCGCGCCGTAGAACGACAGGAAGAATCGCGCGACGCTGCGCGCAGCCGCCGGGAACGCTTACTGGAGGGGTTGTTTCAGTGCAGCCGGCACGGGGAGAGACATCACTTCAATCCCCTCTTCAGCCAGGGCCGTGCACTCGGATTTTGAGGCGGTACCGCGAATGGCCCGCTCCGGTGCTTCATTGTAGTGGATGCGCCTTGCTTCCTCGGCAAATCGTTCGCCGACATCCTCGGAATTGGCGACGATCTTGCGCATCATCTCGATCACTTCAGCCTGAATCTGCGTGCTGACATCGGTCTGTGGCGCCTGTGAGGCCGACAGATTCAATCGCGGTGCGGACGGCAGTTTCCTGATTCCGTGACTCTCGCATACCGGGCATTGAATAAGGCCTTTTCCCAACTGCGCACTGAAATCCCCTTCCGAAGAAAACCAACCTTCGAAACGATGATCGTGTTCGCAACTGAGGTTATAGACTTTCATGAAAAGCGGCGCAGTCGGTACGGGTTGAAAATGAAAACTTGAGGCACCGCGGAAGCGGCGCCTTGCATGGAGCGGAGCAATCAGCATTGCTTGCCGACCGGCTTTCCAATGCTCAAGTCCATCACATTTTACATTTTTCCACCAATCCGCGCTTTCGGACGAGGCAGCGGCCTGGCGCTGCTGCATCGGATATTCAAGCGGCGTATCGCAGACGCGCCATGGACGACGCGCGCCGCGAATTCACTGCTTGAATTCAAACTGCTGTTGCGCTTGCTCCAGAAGGTCCGGCAAACGCTGCGCAAGGAGAATCGCCTTTGCACGCCTGCGAGCAGAATGCGCTTCGATGGCGCCTGCCAGCTTCTGCACGTTGGTTTTGATTTCGACGACTTGCTCTGACTTTGCCAGTCGCACCAACGCTCGAAGATTTTCCCGATAAACGTGATATTGGCGGGCGCTTGTATTTTCGCCTAGTGTCGCAACGATCAAGTTCTCAATGACTGCGTCAGTCTCAAGCTTCTTTTTCATGACATAGAACAAGCAAGTTGATGAAGGGAATTTGCTGAGATGCAAGTGTGGAGGATTTTCGACCGCAAATGCTTGAGAATTCTCAATCGTGCCGCGAGTAAATGTTCGGCTGAGGGATAGTATCTGTTCGACGCAAAAAAAATGCCCGTCAGCTCGCGCTGCACGGGCAAACACTTCCTGGGAGGCTTAAGGGACCGAGACCATCTTAAGGGGATCTTGCATCACCCGGTTTGCGTTACCGCAAGGAACTCCCCGGACTTGAGGAAACGCAAAAGTTAATCACAGCAACTGTTGGCAAGTCTGTTGATAAGTCTGTGAATTAAGCAGTAAGCCTTTGATTCAGCGTGTTTTTCCGACCGAGATGGCAAAGTGAGCAACATGCGCGAAGCGCCGTTGAAGCCACACGCGCTTACCCAGGAGAAGGAAGCACGCCCTTCGCCTGCAAGTCCGCATGGTAGGAAGAACGCACCATCGGGCCGGATGCCACGTGTGTGAATCCCATTTTCTCGCCCTGTGCACGCAAGGCATCAAACTCCTGGGGCGTCACATAGCGCTGCACGGGCAAATGATGCGCGCTTGGCTGCAGATACTGTCCCAGCGTGAGCATCTCGATGCCATGCCGCCTCATATCGTGCATGACAGCCTCGACTTCTTCCAGGGTCTCGCCCAAGCCGAGCATCAGGCCGGATTTGGTAGGCACCTTCGGATGCAGCTCCTTGAAGCGTTGCAGCAAATCGAGAGAGCCGTCATAGTCTGCGCCAGGCCGGGCTTGCCGGTAAAGTCGCGGCACGGTTTCCAGATTGTGATTGAAAACATCCGGCGCAGCTTGCCCGAGAATCTTCAGCGCCGTATCGACGCGTCCGCGAAAATCGGGTGTCAGGATTTCGATCGTGATTCCCGGATTCAGCCGGCGTGTTTCCTCGATACAGGAAACGAAATGCCCCGCTCCGCCATCGCGCAAGTCATCACGATCAACCGAGGTGATGACGACATACTTCAGGTCCATTGCCCGGATCGTCGTCGCCATGTTCTTCGGTTCGTCCGGATCAAGCGGATTGGGCCGGCCATGACCGACGTCGCAAAACGGACAGCGGCGCGTACAGATGTCGCCCATGATCATGAACGTCGCCGTTCCGTGCTTGAAGCATTCGCCGAGGTTCGGACAGTTCGCCTCCTCGCAGACCGTATGCAATTTGTTCTCGCGCAGCACCGCTTTCAGACGCTGCACTTCGCGCGTGCCGGTGAACTCGGCCCGGATCCATTTCGGCTTGCGCAAAAACTGCGACGGCTCTGTCGGCACGATCTTGATCGGAATGCGCGCCATCTTCTCGGCGCCGCGCAGTTTTTCGCCCGTCTTGACCGGATGCGGGACGGGTTTCGTGTCACTCATGAGAACCTCTTAGCCGCGATAATAGCGTTGCGGAGTGAACGGCGTCTTCACGACTTCGACAGGCACCGGCTTGCCGCGCACGATCGCTTGCAACGCCGTTCCCGGTTTTGCCAGTTCCGTCGCCACGTAACCCATTGCTACCGGCACGGCAACCGTCGGGCCGAAGCCGCCACTGGTCACCTTGCCGATTGCCCTGCCATCGGTATCGACCAGTTCCGCACCTTCGCGCACAGGCATGCGATCCTTGACCAGAAGCCCGACACGTTTGCGCGCCACGCCTTCCGCAAGCTGGCGCATGATGATGTCCGCTCCCGGATAACCGCCCGGACGAGCGCCATCGGCACGACGGGCCTTGGACAAGGCCCAGCCGAGGCTAGCTTCGACCGGTGTGGTGTTGACGTCCATGTCATGCCCGTACAAACAGAGCCCGGCTTCCAGGCGCAGTGAATCGCGCGCGCCCAATCCGATGGGTGCCACTTCCGGTTGCGCCAGCAACAGGCGAGCCAGCTCTTCGGCCTTGTCTCCCGGAACCGAAATCTCGAATCCGTCTTCGCCGGTATAGCCGGAACGGCTGATAAAGCATTCTGCGCCAACCAGTGTCACCTTTGCGGTATTCATGAAAATCATCCTTGCCGTTTCAGGAGCGAGACGCGCCATCACCGCACCGGCTGCCGGGCCTTGCAGGGCAAGCAGCGCACGATCGGCGAGTTCTTCGACTTCGCACCGGCCGGCGAGATGTTTTTTCAGATGCGCGACGTCCTGCTGCTTGCAGGCGGCGTTCACTACCAGGAACAAATGGTCGCCGCCGTTGGATATCATCAGGTCGTCCAGGATGCCGCCCTGTTCATTGGTGAACATCGCATAACGCTGGAAGTGCAAGGGAAGGTCAACCACATCGACCGGCACCAGCGACTCAAGCGCAACCGCCGCCCCGGCACCGGAGAGCCTCACCTGCCCCATATGCGACACGTCGAACAAGCCGGCTTGCGTGCGGGTATGGTTGTGTTCCTTGAGCACACCGGTCGGATACTGCACCGGCATTTCATAACCGGCGAAAGGCACCATGCGGGCGCCAAGTTCAACATGCAGCTTATACAGCGGAGTGCGCGCCAGGGTTTGCGAGGTGGTATCCATAGAAGTCCGTTCCTTGTTATTGAATGCAAAACGATCGGTGTGCCCTCACCCGTTTCAGAAGAAACAGGTGTTCAGCATTCGATCACATTGACCGCGAGCCCTCCGCGCGCAGTCTCCTTGTATTTAATCTTCATGTCAGCGCCGGTTTCGCGCATGGTCTTGATCACCTTGTCGAGCGACACAAAGTGATGACCGTTTCCACGCAAAGCCATGCGCGCCGCATTGATCGCCTTGATCGAACCCATCGCGTTGCGCTCGATACACGGCACTTGCACCAGTCCACCGATCGGGTCGCAGGTCAGGCCAAGGTTGTGTTCCATGCCTATCTCGGCAGCGTTTTCCACCTGTCCTGGCGAGCCGCCCATCACTTCGGCAAGCGCACCGGCCGCCATCGAACACGCGACGCCGACTTCCCCCTGGCAACCGACCTCGGCGCCGGAGATCGACGCATTTTCCTTGTACAGAATGCCGATCGCGGCGGCCGTCAGCAGAAAGCGGATCACGCCATCATCGCTCGCCCCACCAATGAAACGATGGTAGTAATGGAGGACCGCCGGAATGATTCCGGCAGCGCCATTGGTTGGTGCCGTCACGACACGTCCTCCCGCCGCGTTCTCTTCGTTCACCGCAAGCGCATACAGGTTGACCCAATCCATCGTCGTCAAGGGATCACGCAGGCTCACCTCCGGCTGACTCGACAGATTGCGGAACAGTTCAGCGGCCCGGCGGCGCACTTTGAGGCCACCGGGCAGCGTGCCTTCCTTTTCACATCCGCGCCTGACACATTCCTGCATCACCTGCCAGATCCTCAAAAGCCCTCGGCGCGTCTCTTCTTCCGAGCGCCATGCCTTCTCGTTTTCCAGCATCAACTGGCTGATGGAGAAATTGTTTTTTTCGCACAGGCCGAGCAACTGTTCCGCACTCTTGAACGGGAATCGCAGCACCGTCGTATCCGGAACGATGCGTCCCGCGCCAGCTGCTTCTTCATTCACGACGAAACCGCCACCGACAGAGTAGTAAACCTTGCTCTCGAGCTCCACGCCGCTCGCATCGTATGCAGTGAAGCGCATGCCGTTTGGATGATAGGGCAATGACTGGCGCTTGTGGAGCAACAGATGCTCACTCTCAACGAACGGAATATCCTTTTCGCCAAGCAGCTTGAGGCGCCCTGAATTGCGAATCTGCGCCAGCTTTGATTCCACCGAATCGGTATCGACCTGATCCGGTGCCTCCCCCTGCAAACCGAGCAGCACCGCCTTGTCGCTGCCGTGCCCCTTCCCGGTTGCACCGAGAGAACCGTACAGCTCGGACTTGATCGCTTCCGTTTGCGCGAGCTTTCCCGATTCATTCAGTCCATTGGCAAACAACAATGCCGCACGCATCGGTCCGACGGTATGTGAACTCGACGGCCCGATGCCGATCTTGAACAACTCAAAAACACTGATGGCCATAATTTCTGTCTGCCATTTCAATCCCCATCAATGAAGCCACCGTAACGTTGCCTGGATGGAGAAATGCCGCACTGCTGCCTGTAGACAGCGGCGCGGCAACATCAAGCCTTATTCGTAATCCGAGACCGGCGGGCAGGCACAGACCAGATTGCGATCGCCATAAACATTATCGACCCGGCCGACCGGAGGCCAATACTTGTTGCCTCGCAAGGAGCTCACAGGGAATACAGCCTGTTCGCGTGAATATTTGCGATTCCAGTCGCCGGCGATATCCATTGCCGTATGCGGCGCATGGCGCAGCGGGCTGTCTTCGGAGGTGATGCTGCCATTTTCGATGGCGCGAATCTCCTCTCGAATCGCAATCATCGCGTCGCAGAAGCGATCCAGCTCATCCTTTGCTTCGCTCTCGGTCGGCTCGATCATCAAGGTGCCGGGAACCGGAAAGGACATGGTGGGTGCGTGGAAGCCGAAGTCCATCAGACGCTTCGCCACGTCATCGACCGTCACGCCGGTATCCTTCACGGGACGCAAGTCGACGATGCATTCATGCGCCACGAGACCGCCCTCGCCTGCGTACAGGATCGGGAAATGCGGCGCAAGACGCTTTGCAATGTAATTGGCATTGAGGATCGCAAACTCACTCGCTTCCTTCAAACCCTGGCGCCCCATCAGCTTGATATAGGTCCAGCTGATCGGAAGGATGCTGGCGCTGCCCCACGGCGCGGCACAAACCGGCCCGGAGTGATTCTCAAGCACGCGATGCCCCGGCAGGAAAGGCGCCAGATGCGACTTCACGCCGATCGGACCGACGCCCGGTCCGCCACCGCCGTGCGGAATGCAGAAGGTCTTGTGCAGGTTCAAATGCGACACATCACCGCCGAACTTGCCCGGTGCGCACAAGCCGACCATGGCATTCATATTCGCGCCGTCGATATAGACCTGCCCGCCATGCGAATGCACGATGTCGCAAATTTCACGTACCGCCTCTTCAAACACACCATGTGTCGAAGGATAGGTAATCATCATTGCAGCCAGGTCGGTCGCGTGCGCGTCGGCCTTGGCCTTGAGATCGGCGACGTCCACGTTGCCGCGTTCGTCACACTGCACCACGACGACCTGCATGCCCGCCATATGCGCGGTAGCCGGGTTGGTACCGTGCGCCGAACTCGGGATCAGGCAGACGTTGCGATGTCCTTCGCCACGGCTCTTGTGATATCCGCGAATCGCCAGCAAACCGGCATACTCGCCTTGCGAACCGGCATTCGGTTGCAGGGAAACCGCATCGTATCCGGTGCATGCGACCAGCATCTGCTCCAGTTCCGTGATCAGTTGCTGATAGCCCTGCGCCTGGTCGAGGGGCGCGAACGGATGGATGTTGCCGAATTCCTTCCATGTGATCGGAATCATCTCGGTCGTCGCATTCAGTTTCATCGTGCAGGAACCGAGCGGAATCATGGTGCGGTCGAGCGCCAGATCCTTGTCTGCCAGCGCGCGGAGATAGCGCAGCATCTGGGTTTCGGAATGATGCGTATTGAATACCGGGTGGGTCAGATAAGCACTGGTGCGAATCAGCGACTCCGGAATGCGATCGGCAGCGTCAGCTTCACAGGCAGTGAACGACGGAATCGCCTTGTTGCCGCTGAAAACGGCCCACAAGGTTTCCACATCCTCGCGCGTCGTTGTCTCGTCCAGAGACACGCCGACGGTTTCGCCGTCGACGGCACGCAGATTGATCGAGTGTTTGCGCGCCGATGCATGAATCTCCTCGGTGCGGCTACCCGTGCGTACTGTGATGGTGTCAAAGAACGACGGCGTGCGTACGTCGAAATCCATTCTGCGCAAGCCTTCGGCAAACGCTGCAGTCAAACGATGGACGCGTTGTGCAATGGTCTTCAATCCCTTCGGGCCATGGTAGACCGCGTACATGCTGGCGATATTCGCAAGCAGGACCTGTGCGGTACACACGTTGCTGGTCGCCTTCTCGCGGCGGATGTGCTGTTCGCGGGTTTGCAGCGCCAGGCGGTACGCCTTGTTCCCGTGGCTGTCGATCGACACACCGACCACACGTCCGGCCATCAGGCGCTTGTTTGCATCGCGCGTGGCGAAATAGGCCGCATGCGGGCCGCCGTATCCGAGCGGAACACCGAAGCGCTGTGCGGATCCGATCGCAACGTCAGCACCGAATTCGCCCGGCGGCGTCAAGACCGTCAACGCCAGCAGGTCGGCTGCGACGACGACCAGCGCGTTCTTCGCGTGCGCCTTTGCGATCGTGTCAGCGTAGTCATTAATCTCGCCGTCCAGCGCCGGATACTGCAGCAGCACGCCCAAACAATCCTGTTGTTCGAGATCGCTGCGATGGTCGCCAACCACTACTTCGACACCAATCGGTTCCGCTCGAGTGCGAACGACATCAATCGTTTGCGGGAGGCAATCCTTCGAAACAAAAAAGACCTTGCTCTTGCTCTTCGAAACCCGCTGGCAGAACGTCATTGCCTCGGCAGCGGCAGTGGCTTCATCGAGCAACGACGCATTGGCAATTTCCATGCCGGTCAGGTCCGAGATCATGGTCTGGAAGTTCAACAAGGCTTCCAGCCGGCCCTGCGAGATTTCAGGCTGGTATGGCGTGTACGCGGTATACCAGGCAGGGTTCTCAAGCAGGTTGCGCAGAATGACGGTCGGCGTGTGGGTGTTGTAGTAACCCATGCCGATGTAAGACTTGAACACCTGGTTCTTGGAAGCGATCTTGTGCAGTTCGTCCAGCACCTCAGGCTCGGTTCGCGAGCCTTCAAGCTTCAACTCCTCGTTCGTCAGAATCGCATTCGGTACAACCTTTTTGATAAAGGACTCCATGGATTCGAAGCCGAGCTCAACCAGCATCGCCTTCCGGTCTGATTCTCCGGGGCCGATATGCCTGTCGATGAAGTCGGTGCGCTGCTGCAAATCCTCAAACGCAGCCCGTTTCTGAATCATGGTTACCTCTCAAAAAACTTGATTAATGTGAATATGGCGCAATGGCCCCAAATGCTGTCCTGGATGGTGGGTCGCTCTGCTTCAGCCGAGCGTGTCGATGTATGCCTTGTAACCGGCCTCATCAAGGAAGCCGTCCAGATCCGCAGGTTGATTCACCTTGAATTTATAGAACCAGCCGGCGCCCATCGGATCTTCGTTGACCTTGCCAGGCTCATCGGCCAGCGCGCTGTTGACTTCCGTGATGACGCCTGTTGCCGGCATCAGAATTTCACCCGCGGTCTTGACGGACTCGATCACCGCCGCTTCTTCGCCCTTTGCGTATTCCTTGTTGACTTCCGGCAGTTGGACGTACACCAGATCGCCGAGATGGTCCTGTGCGTAGTCGGTGATGCCTACCGTTACGGAGCCATCGCCTTCTACGCGCAGCCATTCGTGTTCCTGAGTAAATACGGTTTTGCTCATTTTCTTATCTCCTGAAGGTTATTAATCGAACTGCCGTCTGGCTAAAATTTGTGGGATGGCGCCGCACCTATGAAGCGGACACCTATCATGTTTTTCAAGCGCTTGATCAGGTATGACTTCTAGCGGGCCGGAGGCGTCTTCATCCTGCCGGTGGTGCCGGCGCGAAGAAAAAAACATCTATGTTCATTCGGCGAAATTTTAGAGGGTTCCATGTTTTTAATGTGTTCAATAGCCACACCAAAACATTTAAATACAAAATCCTTTTTCTTGTTTTCGTTTAATTTTGAAAAATCTTGTCATTTATATTTCATTGATGAAAACAATGAAATTCTCGCTTCACCGGCCCGGAAAAACCCCGGTCGCAGGAAGGCAGCCGCCAGTGTAGATACTCGATAGTCAGACCGAAACACTTGGCCGGTGTTCCGGAGAAATGTCTTCCCCCGTCAGGTCATACAGCGCTCCGTCGGCGCGTTCAGCATCCGCAGATGCAAGGGGAACGGCGCGCAAACCGACGAGTGGACAGTCACACACGCAATCCTCGGGCGAGTTCCAATCGCTTTGCCGCAGAGGGAACAACATGATTGGTGCCGTTGTGAATTGTCAAAGTAATGACCATACATTTAGACAATGATGTAGACATAACACATTCCCCAATACACCTTCGACCGGCATCCGGTCCGGACAAATCGCGAACGTTCATCCTATGTCGAAGCTGCAATCCGCAAAATCCGCCATTGAAGCTGAAATCGCCCATGCAAAACAAGGGCTGGCGTATTACCAATCGCGAATCGACGATTTGGAGCAGACGCTTTCTCAACTCGACAGCATTATTGCGTCGGAGAGCGCTCCAGCCACCCAACGTGGAAGGCGGCAAAAACAGCCGCTATCCGAAGGAAACCGAGCAAAGCGTGGACGCACGAAACATGTCGTCAAGGACATCGCTACCGGCGGCATGGATCTGCCATCCACGCCCAGCGAATATTGGATGGATCTCATCACTGATCAACCGCAAACGGCGCCCGAGATCTTGAAGTCGGCCGTTGATTCTCTTGGGTTCACGCCCTCTCCAGCGCAGGTACAAAAGTTGCGCCAGCGCCTCACACCTGCCCTGCAGGCACTCCTTAAATCGGAAAAAATTCGAGACTCCGGATCAAGGCGAGAACGCCGCTTTTTCAAGGTTTGAGAGCAACGCCTTCCTGCCCGTTCACGGCAGACGGTGTTGCGGGGAACGCAAAGAGACGATCGCTTGAGGTCCGCCATACACGCGAATAACGCGAAGAAGCTAGGCGGCAGCAATATTACGAGGATTGGGACCGATGATCAGGCAGATGGAATGAAGAACCGCGGATGATGCGCAACTCATTTACCGAAAATGCATCAGGTGACCTGACCTGCCCTGTTCGGCGACTTCTTTTCAGCGAGGAATCTCATTGAAGGTGCCTTGGTGCCCGAGACCGGAATCGAACCGGTACGCCCCCTCTCGGGTAAGCGGCGGATTTTAAGTCCGCTGTGTCTACCAATTTCACCACTCGGGCACAGTGCGGCACTAATCTACCGCACAAACAAAAAAAGCGCACGCGGCGCTTTTCTGAAAACTGGAGGCGAGGATCGGAA
>NZ_DATFAF010000051.1:0-5474 GCF_035254865.1 Noviherbaspirillum sp.
TGTTCCCAACCCCATGGCCCTGCTCGGGCAGCATGCGCAACTCGGCGTCGAGAACGCGGCGTATTACCTGACATCGCCGCTGCGCGACACCCTCGCCGCACTGCTCGACCTCGACTATCTCAACGCGCGGCACACCCGTCTCTCGCTCGGCGCCGTCAAGGTCTCCAGCGGAGAAATGCATTACTTCGACAGCCGCCGCGAAGCGATCGCACTGGCCCACGTCATGGCCTCCGGCGCCCTGCCGCCTGCGTTTCCGGCGGTGTGCATCGACGGCGAGTTCTACTGGGACGGCGGCATCTACTCGAACACGCCGATCGAAGCCGTTCTCGACGACCGCCCGCGCCGCGACTCCCTGATCTTCAGCGTGGACGTGTGGAAGCCGGACGGCCCCGCGCCCGACACGCTATGGCAAGTGGCCGGCAGGGCAAAGGACATCAAGTACGCCAGCCGCGCGAACAGCCACATGGCGCGGCAAAAGCAGATCCATCACCTGCGCCACGTCATCCTCAAGCTCGCGAACGCAATGCCGGAGAGGCTGCGCAACTCCGCCGATATCAAGGAGCTTGCCTCATGGGGCTGCCAGACGACGATGCACGTCGTCCGCCTCGTCGCATCCGGCCTCGATGGCGAAGACCAGTTGAAAGACATCGACTTCACGCCTGCCGGCATCCGTGCAAGGCGGCAGGCCGGCTACGAGGACACGCGGCGCATGCTGGATCTGTCGCCCTGGAACCGGCCGGTGGATCCGATTGAAGGCGTTGTCATTCATGACATGCTGGCGGGTGCGCCATCGACCTTGGGCAAGGGGGTGGATGGGTTTGCGGGGAGGACGAAATAGAGCGTGAGCAAGAGCAGTTGCGGCTCACGATTGCGTCGCACATCATCTAGTGTGCGACAGTCCCGCGAACTGCCCAGGCACGGGCAATCAAGGATATCGATCCGTCCGCGTTCACGGGAATACGTTCTCTCAGGCGCTCCCGCAGGCGCGCTCTTGTCGCATCGTCGAGCGACATCGCATATGCAGGCGCCGGGCCCTGACCGCCGAGGAATGGCTGCCAGTAGTCATCGAAATTGTTGAACGGCGTCGGAATGTCGATCGGCTTCACCTCAACTCCGGTCAGATCAGCATCGGTAAAGAGCGCCTCCGGACGGCACACCGGAAAACGCACGCCTTCGTCCACCTTCGCAGCGTCCGGGTCCAGCTCGACTGCCGCATCCCAGAACAAGCGCATGAGCTCCATCTTTCCCCCGTAATCCCAGACATAGGCCGCGATCACGCCATCCTTGACCGCTACCCGTTTCATTTCAGCGAGCGCGGCGCTCTGATCCGGGATGAAGTTCAGGACAAGCCCCGAGACCACCACATCCATCGACGCATCGCCGAGCGGAATCGCCGTCGCGCTGCCTTGGTGCAGCTCTGCCTGCGCGCCGAGATTGTCCTTTGCGGTCTTCAGAAATCCCTCCGAAGGTTCGACGCCGACGACGGAGGATGCAGCGCACTGATCGGCAATCGCCGCGCAAAGCGCGCCCGTGCCGCATCCCACGTCCAGCCATCTCTTCCCGGCCGAAATGTTCAACCACGACAAGAACAGCGGCGCCACCTGCCGGCTCCACCGGCCGACATACTGCTCATACGGGTTGCCACGCTCCCAGGTGTCGGAAACTTGTTTGGGCTCCATAGTGAACCTCCTGTGCAGTGATGACGCGCAACGCGGATACCGCGAGTGGTTGGCAGTCCGAGCGATCACTTCGTGGCTGCAAGGACAAGGCACTCACCCGGCACCTCGAATCCATTTGGCGATTCGAAACTGCGCATTGACTCCTCCACTTCGTTCCACACGGACTCGCGTTCCTGAGGAGACAGGTGAGCCATCATGGCATTGAATCCACCGAAGGCTTCTCGCGCGACCTGGACGTACGCGGCCGAACTCGCTGCGCCATGGGGCACCGGCACAGCGCGAAGCTCGGGATCGGCAAATCCGGCTTGACGGAAGAGATCTTCGAGCACCCCGGGACTGCCGAGGCTGAACGGTCCGGGTTGCCCCGGAACGGGAGGCGGGAGCTGCGCGCGCCGGCGAATCACGGAAGCGGGCATGGCACCCCAACTGTTTCGATCCGGCGTGGAAAAGACAGCGACGGCGACCCGACCGCCCGGTCTCAGCACACGGCGCCACTCACGTAGCGCTGTCATCGGGTGCGGCATATACATGAGGCCCAGTCGGCACAGCACCGCATCGAACGCAGCGTCCGGAAGATCGAGCTTCTCACCGTCCATGGCGCGGGTCTCAATCTGTTTGAGCCCGCGTTCACGTGCGACCTGGAGCGCAAGCTCGATGATCCCTTCCGAGATGTCGGTCGCCAGCACGTAACCGCCGGGCCCAACTCGCTCCGCGGCACTGAGCGCCGGTTCACCGGCGCCGGCGGCAATGTCCAGGATGCGCTGGCCTGGCTGAATCCTCGCCAGGTCGAGCATCTGCCGGGTCGCGACGCCATACCAACGCTCCAGGGTGGGAGTCCAGCGCCGCCAAGCCGCACCGTCCTTGTTCCATTGCTCTCGCTGTGCGTTCTTGTACTTCGCTGCGTCGAATGAAGGTTGCTGCTCGGCCATGAACGTCTTCCTCTCGGTTGGACCTTGATTTTACTTCGCGTCAGGGCGCACGGGCGCATAGTCTTCCCCGTCTTGACGTCCTAATTCACGTGAAAAACTTCGCCCTTAGGCAAACAAGCGATTGTTGTCACGACGCGACGGCATTGCCATCGTTCACCGCCATGTCGAAGTGCAAGAGGTCTTCGCGCGCGCTATGCGAGAATTTTCAACCAGCGCAATCATGATCTGCCCGGAAGCCTGCTTCCACTGCTCTGTCAGCAATATGACGAAAAAGCGCTCGTTTCTGATCATCGGTACGCCCGCTCAAAAAAACGATTTCGGCGATGCACGCGTCGCTGGACCGGTGTACGCCGCCGAAATGAGGATCAAGAATCATCTCTTCAGCATCGAAGCGAGAAATCAGCTGAAAAAGATCGTTCGGCGGGACATTGCAGGTTTTCACTAACCCGTCCTGAACAGCCTCGGCAAGAGCTTTTACCTTGCTTGATGAGAGGTGCCTGGGGGCGGAAATTTTTGTTAGTGGCATTGGGAGTGTCGACTTAGAAGCGTTGGAAAAACAGCATTACGCTGATGCGCGCGGGGCTATCTCATTCAAGGTTGGGCTTTGCAGCCCGACCTACCGTGCTGGTAAGTGAGTCGCCAAGTGGCTTCGGCTTAACTAAAAGAATTGTTAGCCGCTCAGATCGCAGACTCTTGAGTAGGCAGAACTGGCGGGGTAGGGCCACGCCATTGAATGTACTCTCGCCCCTTGGGGGTGATCTCAATGAGCTCACCATTGAAATGGATTAAGTTATGACTCTCTAGGACGTTGATAATTGTGCGCCGTTGATCCGCGCTCGGGATTGTGCTTTGCCACCAAGCGTCATACATCAGGAACGTCGGAGCGTTTGGCAGAGATGCAAGCCAGTCAAGAACCCGTTGCGTGTTGTGGACAAAGAAGTAGTTTAAGTACCTATACTCCCAAAGGTGAGCACGCGCACGCTCTGCAATAAAGGTCTTCTCAAGACGCTGCCTTTCATCGGCGGTTAGATTTGCGTCTGCCGGCAGCGACAACGCCTGCTGGTTCTCTTCATTTGCAGGCGGCGGTGTCACATCATTTTTTGGAGAGATATCTGCAGGTAGTTGAGGAGCAGATACTTCAGCAGAACCCCACTTGATTGTTGCGATACGCGACAACAAGGACCTGATTTCGGACTTAAACAAGTAGAAGAATGCTACACCAATGGCACCAACGATCATCTGCGGACTAAGGACGACCCGAAGGTACTCGAGTACTAACGTTGCGACTTCCATTGGCCTCCCCTAGTAGCTCACGTTGAAATGCTTGGCGGCGTTCGAATTGTTAGGTGCACTCGCCAGCAACCTTTCGAGGCCATCCCACTGTGACTGTATCGCCGGCCGCTGCCGAGGATCGGAAAGACCGAGCTCCTCCAGCCGGTAGGACATCTTCCCAAAGTTACACGCAGCGCAGCTGACGACGAGATTGTCGAGGTCATTGGTTCCACCGTACGAATGCGGAACCACGTGGTCATACTGCGCCCAAAGTGTCTGAAAACCGGCGTGCTGCGATGCGTTGGTAGAGCCCCAAGTTACGACCTGCGGATATAGCTGGCACGCGAACTTTCGGACCTCTGGTCGGATCACTGGGATGCCGCAGTAGCGGCAGTGGTAGCCGTCGCGCGCGTGCAGCTGCGCAATCTCGGCTCGGTTGGGCATACGAGCCGACTCCACTTTTCCAGGCTCGAGTGGCGTCCCCACGAAGGAGCGTACCTTGACGTAGGGGCTTTTCGCACCCCATACCGACTCCAGCCATGCGCGCGTTACAGAACAGTTGGCAACGGCAAAGAGAGCCGTAGCAAGTTCACTGTGGCCGGATAGATGGGCAGAAACGGCCGCATCCATATAACGAGCCGTGTCGAAGATCTCGCAAATAGGTTCACGAATGCAGTGCACGCTGTTTGATAACTCCAAGTTTATTAAACTAGACTGAAAAATTTTTCTGCCTACCCCGGTAACCCGTACGCTCATCCCACCGGCCGGACCGATCCGCAAGCCATGACGCAACTGGCTGGCGCGTATATATCGCATGCTGATCTAGCCATAAATAACCAACAGACACCGACGGCTTCCATGTATTCCCCTTCTCCCGTTCTCTTGCCCGTCTCCCCCCAACCCAAGCGCAAGAACGACGTCGAAACATTCATCCGAACCACGCATTGGAAATTAGGTATAGGAGAGGCATACTTCTACCGGATTCCATGGTACATCGGTTTCCACGATACGCAGCATCTCATGGAAATGGGAGCTGAGGAACCAAGCTACTGAAATGAAAGAAATTCTCGCACTAATGGCCCGCTCGCCTTTTGAGCCGGCACGCGACCGAGAAGACGCATCGCGAAATTTTCGTCGATGAAGGAAAGGGCAACGGGAGTCATATCGTCGCTTTACCCTTGACCTCGGTCGCCCAGTTTCAACAAAAGATCGCGCATGCCCAATGACCAGTGCCCCCCCTCAACTCAGCGAACTAACCACCGCCAGCATCCGCGCCGCCCGCTCCCCCAGCCCATGAAAGGTATGCGGCAAGGACGCATTCAGATAAGCGCTGTCGCCTTGCTCAAGCCGGTACTTGCGCCCATCGTAGAACAGCTCCACCGCGCCTTCGACCACGTACACGAACTCCTGGCCGTCGTGAGTGATCGGCACGCCTTGCGGGACCTTGGGATCAAAGGTGAGGAGGAACGGTTCCATGACGTGGCCGGCGGTGCCGGGGCGGGTCAGGGAGTTGTAGGCGTAGCTCTGCTCGGTGTCGCCCTGCTCGCCCGAGAAGGATTCGCCGGAGCGGCAGATGGTGAGCGATTCGGTCACC
>NZ_DATFAF010000052.1:0-35150 GCF_035254865.1 Noviherbaspirillum sp.
GACAAGGTCGCCGGCAAGAAAGTGGAAATCATCGTCAAGGACACCACCGGCCCGGTGCCGGAAGTGGCGAAACGTCTCGCACAGGAACTGGTCGTGCGCGACAAGGTGGACTTCCTCGCCGGCTTCGGCCTGACGCCGGAAGCATTGGCCGTGGCGCCGATCGCGGAGCAGGCGAAGAAACCGATGATCATCATGAACGCGGCGACATCGATCATCACCACCAAGTCCAATTACATCGCGCGCTTTTCGATGACTCTGCCGCAGGTGTCCGGCCCGATGGCGACCTGGGCGGTGAAGAACGGCATCAAGAAAGTCGTGACCCTGGTCGCGGACTACGGCCCCGGCATCGACGCGGAAACCGCGTTCAAGACCAATTTCCTGGGCGGTGGCGGACAGGTGATGGAATCGATCCGCGTACCCCTGCGCAATCCGGAATTCGCGCCCTTCATCCAGCGCATCAAGGATGCCAAACCGGAAGCCGTCTTCATCTTCGTTCCGGCCGGCGAACAAGGAATCGCGTTCATGAAGGGATACCGCGAGCGCGGGCTGGCTGAAGCCGGCATCAAGGTGATCGCCACCGGCGACCTGACCGACGATCATGTACTGCCTGCCATGGGCGACGCGGTACTCGGCGTCATCACCACCTTCCACTACTCGGCGGCGCATGATTCGCCCGAGAACAAGGCCTTTCTGAAGAGCTTCAAGGAAGCCAACCCGGGCGCCGGCCGGCCGAACTTCATGGCTGTGGCGGCTTACGATGGCATCAATGCGATTTACGAAACGGCGAAAAAGCTGAACGGCAAGATCGACGGCGACAAGGCGATGGCGGCGCTCAAGACCATGAAGTTCGTCAGTCCGCGCGGCCCGATTGCAATCGACCCGGCCACGCGCGACATCATCCAGACGGTGTATGTGCGCAAGGTGGAAAAGCGCGATGGCGAGGTGTACAACGTCGAGTTCGACAAGTTCCCGGAGATGAAGGACACCGGCAAGTGAGTGACAGCGGAATCAGGCAGGCAGTGTGCCATAGAGGAAGCTGAGCAGATACCTGCGTTGCCTCGCTCTCCGGGCCGATGAAACATCAAAGGCCAACCGGCTTTTCCGGTTGGCCTTTTTTCATGTTGGGCATGGATAGCACGCCGCGCAGAGGCTCGCCTATTTCAATGGTTCTTTCAGCATCGACGGGTAACCTGCGTTCTCGGTGGCGTTCTTGAGATCGGCCACGGTCGCCTTGTCGTCATCGAAAACAACCACCGCTTCGCGCCGCTCATAGCTGACCTTTGCCCGCGATACGCCGGGGACTTTGAGCAATGCTGCCTTGATGGTGATCGGGCAGGTCGCGCAATCCATGGTCGGCACGTTGAGCGACACCGTGCGGGATTTCGCCGACGCGAATTGAGGCAGGCACAGGAGCGCGGCAAGCAGCGGTGAAACCAGGATTTTCGGCATGGCAGTTCAGTAAAAATAGGGAGCAATCAGGGGAAACAGCATGAGCAGCGCGATGAAAACGGCACAGACCAGGAAGATCGTTTTTGTGACCGGGCGCGTCTTCTCGCAGTCGGCACCTTCGGTATAGGAACACGCCGCCGACGGCCGGAAAATGAGCACCCCGGCCCATGCGAGCGCGACGAGCGCGATTCCCGTAAAGACCGGTGTCAACGGGCGCAATGCCGTCAGATTCACCATCCACGCCCCGGTGATGCCGACCAAAACCAGCACAAGCGGGAGCAAGCAGCAGGTCGACGCGATCAACGACGATGCCACGGCGAGTCCCACGAGGCCCATGCTCAGGTTCTTCCGGGGCGCGACCCCGCTCGGTTTCATGGAAGACGATTTGCTATACATCGATTCACATACGGCTGCAGATCAAGCGGAAATGTTGCGCGCGCTGATCGCATACTTGAAGGCATCCGGATCCAGCGGATCAAGCGCCTCACCCTGGACCTCGGCCTGCGGATACATGAGGAATCCGAGCTTTCCCGTCTTCGACCCAGGCAGGCTGACGTCGTGGGCAAAATTGTACGCCATCCAGTTGCCTTCCCAGCCGCCGAACAATGCCTTCCGAACCGGCGCAACCACCGGGTGATCCGGATCCTTGATCCAGTTGCCGGTCTCGAGACGCATCACCTTGCCGACATCGGCCGGGTCCATGGCGACCCAGCCATGCTTGCGCAGGTATACCTCGGCGCGACAGTGCTGGGCACTCTTGAGCGATGCCGGATTGCCGCCCAGTTCCCTGTAGCCGAATGCGCTGGGAACAAGGCGAATGCCGTATGCATCGCGCGCCGGTACGCCCGCGGCGCGGCAAAGACCGACGAACAAACCGTTGATGTCGCCGCACTTGCCGCCGAAATTCCCGGTTTCCAGCATCGCCTTGATGTCGCCGGTGCCGCAGCCGCGCACCTTGGGTTCGCGATACGTGGTGACGATGATCCAGTCGTAAATGCGCTGAACCTTTTCCACATCCGAGCGCGCGCCGGCGACAATCTGCCGCGCGGTATGACGAACGATGCCGTCGAGCGGAATCAAGTCGGTCGGCTTCGTCCATTGACGCAAGTCGTCCGGTGTTTCATGCGTAGCGGTCGATGTCGACCAGTCGGTGGCGCGGTCCCTGGTCTGTACGCGCGAGGTCACTTCCAGGATAGGCGGCGCCGATCCGTCGAATTCCGCGATCAGATATCTGGCGCCATAGTTGGCATCCGTTCCGACGCGCATGGCTTTGGCATTGCCGGACCAGTTGTCCGACAAGGAGCGTTGCCAATCGGTTTCCACGGACGGCAGCGGAACCCACACGGTCGATGGCACGCCGGTCTTTTGCAGATTCACGCGGGTGACAACTTCCAGACTCCGCCAATCGCCTGGACGCGGCTCAAAGCGCCGTTCTTTCTGTTGCGCCAACACGGCCTGCGGGACCGAGGCAAGGAGCAATGCGCCCGAGGCTGCCTTCAACAAGGACCGTCGAGTCCAGGCTATGGATTTGCTGTTTTGCATTTTCTTTCCTATCGTTACATTGTCCATGATCTTGTTGTCGCATGCTCTGTGTCACACGATGACGCTTCATTTCGCCTGGCCGCCGCTGGCCTGGGTCGCGGCCGGCATGTGCTCTTCCAGCATTTTTTCGATGGCTTGCTTCACACTGTCATCCTTGCGGTCCAGTTCTCCGACGACACGCCAGCGAGCCCGCCCCTGACGATCAATCAGCACCGTGGTCGGCAAAATGCCATTGGTCCACTTCCGGAAGTATTCGCCGGATTTATCCAGGAGAATCGGAAAACCGATCCGGTGCTCGGTGGCGTAACGCTGGACCGTCGAGGCAGATTCCTTGAAATTGACGCCGAGAATGACCACCTTATCGGCCATCGACGCGCTGTGCGCCAAATCGTTCAGGAACGGAATCTCGTCGACGCAGGGCGCGCACCAGCTGGCCCAGAAATTCAGCACAACAACCTTGCCGCGCAAGCCATGAACGTCCCATTGCCGGCCATCAGGATCGATTGCTCGCAACTGAGGCGTCGGAAGGCGATCCGGCCAGCGTCGCAACGAGGGCGCTTCGGCCCATGACGATTGCCAAATTGTCGCAGCCGCTGTGAACATCAAGGCAAAGACGAAGCGGCGACCACGTATGGTTCCTGCTGACATGGCACTTTTTACATGGATTTGACGCGGGAAACCCGAATGATAGCAGATGCACCCGGACGCTTTTGCTCTTCCGACCCATGAGAAAGGAATGGTCACGCGTGCCCCGTCAGCGGCTGCGAGCCCTTGATTGTCCCGGCGCTTCCAATAAATCCGCACGCGAAAAATCCCACTGAGGAACATGCTTCGGGCATTCCTTCTGCCTGAACTCCTCAAAATCCAGCGTAGTGAAATTTCCCCTCGGGCTCGCCGAAAAGCGCAAATCGTTCGCCTCCCTATCGCTGACCATCGGCGCGCGCGCAAAACGCATCCACGCACGGAAATGGCAGTTGCGTTCTTTCAGGTTTCGCAACAATGCGAGGCTTCCGCGCACCTCTTGCGCGAAGGCGATCGCCCTCTCACCTTGCTCCAACGCGGCGCCGTCGAGGAAATTGGCAGGACAGGCGGCAACCGGCACCAGTTCCGGCAGCACGCTCACAATGCCGCGACGCAATCGATAACTTCCTTCCGCCGCATTGCTCTCGACTGACACGAAGGCCCAGCAGACCGGATTGGTCGGGAATGACGAAAGAGATATATCGGCGACATGGCCGGCGGGGTCCTTTGATTGGAGTATCGCCGTGACGGCGTGCCTGGCTGTCCGCGAGGCGGCGCCCTGCACACCCACGAAGCCGAGGCCCAGCATAAATGCCAGGACCAGAACCCTCGTGCCATGCGTTCCAGCGCTATGCTGAAGCGTACCGAGTACGATGGCGATCAGGCACAGTACAGCGTATCCCGTCCACGTCAGGAACTCGTGGATCGTGAAGTACAGGGGCGCACCGAGCAACAGTGCGACGAGCAGAATTCGCCACGCCGGACGCCTGACCGTCATCGCCATCGTGACGCCGAAGGCGACCCAGAATACCGCTTCCAGGATGAACACCATGTCGCCATACAGCCAGTGCGAATCGAAGGGATGGAAAGGATGAATGCCGTAGGAATTGAGGTAATCCATCAGCAGATGCAGCCCGAAGCCAACAAGCATTGCCACACCGAATCCGATACGCGCGCTTCGGCTTTCGCGCAGCAGGCGACGCGCGACAGGCCACAAGAGCCACATCAGCCCGGCCAGCAGGACAGCCTGCGGAAATGCATACAGCACGGTGTGCGTGTGGCCGCGGTGGTGCAGCAGGTAACCGAGCGGTGCAGGCAGCAACGGCGACAGTACGATATCCAGGTCGGGGAAGTTGCTGGCAAGCCAGCAGACAAGCAGAAGAAAGCGGCGCCGCAAGCCTTGGCGCAGTGAATCCGGTTCCGGTGGCAGACAGCGGTGCAGCAGTTCGCCGGCGGCGAGACCGACGACAGAGTGACTGAGATTATCCATGGCGCGATCTTACCGGCTTTCCATGATTGCATCGCGCCATCGGACGATAATCGCATTCGGCCTTACAATCTCGGCGACACCATCTCAACAGGAGCTCGAATGATCTTCGCAAAATTCCTTCACATCGTCGGCTTCACCGTTTGGGTCGGCGGCATGTTCTTCGCCTACATGGCCTTGCGGCCGGTCGCCGCATCGCGGCTCGCGCCGGAGCAAAGGCTGCCGTTATGGGAAGGCGTGTTTCAAAAATTCTTCCCTTGGGTATGGGTAGCCGTCGCCTTGCTGCTTCTGAGCGGCCTCTTCATGATGGCAAGAATGGGCAAGCCGCCGCTGCATGTCACCATCATGTTCGTGATCGGGATTGCGATGATGCTGATTTACGCACACATCTTCTTTGCGCCCTACAAGCGCCTCCGGGACACCGTCGCGCAACATGACTGGCCGGCCGCCGGGGCGGCGCTGGGACAGATCCGCAAGCTGATCGGCACCAACCTGATTCTCGGAATCGTCACCATTTGTGTCGGGGCGCTTGGGCAGTTGACACTCTGACTGAAGCGGCAGAACGGCGATCAGGCAACGGCAACCAGCCGGTTCAAGGTTTCCGGGTCCTTCATCAGGCTTTCACTGTCCGACCGATACACGATCCGGCCGCGGTCGAGCACCATCGCGCGTTTGGTCAGCGACAAGGCGAGGCGCGCATGCTGCTCGACCACGATCGCCGCCATGCCGCCGTCGAGCACCAGCTTGCGGATCACGCGCATCAATTCCTGCACGATGATCGGCGCCAGCCCTTCCATCGGCTCATCCAGCAACAGCAGCTTCGGATTGACCATCAGGGCGCGTGCGATGGCCAGCATTTGCTGCTCGCCGCCCGACAACTGGTTGCCCAAGTTGGCGCGGCGCTCCTTCAGGCGCGGAAAGATCTCGTACACCTTCGGCACCGTCCATTCGCCCTGCCGTGCCACCACGGTCAGATGCTCCTCCACCGTCAGCGACGGGAACATGAAGCGCTCCTGCGGCACCCAGCCGAGCCCTGCGTGTGCGCGCGCATGCGTCGGTACACGGGCAATGTCGCTGCCCTGCCATCGAATCCTGCCATGGTGCATTTGCGTCAGGCCCATGAGAGTCACCAGCAGACTGGTCTTGCCAACGCCGTTGCGGCCCAGCAGCGCCAGACTGTCGCCCTCCTGCATCGCGAGCGAAATATCTTCCAGCACGACCGAGTCGCCATAGCCCGCGGTCACGTTTTCGAGTGCGAGCAATTCAGCCATGTTCGGCTTCTCCCAGATAAACTTCCTTGACGCGCGGATCGGCGGCGATTTCCGCCGGCGTGCCTTCGGTCAGCACCTTGCCGCCGACCAGCACGGTGATCCGTTCCGCAAAGCGGAATACCAGTCCCATGTCATGCTCGATGAAGACAATCGTTACATCGCGCGGCAGGCGTGCGATGACTTCAAACAGTTCGGCGCTTTCGGCCGAGGGAATGCCGGCGGCCGGTTCGTCGAGCAAGAGCACTTTCGGTCGGGTTGCCAGCGCAAGTGCAATCTCGACCAGGCGCTGCTTGCCGTAGGGAAGGCTGCGCGTGACGGTATCGGCATCACGATCGAGCTTGAGCGATGCGAGCAAGGCCAGTGCCTCTTCAATCTCGTCGTGTTGTTGCGCCACGGTCTTGTACCAGACGTATTGCAATCCCTTGCGTTCGCAGATGGTCAGCACCACCGATTCCAGCACGGTCAGGCCGGCGAACAAGGTATTGATCTGAAAGGTGCGCGTCATGCCGCGCTTGACGCGCTGATGCTGCGGCAGCGCGGTGATGTCTTCATCGCCGAAATACACCTTGCCGCTGCTCGGCGCAAGAGAACCGGTCAACAGATTGATGAAGGTCGTCTTGCCGGCGCCGTTGGGACCGATCAGCGCGTGGCGCGCACCCGGCGCGAACGACAGGCTGATGTCGCTGTTGGCGCGAAACCCTCCCCAGTTCTTGCACAGGGCCTCGGTGCGCAGCGTGGTCGCATTCATCGCGGTCATCGCTTTTCTCCTCGTGCCGGTTTGAACCGGTCTCGAATCTTTTCCAGCCCGCCGAGAATGCCGCCGCGCGCAAACAGCACGATCACCATCAGCAGCAGGCCGATCCAGAACTGCCAATAGGCAGGATTCAACCCGGAGATATAGTCCTGCGCCAGCATGAAAATCGCGGCGCCGACCAGTGCGCCATAGAGTCGCCCGGTGCCGCCCAGCACCAGCATGATCAGCAGCTCGGCCGAGCGCGCGAAGCTCAGGCTGTCGAGGCCGACGAACTGCGTCGTCTGCGCGAGCAAGCCGCCAGCGATGCCCGCCACCGCCGCCCCAAGGGTAAACACCACGGTCAGGCGCTGGTTGACGTTGGCGCCGATCGCGGGCATGCGCTTGCCTCCCTCGCGGATGCCGACCAGGCTGAGACCAAACGGTGAATTGACCAGCCTGCGCAGGAAGACAAACAACAGGAACAACACCGCGAAGCTGTAGAAGAAGGCTGTCTTTCCATAGAGGTCGAATTCGAACATGCCGAACAGATTGCCGACGACCATGCCCTGAAGGCCGTCCACTCCGCCGGTAATGAAGGCCGCCTTGTTGGCGGCCTCGAACATCATCAGGCCGATGCCGAGCGTGACCATCAGGCGCGTCAGATCCTGTCCGCGCACCACGAGAAAACTGACGCAGTAGCCAAGCAAGCCGGCAACCAGCCCCGCCGCCAGCAAACCGCTGAAGGGCTCGCTCCAGCCGTGCACCGACAACAAGCCGGCGGTATAAGCGCCAAGGCCGAAGAAGGCCGCATGTCCGAGCGATACCATGCCTGCGTAACCGAGAATCAGGTCGAGCGACAGCGCGAACAGGCCGACGATCATGATCTGGCTGATCAGCACCAGATAATTCGGAAACACAAAGTACGCCGCCAGCGGCACGAGCCAGAACACGATTTCAAGCGGCTGCCAGCGGTCATGCGGCAAGCGTGCGCGGGGAAACGGTGCAGGCGGCGCGGCGAGCACGGTGGACAAGGTCGAAGGTTTCATGCGCGCCTCCCGAGCAGGCCGGACGGAAATAGGATCAGCAGCACGACCATCAATCCGTAGATCACGAATGCGCCGATTTCCGGCACGTAATACTTGCCCGCGACATCGAATACGCCAAGGATCAGCGCGGCGACCAGCGGTCCCTTGATGGTGCCGGCGCCGCCGACCGCAACCACCAGCAGGAAGTACACCATGTACTTGATCGGGAAGGTCGGGTCGAGGCCGAGCACATCGATGCCCAGTCCGCCCCCCAGGCCCGCCAGTCCGGAACCCAGTGCGAAGGTCAGGCTGAACACGCGGCTGACATTGATGCCCAGGCCAGCCGATGCCTGCTGGTTGTCCACCGAGGCGCGGATCTGTGCGCCGAAACGCGTGCGCTCGATCAGATAGCCCAGCGCGAAGGTAATCACCACCACCACGCCGATCAGGAAGAGCCGGTACGCGCCGACATCCAGCCCCAGCAGCGATACCTGTCCGCGCAGCCAGTCCGGCAACATCACCGGTTGTTGCGTCGGTCCCCAGATGTAGGTGGCTGCGGCAACCGAGACAAAGGTCAGTCCGATCGAAAACAGCACCTGATCGAGGTGATTTGCCTTGTACAGCCGGCGATACAGCAGGCGCTCCAGCACGAAACCCATTGCGGCACTTGCGAGAAATGCCAAGGGCAGCGACAGAAGGAAGGGCACGCCCATCCGGTTCATCAGCACCACGCTGACATAGCCGCCGAGCATCGCGAACGCGCCGTGCGCGAGATTGACGAAATTCATCAGGCCCATGGTGACTGACAGGCCGACGCTGATCAGGAACAGAAGGCTTCCGTAGGCAATGCCGTCGAAAAGAACACCGAGGAAATTGCCTAGCATGGCGACCTCCGGTACGAGGCTGCGCGCGGGTGGTGATGCATGATGCCTGCTCCTTCCAAAACCTGTTTTTCTGCCGTCATGTGGCGTGGACGCTGGTTGTCGGTTTCAGGGTTGTTCCTGATCGATTTTCTGAAATACTTCCTGCGCGAGACGGAAAGCCGAATTCGCCGCCGGCACGCCGCAATAGATGGCCGCCTGCAGCAACACCTCCTTGATCTCGTCGCGCGTCACGCCGTTATTGGCCGCCGCGCGCAGATGCAATGCCAGCTCCTCCTCGCGGTTGAGCGCGATCATCGCCATGATGGTCAGCAGGCTGCGCGTATGGCGCGGCAGTCCCGGCCGCGTCCATATTTCGCCCCACGCGTAGCGCGTGATGAGGTCCTGGAATTCCGACGTCAGTTCGGTGCGATTTGCCTGCGCGCGATCGACGTGCGCATCGCCGAGCACCGCACGTCGTACTGCCGTACCCCCGTCATGGCGCTGTTTTTCATCCATGATTGCCCAGCCGGAGGAAGTCGACTACCTGGGCCGTGAAGGCCTGCGCCGCTTCCCAGTTCGACAGATGCGCGGCATTCAGCTCGACATAGCGTGCGCCGGCGATGCTGTCCGCAATCCGCTTGCCATCCGCGGCCGGCGTCGCGAGATCGAACCTGCCCGCAACCACCAGTGTCGGCGCTGAGATGCGATGCACATTGGCCCGCTCGTCCATGTCGCGCACCGCCGCGCAGTTGCCGACATAGCCTTCCGGAGAAGCGCGCAGCAGCATGTCACGCACCAGATTGACCTGCTCCGGCGCAGTGCGCTGAAAGTCGCTCGTAAACCAGCGGTCGATCACGGCGGGAACGATGGACGCCATGCCTTCCTGCTTCACCTTGCCGATGCGCGCGTTCCACAATTCCGCAGTGCCGATCTGCGCAGAGGTATTGCACAGGACAAGGCGCTCGATGCGTTCCGGCCGATGAATGCCAAGCCAGATTCCCGTCATGCCCCCCATCGATAGCCCGCAGAAATGCGTGCGCTCGATCTTCAGGTGATCCAGCAGCGCCACCACATCATTGCCGAGCTGTTCGATGGAATACGGCCCGCCCGGCACGCTCGATTTGCCGTGCCCGCGCGTGTCATAGCGGATGATGCGGAAATGCTGGGTCAGCGCCGGCATCTGCGGCGTCCACATATCGAAGTTTGTGCCGAGCGAATTCGACAGCACAAGGCAGGGTGCGTCGTCGCGCCCGTCGATCCGGTAATGCAGGCGCAGGTTCGCAGCATCCATGAATGGCATAGTTGTCTCCGTCAGTGTTTGTTTGCATCGCGTTCGCGATAGGTGTGCAGGACGCGCTCGATGAAAGCTTCAGCTTCACCGGTATAGCCGGCGGGATCGAGCAGCTTGTCGATGTCCACCTCCTGCAACTCGGCACGGATCGCGGGATCCGCTTTCAGCACATCGCCCAGATGCCGTCCCGACCCGGCCGCGAGATAGCATGCCCGCTCGACCGCCTGATGCGCCTGCATGCGCCCGATGCGACCGCCAAGTGCCAAAGCGACCGCTTCCGCCATGATCTGCCCCTGCGTTGCATCCAGATTGATTCGCATGCGCGCGGCATCGACCGCCAGGCCGGATACGACCGAGCGTATCTGTTCCAGCGCGCCGGACGCTAGCTGCATGATCTTCGGCAGCGTGTCCCACTCTGCCTGCCAGCCGCCGAGGGCGCGTTCATGTTCCTGCACCATCGCCGAGAGCATGGTCGACACGAGTGCGGGCACACGCATCGCGGCCGTCAATGCGGCGGCGCAGCCAACCGGATTGCGCTTGTGCGGCATGGTCGACGAGCCGCCCCGCCCTTCGGCAAGCGGCTCGGAGACTTCCGCCACGTCGGTCTGCATCTGGAGTGAAATGTCGCGCGCCATCTTGCCCAGTGTGCCGGTCAGCATGCCGATGACGGTCGCCGCTTCAACCACGCGGTCGCGCTGCGTGTGCCACGGCATGTCGGGCAAGGTCAGGCCGAGTTCTTCGGCGAGTGTGGCGGCGACCTGCAATCCCTTGCCGCCAAGGCTGGCAAGCGTTCCGGCAGCGCCGCCGAATTGCAGCACAAGCGAACGCACGCGCAGCCCGTCGAGCCGATCCATGTGCCGCACAATCGCATCGAGCCATCCGGCGGCCTTCAAACCGAAGGTGATCGGCAATGCGTGCTGCATCCAGGTTCGCCCCACCATCGGAGTGTGTCGGTGCTGCTCGGCCAGATGCGCCAGCACGCCGGCCAGCCTGTCAAGATCAGCGTCGAAGAGTCGGAATGCTTCGCGTAGCTGCAGAACCAGGCCGGTATCGATGATGTCCTGGCTGGTCGCGCCCCAGTGCACATACTTGGCTGCTTCCGCATCGTGTGCCGCGACAAGGGCCGTCAGTTGCTTGACGAGCGGAATCGCCAGGTTGCCCGCAGGTCCGGCGGCTTTCATCAATGCCGACAAATCGATCAGCGCGGCGTCGCAGCAGCCGCAAATCGCGCGCACGGCAGTGGCGGGAATAACGCCGTGCTGCGCCTCGGCGCGCGCCAATGCTGCTTCGACGTCAAGCATGCGCTGAACGATCGCCTGATCCGAAAACACATTCAACATGTCTCCGGAAGAAAACATCGAAGAAGTGAGCCTGGAAGTCATCGCGTCGGCATCCCGGTTATTGACATGGCGCTATTTAACACCCTTTACCCGATCCCTGCACCTGTGACGCAGCGTATTCATGATTTGGAAAATGGTTGATAGACCAGCGGCACGCCGGTGATCTCCTGCAATGCATCGAAGTCCATTGCGCCGACGATTTCGCGCACCGCCAGCCCTTGCGGCGTCACGTCGATCACCGCCAGATCGGTATAGATGCGATCGACGCAGCCGATGCCGGTCAAGGGATAGCTGCATTGGGCGACGATCTTGCTCTCGCCGCTCCTGGTCTGATGTTCCATCATGACGAAGACGTGCCTGGCACCGATCGCCAGATCCATCGCGCCGCCGACGGCCGGGATGGCGTCCGGTGCGTTGGTATGCCAGTTGGCGAGGTCGCCGCCGGCCGATACCTGGAATGCGCCCAGCACGCAGATGTCGAGATGGCCGCCCCGCATCATGGCGAACGAATCGCCGTGATGGAAGAAGCTGCCACCCGTCAACAGGGTGACCGCTTGCTTGCCGGCGTTGATGAGGTCTTCATCTTCCTCGCCGGGTTTGGGCGCCGGGCCCATGCCAAGCAGCCCGTTCTCGCTATGCATGAAGATATCGCGATCGCTAGGGAGATGGTTCGCCACCATCGTCGGCAGGCCGATGCCGAGGTTGACATAAGCGCCCTCGGGATTGTCGCGCGCCACACGCGCGGCAATCTGTTCTCGCGTCAGTCGCTTCATTTCCCATTCCCCTGATGCACCACCCGCTGCACGAAGATGCCGGGGGTGACGATCACCTCAGGATCGAGCACGCCGAGCGGAACGATCTCAGCCACTTGAGCAATCGTGCATTTGGCCGCCGTCGCCATGATGGGGCCGAAATTGCGCGCGGCCTTGCGATACACCAGGTTGCCCCAGCGATCGCCGCGCAGTGCCTTGATCAAGGCGAAGTCGGCATGGATCGGCGACTCCAGCACATAGTGGCGGCCGTCGATCAGGCGTGTCTCCTTGCCTTCCGCCAGGAGCGTGCCGAAGCCCGTCGGAGTGAAGAATCCGCCGATACCGGCGCCCGCGGCACGGATGCGTTCCGCGAGGCTGCCCTGCGGCGCGAGTTCCTGCTCGATCTCGCCGGCGCGATAGAGCGCATCGAATACATGCGAATCGGACTGCCGCGGGAACGAGCAGATGATTTTGCGCACGCGCTTCGCCTTGAGCAGCCCACCAGTCCGGTGTCGCCGTTGCCGGCATTGTTGTTGACGCTGGTGAGCTCACGCGCCCCCTGCGCAATGAGCGCGTCGATCAGGGCGGCCGGCAAGCCGGCGTTGCCAATGCCGCCGATCATCACTGTCGCCCCGTCATGCACATCCGCTACCGCTGCCTCGAGCGACTCGCATGTCTTGTCGATCACTTCGTTTCTCTCTTCTGGATTTCTCGGGATACGGACGGCCTTGTTGCCCGGACGTGGTGGCCGGCACACCAGCCATTCCAATTTGACTTCGTTCGATGAACGAACTAATGTCTGTCTATAGAACATGATCGAGTGTATCGACGTGCAAAACCGGGCGTCAAGGCGGCAATTTGAAATGTGTGCGAAGGTCGAACACATTTCACAGAGACCGAAACGGCGTACGCGGCGCAGGTCCTTGCAGAAACTTTCCTTTTTGAGAACTCATGGCAACAACCCATAGCAAAACGGTCAATCCCGTCGATGAAACCGGTACGGCACCGGCAGCCGCAAAGAAACCCCTGACCATTGCCGAAGAAATCGAAGCGCTGACCGACCCGAGCTTCATGACCTCGCTCGCGCGCGGCCTCGCCGTGATCCGGGCTTTCAGCGATCAGCGGCGCAGCCTTACCATCGCCCAGATTAGCCACAAGACCGGCATCCCGCGCGCGGCGGTCAGGCGCTGCCTGCATACGCTCAAGCAACTTGGCTATGCCGATTCCGAGTCGAACAATTTTTCTCTCAAGCCAAAAGTCCTGACGCTCGGCTATTCCTACCTGTCGTCAACGCCGCTGACGGTGTCCGCGCTCCCTTGCCTCAACCAGATCAGCAGCGCGCTGAACGAGTCCTGCTCGCTGGCCGTACTCGACGAAAACGAAGTCCTCTACGTGGCGCGCTCGGCGACCTCGCGCATCATGTCGGTCGCGCTCAATACCGGCAGCCGCTTGCCGGCTTATTGCACCTCGCTCGGCAGGGTGATGCTGGCTCACATGCCGGCCGATGACCTCGATGCCTATCTCGCCAAAGTCGAACTGAAGGCCTACACGCATCGCACCGTCGTTTCCGCCGAACGACTGAAGGAAATTCTCGAAGGCGTGCGCGAAAACGGCTACGGGATCGTCGAGGAAGAACTGGAAGTCGGACTGCGCTCGATCGCCGTACCGGTGCGCGGCGCTTCCGGAAACGTCGTTGCCGCCCTCAACGTCGGTGCACAGGCGACCCGCGTGACCAGCAAGCAGATGAAGGAACAATTTCTGCCGGTGCTGTTGCGCGGCGCACAGGAGCTTGCCGTCCTGCTGCCCTGAATGCCCCTCATGTCAGTGCGGTAGCGCCGAATGAGCGTAGAGGCCTTGCGTCGTTTGGCCTACAATCGCGGGCATGACTCATCTCGACATTCTCATTCCCTTCGGTTTGCCGCCGGCGGAACTGTCCGCCGACCTGTTGAAGGAACTGCAATCCCCTGCACTCGCCATGTTGACCTCCCGCGCCGGCTCGAGCACCACTTCGCGCGAGGATTTCGACGGTTTCACCAGGGCACTGCCGCACGAAATCTGGATTGCACGCCAATTCGGCATGGCTTCCGCGCTGGACGACACAGGAAGCCCGCCCATCGCCCATGCATTGATGCAATCGCTCGGGCTCGATCCGGGCGAAGGCACCTGGTTCGTTCTGCAACCCGTGCACATTCACGTCGCACGCGACCATCTCGTACTCACCGACCCGCGTCAATTGATGTTGTCGGAGGAAGAATCGCGCACGCTGTTCGACATCGCCGCGGCACTCTGCGACGAAGCGGGCAAACGCCTCGTGTTTGGCAATCCCGGCACCTGGTTCCTGCGTGCGGACGAGTGGCGCGCGCTGCAAACATCCAGCCCGGACGCAGCATCCGGACACAACATCGATATCTGGATGCCCACGGGCAAAGGCGAGCGCGACTGGCGCAAACTGCAGAACGAAATACAGATGCACTGGTTTAACCATCCGATCAATGAAGCACGCGAAATGCAGGGTGCCAAACCGGTCAATTCCGTCTGGCTGTGGGGCGGAGCAACGCACTCCCCGCTGCCGAACGAATACGCCGATGCGTTCAATCTCGCCGGCTGGCTGCAGGCGTTTGCCCAGGCGGTGAGGCGCACCGCGCATGCGCCGATGGCGAACGATCTGATCGCGGCACAACCCTCAAGAGCGCTGCTCGCCCTCGACGCCTTGCAGGAACACGCGCTCGCCAATGATTGGGGCCGCTGGCTGCAAGCGATGCACGCGCTTGAAAAAACATGGTTTGCTCCTCTGCATGACGCAATCAAGTCCGGCTCGCTGGATCGACTGAGCCTGATTCTGACCAACGACAAGCGTATCGCGCAGTCAACGACAACCCGGCCTTCCCTGCGAAAATTCTGGGTCAAGCCATCCCTGGAAGCATTGCGCCCATGACCAGAATCACGACACGCTCCTACCCGTTCCGCAACGCCGAAATGCTGCGCCAGCAAGGCGTGCATCCCGTACTGGCCCGGCTGTACGCCGCGCGCGGCCTCACCGACCTGCGTGAATTGTCGAGCGAATTCGCCGCGCTGATTGCCCCCTCCGGCCTGCTCCACATTGACGTCGCCGCAGCGTTTCTCGCCGATGCAATTGGAGCCGGCAAGAAGCTGGTCATCGTGGCCGACTACGATTGCGACGGCGCAACCGCCTGCGCAGTCGCCTTGCGCGGCTTGCGCGCGCTCGGCGCCAATGTCGATTTCATCGTACCCAATCGTTTTGAATACGGCTACGGCCTCACGCCGGAAATCGTTGCACTGACCGTGCGGGAAAAGGCGCCGGACATCATCATCACCGTTGACAACGGCATCGCCAGCATCGACGGCGTCGCCGAAGCAAAACGGCTTGGCATCGAGGTGGTCGTGACCGATCATCATCTGCCCGGCGACACCCTGCCCGACGCGCGCGTCATCGTGAATCCGAACCAGCCTTCCTGCGGATTTCCCAGCAAGAATCTCGCAGGCGTCGGCGTCATGTTCTACGTGTTGCTTGCGCTGCGCGCCGAACTGCGCAGGCGCGGCGTCTTCGATGCGCAGAACCAGCCCAAGCTCGACACGCTGCTCGACCTGGTCGCACTTGGCACGGTCGCCGACGTGGTCAAGCTGGATGCAAACAATCGCATTCTGGTCGCGCAGGGCTTGAAGCGCATGCGTGCCGGCCGCATGCATCCCGGTATTGCCGCCCTGTTTCGCGCCGCCGGCCGGGAGGCGCGGCGCGCCACTCCCTTTGACCTCGGCTTTGCTCTTGGCCCGCGCCTGAACGCCGCGGGCCGGCTGGCGGACATGTCGCTGGGCATCGAATGCCTGACCACCGATGACGAAGGCCGCGCGTGGGCGATCGCGCAGCAACTCGACGCCATCAATCGCGAGCGGCGCGACATCGAAGCGGACATGCAGGACACGGCGCTGGCATTGCTGGACAGCTTCGATCCGCACAACAACACCACCATCTCGGTTTTTGACGAGACTTGGCACCAGGGCGTGATCGGCATTGTCGCTTCGCGTTTGAAGGACAAGTTCTACCGCCCGACGATTACCTTCGCACCGGGCGGCGAAGGCCTGATCAAGGGTTCCGGCCGTTCGATTGCGGGCTTTCATCTGCGCGACGCGCTGGATCTGGTGTCCAAGCACGCACCGACGCTGATTCAAAAGTTCGGTGGCCATGCCATGGCCGCCGGCCTGACGATCGGCGCCGACAACTTCGAAGGCTTTTCCAGGGCATTCGAAGCGGTCGGTCGCGAGTGGCTAACCCAAAATCAGCTGGAACGCGTGATCGAAACCGACGGAACGCTGGAGGATGCCTATTTCACAACCCAGTTCATCGAGCTGATCGACGAACAGGTGTGGGGACAGGGTTTTGCACCGCCGGTCTTCTGCGACGAATTCCGTGTGCTGAACCAGCGCATCCTCAAGGAAAAACACCTGAAGCTGATGCTCGAAAGAAATGGTCGCCGCTACGACGCCATCTGGTTCGGCCATGTCGACGACTTGCCGGAACGCGCCCTGATTGCCTACCGGCTGGACGCGAACGAATACAACGGCGTGACGCGCGTGCAATTGATGGTGGAACACGCGCAGGCCGCCTGAGCTTGCGCGGCGCGACGGCCCTCCCGGCGACTGGCAAGCCCTGCAGTCGAGTATAATGTAGGGTTTGATTGCAATAGAAACCGCCATGGAAGCCGAACGCCTCAATACCCTCTCCTCACTGCTCGCGGACCTTTCCACCCGCGCAGCCGAACTACGGAGGTATCTTTGACTTCGATGTGAAGTCGGAGAAGCTGGAACAAGTCAACGCCGAACTGGAAGACCCCAACGTCTGGAACGATCCGAAGCGTGCCCAGGACCTCGGCCGGGAAAAGAAATCGCTGGAAGCGATTGTCCTCACGCTCAGCAAGATCGACACCGACCTCGCGGATGCCCGCGACCTGTTCGAGATGGCGCGCGAAGAGCAGGATGAAGACACTCTGCTCGCCATCGAGACCGACGCCGAAGAACTGAAGAAACTCGTCGAGGGCATGGAGTTCCGCCGGATGTTTTCCAATCCGATGGATCCCAACAATTGCTTCATCGACATCCAGGCCGGCGCTGGCGGCACCGAAGCGCAGGACTGGGCCTCGATGCTGCTGCGCCAGTATCTGCGCTACTGCGAACGCAAGGGTTTCAAGGTGGAAATCCTGGAACAATCGGACGGTGAAGTCGCCGGCATCAAGACCGCGACTCTCAAAGTCGAAGGTGATTATGCCTACGGTTTCCTGCGCACCGAGACCGGCGTGCACCGCCTGGTCAGAAAATCGCCCTTCGATTCCGCCAACGGCCGGCATACCTCGTTCTCGAGCATCTTTGTCTATCCGGAAGTGGATGAATCGATCGACATCGAGATCAATCCGGCCGACGTGCGCGTCGATACCTACCGCGCTTCCGGCGCGGGCGGCCAGCACATCAACAAGACCGACTCCGCCGTGCGCCTGACCCACGCGCCGTCCGGCATCGTCGTTCAATGCCAGAACGACCGCAGCCAGCATCGCAACCGTGCCGAAGCGTGGGAAATGCTGAAATCGCGCCTGTATGAACAGGAGTTGCGCAAGCGCATGAGCGAACAGCAAAAACTGGAAGATTCCAAGACCGACGTCGGCTGGGGCCATCAGATTCGCTCCTACGTGCTTGACCAGTCACGCATCAAGGACCTGCGCACCAATTACGAAGTCGGCAACACCAAGGCCGTGCTCGACGGCGACCTGGACGAATTCATCGCGGCATCGCTCAAGCAAGGTGTGTAACCGCTCATCGCCATCCCACTATCAACCGCCCCATGTCAACAACTAACCAAAACGAACAAGCGGCCCCGGCCCAGGACGAAAATTCCATCATCGCGGAGCGTCGCGCGAAGCTCGCGTCGATCCGCGAGCAAGGCATCGCCTTCCCGAACGATTTCCGCCCGGAGCACAAGGCCGCCGATCTGCACGAACGCTACGACGCGCTGGACAACGAACAACTGGAAGCGCAACCGATCCCCGTCTCCGTCGCGGGCCGCATGATGCTCAAGCGCGTGATGGGCAAGGCGTCGTTCGCCACCATCCAGGACGCCTCCGGCCGCAATGCGGATGGCCGCATCCAGCTCTACATTACCAACGACAACGCCGGCGAAACCACCCATGCGGCATTCAAGCATTACGACATGGGCGACATCCTTGGCGCGGAAGGCCTGCTGTTCAAGACCAAGACCGGCGAGTTGTCCGTCAAGGTCACCGCCCTGCGCCTGCTGACCAAGTCGCTGCGCCCCCTGCCCGACAAGTTCCACGGACTGGCCGACCAGGAAATGAAGTACCGCCAGCGCTACGTCGATCTCATCATGAGCGAGGACACCCGGCGCGCCTTCAAGGCACGTACTGCCGCCATGTCCTCGATCCGCCGCTTCATGAGCGACAACGGCTTCATGGAAGTGGAAACGCCGATGCTGCATCCGATTCCCGGCGGCGCCGCGGCCAAGCCCTTCATCACGCATCACAATGCGCTCGACATGCAGATGTTCCTGCGCATTGCACCCGAGCTCTATCTGAAGCGCCTGGTGGTCGGCGGTTTCGACCGCGTCTTCGAAGTCAACCGCAACTTCCGCAACGAAGGCGTTTCGCCCCGTCACAATCCTGAATTCACGATGATGGAGTTCTATGCCGCCTACGTGGATTACAAGTGGCTGATGGATTTCACCGAAGCAGTCATCCGGCAAGCCGCGATCGATGCGCATGGCACCGCGACACTCACCTACCAGGGTCGCGAACTGGATCTTTCCAAGCCCTTCCATCGCTTGACCATCATCGACGCGATCAAGAAATACGCGCCGCAGTACACCGACGCGCAACTGAACGACGCAGCCTTCCTGAAGCAGGAACTGAAGAAGTTCGGCGTCGAGCCGCACATCATTTCCGGTCTGGGCGCGCTGCAATTGTCGCTGTTCGAGGAGACCGCCGAAGCACAACTGTGGGAGCCGACCTACATCATCGACTACCCGATCGAAGTGTCGCCGCTGGCACGCGCATCCGACACCGTGCCCGGCATCACCGAGCGTTTCGAACTCTTCATCACCGGTCGCGAAATCGCCAATGGGTTCTCCGAGCTGAACGATCCCGAAGACCAGGCGGCGCGCTTCCAGGCGCAAGTCGCTGCCAAGGACGCCGGCGACGAGGAAGCGATGTATTACGACGCCGACTATATCCGTGCGCTGGAATACGGCTTGCCGCCGACCGGAGGTTGCGGAATCGGCATCGATCGTCTGATGATGCTGATTACCGACTCGCCGAACATTCGCGACGTCATTCTCTTCCCTCACCTGCGCCGGGAAGAGTGATCGCCAAGTCTATCCAGACCGACAAAACGGGACCGCGAAACGGTCCCGTTTTTGTTTGTTTTGAACGGCATTTTGTGACAATTCACAGCATTGTCTTGAGCAATATCAGCGGCGTTACAAAGGCTTACAGCTGACACACTAATCGGCTTTTTTGGGCTGAAGTTACCTTCGATAATCGTTTCATGCAATTGAATGCACGTTGTCCATGACACAGGAGGTAACAATGGAAAACAATAACCCGCTCAAACGAATTCATCCGCTGGTCGCAGGTGCCGCCGTTTCCGTGATGCTGGTGAGCCTGACTGGCGTTGCGGCAATCACCGGACTGATTCCGAGTTCCTACAGCAATGCGGCACCGAATGGCGCTGCCACCGCCGCGACTCCGACGACAGCAAGCGCTGCAACGCCGGCCGCACTCGTAGAATCCAGACCGGAAGCCGAATCACCCGCCCAGACTCCGGCTCCTGAAAAACATGCTGCTGCGTCGCAGCCCGCACATACCGGCCACTCGCATCGCGCATCGAGCGGTACTGCGTACGCGGTGGCACAGGCACCGGCTATCTGTTCCAGCTGTGGCAGTGTGGAATCGGTGCACGCCGTGCAACAGCAGGCAAAGGCGAGTGGCGTCGGCATGGTCGCGGGCGCACTGCTCGGCGGCGTTCTTGGCAACCAGGTGGGTGGCGGTAATGGACGCAAGGTTGCTACCGTGGCCGGCGCCGTCGGCGGCGGCTATGCCGGCAATGAGATCGAGAAGCGCACGCGCGGAACGACTACGTATCAGGTCCGGGTGCGCATGGAAAACGGCCAGGTCCGCACCTTCCCGTATTCTCAGCAACCGGGCTGGAACGTGGGCGATCGCGTCAGAGTGGTGAACGGTCATCTCACGTCACGCGCTTGATCGCTTCCTTTGGGAATCAAAAGTGGCAGCAAGAAAGGCGGCAAATTTGCCGCCTTTTTGGTTTTCGTATTGCCTGGCCTCCGGGACCGCCAATTCCCGCTTGCCATGTCGTGCCCGCCGCCGCATACTTGCTTTTTTGGCACGACGGCACTGACTTTCAGTCGTCTTGGGAATGCAGGTTGCGGGACATATGAATGGAAAACTGACATCAGCATGGATGCGTAAGCGCACGATCAAACAACTTGATAGCCGCTCATCCGATGGCGTGAGCGTTGCGGATGGCGGACAGCCGACCTCAAGCCTGCAGCTCTATCAGACCAAGCTCGAGGCCGAAAACCTTCTGCTCAGGCAGGTTCGCACCGAATACGAAGCGCGACTGGCACGCTATGCCGATCTCTACGACTTCGCGCCGGTAGGCTATTTCACGCTCGGGCGCGACGGCGTTATCCACGAAGTCAATCTCACCGGAGCGGGTGTACTGGGACTGGATCGCGCCGAGCTGATCGGCCGGCGCATGGCGGAATTCGTGCCGGCGGAAACGCGCGACGCATTCGACGATTTCCTGGAAGACATTTTCCGCAGCCCGACCAAGGAAAACAGGGAAGTCCCCTTTCTCCATGCGCATGGTCACATCTCGTTCACCCACGTCGAAGCGAATGTCGACCATGGCAGCAATCTCTGCCGCATGGTCGTATGCGACATCAATGAACGCAAGCAGGCAGAACTCGCCCTGATTGAAAGCGAGGAGCGATTCCGCCTCATGGCGGATTCGGCGCCTGTGCTGATATGGGTCACCGGCCCCGATCAGCAATATCTGTGGTTCAACCAGGTCTGGTTGAGCTTTACCGGCCGCTCACTGGAGGAGGAATTGGGTACGGGCTGGACCGAAGGCATCCACCCTGATGATGTCCGGTCCTGCATGGACACCCAATCGGCGGCCTTTCGGGCACGCCGGCGTTTCAGCATTGAGTATCGCCTGCGCAGCCGTCAGGGAGACTATCATTATGTGCTGGCGCATGGAGTTCCGCGTCATGCGCCGTCCGGGCGCTTCCTCGGCTATATTGGAAGCTGCACCGACATTTCCGAGCACAAGAAACTGGAAGAAGAGCTGAAGCATTCGCGGCAGATTCTCCGTCATCTCGTTTCTTACCAGGAGCGCGTGAGGGAGGATGAGCGCAAGCGTATCGCGCGTGAAATTCACGATGACCTGGGCCAGAACCTGCTGGCACTGCGCATCGATGTATCCATGCTCCATACCCGCACCGGGGCCGCACATCCCAAGCTCAATGAGCGCGTAAAGACAGCTCTCGGCCATATCGACGCGACCATCAAGGCGGTGCGTGCGGCGATCAATAACCTGCGTCCGACCGTGCTCGACCTCGGCTTGAATGCAGCAATCGAATGGCAGGTACAGGATTTCCAGCGACGCAGCGGCATTGACTGCGAGCTGAACACGGAGGACGACATCAGCGTGGATGACACTCGTGCTACCGCGCTGTTTCGCATCCTGCAGGAATCGCTCAACAACGTCATTCGGCATGCACAGGCAAGCCAGGTAGGGATCGACTTGTATCGCGAAAATAACAAGCTGATCATGAAGATCGCCGACAACGGCATCGGCATCTATCCCGATTGCCGGAGGAAGGCGAACTCTTTCGGTCTGGTCGGGATACAGGAGCGGATCAATGCGCTTGGCGGGGAACTGGTGATCGATACCGATCAGAACAAGGGCACGACCCTGATCGTTTCACTTCCGATGTTTCGCGGCGAAACGCTTGCGTAACGCGTATTCATCGGCGATTACTTCGTCTCTTCAATCCACGCCATCTGGATCGCCTCAAGCACTTTCTCTCCACCGCGCCTGGGATCGTCGTCAAAGCCATCCAGGTCGCAGACCCAGTTATGCAGATCGGTAAAGCGCACGACCATGGGGTCGACGTCGGGATATTTGTCGTTAAGCTCTTCGGCAATACGCGTGATGTCGTTCCATTTCATGATGCGCCTCCCGATCAATGATTTTCGCTGACCTGATTGATGGTGTACTTCGGGATTTCGACCACAAGGTCTTCCTTGTCGAGGATGGCCTGACAGGACAGGCGTGATGTCGCTTCCAGCCCCCATGCCCGGTCGAGCAGATCTTCTTCCTTCTCTTCCGGTTCGTTGAGCGACTCGAATCCCTCGCGAACGATCACATGGCAGGTCGTGCATGCGCAGGACTTTTCGCAGGCATGCTCGATCTCGATATCGTTTTCAAGCAAGGCATCGCAGACCGACATGCCCGCCGGCGCTTCAATGACGGCGCCTTCCGGGCAAAGAGTCGCATGAGGGAGAACAACGATTTGGGGCACTTGGTTTACCTCGATGTGTTATTGCGTTCGATTCTGCTGCAATTGCAGCGATTGTCTTTAGGCGATCTGGTCGAGCTTCTTGCCCGCCAGCGCAGTCCGCACGCTGCGGTCCATGCGGCGAGCCGCGAACTCTTCTGTGCCTTGCGCAAGTGCGTCAACCGCCGCCTTGATGGCGGAATGGTCTTCACCCTGCACTTTCTCTCGCACCGCTTCCATCAGCGCGGCCACATCCGACCTCTCTTCCTCCGACAGCAAATCGCCATCTGCGTCCAGCGCCGACTGCGTTGCCAGGAGAATGCGCTCGGCCTCGACCTGTTCCTCGCGCAGAGCGCGCAGTTTCATGTCGATATCGGCCGAGTTGTAGGAGTCCTGCAGCATCTTTGCGATCTCCTCATCGGCCAGGCCGTACGAGGGTTTCACCGAGATCGATGCTTCCACGCCGGAGCGCTGCTCGCGTGCCGATACGGACAAAAGTCCGTCGGCGTCAACCTGATAGGTCACACGAATGCGTGCCGCGCCCGCCGCCATCGGCGGAATGCCGCGCAATTCGAATTTCGCGAGAGAGCGGCAATCGCTGACCAGTTCCCGCTCGCCCTGCACCACGTGGATCGCCATCGCGGTCTGGCCGTCTTTGAAAGTGGTGAATTCCTGGGCACGCGCGCACGGAATGGTGGAGTTGCGCGGGATGACTTTCTCGACAAGCCCGCCCATCGTTTCAATACCGAGCGACAAGGGGATAACATCCAGCAGCAGCCATTCGTCGCCGGCCGCACGATTGCCAGCCAGCAGGTTTGCTTGAATCGCGGCTCCGAGCGCCACCACTTTGTCGGGATCGATGTTCGCCAGCGGCATGGTCTTGAAGAACTCGCCGACGGCCTTGCGAATATGCGGCATGCGTGTTGCACCGCCGACCAGCACCACGCCGTCGACATCGTCGGCCGTCAGCGCGGCATCACGCAAGGCCTTGCGTGTGGGAGTAAGAGTCTTCGCCACCAGGTGCTGCGTAATCTGTGCAAACGTGGCTGCGTCGAGGGTGAGATGCACTTCCTCGCCGGAATTCAGGGCAGCGTCGATGTGCGTCTCGGCCTGCGAAGACAACAGCTCCTTTGCCTCGCGCGCCTTCACCATCAGGATGCGTGTATCCTTGTCGGACAGCGGCGCCAGCTTGGCCTGCTCGATGATCCAGCACAGCAGGCGATGATCGAAGTCATCGCCGCCAAGCGCGGAATCGCCGCCGGTAGCGAGCACTTCGAAGACACCTTTGGTGAGCTTGAGAATGGAAATATCGAAGGTGCCGCCGCCCAGGTCATACACGGCAAAGATACCCTCGGAAGCGTTGTCCAGGCCATACGCGATCGCCGCCGCCGTGGGCTCGTTAAGCAGGCGCAAGACGTTCAAGCCGGCGAGCTTGGCGGCGTCCTTGGTTGCCTGACGTTGTGCATCGTCGAAGTAGGCCGGCACGGTAATCACCGCACCAACCAGATCGTCGCCCAGCATGTCTTCTGCGCGTTGCCGCAGCGTCGCCAGGATTTCGGCAGAAACCTCGACCGGGCTTTTCACGCCCGCGATGGTCTTGAGCTGCACCATGCCCGGCGCATCGACGAAATCGTAAGGCAGGTTTTCGGCGTAGGCGATATCTTTCAGGCCGCGGCCCATGAAGCGCTTGACCGACACGATGGTGTTCTTCGGGTCCGTGGTCTGCGCGGCTTGCGCCTTGTAGCCGATATGCGCATTGCCCGTCGGGAGATAACGCACGATGGACGGCAGCAGCGGCCGCCCTTCTTCATCGTTGAGCACTTCCGGAATACTGTTGCGCACTGTCGCAACGAGCGAATTGGTCGTGCCAAGGTCGATGCCCACCGCCAGCCGATGCTGGTGCGGTGCGGTGGACATGCCGGGTTCGGAGATTTGGAGTAGAGCCATATTGTGTTGTCAGACGATCAGAGCGGCTGGCAAAATCCTCAGCCTTCAAGCTTTTCAAAAACGGCCTGCACTTCTTCCCCGAATTTTTCGAGAAACATCAGCTGCCGCACGCCAAGTGCCGCATCCGTGAAATTGTGTGCATCGAGCAGCGTGCCGATATGCGCCACCGTAGTCCTGCGCACCACCTGCAATTCGGAATCCAGGGCTTCCAGCGCATTGATATCCTTGCCATGCTTCGCGTCCTCCAGCTCCTCGCGCCATTCCATCTGCTGCATCAGGAACTCGCGCGACATGGCCGTGTTGGATTCAATCTGGAGGTCGATCCCGTTCAGTTCGCACAAGTACGCCGCGCGCTTGAAGGGACTCTTGAGCGTCTGGTATGCCTCGTTGGCTCGTGTGGCCCATTGCATGGCGACGCGCTTCTCGGCATCAGTGGCCTGGCTGAATTTATCGGGGTGAACGCGGCTCTGCACTTCACGAAAAGCCTGGTCCAAGGCCGTCAGGTCGATGGTGAAACGTTGCGGCAACTGGAAAAGCTCGAAGTGGTTTTGCATGACTATGTAAAACAAAAGCCTGTTCGTACATCAACAGGCTTGATAATGCGATTTGCTCCCTCGGCAGGAAGGAGCAGCGGTTTCGATCAGATACGGAAGCTTTCGCCGCAGCCGCACGCGTCCTTCACATTCGGGTTATTGAATTTGAAGCCCTCGTTCAATCCTTCGCGCGCAAAATCCAGCTCGGTGCCGTCGATATAGGGAAGGCTCTTCGGATCGACGAAAACCCGTACGCCATGCGACTCGAACACCTCGTCTTCCGGCACGCTTTCGTCCACATACTCCAGCTTGTATGCCAGGCCGGAGCATCCGCTGGTACGGACGCCGATGCGTACGCCAGCACCCTTGCCGCGCCGCTCAATGTAGCGAGAAATATGTTTCGCTGCTTTTTCCGTTAGTGTGATTGCCATGATACTCAATCTCTTTCACAGTTCCGCCCGGCCCGCGCCGGAGCGACAATAAATCAGGCTGCTTCCTTCGATTCGCTTGCGTGCTTGGCCTTGTAATCCTGCACCGCTGCCTTGATCGCGTCTTCAGCGAGAATCGAGCAGTGAATCTTCACCGGCGGCAATGCAAGTTCTTCCGCAATCTGGGTGTTCTTGATCGACATCGCTTCGTCCAGCGTCTTGCCTTTCACCCATTCGGTCACCAGCGATGACGAGGCGATTGCGGAGCCGCAGCCATAGGTCTTGAATTTCGCATCCTCGATCACGCCATTGGCGCCGACCTTGATCTGCAGCTTCATCACGTCGCCGCACGCCGGGGCGCCGACCATGCCGGTACCGACGGTTTCATCGCCCTTCTCGAAGGCCCCGACATTGCGCGGGTTTTCGTAATGATCGAGAACTTTTTCCGAATAAGACATATTGATGCTCCTTTATCTTTGACAGTGCGGGACGACTTAGTGGGCAGCCCACTGGATCGAGTTGAGATCGACCCCGTCCTTGTACATTTCCCATAGCGGCGACAGTTCGCGCAGCTTGGCGACCTTGGTCTTGATGAGGTTGATCGTGAAATCGATGTCCTCTTCAGTCGTAAAGCGGCCGATGGTGAAACGGATCGAGCTGTGCGCCAGCTCATCGCTGCGACCCAGCGCGCGCAGCACGTAAGATGGTTCCAGGCTGGCCGACGTGCAAGCCGAACCGGACGATACCGCAATGTCCTTGATCGCCATGATCAGCGACTCGCCTTCGACGAAGTTGAAGCTGACGTTCAGATTGTGCGGCACGCGATGTTCCATGTCGCCGTTGATGTACACCTCTTCCATCTCGGTCAGGCCCTTGGCCAGACGATCGCGCAAGGCCTTGATGCGGACGATTTCGGCATCCATTTCTTCCTTGGCAATGTGGAAAGCTTCGCCCATGCCGACGATCTGATGCGTCGGCAAGGTGCCGGAGCGCAGGCCGCGCTCATGACCGCCGCCATGCATCTGGGCCTCGATGCGCACGCGCGGTTTGCGACGCACATACAGGGCACCGATACCTTTCGGACCGTAGGTCTTGTGCGCGGTGAATGTCATCAGGTCGACCTTCCACTTTTCCAGGTCGATATGCACCTTGCCGGTCGCCTGCGCAGCATCGCAATGGAAAATGATGCCCTTGGAACGGCACAGCTCGCCGATTTCCGGAATCGGCTGGATCACGCCGATTTCATTGTTAACCAGCATCACCGAAACCAGGATCGTGTCCGGGCGAATCGCTTGCTGCAATTGTTCGATGGTGATCAGGCCGTTGTCCTGCGGCTGAAGATAGGTTGCCTCAAAACCCTGGCGCTCCAACTCACGCACCGTATCCAGCACAGCCTTGTGCTCGGTCTTGACCGTGATGATGTGCTTGCCCTTGGTTTTGTAAAAGTGCGCCGCGCCCTTGAGGGCGAGGTTGTTGCCTTCAGTTGCGCCCGAAGTCCAGATGATTTCGCGTGGATCGGCATTCACCAGCGCGGCGACTTGCGCACGCGCCTCTTCCACTGCCTTTTCCGCAGACCAGCCATACATATGGCTGCGCGAAGCCGGGTTGCCGAATTGCTCGCGCAAATACGGGATCATCTTGTCCGCCACACGCGGATCGACAGGCGTCGTCGCCGAATAATCCATGTAAATCGGAAAATGCGGAGCCTTGATGGTATCGATCAGTGTTTTTTCCAATGGGGCGTTCATACTATTAATAACTCCAATCAAACTGTAGCGTGGGTGCGGGGCATCAGCACCACGTTATGGTCAGCAGTTCTCTGTCGCTGCTGATCCACCAGATCCTTCAAGGACACAGAATCCAAGTACTCCACCATCTTGGCATTCAAGGTGGACCACAGGTCGTGCGTCATGCAACGGGTTCCGTGCTCATGGCCAGGACTGTGACAGTTTTCCTTGCCGCCGCACTGCGTCGCGTCGAGCGGCTCGTCGACCGCAATGATGATGTCAGCGACCGTCACATCCTCGGGACGACGGGCCAGCGTATATCCACCGCCAGGCCCGCGCACGGAGTCGACGATCTCGTGACGCCGCAACTTGCCGAACAACTGCTCCAGATAGGAAAGGGAAATCTCTTGCCGCTGGCTAATCGCAGACAAGGTGACCGGTCCCTTGTCCTGGCGCAGTGCCAAATCGATCATCGCAGTCACCGCAAAACGGCCTTTAGTAGTCAGTCGCATAACCATCAACTCCAATATGAAACTTTATCCAAGTTCTGTCGAATATCCCGGATTCCCGAATATTTTGGTCAAGTATATCAAAGTTGAGTGATTTCGTCAGGTATTAATGAAATAGGGGAATTACTCCGTTTCCAGGAAATGAAGCGGCGCCGCGCAGCGTTGCCCGGCTCATGAGCACAGCCCGGCGGCCGCAAATAGACAGCATTGCTGCATTGCAACTTAAACGGACGCTATTATTTCATATTTCATTTGCGCCCGCCGAGCGCCGCTACTGAAGCTTCAGGCGCACGAACAGCATGTAGGAGACAGGCTCGGCGCCATAAGTCGGGACGGCACCAACAGGAATGAAGTGCTTGCTTACGAGCGCACCAACATCGAACTTGAGCGGGCCGCTGGTTTGCACATCCTTGAAATACCCCAGAGTCAGCTTGTTCATCTTGAACACCCGCTGGGGCGATCCGTTTTCATACAGGAGATCGTCGCTTCCAACCTGCTCCAGGCGACCGAAGACCGTATGGGCAACGTCGAATCGCAGCGCCGATTCGAGCAGATAGCCCGTTGTGGCCTCGCGATATTTTCTGGAAGTGCGGCCCCATGCCATGGTCGTTTGCCAGTCGCCGTCGCGGAATGGCCGGTAGTAGCTCGTCGAGATTGCCGCGCGGCGCGCGTCTCCGCTCGGCACAACCTGATCCAGCCCGACAAGCGTTCCGCGGCTGATCTGAAATGTCCAGTGATCCGAAGGATGGAAGGACAATCGGGTGGATCTGGAATCGAGGTGAAGAGCTTCGGTTTCTACCGGTTTCCGGTCATCTTGCCGCACCCCGGAAGCCGCCGAGCCTTCCAACTTCAGCCCGCGCCAAGCATAGCCGAGCGTAAGCCCCGCAGCGCGGTTATTTGCAGCGTCCAGCCAATAATTGAGCGCACCAGGACCGGAGAGCTCAGATCCGAAGAAACTGCGCAGAGAGGAAACAGGCGGCCATAGTGAGGATGCACCCGGAAGATCGGCATAACCGAATACCTCATGGCGCTCGCCCGCACGGAAATGAAATGAAGCGTCGCCATCTTGGAATGCAGAATCAGGCCGGGTGTTCTCGATTTCGATGCGCCGCTCGACATCGTCAGCATCCTTGGCATCCAGTCGTGGCACCGGATGTCGAAGCACTACCTGTTGCGGCATCGTCGGCACCACGCCGTCGTCCACCTCGGCAAGATTTGCCTGCGCGCATGCCGAGCAGGCGATCAGCCAACCCACAGATGCCATTGCCGCTGTCATGGGTACCATCATCTGGTTATTGACGCTTCAAACACCAACAGCTTAGGTCACGCAATCTCCATACCAAGACGCTCAGCTCGCATCAACATTCCGCTCGGGCAACGCCTCGTCATGAGCGGGCGCTGTCACCGGGATCCTCCCCTTTCAAAAATCGGTCGACGCGCGGCCAAGAAAGAACAACCGTCTCATCAAGCGTAATTTTTACATGTACCTGCAAGCTTTACTTCGAGGCCCCAGTCTGCTTTCAGGCGGGACACGACTGTGGCCGGCATTCAAGCGACGAGGCTCATTTCAAGGATGATTCGCTTCTTTCAATGATCAAGCGCCTCGCTCCAGAATCAGTATTCCCTGGGCAATCGAGCGAAGCAGCCCCTGGCATGCGTCCTCGATGTAATCAAATACGACATCGAAGTCCTTCGCGCCACGATAATAAGGATCGTGAACGATAGATGCCTTTCTCTTGCCGGCATAGCTCATCAGCAAACCGATTTTGGATTGATGCTCGTGCGGACACAGGTTCTGCATGACTTCAAGATTATTGAAATCCATTCCGAGAATCAGGTCGAAAGCATCAAAGTCCGCCGCCACGAGATGGCGGGCGCGCAAGGACGAAATATCATAGCCGCGTCGTCGCGCCGCGGCCTGTGCTCGAGGATCGGGCGGTTCGCCGACGTGATAATCATGCGTGGCAGCAGAATCGACAATCACCTGATCCTGCAGATTCGCGTCCGTCACAAGTTTGCGCATCACCCCTTCAGCCGTGGGCGATCGACAGATATTTCCCATGCAAACGAATAGCACACGACTTGTTTTCATCACCATTTCCGTCGCAATTCGAATAGCCGAGGGAGTGGCGTTCCACCCCAACCGTTCATCCATCCCATCTTCACGAAGTTTCCGGTCGAGCATCCTGATATGACGCAACAGCTCGGCGACTTTTTTCTGGGAAACGATTTGTCGCGCTGCGAGGAAATGGCCGCCTTGGTTGCCAAATGTGGGTTGGGCCGGCTTTCCGCGTTTCAGCTTTGCTGTTGCAGAAGGTGCATCGGTCCGAACAGACCTTGCATGCTGCGGTTTGCGATGAAGGACAGATTGTACGGATGTTCGGACACGGCACGCGGGAACCGGGCCGTCACATCCAGCGCATTCAGTTGCTCGGCGACCTTCCCCCAAAGGACCAGGGTCGGCGGCGAACTCGTGTTCCGTTCGGCGTGATCGGCAAGCGCCTTCAGAACCATCTGCAAAAACGGACGCCATGCCTTTGCATCCTTGAGTGGCGGCACGTCCGGGCGGTAGACCAGCGTAGCGTTCAGCAAAAGAAATCCGTGCCGGGTCAGATTGGCCTGCAGCTCGGTCAATGTTTGAATGAACGAGGATCCAATCGCCCGCGCTCTCAATGAAATATGCGCAATGGCGTCACCCGATGCATTTTCCGGCGACAGCATGCCATCGGCGACAAGCAGCATCTTCATGAAGTTGCGCAGCGACGTTGCCCGGTTCACTTCCTTGGACAAGCCCTTTTCCGACCACAGGGATTCGACGGCGCCATCCATGAAACAGACTCCCGTGGCACTCCTCTCGCGTGGATACGGTCCCTCACCAACCAGCACATAACGAACCGCATCCAGCGGAAGCGAAAATGCTGCGAACAGGCGGCCGTTGGTCGGCAGAAAGCTATCGATCGCGAGTGAAGGTAGATATTCCGGGTCCGCCGCGGCGATAGCTTCCAGCCCCCTGAGCAGGATCGGGCGCCAGGAAGGATCCGCCGATGCAAGCGCGTCGAGGATGGCTACTGGAATGGGCGAGGACATGGCGGATCAGAATAAAAACCGGGATTGTACCGCTGTCCAAGCCCGGCGCGACAATGCGTCATGCACGATCAGCGTGCATCTTGCTTGCCCGTCAAGGACACGACGTTGTCCAGGCCCGGCGCTCCGAACAATTGCTGTTTCAAGATATGCAACTGGTCGCGCACCTGCGCCGCCTTCTCGAATTCCAGATTCTTCGCATGCTCGACCATCAGTTTTTCCAGGCGCTTGATTTCCTTGCTGACCTGCTTCTCCGACATCGATTCATAGCGCGCCTGCTCCTGCGCGACCTGCAATTCCTCGCGCGCTTCCTGCGGACTGTACACGCCGTCGATCAGTTCTCGCACTTCCTTCTTGATACCCGCCGGCGTAATGTTGTTCGCCTTGTTGAACGCGATCTGCTTGGTGCGGCGCCGGTCGGTCTCGCCGATGGCGCGTTTCATCGAATCGGTCATCTTGTCGGCATACAGGATCGCCATGCCATTGAGATTGCGCGCGGCGCGGCCGATGGTTTGAATGAGGCTTCGCTCGGAACGCAGGAAGCCTTCCTTGTCGGCGTCGAGGATCGCGACCAATGACACTTCGGGGATATCCAGGCCCTCACGCAAGAGGTTGATGCCCACCAGCACATCGAATGTGCCCAGGCGCAGGTCGCGAATGATTTCCACGCGCTCGACGGTATCGATATCGCTGTGCAGATAGCGGACCTTGATGCCATTGTCGCCGAGGAATTCCGTCAACTGCTCGGCCATGCGCTTGGTCAGTGTGGTGACCAGTACGCGCTCGTTCTTTTTCACGCGTTCGGTGATCTCCGACATCAGGTCGTCCACCTGCGTGCTGGCCGGGCGCACCAGAATCGCCGGATCAACCAGACCGGTCGGTCGGACCACCTGCTCCACCACCTGCCCGGCATGCGTGTTTTCATATTCTGCTGGCGTTGCGGACACGAAGACCGTTTGCCGCATCTTGCTTTCGAATTCCTCGAACTTCAACGGACGGTTGTCGAGTGCCGACGGCAGGCGGAAACCGTAATCCACCAGATTCGTCTTGCGCGCACGATCACCGTTGTACATGCCGTTAAGCTGCCCAAGCAGAACGTGCGATTCGTCGAGGAACATGACCGCATCCTGCGGAAGGTAATCGACCAAGGTCGGCGGCGGCTCACCCGGCTTGGCGCCGCTCAGGTGGCGCGAATAGTTTTCGATGCCTTTGGTGAAACCGATTTCCTGCATCATTTCGAGATCGAAGCGCGTACGCTGTTCCAGCCGCTGCTCCTCGACCAGCTTGCCTTCCTTGCGGAACCACTCCAGCCGGTCGCGCAATTCTTCCTTGATGGTTTCGATCGCGCGCAGCACCGTGGAGCGCGGCGTCACGTAATGCGATCCGGGATAGACGGTAAAGCGCGGGATCTTCTGGCGCACGCGACCGGTCAGCGGGTCGAACAGTTGCAGGCTGTCGATTTCGTCGTCGAACATCTCGATGCGCACCGCCAGTTCGGCATGCTCGGCCGGGAATACATCGATGGTATCGCCGCGCACACGGAATGTGCCGCGCGCGAAATCCACTTCATTGCGCGTGTACTGCATCTGGATCAGGCGCGCGATCACATCGCGCTGGCTGACCTTGTCCTTGGCGCGCAAGGTCAGGATCATCTGGTGGTATTCGTTCGGATTACCGATACCGTAAATCGCGGATACCGTTGCCACGATGACCACATCGCGCCGCTCCATCAGCGATTTGGTGCACGACAGCCGCATCTGCTCGATGTGCTCGTTGATCGAGGAATCCTTCTCGATAAACAGATCGCGCTGCGGGACGTAGGCCTCCGGCTGATAGTAGTCGTAGTAGCTGACGAAATATTCCACCGCGTTCTGCGGGAAAAATTCGCGGAATTCGCTGTACAACTGCGCCGCAAGCGTCTTGTTCGGCGCAAAGACAATGGCCGGCCGCCCAAGGCGGCCAATCACATTGGCCATCGTGTAGGTCTTTCCGGAACCGGTCACGCCCAGCAAGGTCTGGTAAGACAAGCCATCCTCGATACCTTCAACCAGCTTCGAAATCGCAACCGGCTGATCGCCGGCGGGGGGAAAAGGCTGGTAAAGACGATAAGGCGAACCGGGGAAGGTGACGATCTTCGATTCGTCAAGTGCGCTGGAAACCTGGGATAAATCTGCCATCTCGATTCGACCTTTGGTAAAATAATTAGTTGCACGTCAGTCGGAGGCTTTCCGGCCTTCAAGACTGCTCACAACCCACTGCCAGGAACGATCTTCCGCAGTCAACTTTTCATGTTATCACGATGAGCCAATCCCATCCTGCCCCCCTCTTCAGCGCCATCGACATGGCGCCACGCGACCCGATTCTCGGCATCACCGAAGCATTCAACGCTGACAAGAACCCGAACAAAGTGAACCTCGGCGTCGGCGTTTATTACGATGACAACGGCAAGGTGCCGCTGCTCGAATGCGTGCGCAAGGCGGAAGCGCAACTGATGGAAAAGGCAACTCCACGCACTTACCTGCCGATCGAAGGCCTTGCGGCCTACGACAAGGCGGTGCAGGAACTGGTATTTGGTGCCGACAGCGCCGTAATTCAAGAAAAGCGCGCCGTCACTGCCCAAGCCCTCGGCGGTACCGGCGCACTGAAGCTCGGCGCGGATTTCCTGAAGCGCTTTGCCCCGAACGCGCAGGTGTGGATCAGCGATCCGAGCTGGGAAAACCACCGTGCGCTGTTTGAATCCGCCGGCTTCGTCGTCAACAACTATCCGTACTACGATGTGACAACGCGCGGCGTGAACTTCGACGGCATGCTGAACGCATTGAAGACCATGCCGGCTGGCTCCATCGTCGTGCTGCACGCCTGCTGCCACAACCCGACCGGCGCCGATCTCACCGACGCGCAATGGACCGATATCATCAAGGTCGTTACCGAACGCGGCCTGGTGCCCTTCCTCGACATGGCCTACCAGGGCTTTGGCGACGGCATCGATGCCGACGGCAAGGTTGTGCGTCAGTTCGCGCAAGCCGGCGGTCCGCTGTTCGTATCGAATTCGTTCTCGAAATCCTTCTCCCTGTACGGCGAACGCGTCGGTGCGTTGAGCATCGTCGCCACCAGCGCCGAAGAAGCCGCGCGCGTGCTGTCGCAGTTGAAGCGCGTGATTCGCACCAACTACTCGAACCCGCCGACCCATGGCGGACAAGTGGTCGCGACTGCCCTGGCAACGCCCGAACTGCGCAAGCTGTGGGAAGAAGAACTCGCAGGCATGCGCGTCCGCATTCGCGAAATGCGCCAGACACTGGTGCAGAAACTGAAGGAAAAAGCACCGGGACACAACTTCGACTTTGTGATCAAGCAGCGCGGCATGTTCTCGTACTCGGGTCTGACGAAGGAGCAAGTCGGGCGTCTGCGCGACGAGTTCTCGATCTATGCCGTCGATACCGGCCGCATCTGCGTCGCTGCGCTCAACTCGCGCAATATCGACAACGTGGTCGATGCCATCGCAAAAGTGCTGTAAGCAGATGCCCCCCCTCAATGCGCCCTCGGGCCCATTGAGAAAGGCGGTAAAAGCCAAGCAAAGTTTTGACACGGACAGAAAAATCGTCCTATAATAGCGATTCTGTTCCCTGATAGCTCAGTCGGTAGAGCGACGGACTGTTAATCCGCAGGTCCCTGGTTCGAGTCCAGGTCGGGGAGCCAAAAAATTCAAAGGGCTTGCGTGAAAACGCAAGCCCTTTTTGTTTTCTTCCATCCTCTTTCTCCAGCTCCTCCCCGCTAAAAAATGCATCCACCTTCCCGGGATCGCCTCGCGAAGTCTGATGACGTGTACAACAAAGGGCTTGCCGTTGATGAAATACCACAGTGAAATATTGCTTGAGGATAATCAACAGCCGCATGCCTTCGTTTGCTAGAGGGTGTTATGAACCTTGACCCAGCATGGCAGCGGCCTTACTGAGCATGAGACATGCGAAGGCGACGAAATGAAGTCCTGCCAGCGTGTCGGCAAGCCGCTCATAGTCGCGCGCCAGGCGGCGAAAGCGAGCCGCCC
>NZ_DATFAF010000053.1:0-22838 GCF_035254865.1 Noviherbaspirillum sp.
CTGGCACAGTCCCTGCGATATCCCTGTCGAGTGCAACAAAACGCTCACCAACCCAACCAGACCCGAATCACTTTTTTTAAAGGAACATCACCATGAAAACCCTGACCATCAAAGACCTGTCCCGCACCGAAGAACTCGACCGCGACGCCATGGCAAGCGTGCACGGCGGCACCGGCAAGGGCTCCTATCCCTCCTATTGGGGCGGCCCCTCCTACAGCGTCGACAAGAACGATTTCTCCTTCGACGCCAGCCAGTTGCTGTCGCAGAGCCAGAACACCGTCGTCAACAACGGCAATAACGTCGCCTTCGCCGACAACATCACGGCCAACGTCAACCCGACGCAAACCGGCACCAACAAGATCAACTTCGGTTAATCGATACGCGGTGGGGGCACTGCAAATCTGATGCCTCCACCCGATTTCAGAGAATTTAAGGAGAACTCGCATGTCCAATATCGTGATACATGACCTGGCTGGAAGCCGGGAACTCGACGGCAAGGCGCTGTCGTGCATCCGCGGCGGAAATTCCTGGATGAAAGGGCTGGGGCCGGTCGCCAATGTGAATGTCGACGTCAACCAGAACATCGCGCAGCTGCAGAACATCAACGTCAATGCACTGAACAATGTGGGTGTGATCGGCGCCGGCTTCGGACCGCTCAAGCTCGATGTCAGCCCGGCGCAATTCGCAAGCGCTCAGGCAACGTTGTAAGCAGTCAGCAGCGACGGTTCAAGGATCGCCGCTGCATTTTCCTTGCAGCGTTTTGAAAACAACAAGCTCGAACCAACTCGACGAAACATTTTGGAGACAGGACATGGCTGCAATCACCATCAAGGACCTCCGCACCGACCGGACGCTGGATCGTGGCGCGATGTCATTCATCCGCGGCGGCGGCGCATCGTGGGTCTATGGCTGGATTCGGCCCTATGTCAACGCCACGCCCAGTTTCGGCCCGGTGATCAACTTCTACCAGATCAACAACTTCGCGGATCAGATGATCAACCAGATCCAGGTCGTCGACGTCAACAATTCCGCGCCCAATTCGAATATCAACATCGGCCTGGACGAGAAGAGCACCAACAACAAATCTTGACCAACATTGAACCGCAGAGGTTTTTTGTGTCCTGTGAAGCCGAATTTGGATGGACCTCGTTCTCATGCTCGCATACCGGCATGGTCCGTCAGATCAATGAGGATGCCTGCCTCGACGAGCCGGCGCGCGGCCTGTGGGTCGTGGCCGACGGCATGGGTGGCCACACCCTGGGCGATCTCGCCAGCCGCATGGTGGTCGAATCCCTGGTTACCATCCCGCCGCCCGACAGTCTGGATGACTTCGTTGCCCGCGCGCGCGAACGCCTGCAATCGGTCAATCGCAACCTGCGGTCGGAGGCCGCCATGCGCGACGTGCTAATCATCGGCAGCACGGTTGTGGTGCTTCTCGCCTGCGGCGGTGAATGCGCCTGCCTGTGGGCCGGCGACAGCCGGATTTATCTCTGCCGCGCCGGCCATCTGCGGCCGCTCACGCGCGACCACAGCCAGGTGGAAGAGCTGAAGCTGAGCGGCACGCTGAGCGCCGAAGAGGCGCTGCATCATCCCGCACGCAACCTGATCACGCGCGCCATCGGCGCAGCCGATACGCTAGACCTCGATGAAGAAATGCTGGAAGTCATGGACGGTGACATGTTTCTGCTGTGCAGCGACGGTCTGAGCAATGAAGTCAGCGAACAGGACATGCGCAGCGCGCTGGTGACCGGCAATTGTCGCCAGGCAGCGGAGACGCTGCTGCAACTCGCGCTCGACCACGGCGGCAGCGACAATGTCTCCGTGGTCGTCGTGCGCGCCGAAGACTTGTACAGTACCGAAAAGACCGTTCTCAATCCGGCGCTCTGACCCGTGGTGTCGCAAACACGCACAAATCGCCCAAACTGCGATTCAGATCAAGCCCTGCCCGCATAATCCGACGATCATGTTACGACCCTCTGGGGCACATGGCATGAACGCGCAGACAGGCAATCCCACTGCCCGCAAGACGGGCGCAGATTCTTTCCGACAATGCGACCTGGAAGGATACCGGCAAGCGGCATGTCGCGCGTTTTCCGACACTCTGGTCGACATGTCTTCGACAGTGTCGTGTAAAAACCGACACACACCGGCCAGCCACGCCGGATCGGCAGCGCCACCTACGCGTACAAGGCATGTGAAAAACCCGTCCACCCTGCTATTTCGCGGCGCGGCACGCACCGGAATCCATTCACGCTTCGCGGTGCGATGGATTTCACGCTCTGGCACTAAAGCTGCTAGAAACGGCGGTGCTTCTGCAAGCCGCGTTCGCCGCTGCGGCAATCCGGCAGAGCATGCTTTACCAGCCGAATGCAGCGCCTTGAAAATCGGTAGATTCCTATGACGAAAGAAGACAATGACAAGACGATGGTGCGCACGCGGAGAATGCCGTTCAGGCCGGCTCCGAACAGCGACCCGGACCAGAGCGTGAATGTTCTGCCGGTCGGGACGCACCTCGGCGAATTCGAAATTCTCGACCTGATCGGCGAAGGCGGTTTCGGCATCGTGTACCTGGCTTATGACCACTCGCTGGAACGTCATGTCGCGCTGAAGGAATACATGCCGTCCGGTCTGGCAACGCGCACCACCAGCATGGCCGTCACCGTCCGTTCGCAGCATAACGCCGCCACGTTTACCGCCGGCCTGAAGAGCTTCATCAACGAAGCGCGCATGCTGGCGCAATTCGATTCGCCGTCGCTGGTCAAGGTGCATCGCTTCTGGGAAGGCAACGGCACCGCCTACATGGTGATGCCGTTCTACGAAGGCATCACCCTCAAGCGCGCCCTGAAGGAACGCCGCATCACGCCGAGCGAGCCATGGATCCGGCTGCTGCTGGCCGACCTGTTCGATGCGATCGACACCATCCACCGCGCGCAATGCCTGCATCGCGACATCGCGCCCGACAACATCCTGCTGCTGAAAGACGGCCGCCCGCTGCTGCTCGACTTCGGCGCGGCGCGCCGCGTGATCGGCGACCTGACCCAATGCCTGACCGTGATCCTGAAACCCGGCTTCGCGCCGATTGAGCAATACGCGGACATTGCCGGCCTGCGCCAGGGCGCGTGGACCGACATTTATGCGCTCGCCGCCGTGGTCTACTTCCTGATCACCGGCAAGGCGCCGCCGCCGGCGGTTGCGCGCATGGTGCATGATGAACTGGTGCCGGCGCGCGAAGCCGGCAAAGGCCGCTACAGCCCCGGCTTCCTCGCCGTGCTGGACAAGGCCTTGTCGGTGAAGCCGGAACAGCGCTTCCGCTCGATCGAGGAATTGCGCCGCGCGCTCGACATCATGGAAACCGTGCCGCGCACGCTGCCCCGCGTGACTTCGCAATGGGACACGACGGCGGTACGCACGACGCGCATCGCCGAACAAAAGCCGAACCCGCCGCCAGCAGCCAGGGCCGAGGAAAAACACACCACGGTACCGCCCATCACGCCAGGCATCAGATCCGGCAACAGGCCGCGGACGGAGCCGCACCTCGATCCCGCACCGGAGCCGGAACGGGAAGCCGAACCTGCTCCTGCCGCGCCGTCCGATGGCCAATGGCAGCAAGCCTGGGGCCTGAACCGGACGGTGGAAAGCGGGCCGCAGCGCGACAAGCCCGCATGGCTGGTGCTCGGATTGCTGCTCACCGCCGGAATCGCGTCGGGCGTCTATCTGGGCACGCATCAGCCCTGGCGCGAACCGTCCGGCCCGACCACCGCCGCGTCGTCCGGCACGACGATGCAATCCTCCGGTGCCAGCGAAGTGCCGGAGGAAGAGCCGGCAAGCCAGGCGAGCGCAAATGCATCACCTGCACCGGCGGCACCACCGTCACCGCCGGCAGCCTCGACATCGCCTGCACCGACGGCCAGGGCGCCGGCGCGCGCGCCGCAGATCGCCGCGACCGATTCGGGAAGCAAAGCAGCAGAGTTGCCCGCATCGAGCCGCGCGCCGGCCGCGCCGCCACGTCCGCCGTCCGAGCGTGAACTGTGGCAGGAAGCCGATGCATCCGACACTTCGAGCGCCTATGAAAAGTATCTCGACGCCTACCCGAAAGGCCGCCATGCCGCCGCCGCGCGACGCCGACTGGAGAGCCGGCAGCCGCAAGTCGCATTGAGCGAGCCGTCGAGCACCTCGTCTGCCCCGGAGCAGACCAAGCCGAAGGAGACGCCCGACACCTCGGACGCAGCCGCGCCATCCAGCGCCAAATCCGGCGCTTCCCCGGCCGAGGAAGATCTCTGGAAGACGGCGACTGGCATCAACGCCGCACCCGCCTACGAAGCCTATCTGAACGTTTATCCAGCGGGCAGCCATGCGCCAGCCGCAAGGGACAAGCTGGCCAGCATCAAGCGCGCCGAGCAAGTCGAGGAGTCCGCGGCCACACCACGTCCTGCCATGCCGAAACCGCAAGCGACGGAGCAAGCGAAAGCGCCCGAGAAGGCCGACAAGCTGGCCAGCATCAAACCGTCGGAATCGAGCGCCTCTTCGCCGCCGACGTCGGCGCCCGAGGCGACACCGAAACCCGAGACGCGCACTTCCGGCAAGAAGACGCTCACGATGGATGACAAGACCGTGCTGACCGGCGATTTCACCTCCGACCCGAAGACCGGTGTCATGTCCGGCACCGGCAAGGTGGTCTGGACCAATGGCAATCAATACGAAGGCACGCTGGTGCGCGGCAAGAAGGAAGGACAAGGCAAATTCATCTGGACCAACGGCCAGCGCTACAGCGGCGAATGGGCGCGCGACATGCCGAACGGCAAAGGCACCATCGTGTTTGCCGATGGCAGCCGCTATGAAGGCGAGGTCAAGGACGGTGTTCCGCACGGCCATGGCACCACCCGCTTCAAGAGCGGCGACGTCTACAGCGGCGAATGGGTACGCGGCAAGAGCCAGGGTCAGGGCCGTTACACCTGGGCCAACGGCAGCTATTGGGAAGGCGAGTTCCGCGACGACAAGCGCACCGACAACGGCAAACTGGTGTTTTCCGAAAACGCCTTGCGCGCTGCCAGAGACGAGGCAGCAGCACGCTCGCGCGGTGCGCAAGAAAAGCAAGGCGGATCGCCTTCCGCACCGGTAGCCAGCGAAACGCGATAGGCGAGCTTCCACACCTGCTGCCCGCACGTCAAGGCGACTGCATGTAGGCCGGCATTGCGCGGGCAAGAGAATCGATTGTCCACGGAAAACACGGAATACACGGAAAAATACAACACAAGTTCTTTCCGTGATTTCCGTGATTTCCGTGGACAGAGCAGCAGCTTCATGCAATCCCCCTGGCGTACGGGTACGTGCGCGCGCCTCTCTTGCAAAAGCGATATCATCGCCAGAGCTGAACGCTGCGCCGCACCTCCTGCGCGCGCCAATCCTCCTGAGCACTTCACAAGGACTGTCAAATGAATCTGCAAACGCTCCTGGGCATCACCCTGCCGATCATTCAAGCCCCGATGGCCGGTTCGCAAGGCAGCGCGCTGGCTGCTGCCGTTTCCGGCGCGGGCGGCCTCGGCTCCCTGCCCTGCGCATTGCTGAGCCCGGACGCGATGCGCAAGGAAATCGCCGCCATCCGGGCGCAGACCGACAAGCCGTTCAATCTCAACTTTTTCTGCCATACGCCGCCCGAAGCCAAACCGGAATACGAGACGCGCTGGCGCGCCCGGCTTGCGCCCTATTACAAGGAATTCGGCATCGATCCCGACAGCATTCCCGTCGGGCCCGGCCGGCAACCGTTCAGCGAGGCCGCGGCCGAGGTGCTGGATGAATGCAAACCGGCGGTGGTGAGTTTCCATTTCGGCCTGCCGACGGATGCACTGCTCGAACGCGCGCGGCGTTGCGGCGCGAAGATTCTTTCTTCCGCGACGACCGTGGACGAAGCGCGCTGGCTGGAGGCGCGCGGCGTGGATGCGATCATCGCGCAAGGGCTGGAGGCCGGAGGACATCGCGGCATGTTCCTCACCGACGATATGACGACCCAGATGGGGACCTTTGCCTTGCTGCGTCAATTGGTACGGGCAGTCAAAGTGCCCGTGATCGCGGCCGGCGGAATCGCGGATGCCGAAGGCGTGGCGGCCGCCATGGCGATGGGCGCCGCCGGCGTGCAGCTTGGCACGGCCTACCTGCTTTGCCCGGAAACAACAATCAGTGACGTTTATCGCGCCGCCCTGTCCAGCGAAGCGGCGCGCCATACCGCAGTGACCAACATCTTCAGCGGACGCCCGGCGCGCGGCATCGTGAACCGCATCATCCGGGAAGTAGGACCGATGGCCGCCGAAGCGCCGCCATTTCCCCTGGCAACCTCCGCCGTTGCTCCTCTGCGCGCCAAGGCGGAAAGCCAGGGATCGGGTGATTTCTCTCCGCTGTGGAGCGGCCAGAACGCGACTGGATGCAAGGCAATTCCGGCGGCGGAACTGACGCGCCAGCTCGCTGCCAAGCTGGCCTTGACTGCTTGAATCAAGAAACGGTGTGCCAGGGGCTAGATCAAGTTTTCATTGGATCAAGCTTGTACGCCGAAAACTTGCTCCTATACTCAAGTTGCAGGCAAGAATAAAGCAACGGGAGCAAGCCATGAAACTGCATCTGTTCAGCCCGGCACATCAAGTCCACCCTCGCCACACCGACGAAGGCCGAAATCAGGATCGCTTCTACGCCATCATGTTCGTGATCGGCGTTCCATCGGCGGTCATCGGCTCGATGTATCTCGTCGACCTTGTGTTCAATCTCGTCTGGCGATGAGCAGCATCAGGTAACAAGACAGAAAACCATCACGCGCAATCCTGACCGGCTGTCGCCGCGCCATTGGCGCGCGCCATATGCAGTTTCTTGTAGCTGTCGATCAGGCGGCTGTGCCGGTCGAGTCCCTCCAGCTTCATGCTGGTTGGCGTCAAGCCAAAGAAGCGCACGCTGCCATCCACCGAGCTCAGCACCGCGTCCATCCGCGCATTGCCAAACATCCGGCGGAAATTGGCCTCGTAATCGTCCAGTTCCAGCTCGTCATCGAGCAGCACCTCCAGCACCACGTTCAAGGCTTGATAAAACAATCCGCGCTCGACCGTGTTGTCGTTGTACTGCAGGAAGGCGCCCACCAGCTCGTGCGCCTCATCAAGCTGCTGCAAGGCGAGATGAATGAGCAGCTTCAACTCGAGAACGGTCAGCTGCCCCCATTCCGTATTCTCGTCAAACTCGATGCCGATCAACGTAGCGACGTCGGAGTATTCATCGAGCTCATTGTTATTCAGACGCTCGAGCAGCGCTTCCAGGCCGGCGTCGTCCAGGCGATGCAGGTTCAGGATATCTTCGCGGAACAATAGTGCCTTGTTGGTGTTATCCCAGATCAGGTCTTCTATCGGGAAAACTTCCGAATAGCCGGGTACCAGAATCCGGCACGCGGTGGCGCCCAGCTGGTCATGCACCGCCATGTACACCTCTTTGCCCATGTCTTCAAGAATGCCGAACAAGGTCGCGGCTTCATCGGCATTGGAATTCTCGCCTTGGCCGGAAAAATCCCACTCGACGAAATCGACATTCGCTTTGGCGCTGAAAAAACGCCACGACACGACACCGCTGGAATCAATGAAGTGTTCAACAAAATTATTCGGCTCAGTCACGGCTTCGCTGACAAAGGTGGGCTGAGGCAGATCGTTCAGGCCTTCAAAACTGCGCCCCTGCAGCAATTCCGTGAGACTGCGTTCCAGCGCCACCTCAAAGCTCGGGTGCGCGCCGAACGACGCAAAGACACCGCCAGTCCGCGGGTTCATCAAGGTGACGCACATCACCGGGTAGGTTCCCCCCAGCGACGCATCTTTCACCAGCACCGGAAAGCCTTGCTCCTCCAAGCCCTGAATGCCGGCCAGAATGCGCGGGTATTTCGCCAGCACCTCCTGCGGCACATCAGGCAGTGCCATTTCGTTTTCCAGGATTTCGCGCTTGACCGCCCGCTCGAAAATTTCGGACAGGCATTGCACTTGCGCTTCGGCCAGCGTATTACCGGCACTCATGCCGTTGCTGCCGTAGAGGTTTTCGACCAGGTTGGACGGGAAATACACCACTTCACCGTCCGACTGCCGCACAAAGGGCAGCGAACAGATACCGCGCTCGACATTTCCCGAGTTGGTATCGATCAGGTGCGAGGCACGCAGCTCGCCATCGGGATCGTAAATGGGCAAGCAGTATTCATCGAGAATTTCAGCCGGCAGCGCATCTTTCCGGCCGGGCTTGAACCAGCGCTCGTTCGGGTAATGGACAAACTCCGCGTTGGCGATGTCTTCCCCCCAATACGACCCGGCGTAGAAATGGTTGTTATTCAACCGCTCAATATATTCTCCCAACGCCGACGCCAACGCACTTTCCTTGGTCGCTCCCTTGCCATTGGTAAAACACATCGGCGAGTGCGCATCGCGAATATGCAGCGACCACACATTGGGAACGATATTGCGCCACGAAGCGATTTCAATCTTGATGCCCAGGTCCGCCAGAACGCCCGACATATTGGCGATGGTTTGCTCCAGCGGCAGGTCCTTGCCAACAATATAGGTGCTGGCGTCAGGAGCCGGCTTCAAGGTCAGCAAGGCCTGCGCATCGGCATCCAGATTCTCGACCTCTTCAATCACAAACTCGGGTCCCGTTTGCACCACTTTTTTCACGGTACAACGCTCGATGGAGCGCAAGATTCCCTGGCGGTCCTTGTCGGAGATATCCGCCGGCAACTCGACCTGGATCTTGAAAATCTGCTTGTAACGGTTTTCCGGATCAACAATATTATTTTGCGACAGACGAATATTTTCGGTCGGGATGTTGCGAGTTGCACAATACAACTTGACAAAGTAAGCCGCACACAAGGCCGACGAGGCCAGAAAGTAATCGAAGGGACCGGGCGCGGAGCCGTCGCCTTTATAGCGGATAGGCTGATCGGCCACCACTGTGAAATCGTCGAACTTGGCTTCAAGACGAAGCTTGTCGAGAAAATTGACCTTAATTTCCATGGGGATTTCCAAAAATGCTGCTCAGAATGAGGTAGCCGTCATTATCCGCCAAGAGGGCGTTCCGCAGAGGAAAATGCGAGCAAGTGAAGATTTTTTAACGTAGTCGCATGTCCGCTTGTCGCGGCACAGTCCTCGCCTACTTCATTCAATGGTCCGGTATGCCGCAGAATGCGGACATGAAACGCCCTGCGTTGCATAAACGCGCAATGCAGAGCAATAAGGACATCAGGCCGCCTTATTTATTTTTCTCCGACGATACGTCCGTCAACCAGTTCCACAGTCCGGTCGCACTGCTTTGCCAGGCTCATGTTGTGGGTGACGAACAGGAAAGTCGTTCCGCTGGTCGCGCCCACATGCCGCATCAGCTCGAACACCGCATTGGCGGACTTGGTATCGAGGTTTCCGGTCGGCTCATCGGCCAGCACGAGCGATGGCTGCAGGGCAAGCGCGCGCGCGATGGCGACGCGCTGCTGCTGACCGCCGGACATGTTGGTGGCGAGATGGTCCTGCCATTGCGTGAGGCCGACGTTTTCCAGCAGCTCGCACGCCTTGACGCGCATCGCCGCATTGGGCCGCCCGTTCTCCAGCAGCATCGGCATCATCACATTTTCGAGCGCAGTGAAGGCGGAAATCAGATGGTGATACTGGAACACGAAGCCGATACTGTGGCCGCGCAGGCGGGTCAGCGCCGCCTCGTCCAGTGTCGTTGTGTCTTCTCCATCGAGATAGAGCTTGCCGCTGGTGGGACGGTCCAGCAGGCCGACGATATTGAGCAGCGTGCTCTTGCCTGAACCGGAAGGCCCGATCAGGGCGCAGAACTCGCCCTTCTTCAAGTTCAGGTCGATGCCATGCAGGACTTCGGTTTCGGCGGGCGTGCCGATGGCGTAGGACTTGCAAATGTTCTCCAGTCGCAGGACTTCGTCAGCCACGAATCGCCTCCACCGGTTCCAGGCGCGCAGCGCGCAAGGCGGGCGTGACGGCGGCAAGCAGTCCTGTAAGCGTCGCGACGACCGCGGCCCAGATGAACAGCGAGGGCTGCACGGTAATCGCGAACATGGGCGTGCCGTCCGGATTCTTGGCTACCAGCCGCCATACCGCCAGCAGGCCGACGGCGATGGTCGAACCCAGCAGCGAACCGAGCAGGCCGACCAGCGCTCCCTGGATCAGAAACACGCGCATGATCTGCCCGCGCGAGCCGCCCATGGCGCGCAGGATGCCGATTTCCTTCGAGCGCTGCACCACCGACACCACCAGCACACTGGCAATGCCGGCAGCCACCGACAGGCCCACGAACAGCCGGATCATCTGGCTGGAAAACTTCTGCGCATTCAGGCCGAGGAAAAACTGATTGTTCGACTTGATCCAGGACAGCGCATCCAGTCCGGTTTCCGCGGCAATCGACTGGGCAATCTCCTCGGCCTGAAAAGGATCGTGCACCGTGAGGTCGATGCTGGAGACGCCGCCGATCAGGTTGATCAGGTTTTGCGCGGTGGACAACAGCACATACACATTGCGCAGGTTGGCGCCGCGGCTGCCGAGATCGAAGATGCCGGCGATGGTCAGCGTGAGGTTGCCGCCGGATGCGGTGGCCACGCGCAGTTTGTCGCCCACCTGCACGCCGAGGTCGTCCGAAAGCTGGCTGCCGATCAAGATATCGGTATTCGTCAGGCGAAACGTGCCTTTGACGATTTTCTCCGGCAACGGCACGATCTTGATGTATTGCTCGGGATCGATGCCGATCAGCGAAATCGCCTGGCTGGCATCGCCGCGCACCGCGAAGGCCGGCCCCGAGACAGTCGGCGATACCGCTTCGATATCGGGGCGTGCGCTCATTTCATCGCGGACCTTTTGCCATTGATCGATGGAGCTCAAACGCTGCGAGGGCTTCTGGATGGTCGCCAGTGTCGAGCGGCCCGACTCCTGCGGACGCAAGGCGCGCGCCACCTGCTTCGGCCGCTCCAGCACGATGTGCGCCTGCGAACTCAGCACGCGACGAAAGATGTTGGCCTGCATCCCGTCGAGCAGCGCCGACATGAACACGATCACGGCGACGCCGATGGCCGCGCCGCAGATGATGAACAAGGACTGCAGGCGCCCTTCTCGCAGGAAGCGGATCGCCGCAATCCATTCGAATGGAAAGAGATCGTTCATGGCCGGGGCTGATGGTTGGCGGGCTGCATCACCGCACGTACCCGCTCGCCTTCGGAAATATCGGTTTGGGTCGCGGCGAGCAGCACATCGCCCACCTGCACGCCGTCGAGGATTTCGACCATGCCGCTTCCGCGCGCACCGAGCCTGACCGCCTGGCGCCGGGTGTGGCTGTCGTTGACCTTCATCACCCACGGCGCCTTGCCGCCGATGTCATGCACCGCGACGGAAGGCGCAACAATGGCATTGGTGCGGCGCGCCACTTCGATGTCGACCGATACCGTCATGTCCTGCCGCAGGTAGGCCGGCGGCTGCGGGACATTGAGCTTGACTTCGACCGATCCGCGCTGCGGATCCACCGCGGGATTGATGTAGGCCAGCTCGGCGTTGAAGCGTTGCTCCGGATACGCGTCCGCCGAGCCGAGCGCATGCTGGCCGAGGCGCAGTGAACCGAGATTCTTCTCGTCGATCTGCAGCACGAGCTGCGTCTGCCCGGCCGGCGACAGTACCATCAGCGTTTTGCCGGGCTGCACCACGTCGCCGCGTTCGACATTGCGTGCAATCAGAGTGCCGTCGGCCGGCGCCTTGATGCTGGTGTAATCCAGCCGCGCGAGCGCCATGTGCAGGCTGGCTTGGGCCTGCTCCAGTGCCGCCCTTGCCATCTGATAATCGCTGCCCTGGGGCTTGTTGGTCTCCACCTGCAACTGCGCGGTGCGTAACTGGCTTTGCGCCATGTCGAGCGCACGTTGCGTCTCGTCAAGCTGCGCCTCGCCGACGAAGCCCTTGCTGCGCAATTCCCTGGTCCTGTCGTATTGGCGTTGCGCATTGCGCAGCCCGATCTCCGCCTGCCGCAGACCTTGCTGCGCGGTGGGCAGGCCGACTTCCTGCAACTGGTTGAGCCGCCTTTGCGCCTGCGTCACGGCGGCGCGCGCCTGCATCACGGAGGCATTCGCTTCGCTGTTTTCCAGGGCAATGAGCAATTCGCCGGCATGTACGGACTGCCCTTCGGCCACCGGGATGGCGGCCACGGTGCCGGTAATCTGGCTGCCGATGTCGACGCGCAAGGGTGTTTCGACGCGGCCGCTGGCGACGACGGTCTGCACGATGTCGCTGCGGGTGACGGCATAGGCATTTACCTCGGGCCCGAGAACCTCGCGCACGATGAAGAACGCAGCGGCCACCAAGGCGATGGCCAGCACGACAAACATCCCGCGATGCTTGTGCCACGATTCGGAAAGTCCTGGCATGCCCAACGTACACTCCTGCATTGATGGCCGGAGAGGTCCGGCGAACTCCGTTATCGAGAGGTGTCTCCGGAAAATCGTTGACTCATGTCAATCTTGTCCCTGCCTTCACCATCTACGGTACGACGAAATGCACCGTCGGAGAAGAATCTGGATCAAGGCATAGCCATGTATCGTCAGTAATACTGTTCGATCGCGCGCATGGAGAGCGAATAGGTATGGCGGATCTGTTCGTCGTCATAGCGATGCGTGCTGCCGACCGGGCAGCTCATGCGAGCGAGGCAGGTTTCCTTGCAGCGCGAGTCGGCCCGCTTGCGATAGCCGATGCACTTTTCCAGGCTGAATCGGCCACCGTCGAGAGCGGATGCCGGACAGTGCGCTATGCAAGGCTTGTCAGGGCAGCGCGTACACGGATGCTCACTCACGATCGCCCTGGTCGGCATGAATGCGGTATCGGCGACGATCACCGCGCGATACGCATACCAGGTTCCCCACTCCTCATCGATTCCCACCATGAAGGGCGTGGCATGGTGCCATCCGGCCAGTTGGCCGAGCCGCTGCAAGCCGATGCTTGCCGTGCCGGGATAGAGAATTTCGTAAGCGCGTTGCGGCTGGTATTGCGCGAACCAGTCCTGCACGGTGCGCACGGTGAAATCATCGATGGGATGCTGCGCATCGACGTCGGAAGCCTTGACCGATTCCCAGAGCCGCCTGCCGGCGTGACCGAGCAGGATGAGCTGGCGATAGCGCTGCGTGTCCGCGCAGTCCGCCCGCACCGATGCGGCAAGGTCAGCGGGCAGCGCATCCAGATCGAAAATCGCGTGCCGGTTCAAGCCGACGCGGTCGAACAGGCGGGAATCAAAAGTTTGAAAGTTATCCATGCTTGTCTTGAAAGCCCGTCCGAAAAGATTAGTGAAATCACCTACGTATTATCACCCATGCCTTCCCAACGAAGTGTCGTCTCACCTGTTTTCAAGAGTGAAAACCCCATGAAAAATACCGAAGCAAGGCTGAAAATTTAAACATATATTTTATTTGCATCTTTTAGCGTATTTCTTTAAAATTGCTTTACATCAACGCTTGCAAGCGATACACAAACCGGACGCCGGCCCCGTCCCCACTGCACTTTTGTTAGATCGCTAAGGAGAAGTCATGAACATCGACAAGTTCAAGCAGCAGCATGTTGAAATCCTGTCAGGCATCACCGGACTGAGGGCATTGGTCAAGAGCGGCATTCGCACCAACGCAGATGAAATCGCGCGCATGATCGTCTCGATGAGCTCCACCATCAAGCTGCATCTGGCCGTCGAGGACAAAGTTCTGTATCCCGCACTGAAGGAAACCGGCGACGCCTCGCTCGCGCAAATGGGCAAGAAGTATCAGGACGAGATGACCAGCATCGCGCACGCCTATCTCAGTTTTGCACGCAGGTGGAACACGCCGGTGACACTGAGCAGCAAGCCCGAGGAATTCCGCTCCGACGCGAATAACGTCCTGCGCGTACTGTGGGACCGCATGCGCAAGGAAAACACCGAGTTCTATCCGGCCATCGAGGCTTATTGATTTCTCGAATTCATTACAAGCGGTTATACTTTCCAACCTTTGAACCGCTTGTAATCCGAAGGAAATCATGTCCGCACTCCCACCCTGCCCGCAATGTTCCATGGAAAACACTTACCCGGACGGCAGCAACTATGTTTGCGCCGACTGCGGGCATGAGTGGCCCATGGTGGAAACCGCCAAGACCGACGACAGTTCGGGTGCGGTGGTGAAAGATGCCAACGGCAATGTGTTGAGCGACGGCGATTCCGTGGTGCTCATCAAGGACCTGAAGGTCAAGGGATCCTCCATCACGCTGAAGATGGGCACCAAGGTCAAGAGCATCCGCCTGGTCGGCGGCGATCATGAAGTCGATTGCAAGATGGATGCAGGCAGCTTCATGCTGAAGGCCTGCTATCTGCGGAAAGCCTGATAACGCGTTTCAATTCCTGTTGCAGGGCGATTGTCTGTACCCACTACTCGGTCCACGGAAAACACGGAATACACGGAATACACGGAAAGAGCCTTTTGCATTTTTTCCGTGTATTCCGTGATTTCCGTGGACGATGGTTTTGACCTTCCTGCCATCGCACCGGACGCCAGCGGCGCACCATTGACTTGCTCATGGCCGCCGGGGATACTTTCCCACTCCCCTTCCTCATCTCGCAGCAGGAGTTTCCGTGTCCAATCCGATCCGACGCATTGCCATCAATACGGGAGGCGGTGACGCACCCGGCCTCAACGCCGTCATTCGCGCGGTCGTCGTCTCCGCCGTCAAGCGCGGCTGGGAATGCGTCGGTATCCGCGACGGCTTCAACGGCATACTCTGTCCGGAACGCTATCCCGAAGGCGGCGTGGTCCGCCTCACGCTCGACAAGGTGCGCGGCATTGCGCATCTGGGCGGCACCATCCTCGGCACCACCAACAAGGGCAATCCGCTCAAGTTCCCGGTCACGATGCCCGACGGTACGGTAAAGGAAATCGACCGCTCGGACGATGTGCTGCGGTTCTTTGCGAAGCAAGGGTTGGACGCGCTGGTGTCGGTCGGCGGCGACGGCTCCTTGACCATTGCCAACGCGCTGCATCGCAAGGGCTTGCGCGTGGTGGGCGTGCCCAAGACCATCGACAACGATCTCGACAAGACCTTCACCACCTTCGGCTTCGACACTGCGGTGGATTTCGCCACCGAGTGCCTCGACCGACTGCACAGCACCGCCGAAAGCCACCAGCGCATTATGGTGGTGGAAGTGATGGGCCGCTATGCCGGCTGGATCGCGCTGCACTCCGGCATTTCCGGCGGCGCGCACAGCATCCTGATTCCGGAAATTCCCTTCGACATCGACAAGGTCGCCGCCAAGGTGCGCGGCCGCGACAAGCTGGGGCGCATGTATTCGATCGTGGTGGTGGCCGAAGGCGCGCAACCGGTGGACGGTCATCGCGAAGTGCTCGCGCCTGCCGAAGTCGGCCACGCCGAACGTCTGGGCGGCATGGGCGAACGCGTGGCCAAGGCATTGCAGGAGCGCACCGGCAAGGATGCGCGCGTGGTGGTGCTGGGCCATCTGCTGCGCGGCGGCAGTCCGACTTCCTTCGACCGGCTGGCGGCCCTGCGTTTCGGCGCGGCCGCCGTGCGCGGGCTCGACAACGGTTTGTCGGGCGTGATGGTGTCGCTCGCCTTTCCGAACGTGGATTATGTCTCGCTCGAAGAAGTCGCCGGCCGCATGAAGGCCGTGCCGATGGACAGCGATACGCTGCAGACCGGCCGCGACCTGGGCATTTGTTTCGGGGATTAAAATTTAGCGCAAGGCGCTTTCGATTTCCTTGCGGGTGATCGCGCCTTCCTTGACCAGCACCGGATTGCCGGCGCGGTCGTACAGGATGCTGGTCGGAAATCCGCGCGGCTTGAACTGCTTTGCCATTTCCTCGTCGCCGGCGATGATCGGATAGGTCACGCGCATTTTCTCGGCGAATTGCGCCACCCTGCGCGGGTTTTGCCCATCGACCGCGAGGCCGAGAATCACGAGATCGTCGCGCGACTTGCTCAGCGCTTCCAGTTCCGGCATCTCGCTCAGACAGGGCACGCACCAAGTCGCCCACAGGTTGACCAGCACCCATTTGCCCTGATGCGCCGCCAGCGTGTGCGTTTTCCCCTGCATATCAACCAATGAAAACGTGGACGAGGCTGCCTGCGCGAGGAGCGGCATGGCCAGCAGCAAGATCAGGATCCGTTTCAGCATCGCGTTCCTCGTAGTCAGAAGCGTCCGCTCAGGCCAAGCACGAACGCGCGCTTCGCGGTCAACTGAACGCCATTGACGTCCTGGTAGACCGGATGCTGGTAGAAGCCATACAGCTGCAGGTTGCTCGCCACCGCATAGCTGAGTCCGGGGCTGATGAATACCGAGCGGCTGCCGCTGTCGGCCGGTTCGGCGTTGGTGCCGCTGTCGCGATGCTTGACAACGGCATTGAGTTGAACCAGCGCGCCCAGATTGTCGCTCACGCCATAACGATAGCCGAGGTCCGCGCCGAACTGCGCGCCGGGCTTGAATCCGTCGTGTTCATTCAACGCATGCTGATACTGGACCTGCGCGAACCAGGACGCATTGCTGAGCGGGAGTTTCTGGTGGTAGTAGGCGCCGGCGATCAGATCGGTGGTGCCTGTTCCCGGCTGCAGGCTGCGCTCGGCCACGTCGCCATCGCCATTCGCGACATCGGTCCTGCCGGTCGGCAGCTTCAATCCGAAGGTGAAGCCGGCGGTGCTGGCGTTGATCGGATCGCCTAGCATCGGCAATTGGTAGCGGCCAATGACGCGCATGTCGCCCAGCTCGCTGAAATTCCATTGCTCCACGATTTGCCCGCCGCGATGATTGTGAATGTGCGTGTGATCGCGATCGACCAGCGGCGCGATCACCGCCACGCCCCAGCCGGAGGCAAAGCTGTGGCTGTAGGTGGCGACAAGGTTGCGGTTGTAGGTGCTGACCTCATCATGGTGATGCGGGATCTGGCCGACCGCAATGTTGTCGGTCCCGCTGCGCGGCTGGTCCTGCTTGATGAATTCATAGCGCAAATCGAAGGACGAAGTCGCATCCACCATCGCGCTTTCCGATGTCCAGTTGGAATTGACCGTGCAAAAGGCGGCGCCGCAGCTGGCGAAGCTCAGTGAGGGAATGGCGCTGACGGCAGCGGCGAGGAGCAATAGCTTCGGAATCTTCATGTTCAAGTGTCGAGTGAGTAGTGTGTCAATTGCAGCAACAATGCGTCGGGTCAAAATGCAAGCCGAAGCGCGTGGCAGTCGCTATTCGGACTGCCGTCTTTCCGCACGGAATAAATCATATATTTGAAAAGAATCTTTAAAGTTAATCTGGATCAATTTTTCCGGAAAACCTCCAGCATGATCGGTATCCTTTCCGGCCGTGTCACGAACATGCAAGGTATCTGTGAAATGAGTGGTATCGGAGCGACAAAAGAGCCCGGAGCTGCCATCCGGCAGTTATTGAATCGATATCCGTCTTTCCCTTATTCATCGGGACATATTCTTTTTATCCGCCTCAATGGCAGCATTGCCATACAGATAAGTCCGCGTCAATTTTTCCTCTATAACTACGTAGTTATACTGTTTGCGTATGTGCGCATCTCGTAATACCCTTCTCACGTTACGGATAAGACCGTCGGTGCCAGTCGAATGGCGTCGTCGTCGATACGTAACATTCGATGTCGGAATCATCCGGCACGTTTCCAAAATGAAGATAAAAGTTAGAGGAAGACATGACATACAAAGTGAAAACGCTGATTGCTGCTGCATTGGTAAGCTGGTCCGTCGCGGGCATCGCCGCAGATACCATCAAGATCGGCGTGTCCGGGCCGTTCACGGGCGGCTCTTCTCCCATGGGTGTTTCGATGCGTGACGGCGTGAAGTTGGCCGTCGCCGAAATCAACAAGAACGGTGGCGTGCTCGGCCGCCAGATTCAGCTCGTGGAGCGCGACGACGAAGCGAAGAACGAACGCGGCGTCCAAGTGGCGCAGGAACTGATCAACAAGGAAAAAGTCGTCGCCACCGTCGGTTTCATCAACACCGGCGTGTCGCTCGCCTCGCAGCGTTTCTATCAGGAAGCCAAGATCCCCGTCATGAACAATGTGGCGACCGGCACGTTGGTCACGCACCAGTTCGATGACCAGCCCGAGAACTACATTTTCCGCAATGCCGCGCACGACACCATCCAGTCCGCGATGATCGTCGATGAAGCCATCGGCAAGCGCAAGCTGACCAAGGTCGCGATCCTGGCCGACTCCACCAACTACGGCCAGCTCGGCCGCGAGGACCTGGAGAAGGCGCTCGACAAGAAAGGCGTCAAGCCGGTCGCCGTCGAGAAGTTCAACATCAAGGATGTCGACATGACGGCGCAACTGCTGAAGGCCAAGGCGGCCGGCGCGCAAGCAATCCTGACCTACGGCATCGGCCCCGAACTGGCCCAGATCGCCAACGGCATGGAAAAGCTGAGCTGGAAAGTGCCGATGATCGGCAGCTGGACGCTCTCCATGGGCAACTTCATCGACAACGCCGGCAAGAACGGCGAAGGCGCGCTGATGCCGCAAACCTTCATCCAGGAAGCCAACACGCCGAAGCGCAAGGCTTTCATCGACGCCTACGTCGCCGCCTACAAGCCGGCCAACGGCCGCATCCCCTCGCCGGTCTCCGCCGCGCAGGGCTACGACTCGGTCTACCTGCTGGCCGCAGCGATCAAGCAGGCCGGTTCGACCGAAGGCACGAAGGTGCGCGCCGCGCTGGAAAGCCTGCAAGCCAAGGTTGACGGTGTCGTGACGACCTACGACAAGCCGTTCAGCAAGGCCGACCATGAAGCCGTCAAGACTGGCATGCCGGTCATGGGCATGGTCAAGGGCGGACATGTGGTGCGTGCGCAGTAAGTTCGCTTGCATCCTCTCGAAGTATTAAATAACTCCGCTCATGAGAGAACGCTCCTCTCCTTTCAAGGGGGAGGCTGGGAGGGGGATGGGTTTCCGCTGTACTTCCCGCAACCCATCCCCACCCCAACCCTCCCCTTGAAGGGGAGGGAGCGTTATTGCACGCTCCACCTTCCAAGGTAATCATGGACATCCTTCTCCAACTCGCATTCAGCGGTATCGCGCTGGGCATGATCTACGCCGTCATCGCATTCGGCTATCAGCTCACCTTCGCGACTTCCGGCACCCTCAATTTCGGCCAGGGCGAAGCGCTCATGCTCGGCGCACTGGTCGGCCTCAGCCTGGTGGGCAACATCCACGGCGGGCCTTATCTCAACTACTGGCTGATGATTCCGCTGGTGATCCTGTTCGGCGCGCTGCAAGGCGCCGTCGTCGAATGGATAGGCGTGCGGCCGGCCATCAAGATCAAGTCGGAATTCGGCTGGATCATGTCCACCATCGCGCTGGCGATCATTTTCAAGAACGTCGCAGAAAACATCTGGGGCAAGGATGACCTCACCTTCCCCTCGCCGCTGTCGGCCGCGCCGCTGCAAGTCTTAGGCGCCAACGTGCAGCCGATGCAGATCGTGGTGGTGCTCGGCGCACTGGCGATGATGTTCGCGGTCGAACTGTTCAACCGCAAGTCGATCTACGGCAAGGCAGTGGTCGCCACCTCCAACGATCGTGACGCGGCCGGCCTGATGGGCATCAACACCAGCATGGTGATCACTTTCTCCTATGCCCTGTCGTCCGCGACAGCCGCCTTTGCCGGCGTGCTGGTCGCGCCGCTGACGCTGACCGGCGCGACCATGGGTTCGGCGCTCGGCCTGAAAGCCTTCGCAGTGGCCATCATCGGCGGCCTGACCTCGGGTGTCGGCGTGATCGTCGGCGGCCTGATCCTGGGCGTCGCCGAAACGCTGACCGGCTTCTACATTTCGACCGGATACAAGGAAGTGCCGGGCCTGCTGCTGTTGCTGCTGGTGCTGGCCGTCAAACCTGCCGGCCTGTTCGGCAAAGCTGCGATCAAGAAGGTGTAAACATGCTCAACAAAAATCGCATTCTTGCCCTGCTCGGCATCGCCGCGCTCGCGCTGTTTCCGCAGGTCTTCCACAATCCGTATTACATCCACCTCGCGGAAACCATCCTGATCTACGCGATCCTGCTGTTCGGGCTGGACATCGTGGTGGGTTATACGGGACAGGTGTCGCTCGGCCATGCAGCGCTGTTTGGCATCGGCTCGTACACCACCGGCGTCCTGGTATTCAAGCTCGGCATGCCGTTCCTCATCGCGGTACCGGCAAGCATCGCCGTGACGGCCGTGTTCGGCGCACTGCTGGCTTTGCCTGCGTTGCGCGTGACCGGTCCGTACCTGGCGATGGTGACGCTTGCTTTCGGCACCATCGTGCAGATCCTGATCAACGAAATGACCTTCCTCACCGAAGGCCCGCTCGGCATCAAGGTGGCGAAGCCGTCCTTCTTCGGCGTGAAGCTGGGAGAGGTTGCGTACTTCTATGTGGTTGCCGTGCTGATGGTGCTGTCCCTGATCGTGGTCCATCGCATCCTCAAGTCGCACCTGGGTCGGGCCTTCCAGGCCTTGCGCGACAGTCCGGTTGCCTCGGACTGCATGGGCGTGTCGGTATATCGCTACAAGGTCTACGCCTTCGTCATCAGCGCTGGGCTGGCCGGGCTCGCCGGCAGCCTGTACACGTATTCGGAAGAGTACATTTCGCCGAATACCTATAACTTCGAACTGACCATCCTGTTCCTGCTGGCCGTCATCATGGGCGGTCGCAAGACCCGCTCGGGCGCGCTGCTCGGCGCGCTCATCGTGGTGATGCTGCCCAGCCTGCTGTCGGACATCGAGCTGTTCCGCAAGATTGCCGTGACCGCCGCCGTCGTGGTGCTGGCAAGCTGCGCCTTCATGCTGAGCAAGAAGACAAGGTCGATTCGCGACGTGATGGTTCCGATGGCATCGACCATCGGCATGGCGGTGTTCTCCTATCGCCTTGAAAACATCACCGACTGGCGTCTGACCATCTTCGGCCTGATGACGCTCTTCGTCGTGTATTACCTGCAGGACGGCATCGTTGGCTATCTGCGCGGCGTCGTCGAAAAGATTCGCCCGCAGGCCGTGCACCGTCATCAGGAGTACCACGAGCAAGGCGACGAGAAGCATGCATGGGCGGCGCCGGATCAAAGCGTGAAGATCGACGGCACCCTGCTCGCCGCACGCCAGGTGCTGATGCAGTTCGGCGGCCTGAAGGCGCTCAACCAGGTCAATCTGAACGTGATCACTGGTTCCATCCACGGCCTGATCGGCCCCAACGGTTCCGGCAAGAGCACCATGATGAACGTGCTCACCGGCATCTATCAGCCAACGGCGGGCGCGGTGGAATTCAACGGCCGCGTGATCTCCGGCGCGACGCCATCGGCGATTGCCCTGGGCGGCGTGGCGCGCACCTTCCAGAATGTGCAGTTGTTCGGAGAAATGACGGCGACCGAAAACGTGCTGGTGGGACTGCATCACACTTTCAAGTCGAACATTCTCGACGTGATGCTGCAGACGCGCCGCTATCGCGAGGAGGAGCGCAGCGCGCGCATTCGCGCGGCCAGCATCCTGAAGTTCGTCGGCCTGCCCGAGCTCGCCAATGAAGAGGGGCGCAATCTGCCCTACGGCAAGCAGCGCCTGCTGGAAATCGGCCGTGCGCTGGGTCTCAATCCAAATCTGCTGCTGCTCGACGAGCCCGCCGCAGGATTGACCGCGCCCGACATCAAGGAGCTGGTCTCGATCATCCGCAAGATCCGCGAGCACGGCATCACCCTGATCCTGATCGAACATCACATGGACGTGGTGATGTCGATCTGCGACACGGTCACGGTGCTCGACTTCGGCCAGAAGATCGCGGATGGCAAGCCCGCCATGGTGCAGGCCGATCCGCGCGTGATCGAAGCGTATCTGGGTGGCGGCGCCGACAGTGCCGCGGCAGCTTAAGAGAGGTCCACATGCTTACCATTCAAAATCTGCACGCCGCCTACGGCAAGGTCGAGGTGCTGCACGGCATTTCCCTCGACGTACCCAAGGGCAAGGTAGTCACCCTGATCGGCTCCAACGGCGCCGGCAAGACCACGACCATGCGCGCCATCTCCGGCATGCTCAAGCCGAAAGGCGGCAGCGTCCTCTTTGGCGGCAAGGACGTGACGGGCATGGATTCGTACCGCATTGCCCGCGCCGGCCTGGCTCACTCGCCGGAAGGACGGCGCGTGTTTTCCACCATGAGCGTGAAGGACAACCTGCTGCTCGGCGCATTTCCACGCTTCACGCGTTCGCGCACACGCGGCGATATCGACACCGACCTGGGCCAGGCGCTGGAGCTGTTCCCGCGCCTGAAGGAGCGCCAGAACCAGCTGGCCGGCACGCTCTCCGGCGGCGAGCAGCAGATGCTGGCCATGGCGCGCGCGCTGATGAGCCGGCCGCAATTGCTGCTGCTCGACGAACCATCGATGGGGCTGGCGCCGATCATGGTGGGGCGCATCTTCCAGGTGGTGCGCGACATCGCGGCGCAGGGCGTAACGGTCCTGCTGGTCGAGCAGAATGCCCGCCTTGCCCTGCAAGCGGCCGACCGCGGCTACGTGATGGATTCCGGTTTGATTACCATGGCGGGCGCGGCCGACGAATTGCTGCATGACCCCAAGGTGCGCGAAGCCTATCTCGGTGAAGCCTGTGAACCCTGACGCGGCATTGCCGGGCCGCCGCAGCGCAGGACTTCCGCAGTTCGGATGGAAGCCCTGCGCCGACATGTGCATTGAACCGATGCTTCAGCCTTTGCGATAGGCGACGACATCGTGCCGTTGCTGGCCGAGTCCATCGATGCCGAGCGTGACGACGTCGCCCGGCTTGAGGAAGCGCGGCGGTTTCATTCCCATGCCGACGCCTGGAGGGGTG
>NZ_DATFAF010000054.1:0-74622 GCF_035254865.1 Noviherbaspirillum sp.
CTTGGCATCCAATGGCAACAAGGAAAGGTAGGGCGCGACGAATTCCCATTCTTCATCACTCACGTCGCTTGGGTAAGATTTGCGAGCATTCATGCTCGCCAGACTTCTTTCCCATCCCTTAGTTCATAACACTCTCTAGAACGCCACCGCATTAATTACGACGGGAGTACCACCACCAACCGAGGTAAAGGACCGCCAGCCAGATAACCACGATGGCAGCGGCACCGGCGTAGCTCGTAGGCTTTGTCTTCTCTCTGGCCATCCATTCTTTTGCTTGCATTCGACATTCCTGAGTGACATGGGCTGGGAGAAGGCGCACCGCAAGCCAAATCAGTGCGGGCAATAGCAGCGCATCATCGACGTAGCCGAGCACGGGAATGAAGTCCGGGATCAGGTCAATCGGACTTAAAGCGTATGCCACCGTGAAAACACACAGGGCTTTAGCCAAAAACGGCGTGTCTGGATGTCGGCGGGCGAACCAAAGCATCACGGCGTCTCGTTTGATACTCTTGGCCCATACCTTGATTGTTTCAAGAACCGACATTCCCGATGACTTTCCCGCTAGCGTGAACGGAAAGAATACGCCATTTCACTTGGTTCCACTGGGCATAAAGAACAACGAAGTTGTTGCGGACAGGCCAAGCTCAGAAGGGGGCTCAAGTGCTTACAACCGTAGTATTGATGGCGCCCGGCTTGTCGACAAGCAGACGATGACGTCGCTCAAGATGGAACCGGCCACCTGCGATAGCCTTCAAATACTGCGTCAGCGTGATGAGTGCGAGACCTGAGCCGGCAATTGTTGCCATGCACGCACCGCAGAGTATCTTCTTCATTAGAAATATTCGGTCTCGAGACAATGGTTCGGGGCGAAGAAAGGTTTTGGCGCCAATGCTCGAACTGCGGCCACCGCAAGCTTGCCCACGCGTCGTTTTCGAAGAGCGGCCCCAGTCCGCAGAGCACAAGGCTCCGCTAGCCCTTGACAGCGCCAGGCACGCGATCCTCGAACCGGCAAAGCCGGTCGCCCGCAGCCTGCCGGGCGCAATCTTCCTGATCCTGGTCGCCGCCTTTCTCTTGCCCGGCCTGATCGGGCATGACCCATGGAAACAGGACGAGACCTATATCTTCGGCATCATTGAGCATCTGCTGGATACTGGCGATTGGGTCGTGCCGACGATGGCAGGCGAACCTTTCATGGAGAAACCGCCGCTTTATTATTGGCTTGGCGCTGCGACGGCCCGTCTTTTTGCATCCTGGCTGCCTTTGCATGATGGTGCCCGGCTGGCGACGGGGATCTTCATGATGATCGCGTGCGGCTCACTTGGGTGGGTTTCTCGATACTGGTGGAATGCCGCCAGCGGCCGTTACAGCGTGTTCGCCCTGCTTGGCTGCCTCGGCACGGTGTTCTACAGCCACCTCATGCTGACCGATATACCTGTCCTGGCCGGTTTTGCACTGGCTGCCTGCGGATTCGCCACTGCGCGTACCAGAGCGGTCACCGGGGGTGTCGTGCTGGGGCTGGGTGTGGGTATGGGTTTTCTGGCCAAAGGCATGCTGGCGCCAGGCGTCCTCGGACTCACGGCGATCCTGCTGCCGCTATTTTTCAAGACATGGCGCGAGCGCAGCTACTATCGTGGACTGGCAATTGCACTGCTTACTGCGCTGCCCGCCTTGCTGATCTGGCCTGTCGCTTTGTACATGCGATCACCTTCGCTGTTCATGGAATGGTTCTGGCTGAATAATCTCGGACGCTTTGTCGGCTTTTCCGTCCCGATGCTCGGGGCGCCCCATACGGCGTACTTCTGGTCGGAGACGCTTCCATGGTTTTTGTTTCCAGCCTTGCCGCTGGCCCTTATGGCGCTCTGGCAGCAGCGCGACAATGCGCAGGCATGGGCGCCGGTTCAATTTTCTCTCACGTTGTTTGCCGTACTGCTGGCAGTGCTATGGATATCGGCATCCGCGCGCCCCAATTATGCATTGCCGCTGCTAGTGCCGCTGTGCCTGCTTGCCGGGCCGGCGGTCGATGCGTTTCCGGCCCGCCTCGACCGCGCCTGGGATTGGAGTTCGCGCGTGCTGTTTGGCACCTTGGCGGTGGTTATATGGTCGATATGGGCATGGTTGCTGGTGCGAGGCCCGCTTCCGGAAAGCTTGGCGGCTCTGGGGCAATATCTGCCACTTGATTATCGACCGACGTTCGACGTCAACATCGTGACCACGGCCCTGCTGCTGACGGCGTTGCCGGTACTGGTGGCCAGGGCGCTGAAGGGCGTCCAGGGCCGCGGCCTGGTGACCTGGGTTGCCGGGCTGGCTTTATGCTGGGGACTCATTTCCACGCTCTGGCTGGGCTGGCTTGACTATGCAAAGAGCTATCGCAGCGTTTTCGTGTCGATGCGGATGGCGCTGCCGCGAGAGCATCATTGCATTGCGAGCGCCGGACTCGGTGAATCGGAACGGGCAATGCTGCACTATATTCTCGGTGTCAACACTGTGCGAACTGAAGTCAAGACCCACAATAACTGCGACTTGCTATTGATTAACGGTCTTGCGGTCATGCCTCCACATAATGTCGACCGCCGCTGGCGGCTTGTCTGGGAAGGAGCGCGTCCCTCGGATTTGCGTGAGCGCTTCTGGCTCTTTGAGGCATCCAGCCTCGCCGCACGGCTCGTAGTTGTGTCTTCGTCCGATAACCATTGATGTCGAGCGGCGCCTTGCCAGCCGTTCCGGCAGCGCCAATCGAATAATTCAATCGGTCAGCCGGTGCGCGTCATCGTCGCATCGAAATTCGCTACTTATTTTTCGCATCCAACATCAGTAAAGTAAAAAGGGGCTGCGGCATGCGTCGCGGCCGGAAGATTACTGATTACAACGCACCGATATCGTCGGCACTTGGCATTCCTGCATGGAAAAATCCGGGATGCGAAAGACGGCCGTGCGCAAACCGCCAGGCACCACTGTCCAGCAAAGCATGCACATGAACGCACCCATCCAGCAGGTACAACCTCTTGCCGTCCAGCAGATACATCCCATGAACGAGAGGAGCGATGCGGTCGAGGTCGGAAAACATCTCTCCTTCCTTGCTGACTACCGCTGGCTGATCGCCGGCATCGCGTTGCTGGTCACCTTGCTCGCCGTGACGTATGTCCTTGTTGCCGTGCCGATCTACGAAGCGAACATTCTTGTCCAGGTCGAAGACACCTCGGCCAGTTCCAGTACTGGCGCGCCAAAAAATATCCAAAGCGACCTGTCGACTGCGTTCGACATTCGCACTGCGACGGCATCGGAAATGGAAATCCTGCGCTCGCGCACTGTCCTGTCGCGGGCGGTGCAGCATATGCGGCTTGATCTCGTCGTGAAACCGAAGTATTTCCCCGGTATCGGCGCATGGGTCGCGCGCCGCAGCAAGGGTCTGTCGAATCCGGGATTGCTTGGCTATGGCGGCTATGTCTGGGGCGCGGAGCGCGCGGATGTGGATGTCTTCAATGTGCCGGCCGCGCTGGAAGGCCGTACCTTCGTTCTGACCGCGCAAGGGGACGGCACGTACCGTCTGACGCGCGACAGGGACGGGATCGATCTCAAGGGAAAGGTAGGCGAACGCCTGGTCGCAAGGACTGATGGCGGTAACATCGAACTGAGTGTGACGCATCTTGCTGCGCGGCCCGGCGCGCAGTTCGAGCTCATCCGCCATGCCGAGCTGGAGGCTGTCGAAAAGCTGCAGAAAGACGTGCGCGTGACGGAAAAGGGCAAGCAATCCGGCATCATCGCGGTGGCACTGGAAGGTGGCGATCCCGTGCTGACCAGCGCCGTGCTGAACCAGATCGGCCGCGAGTATGTGAGTCTGAACGTGGACCGCAAGTCGGAGAAGGCGCAGAAATCATTGGCATTCCTCGACAGGCAGTTGCCCGAGCTGAAGGAACAGCTTGAAACATCGGAAGACCGCTACAAGGAGTTCCGCAACCGACACAGGACTTATGACCTCGCTGCCGAAAGCAAGATGCTGCTGGACCAGTCGGTAGGCATCCAGAATCGGCTCGTCGAGCTCAACCAGAAGAAAATCGAATTCCAGACCAAATACCAGGATCAGCATCCGGTGCTGGTCCAGGTGAACCGGCAGATCGAGGGGCTTGACCGGCAACTGGCGCGACTGGAATCCAGGATCAGGGAGCTGCCCGACCTCGAACAGGAGGCAATTCACCTGAGCCGTGACGTGAAGGTGAATACCGACCTCTACACCAGCCTGCTCGGAACGGCGCAGCAGCTGCGGTTGGCGGCCTCCAGCGAAGTCGGCAATGCACGCCTGCTGGATATCGCGGCGGTGCCGATCAAGCCCGTCAAGCCAAAGGCGCTTTTGATCATCTCGCTGGCGCTCATTGCCGGCACAGTGCTGGGGATCATTTTTGCGTTCATATGGAAGACGATTCATGGCCGCGTCGACACCCCGTACGAAATCGAACAATTGCTCGGGCTTCCGGTCAGCGCGACGATCCCGCACCGGCCGGGTCAGGCGAGGCTGCCCGGACCATTTGGCGGCGGTGCGCGCAAGCCTTCCATCCTGCCGCAGGATGCGCCTTTCGACAGCACGCTCGACAGCCTGCGCCGGCTGCGTAATTTCCTGCAGTATGCGATGGCCAGTTCCAGCAACAACATCATCATGATCACCGGCCCGACGCAGGGTGTCGGCAAGTCTTTCGTGTCAGTGAATTTTGCCGCCGTGCTCGCATCGCTCGGCAAGAGGGCGCTGCTCATTGATGCCGATCTGCGCGCCGGCGACCTGCATCGCTATTTCGATATGGAACGTGGCACCGGCCTGGCGGATGCCATCAGCGGCAGCATCGGGCCGGAACGGGTCATTCACCGGGGCGTGGTCGATAACGTCGACTTCATCACGGCCGGCAGCATGACGAAACGGCCGGCGGAACTGCTGGCGCATGGCAACTTCGGTCAGCTCCTGGCGGCGCTTGCAGGGCATTACGACTACGTCCTGATCGATACCCCTCCGGTGCTGGCGGCGTCGGACGCGCTCGCTGTCGCATCGCACGCAGGCGTGATCCTGAATGTGGTGCGCGGCGGCTACAGCACCGTGGTCGAAATCGAAGATGCGGTGAAAGGCCTGAACCAGGCCGGCTATACGGTGACCGGCACGGTATTCAATGATGCGCGAACCGGATCCGCGCGCTATGGCTATGGGGCCAGATATGGGAAATACAAGGCTACCAATGCGTGACGCTGCCATGACAGAAGCGGCAGGCGCTTCATGCCATTCCCGTGCGTCGTTAACCATGCATCCCAACAGTCCGAACGATTAAACAGTGAAAGCATTATTTGTCGGTAGCCGGTCCGCGGTCCTTGATGCGGCATGGGAGCTGGGCCTGGAGCTGTCCGCAATTCTCGCCGTGGACGGCTCGCCGCTGCAGGAACGGCTCGCGCGCAGCGGCGTGGAATTCACCGTGCTGCACAGCAAGCGGCAATTGATCAACGCGGTGCGGCAGGCGGATTTCGAGTTGCTGATATCGAATGGCTGCCCTTACATCATTCCGGTCTCCCTGCTCAAGAAGGACGGCCAGCAATTCGTCAACGTCCATCCTTCCCTGCTGCCCAATTTGAAGGGCAAGCATCCGGTGAACGGCGCGATCCTGTACAGCCAGCCGCTCGGTGCAAGCTGCCACGAGATGGATGACGGTATCGATACGGGCGCCGTCATCGCGCGCGTCCACGTGGATGTGGAAGAGGGCGCCGATCTCGGCCTGCTCTATCGGCTCGCCTTCCTGGCAGAAGGCGATGCCTTCAGAAAGGCGCATGCCCGCGATTTTTTGCCCGGCCAGGATGAGCTGCGCCATTTGAGCAGCGGCCGACTTTACTTCAACCGCAGCGACAACGCGATGCAGATCGATTTCAAGGATCCGATTGACCTGACCCTGCGCCGGATCGCAGCGTTTTCTGTTCCAGGACAAATGGCGCGATTCCGGTTTCGAGACACTCTCTATCTTGTACCGCGTGCTTCGCGCGTCGTGGGCAAGTACATGGACGAAAAGTTTTCTTCCGTAAGTGATGGGACGGTCATCTTCAACTATGACGATACGCTCGTCGTGAAGCTCAGGGATGGCTATCTGCGCATGTCCGGCATCGACGGTGGGCGCGAACTGCGCGAAGGAATGGCCTTAACGAACTGATGAGGAAGATTCAATTGCCGAAAACCACAACACGAAGTGAGGAAAGATGGGAGCAGGGATCGGATTTCCACCTGATGCAGTATGCGGCCGCCGACCGGACGGCCGATCCGTGGCAGGATGACGCAAGACCTTATGCCTCGGGACGCGACGCCTTCCGCGCGCTTCTCCTGCATGGCATGAAGACACGCGGATGGAAGCGCCTGCTGGTGCCGTCGTATTACTGCCAGTTTGTGGTCGCCAGCCTCAAGGGCGCAGGCATGGACATGGTCTTGTACCCGGATGAGCCCGGGCCGCGGCACATCCCCCTCGGCGATGTTGCGACGAGAGACGGCGATGTCGTCCTGAAAGTGAACTTCTTCGGTCTCGGCAGCAGGCCGGATTACCGGGACATGGCGCGCGGACGGATCGAGATCATCGAGGATCATACGCACGACCCCTGGTCGGACTGGGCCATGTCAAGCAAGGCCGACTGGTGCGTCGCTTCCCTGCGCAAAACGCTGCCGGTTCCAGACGGCGCAATGTTGTGGTCGCCGGCCGGCCACGCGTTGCCACCGCCGGTCGGTCCGACTCGGGAACGGCAAGAAGCATCTTCGAAAAAGATCGCCGCGATGCTGCTCAAGAACCTGTACCTGTACGGGCATGCGATCAGCAAGGACGATTTCCGCAATCTCTACGCCGAGGCAGAGGAAAGCCTGCGTACCGGGGATGCTTCCGCGATGACGATGTGGAGCGCGAACCTGCTGCGCAGCCTTCCCGTACAGCACATGCGTTCGACACGCCGGCAAAACCACGCGTGCCTGAGTCAGACGCTGCGAGAGATTCCGGGCCTGGAAGTTTTGCCGCCGGGCGACGGGCAAGGGATATGCCCGTTTTCCTGCGTCATTGTGCTCGACACGCCGGCGCGGCGGCGTCATCTGCTGGAATACCTGATCAGCCGTCGCGTCTATCCCGCAGTCCTGTGGCCGCTGGAGACCCCGGTGTGTGAAGGCGTGCCGCCGGAGCACCGGGAGTTGAGCCGCAAGATGCTGTCCGTTCATTGCGATGCGCGCTATTCCGAGGCGGACATGGCCCGCGTGGCCGGCCTTGTCCGCGAATTTTCCATCTCGTATGCGCCGCAGCGGCACGGCGAAGCATGACGATCCGAGCCATGGACAAGAACACATCGATAACCTGGTTGAACCTGGATGACCGCACCGATTGCGCCGTCTACGAGAAATACTGGGAGGAAAGCGAACACAAGCGGCCGCATGACCATCCAGGCTTCCTGGAGCTGGTGCGGCCCGAACATTACCAGCCGGCGGCCGTGGTCTGCCAGCATGCGGAGGGCGCGAGGATCATTTATCCCTTCTTTCACTGCGGCGTCAACAGCTTCCTCCCGTTCAGGGACGTCCGGCAGTCGTGGCGGCATCTCGTTTCCCCTTACGGATACGGCGGCGCGCTCTTTGAAGGCAAGGTGGAGCACATGCCGGCCGCCTCGCAAGCCTTCGAATGCCTGCTGGACCAGGAACTGAGGGAGCGGCATTTCGTCAGTCAATTCGTGCGCGAGGACATTTTCCCGGCGAGGCTTGCGCGCCGCACGCAAGGGGAAGTGGACCAGCAGCCGAATGTCCTCGTCAAGCTTGACCGCACGCCGGAAGAGATCTGGAGCAAGTACAAGCATGCCGTGCGCAGCAATGTGAATCGCGCCATGAAATCGGGTTTGCGCGTGGTGTTCGACCCGGAAGGCGAGCATCTCGACAGCTTTCTCGATATCTACTATCAGACAATGACGCGCCGTGGCGCGGCCGGCAGCTACTTCTTTGCTGCCGAGCGTTTCAGGCAACTGGCATTCAGCTTGGGAAAGCGCAAGGCGACGATGTATGTGCATGTCTATGATCAGGATCAGATCGTGTCGTCGGAACTTCTGCTGCTTTCCCGTGACACGATTTATTCCTTCCTTGGAGGATCGCTGGCATCGGCGTTTGCGAAGCGGCCCAACAACCTGCTCAAACACGAAGTGATCCTGTGGGGAGGTAGGAACGGCTACAAATGGCTGGTGCTGGGCGGCGGGCTGGGGCCAGGCGATGAGTTGTTCCGGTTCAAGCAGTCGTTCGATCCGGACCACATCGTCCCGTTCACCCTGCGCAGGATCATCCACGATCCGGATGCCTATCGTTGTCTTGAGGAAGTGCGGCGCGACCATGAACACCGCAATGGAAGGTGCTGGCTGCCCGTTCCCGGCTTTTTTCCGCGCTACCTGGCGCCCGTGGAAGACCAGCAGGACGAGGGAAACGAGGAGCTGCGGCGCAGCGGGTCGCAATGACGAAGGCGGGGCAGGCAATGTACAGGATTTTCTTGAAGCGACCTTTTGACTTGCTGGCAGCTTTCGCCCTGCTGCTGCTCGTCGCACCGATCCTGCTCCTGACTGCCGTGCTGTTGAAGCTGGACAGTCCAGGTCCCATCCTGTTCACGCAAAAACGGCTGGGGTTGAACGGAAGGATATTCGATCTGTACAAGTTCAGGTCCATGGCGGATGTGCCGCGCACGCCGGCGAGACAGGTATATGGCAGCGATCCGGAAGTCACGCGCGTCGGGAAGTTCATCCGGCGATTCAAGATCGACGAATTGCCTCAGCTGTTGAACGTATTGAAAGGGGACATGAGCATCGTCGGGCCGCGGCCATGCCTGCCCGATCTGCAGGAGGAGTTCGACGAGAACGGCAGGTCGCGCATTGCCGTGCGCCCGGGCCTGACGGGGCTGGCGCAGGTCAATGGCAACATCTTTCTGAGCTGGCCGGAGCGCTGGCGCCTGGACCGCATGTACGTCGACAACCTGAGTTTCGTCACCGATTGCCGGATCCTCTGGAAAACGGTTTTTGTCGTGCTGTTTGGTGAAAAGAGAACGGTGCCATGAAGCTTGCATTGATCGGTGCCGTCAATTCCAGCCTGCTGACCCTGCAGAAACTGCTCCAGCATGGAATGGCGCCGCAGCGCGTTTATGGCTATGAGCCGGAGGACGATTCCCGGGTGAGCGGCTACGCATCCCTGCGTGCGCCTTGCATGGAGCGCGACATCGCCTATACGCCCTTCCGGAAAATCAATGCCCACGAGGAGGAAATCGCTGCGGCCGGCTACGACCTCATCTTCGTGGTCGGCTTGTCGCAGCTGGTGTCGGAAGCGATCATCGCCAGCGCGCGCCTGGGCTGCATCGGCTTTCATCCGACCTGTCTGCCCAAGGGACGGGGCAGGGCGCCAATCGCATGGCTCGTGCTGGAGGAAAACGTGGGCGCGTCCACGCTGTTTCTCATCGATCGCGAAGCGGATGCGGGTCCGATTTTCAGGCAGGTATCCTTTGCCATCCTGCCGGATGACGATGCAGGCAGCGTGGAAAAGAAGGCGCTGCGGGCGCTGGCAACAGCGCTTGACGACTGGCTGCCCGCGCTCAAGCGCGGCGAATGGGACCCGGTGCCGCAGGACGATCGGCTTGTCACCGAGTATGGCCGGCGCGCGCCGGAAGACGGCAGGATCGACTGGCATCGCGACGCAGTTGAAATCGATCGCCTGGTCAAGGCCAGCACGCGGCCGCATCCCGGCGCATTCACCTTCACCGATGCGCGCAGGCTGTTCATCTGGCAGAGCGCGATCGAAACCGGACTGGCGATCAAGGGCGTGGTCGGGCGCATCCTGAAGATGACAAGCGACCGCCGCGCGCTGGTGCAAACGGGCAACGGCCTGCTCTGGATCAACGACTATTCCTTCGAGCATGACGCGGGACGGCAGGAAACCGGGCTGCGCGTTGGCATGCGCCTGGGATATTGCCCGGAAACCGAAATCCATGCGCTCAGGCGCGAACTTGATCTCATCAAGGGGAGGCTTGGCTTATGAATATCCTGGTGATTGCGCCGCATGCGGATGATGAAGTGCTGGGCTGCGGCGCCAGCATCGCCCGGCATGTGGCCGCCGGCGACAAGGTGGCCGTCGCGATCATGACCAATGCATCTCTCGGCGCACCGGAGATTTTCCCGGTCGCGGCAGTGGAAGCGGCGCGCAGGGAGGCGCAACGCGCCCATGCATTGCTCGGCGTGCAGCGGACAGTCTTTTTCGATTTCCCCGCGCCCCGCCTCGACCAGTATCCCCGCTACAAGATATCGCAGTCGCTTGGCGAAGCGATCGCCGAGTTCAGGCCGGAGACCGTCTATGTGCCGCACCGCGGCGACCTGCATCATGACCATGCGGTTGTGTTCGGCGCGGCTCTGGTGGCATGCCGGCCGCTGGCACAGTCGAGCGTGCGTAATATCTATGCGTACGAAACGCTGTCCGAAACGGAGTGGGGCCATCCCTTTGGCGATGACGCCTTCATCCCGGACCACTTCGTCGAAGTCAGCAGCGTATTTTCGAAAAAGCTCGATGCGATGCGCTGCTTCGCTTCGCAGCTCAAGGACTCGCCGCATCCCCGCTCGCTCGATGCCATGGATGCGCTGGCGCGTTTTCGCGGCGCGACCATTTCGGTGAAGCATGCGGAGGCTTTCATGACGGTCCGCACGGTGCTGCGGGAGTAATCCGGGAGTGAGGAAGAATACGGCAGATGCGGTGAGGGCTCAGGCATGAACGGACAACTCAGGGATAAACCCACGTGAGGCGGCTTGCCATTCTCGGCGGAGGCGGGCACGGCAAGGTCGTTGCCGATGCGGCGGAAGCATGCTGTCGCTGGGACGATATCGTCTTCTACGACGACGCCTGGCCGCAGCGCGTGGAGAATGGGCCATGGCCTTATGTCGGATCGATTCACGCCTTCATGCAACTACCGTCGGACAGCTGCGACGTAGTGGTTGCCATTGGCGACAATGCGCTGCGCGCGCGTATTGCGTTTCAGTTGCAGGATGCGGGCTTCTCACTGGTGAACGTGATTCATCCGGCGAGTAGCGTCAGCCGGCACGCCAGCATTGGTGCCGGCAGCGTGGTGTTTGCCGGCGCGGTGATCAATATCGGCGCCATGCTTGGACCTGCCTGCATCATCAATACCGGCGCGATTGTGGAGCACGACTGCGTGCTGGGAACCGCCGTGCACGTCAGCCCGGGGGCCAATCTTGCCGGCGAGGTGGGCATCGGCGATGCGAGCTGGATCGGCATCGGAGCGTGCATCCGCCAGCAGATTACCGTCGGCAGCAAGGTCATGATCGGCGCCGGCGCAGTGGTGGTGTCGGATGTTCCGGACGGCGTCACCATGGTAGGCAATCCGGCAAGGATCATGCACAGGAAAGAAACAGACCGTCGAGAGGAGACCAGTCATGCTGAATACCCCGTTCCCCCCGTGGCCAAGCTACACAAGTGAAGAGGCGAACTCGGCCAGGAACATACTGCTTTCCAACAAGGTGAATTACTGGACCGGCGTCGAGTGTTGCGAGTTCGAACGGGAGTTCGCTGCCTGGGCCGGCACGCAGCATGCCGTCGCGCTTGCCAATGGCACGGCGGCGCTGGAGGTGGCGCTCCATGCGCTGTGTATCGGGCCGGGCGATGAGGTGGTGGTCACGCCGCGCACCTTCATGGCTTCCGCCAGTTGCATCGTCGGCCGCGGTGCCAGACCGGTGTTTGCCGATGTCGACCGGAACAGCCAGAACATCAGCGCAGACACCATCCGCGCGGTGCTGACGCCGCGCACCCGGGCAGTCATCTGCGTTCACCTGGCGGGCATGCCGTGCGACATGGATCCGATCATGGCGCTGGCGGGCGAACATGGTCTGCATGTGGTCGAAGACTGCGCGCAGGCGCATGGCGCGCGCTACAAGGGGCGCAGTGTGGGCAGCCTGGGGCATATCGCGGCCTGGTCCTTTTGCCAGGACAAGATCATGACGACAGGCGGCGAGGGCGGCATGGCGACGACCAGCAACCGGGAATGGTGGGCGTCCATGTGGTCGTTCAAGGATCATGGAAAGTCATGGGAGGCGATGCATGAGCATGCTGCCGCGCCGGGTTTTCGCTGGGTGCATGAATCTTTCGGCACCAACATGCGGATGCTGGAAATGCAGGCGGCGATCGGCCGCATCCAGTTGCGTCGCATGCCGGAATGGGGCGAGCGGCGGCGTATGCATGCCGAGCGCATTGCCACCGTGTGCCGGCAGTTTCCCGCCGTGCGGGTGCCGGACGTTCCCGGCCATGTGCGGCATGCCTATTACAAGTTCTATGCCTTTGTCGAGCCGGAGCGACTGGCCGACGGTTGGTCGCGCGACCGCATTCTTGCCGAAATCGTTGCGCGCGGCGTACCGTGCTATCACGGCACCTGCCCCGAGGTCTATCTTGAGAAGGCATTCGACGGCAGCGGCTATCGGCCGGCGGAACGGCTCCCGGTTGCCAGGGAACTGGGCGAAACCAGCCTGATGTTCCTGGTGCATCCGACGCTGTCCGAAGCCGACATTGAAAAGACATGCAGCGTGCTCGAAGAGGTTCTGACGCAGGCGTCCGGCGGAACCAGCGGCACATGAGGAGGGACGGAACTTGATTCCATGGATGAAACTGGTTTATGTGGGCGGCACGTCGTTCATGCTGCCTGCCGCGGCGGCCATCGGTGCCTGGCTTCTCGTATCGCGCGGATATCGCGTCGCGTTGTGGTGGTCCTTGCTGTTCCTGTCCGGCCTTGGTCTGATCATTGCATCGAAGATGGCCTTCATGGGATGGGGCGTCGGGATCCCGTCGATCGCGTTCAAGGCGATGAGCGGCCATGCATACCTCACCACCTCCGTGGCACCGGTGGGGATGTATCTGCTGTTGCAGGGGAATTCAGTGAAGGTGCGGGCCGTCGGCGTACTGCTCGGCATCGCCTTCAGCCTGGCGATGGGCGCATGCCTGGCATTCTACGATTTCCATTCGATCCCGGAAATCGTCGGCGGCACCCTGATCGGCGGCACGGTCAGCCTCGGATTCATCAGGAAGTCGGCCAGCCTGCCGACGGCGCCGGTCAACCCTGCACTGCTCGTGGGCAGCGCACTTGTCTTTCTTGTGGTCTGGCAGCTCAGGCCAGGTTCGCTGGAGCGCTGGATGGTGTCGGCCGCGCTGCACTTGTCCGGCAACGAAAAGCCGTTTATCACCCGTGACTCGCGCTGCTGACGGCGCGCCAACAAAAAAAGCCGGCATGTTGCCATGCCGGCCTTTCCATATGCGCGGTCAACAGGTGGCGCTTACCATCCCACGACGTTCGGCACGCCGACCAGGCTCGGAATGAACATGAACTGCGAAATGGCTTTGTTCTCCGGATCACCCGAGGCGCTCAGGCGCTGGTAGTACTTGGTCATGAATGGCGACCCCGAATCGGTCGGCGAATTCATCATGTCGTACAACCTGACACCCAGTTCGGCGATGAGCGGGAAGTGGCGCGCCCAGGTGATGTAGCCGCCGGTCGCGAAGGAGTCGGTAATCCCGTAAGGCACATGTCCTTCCACGCAGGTCGAGCTGTCGTACTGGGCGAGATAGTAGCCGTTGGCGCCGCTCCAGTAATTGGAGAACAGCGGCGCGGCCTTGTCGCCATTCCAGACCGTATTCACCAGCGTGGCCGCAAACGCGCGCGGCAATGCGGTCGATGGCAGCTGCGCATCGGTCAAGCCGAAGGCGCTCTTGAGCGTGTCGCGGCTGCGCTCCAGCGCATCCATGCCGTGCACGAGACGACGCGCGTGGTTGAAGTCCCAGCCGATATCCGGGCTGCGGGTCGAGCTGCTGGATGCAACATTGACCTGCTTGGTCGGCGAGCACTGCACCGGCTTGGTGCTGCCTTGATAGCCGGACCAGCCGTTATGCGCGGCGAGCCTCCAGTAGCCGCGGTCCAGGTCGGCCATGTCCGCCGTCGACATGTCCGCGCCGAGGCGGCCGGTCGAGGTGCGCAGCAGCGAGACGCGTGCGTTGAAGAGCTTCAGCAGGGCGCTCAGATGGTCGTGCATGCGGGTGGCGTTGTTCAGCACGACGGCACTCTCGGCGATACTCTGGTCGTGCTGCCATTGGCGCAGGCCGGACAGCTCCGAATAGATGATGATCTGCCAGAGGTATTTGTCGGAGAAGAAATACGCGTCCGAGCTGTCCGTGATGTCGGCCGCGGTCTTGGTGGCGATCTGGTTCAGGTTATTGATGGTCCAGTCGCTGCCCCAGCGAGCCATGTGCTCGGCGGTGATCTGGATGGTGTCGTTGATGAACTGCTTGTCAGCGTCGGTCAGCGTCGCGCCGGAATGCGCGAGCGCATTGGCGACCTGGGTGGCGAGGCCGAGGAACTGCACGCTGGCCAGCATCACTTCCTTGCCGATGTAACCGTTGTCGGTGCAGATGGAGCCGCCGCGGCAGATCCACTGGCGTCCCGTCGAGGTCTGCTCCAGGGCGCTGTATGCGGTGCGGATGTGCTGCGCGACCTCCCGCAGGCGGCTGGGCTCGCCGCAACGCTGCGCCATGAACCAGGTGTTGTTGGAAATGATCTGGAACTCGTACAAGGCGTACACATCGTGCTGCGTGAGCAGACGGTCTTGCAGCAGGTTTTGCACCAGATAGTTGTGCATGTAGGTATTGCCGTCCCACAGCTTCCATACCGCGGCTTCCGCACTGCCGCCACAGGCGAAACGGTTGACCGTTCCCGGATCGGGAGCAGGCGCTGGGGCCGGTGCAGGTGCCGGCGCGGGTGCAGGAGCAGGTGCTGGTGCAGGAGCAGGTGCTGGTGCAGGAGCAGGCGCTGGTGCCGGAGCGGGTGCCGGGGACTTCTTTTTCCAGCGCAGATATCCCGCCGTGAGGTTCGTACCCGCATTTTCGGAGGCGGCTTGATCGGATTGCGTCGGATCGTCGGTGCTGCCGCCACCACAGGCGGCGAGCAGGACACTAGCACAGGCGCAGGACACTGCAGCTCTGAAAAACTGCTGCTTTAATATAGATGACACGTTGGCTTCCCTCTGAATTGACGAAACAAAAATGCCCACGTCAGAGCTTGCCGAAGGGAAAATAGTTCCCATTGGAATTTGTTTCATTGCGTTACAAGGGGAGCAATACGATGAAAAATGCGCTAAGAAATCGCACTATCGCGGCGTGCGACACGCTGACGGCATGCGTGCGTGGAGGGAGATGCGATTCGCGGACTTCATCGCAATGCATTGCGATGAAGTCCGCGAGCGGCCCGTGCCGCTGCAGCACGGGTCTTCAGGAAGTGCGGGATTGCTGCGTCATTCGTGTGACGCAGCGTTGCATTGCGTCAGGAAGCCTTCGCCCCGCAAAAGCGTGACACTTCGGCCACGACATGTGAATGCTGGCCGTGCGTCATTTCCGGAAAGAGCGGCAAGGAGAGAATCGTTTGCTGATTCGCAAATGCATTCGGAAAATCCTCGTGGCGATGTCCGAGGCGGCGATAGGCGGGAAGAAAGGGAAGTGCAACCGGATAGTTGACCACAGTCTGGATGCCGGCATCGCGCAGATGCGCCGCCAGCGCGTCGCGCAGGCGGTGGCGCACGACATACAGATGGAACACATGGTCGCGTCCCGGGGCCGCATGCGGGACCGACAGGTCCGGCGTGGCGGACAGCGCCTTGCGATAGCTGGCGGCCCACTCGCGGCGCGCATCGGTCCACGCGGCGAGATGCCGCAGCTTCACCGACAGGATCGCCGCCTGCATGCCGTCCAGCCGGCTGTTGATCCCCTCGATCTGATGGTCGCCCTTGAACAAGCCGCCGTGCCGTGCGTATATCGCCATTTGTTGCGCCAGTCCGGCGTCGGCAGTCACGATTGCGCCGGCATCGCCCATCGCGCCGAGGTTCTTGCCCGGATAGAAGGAAAAGGTGGCGGCATGGCCGAAGGTGCCGACCATGCGTCCCTGGTAACGGGCGAAGTGGGCCTGCGCGCAGTCCTCGATCACCCACAGCTTGTGCTTGCGTGCGATCGCCATGATCGGCTCCATGTCGGCAGCCTGGCCGTAGAGATGCACCGGAATGATGCCGACGGTGCGCGGCGTGATGCGGGCCTCGACCTGCGCCGGATCGATCGTGAAGGTGTCGGCATCCGTGTCGCAGAACACCACCTTGCCGCCGGCCTGGGTGACGGTTTCCGACGTCGCGATCCATGAGTGCGCGGAGGTGATCACCTCATCGCCGGGGCGCACCCCCAATGCATGCATGGCAATGTAGAGCGCATCGGTGCCGTTGCCGCAGGAAACGCAATGCGGCATACCCAGCGCGGCTGCAAATTCCTGCTCGAAGGTCTCGACATGCGGGCCGCGGATGAAGGCCGATTCGCGGATCACCGCGGCGATCGCGGCATCGATTTCAGGCTTGATGGAAAGGTATTGTGCGTACAGGTCCGCAAACGGGACGGCAATGTTTTTCATGGTATGGGTCGCGATGGTGGTTGACAATTTCCGGATCAGGACCAGGCCGCATTGTGCGTGCCCGCAATCGGCTCGCGGGACGGCAGGGGAGGCGGGGGCGGCATGCGCGAACTGCGGCCGATTGCGCGATAGTCGATTCCGGCCTCGCGCATCTGTGCCGGGTCGTACAGGTTGCGGCCGTCGAAGATCAGCGGTTGCCTGAGCCCCGCCTTGATCGCCGCGAAGTCCGGGCTGCGGAATGCCTTCCACTCCGTCACGATCACCAGTGCATCGGCGTCGGCGAGCGCATCCATGGATCGTCCGACATAGGAGATATGCTCCAGCAGCCGGGGCGTGTCCGCGAAATCCCGCGCGAGCACGTGCTGTGCTTCCGGCATCGCCACGGGGTCATGGGCGCGGATGCGCGCGCCGCGCGAGAGCAGTTCGCGGATTAGGACACGGCTCGGTGCCTCACGCATGTCATCGGTGTTCGGCTTGAACGCGAGACCCCACAGGGCAAAGGTCCGGCCTGAAAGATCATCGCCGAAGCAGTTGACGATCTTTTCGGCCAGCACCCGCTTCTGGCTGTCGTTGACCGCATCGACCGCATCCAGCACGTTCAGCGTGTGGCCGAAGCGGGCCGCGACGCGCGACAGCGCCTGCACGTCCTTGGGAAAGCAGGAACCGCCATAGCCCGTGCCGGCATACAGGAAGCTGTAGCCGATGCGCGGGTCGGAGCCGATTCCCTGGCGCACCAGCTCGATATCCGCGCCCACCTTGTCGGCGAGGTTGGCCAGTTCGTTCATGAAACTGATGCGGGTGGCGAGCATGGCATTGGCGGCGTACTTGGTCAGCTCCGCCGAAATGACGTCCATGTAAAAGGTGCGCTCATGGTTGCGCGTGAACGGCGCGTACACGGCGCGCATGAGGCTTTGCGCACGCGCCCCGGTCGCATTGTCTTCCACGCCGATGACGATGCGATCCGGATGCATGAAATCCTCCACCGCCGACCCCTCCTTCAGGAACTCGGGATTGGACACCACCGCAAACTCCAGCCGGGGCAGGTCGCGTTGCGCCAGTTCTTCCGCGACCGCCTGCCGCACGCGTTGCGCGGTGCCGACCGGCACGGTCGACTTGTTGACGATGACCTTGAACCGGTCCATATGGCGGCCGATGTTGCGCGCTGCGGCCAGCACGTGGCTCAGGTCGGCCGAGCCGTCTTCGTCGGGCGGCGTGCCGACCGCGATGAACTGGATGTCGCCGTGGGCCACGCCGGCCTTCACGTCGGTGGAAAAGAGCAGGCGTCCCGCCGTGCGGTTGCGCTCGATGATGTCCTTGAGCCCCGGTTCGTAGATCGGCACCTCGCCGGCATTGAGCATGGCGACCTTGCGTGCATCCACGTCCAGGCAGAGGACGGTGTTGCCCAGCTCGGCGAGGCAGGCGCCAGTCACAAGGCCGACATAGCCGGATCCGATAATCGTGATATTCATTCCTGGTTTCCAGTCAGTAGTTTGAAGGCGAAATTGGTAACCTCGTCGCGTGTCAGCCGATGTGCACCGTGTCGTTTGCTTCGGCTTGCGTCGCGCTGGGCAGGCATTCGTCGAGCGCGACCGCCAGTCGTGCGGCCAGGCGGTTGAAGCTGTAATGCATCTCCACATGGCGGCGTCCGGCGACGCCCATGTGCAGGCGTTCCTGCGGCGACATGCGGTAGAGCGTGAGAATGGCTTGCGCCAGCGCGTCCGGATCATCCGGCGGCACCGTGAGCCCGGCATCGGCATCGCGCACGGGATTGTTGGCGGCGCTGGAGGCGATGATCACCGGCCGCGCCGCAGCCAGATAGTCGAACAACTTGTTCATGCTGATGCCGAAACGATACAGGCGCGGCAGACCGACCACCGTGATCACGAACGCATCGGCCTGGGCGGCGAGCGCGGGAATCGCGTGCTTGGGGACGGCCGCTTCAAAGGAGATGTTGTCAAGGCCGAGCGACTGCGCCAACTGCATCAGCCGCGGCTTCAGCGGCCCGCCGCCGATCATGCGCAGGCGCACTGCGCCGGCCGGAACGTGATCGGACACGAGTTTCATGGCGTGCACCAGCGGTTCCAGTCCGTTGGCCTGTCCATGTGAACCAAAATACATCAGCTCAAATGCGGCCAGCGGTCCCGTCCGCGACATGTCGGTGCTCTCCCCGAAGGTGGACAATTCGACGCCATTCGGAATCCAGACGACCTTCTCCCGGGAAATGCCCATCGATGCGATGTAGTCGCCGGCGTAGGGCAGCAAGACGACGATGCGCGCCGCGCGCCGGTACAGCCAGCTCTCGAGTCGGCGCAGCATCCATGCAGTCATGCTCCGCTCGCGCAGCTTTCCGAAATCGATGAGCGTCTGCGGCCAGAGGTCGCGCACCTCGAAGATGAACGGGACGCCATGGCGCCGCGCCAGCACCAGTCCGGCCAGTGCCGCCAACGGATGCACGCTGGAGCCGACCACAATATCGGGCGGGGCAAGCCCGCGCACGGAGGAGGGCAGCAGCACGCGCCAGGTGTAGGCAAACATGTTGAGGATGCGGGATAGGCCGTTGCCTTTGTATTCCGGGGTACGTATCCACAGGAAGGGGATGCCGGAGAGGCACTCGTGGCGCCGCCGTTCATCCGGCGCGAGGCGCTGCCGGCCGGTCGGATGCTCGACGCTGGCCGCAATGATCGTCGCCTGCCAGCCATGCTCGCGCAGGTTCGCGGCGAGGTCGAAGTGGCGCGTCCCGCCCGCGCTGCTGGGCTCGAGCGCGTAGTGATTGAGGATCCATACCTGTTTCATGCAGCACTCTCCCGAAATGATCGGCCTGGGTGGATTGTCATTTGCCCACGCTTCCGGCCAGCGACGACACGAACATGAATCGCGACAGCATGCGTGCCGGCGCGTTCGCCGCCGGCCCCAGCGATCGATAGTAGTGATCGACGAAGGACCGGGCGTCCGGGTCGGAGCGGTTCGTCAATGCGTAGAGATTTTTCCCGAGCGTTCCGATGGCCGGGTTGTAGCGCGCCCAGGTCACATAGCCGCCGGTGGGGAAGGCATCGCTCAATCCGAAGGGCGGCGTTCCTTCGACGCACTGGCCGGTGCCGTTGTCGTAGGCAACGCGATACCAGCCGTTCGCGCCTGACCAGTAATTGGAGAACAGCGGGCGCTCCGTGTCGCCGTTCCAGATATCGGCGACCAGCGCGTTGGCAAATGCGTTGACAAGGCCGGCCGGCGGCAATTGCCTGTCGTCCAGCGCATAGTCCGCCTTCATCGCCGCGCGGTTGCGTTCGAGCGCATCGAGTGCATGCACCAGGCGCCGCGCGTGGCTGATATCCCAGCCGGTGTCCTGGCGGCGCGGCACCGATTCGGCCGTCACCCGCACATGCGGCCTGGCATCCTTGCTTCCGTCGTCCGCGGGTGAACACACCACCGGCTTCTCCGCGCCTTCGTAAGCGGCGTAGCGGCCGTCGGCATAGTGACGCCAGTAGCCGCGGTCCAGGTCTGCCGCTTTTCCGCGCACGGGCGCTTGCTTGCCTGGAGCGTGATACGAAACGCGTGCCGAGAAGAAGCGCAACAATGCGCCGAGGTGCCTGCGCATGCGCTCGGCCTCGGTGCGGTTGACTGTACCGTTCAACGTGGCGAGCGAGGGATCCTTGCGATAAAAGATGCCGGCCAGTTCCGCGTAGATCGTGATCTGCCAGAGTGGCTTGTCGGTGAAGAACAGTTCGGAAGTACCGTCCTTGACCTGGTCCGGACGCGCGCGGGCATTGACCTCCATGCGCTTGATCGCCGCGTCGTTTCCCCATCGCAGCAGATGTTCGGCAGCGATGTGGGCGGTGTCATGTACGAAAGCGCGATCCGTGTCTCCCAGGGGACGGCCGGAGGTTGCCAGCGCATTGGCAAGCGAGGACGCGAGGCCGAGGAACTGCACGCTGGTGAGCATCACTTCCGTGCTGAGCAGACGGTTCTTTTCCGTGCAAATGGTGCCGCCGCGACATATCCATTTCCGCCCCGGCGACAGCACTGTTCCCGGCTCCATGGCCTTGTAGGCATCAGCGACCAGTGCCGCGATGTCGGAAAGGCGATCGTTGCGGCCGCAGCGCCGTGCCATCGATACCGCGTTGTGGGTGAAGGTCTGGAAATCGTAGAGCGCGTACACATCGCCTTGTCCCAACAGACGGTCACGCAGCAACTGCTGTTGCAGGTAGGCGCGCACGTCCGTATCCCACAAGCTCCAGGCTTCCGCCTCGACGCTTGAACCGCATGCAAATCCGGAATGCGGTGTTGCGACCTGCTGGCCGCTTGCACCTGTCCAGAAAACCGCGAGGAAACAAAAAGCGTAAGGTCGAAAGATTCTCAATTTTCAGCCGGCACATGCGTGAATAAAGGTGACACGGAAAAGACACTTCCCCTGCGAATACATGCTGAATACATGCTGAAGCGCAGCCCCGTTCCCAGTCTAGTGAAGGCTGTGAAAAATAAAAAATACAAGATATTGATGCGTCGGCCGCAAACGTGTCGGATCCGAGCAGTTTTTTCGATGCATTCCGTGCGTCGCATCGATGTTTGAAAAAGCTCAAGCCGTGAACACTGTCTTCTGCGCAGACTGCGGACTTGGAGCCTGCTTGAAAAACTGCAGTGCGCGACGATTTTTCAAACAGGCGCTTGGGCCGCTGCGGCCACCTGCGATCAATATGACAAGAGTGATGTTCAGTTCAGTCAGCCGGAGCATGGCGCATCTCGCCTTCTTCGCGTTGTTTCCCGGCTTTTTCTTTTACCATTCAGCCTTGGGCACCGAAATGATCGGCCCCATGCTGGGCGGGTATTTTTCATGGGTTGCGCTGGCGTTCGCGCCGTTCCTGTTCGGTCTCTATCTGATCGAAGTCATGAAGGACTTGCGTTACCTGCCGCGCTTCGACATCTTCTTCTTTCTTTATCTCCTGTATTTTCTCTTGGTCGTTGCATTCAATGCGGCCGGCGGAGCCGACCAGGATGTCGTCAAGGACCACCTTCTTGCGATTCTTCAATTCGTCGTCGTCTTCATCGTCTTCAAGATGGCCGACTTCCGAGCCAGCATTGTCAGATGGGCTGCCTTTGTGACCCTGATTGTCATGACCGCGCTGGTGTTCTATCTGTCGGTCGACGGCATGTTCTACCTCAAACAGGACAGCGCGCTCGGCGACACCGAAAGCCTCGCGTCGTACCAGGGATTCGCGCGGTCCTACTTCCTCACGGCACTGGCAGTGGCGGCATTCACGAACAGCATTCCGCTGCGCATGCTGATATACGCGCTCTGCATTCCGGCGCTGTTCATGAACGGCGCGCGCAGCGAACTCATCGCCTTGACGATCACGGTGTTCCTGATCGAAGTCTTCTATGCCAGGTACCGCTGGCTGATCCTTGTATTCGCGGGTGTCGTGATCGCGCTGTGCACGCTTTACTTCGATGAATTGATTGCCGTCCTTCCAAGCAACAGGACGCTGGAAATCCTGCACTTGTCGGCGGATTCTTCATGGCAAGCGCGCAATTCCCTCCTCCTGCACGGCCTGAGGACGATCGCGGACCATCCGCTGCTGGGTGACTATGGTAGTTATGTGGCGCTCGGCGGGTCCGGCGACTATATCCATAATATTTTCTCCGCCTGGGTCGACCTCGGCCTGTCGGGCTTCCTGTTCCTGGCCGGCCTGTTGCTGGTGCCGATGTATCGCGTATGTGCCGACATGGCCATGCAAGACAGGAAAGCGCGATCGGATGAATTCGTGCTGAGCTTCGCGCTGCTGTTCGTCACGATACTTTTGCTTTTGACCGCAAAGAATTTCACTGACGTACTCATCGCCGCCGCGCTCGGCCGATATTCGCATTACTGCTGCAGCCGATCGTCCTGGCACGGTCATCCGTCTTCCGCACGCCCGCAGCTGGACATCATGCCGCTATCCGCCTGACACGCCATTCCACTGTACCGATCGCAAATTTGAATTGGCGACGCCTGCGCGCGACGCATGCCCACCGCTTGCCTGCATCAGATGGTTGCGCGCGCCGCGCATCGAAAAAATGGATCGGCAAGGCCGCTTATTCAATAAATCGATCGAAATTAAATACTTATTTTTTTGTCACCCGAACGTTACAGTTAAGGTGTCGTTTCGACGGCAGGGACGATGGAGTTTTGTTCATCAATACGCATCAATGTGCGAGGGAGATTCGGTTGGAAACAAGCCAGACGTTTGCCTATCGCTTCGGATTGGCGCTGGTGTCCATGTCGAGGCGCAGCAAAGTGGCGCTGATGATCGTCGTCGACCTGGTTTCCCTTCCTCTGTGCTTCTTCGTCGCGATGCTGCTCCGCGTCGGCCACGCAGGTGCAATCGTGGACCATGGCATCGCTCCGTATATCCTGATACCCCTGATCACCATCAGCGTGTTCGCGATGACCGGCCTGTATGGCGCGGTCGTCCGCTTCATCGACCAGCGGCTGTTGACTGCGACCGGATTCGGACTGGCCCTTGCCATCCTGTTCACCTACATGCTGCTGCGCCTGCTGGATTACCGCGGCCTGCCGCACAACGCGCTGATGATCTACTGGTTCACGGCGTTTTCGTATGTGGTCACGTCGCGGCTGGTGGCGCGCGCCTTCCTGCGCAACAGCAACCCGGCCGCACGCATGAAGCCGGAATGCCTGGTGGGAATCTATGGCGCGGGTGAAGCGGGCTCCAAGCTGGCGCGTGCCATGCGCGTCAACGGCCGCTATCTCCCGGTCTGCTTTTTCGACGACAAGCGCTCGCTCGATCAGCGCAACGTGGCCGGCCTGAAGGTGTTCCACTCGGAGCGCCTGGCCGAGATCGTAAATCAGCGGCGCATCGGTCTGATTGTCATCGCGATTCCTTCCGCCACGGCCGAGCAGCGCAGGGAAATCATGTATCGCGCCAACCGGTCGAACGCGCGGGTGAAAATTCTGTGCAGCCTGATGGAGCTGGCCGACAACGCGATTTCGACGCGCTCCATCCGCGACCTGAAGGTCGACGACCTGCTTGGCCGCGAGCCGATCCGGCCCGATCCCGATCTGTTCGCCAGATGCGTGCGGGGCAAGAATGTGCTCGTGACGGGCGGCGGCGGCTCCATCGGCAGCGAGCTGTGTCGTCAGATCATCACGCTGGCGCCGCGCACGCTGCACGTGCTGGATCATTCTGAATACGCGCTCTACAGCATCGAGTCCGAACTCCAGGCGCGCTTCCCGGACGGCTGCATCGTCAGCCATCTTGGCTCGACGTGCGACGCCGGGCTGGTGGAACGCATCATCGATGAACATGAAATCAATACGATCTACCATGCAGCGGCCTACAAGCATGTACCGCTCGTGGAAAGCAACATGGCCGAGGGAGTGCGCAACAATGTCATGAGCGCCCAGGTCGTCGCCAATGCGGCCCACAAGCTCCATGTCCAGACCTGCGTGCTGATATCGAGCGACAAGGCCGTGCGTCCCACCAGCGTGATGGGCGCCAGCAAGCGTGTCGCCGAACTGATCTTCCAGGCGGCGGCGCTCAAGGCTGCCGCCGGCACGAAGTTCTGCATGGTGCGTTTCGGCAATGTGCTGGGATCCTCCGGATCGGTAGTCCCTTTATTCCGAAAGCAGATCGAGTGCGGCGGTCCGATCACCATTACCCATCCTGATATCGTCCGCTACTTCATGTCGATCCCGGAGGCCGCCCAGCTCGTGATGCAGGCCGGCGCGATGGCAACCGGCGGCGACGTGTTTGCGATGGACATGGGCGAACCGGTGAGGATAGTGGATCTGGCGCGCACCATGATCGCCATGAGCGGGCTGAGCGAGAGAAATGAAAAGAACAGCCGCGGCGATATCGAGATCCGCTTCGTGGGCTTGCGTCCGGGGGAAAAACTGTATGAAGAACTGTTTACCGCATCGGACGCCGTACGCAGCAAGCACCCGCGCATCATGACGACGACGGAATACGTGATCGATCCCGAAGAACTCAACCAGCAGCTCATTTACCTGATGGTGGCATGCACGACCAATGACAGGAACATGATCCGTTTTCTCCTGCAAAAACTGGTCCGGGAGTATACGCCGAGAGCGAATGACGACGACATGTCGGAAGACATCAGGGCATTGGCCGGCGCACTGGCTTCGACATCACGGCTGCGATCCCTGTCGCTTGTCGAGAATTTCAGGTAGCGCGGACTCGCGGCGCGCCTGCCCCAAACCAGCAGTCTTGTCTGATTGCACAGCCACTCAACTTTCGTTTTCGCCAATGACATGAGACTCCTTGAACAGCTCGTTTCCAGATTTGAAAACCGATCGGCCGTGATCGGCATTGTCGGCCTCGGCTATGTCGGATTGCCGCTTGCGTTGCGTTATGCCTATGCCGGCTTCAAAGTGATCGGCTTTGACGTCGACCACGACAAGGTCCGCAGGCTGAACGACGGTGACAGCTATATCGAGCACATCTCCGCCAAGTCGATCAGGGAAGCCTCGGAGAGGGGGTTCGAAGCGACTGCCGAGTTTTCGCGCGCGGCGGAGCCGGATGCACTCATCATCTGCGTGCCGACGCCGCTCAATGCCTACCGCGAGCCGGACCTGAGCTTCATCCTGAATACGGCGGATACCCTGGTGCCTTATATGCGCATCGGCCAGCTCCTGTCGCTGGAAAGCACGACCTATCCCGGCACCACGGAGGAAGAGCTCAAGCCGCGTATCGAGGCGCGCGGATTCAAGATCGGAGAGGAAGTGTTCCTCGTGTTTTCTCCCGAGCGCGAAGATCCGGGCAACCCGAAATTCAATACCCGCTCGATTCCCAAGGTGTGCGGAGGCGTTACCCCGGCATGCCGGGAGGCCGGTGTCGCGCTCTATAGCGCTGCGGTGGACAAGGTGGTTCCGGTCAGCTCGACACGGGCGGCGGAACTGACCAAGCTGCTGGAGAACATTCACCGCTCGGTCAACATCGGTCTGGTCAATGAAATGAAAATCATCGCCGACCGCATGGGCATCGATATCTACGAGGTCATCCATGCGGCGGCGTCCAAGCCGTTCGGCTTCACTGCCTATTACCCCAGCGCCGGAGTCGGCGGGCACTGCATTCCGATCGACCCCTTCTATCTGACATGGAAGGCGCGGCAGTATGGCCTGCATACCCGCTTCATTGAATTGGCCGGCGAGATCAACAATGACATGCCGCATTGGGTCGTCAACAAGGTGACCGGCGCGCTGAACGAACACGGCCGCTCCGTCAAGGGCAGCAGGATCCTGGTGCTCGGCGTGGCGTACAAGAAAAACGTCGACGACACGCGCGAATCGCCGTCGGTGAAGCTGATGGAACTGCTGCGCGAGAAGGGCGCGCACATCGACTACTCCGATCCCCATGTGCCGGTATTCCCGAAGATGCGCGAGCACCATTTCGATCTGGAAAGCGTCCGTCTGACGCCCGAGACGCTTGGCTCCTACGACCTGGTGCTGCTCGCCACCGACCACAGCGCATTCGACTACGAACTCATCCAGAAGCGCGCCAGGCTGATCGTGGATACGCGCGGCGTGTACCTCGAGCGGCTGCCGAATGTGATCAAGTCATGATGATGGAAGGATAAAGTAATGAATCAGTTTCCCTCTGCATACAGCAACAGGTACGAGGACCGAAAGATCCGCTTCGGGCTGGTCGGCTGCGGACGCATCTCGAAGAACCATATCGGCGCCATACGGCAGCATGAAGACAGCTGCGAGCTGATCGGCGTGTGCGACGTGGACCCGCGAGCGTTGGAGGCCGCTGTCGATGCGACGGGCGCGAAGGCCTACCGCAGCCTGGATGTCATGCTGGCGGAATGCAAGGCAGACGTGTTCGTGCTGGCCACGCCCTCCGGCCTGCATTCTGCGCAGGCGATCCAGGTCGCCCAGGCAGGGCGCCATGTGATCACCGAGAAACCGATGGCCACACGCTGGGAGGACGGCAAGCGCATGGTCGCCGCCTGCGACGAGGCGCGGGTGCGTCTGTTCGTCGTCAAGCAGAACCGGCACAACACGACATTGCAAATGCTGAAGAAGGCGATCGAAGGAAAACGCTTCGGCAAGATCAATATGGTCAACCTCAACGTATTCTGGACGCGACCGCAGGAATATTACGACAGCGCGAAGTGGCGCGGCACCTGGGAATACGACGGCGGCGCCTTCATGAATCAGGCGAGCCATTATGTCGACCTGGTCGAGTGGCTGGTCGGGCCGGTGGAGAGCCTGCACGCCTACACCGCAACCCTGCAGCGCAATATCGAAGTCGAGGATACCGGCGTGCTGAGCCTGCGCTGGCGCAACGGCGCGCTGGGGTCGGTCAACGTCACCATGCTGACCTATCCGAAGAACCTGGAAGGCAGCATCACGGTGCTCGGCGAACGCGGCACGGTACGCATCGGCGGCGTCGCGCTCAACGAAGTGCAGCACTGGGAATTCGCCGACCACGGCGACGATGACGATAAAGTAAAGGCGGCAAGCTACGAAACCGGCTCGGTGTACGGATTCGGCCATGCGAAGTATTACGACAATGTGATCAAGGTGCTGCGCGGCGATGCGGAGCCGGAAACCGATGGCCGCGAAGGGCTGAAAACGCTGGAGGTGCTGATCGCGACCTACCTGTCCGCGCGCGACGGCAAGCGCATCGCCTTGCCGATGGAATACTGACATGCAGCAGGCCATCCATCCCAGCGCCATCGTGGACGAGGGGGCAACCCTCGGCGAGGGCGCGCGCGTCTGGCATTTCGCGCATGTGTGCGGCGGCGCCCGCGTCGGCCGCGGCTGTTCGCTTGGACAGAACGTGTTTGTCGGCAACGAAGTGGTGATCGGGAATAACGTCCGGATCCAGAACAATGTCTCGGTGTATGACGCGGTCACGATCGAGGACGACGCCTTCTGCGGGCCGAGCATGGTGTTCACCAATGTCTACAACCCACGATCCGCGATTCCGCGCAAGGACCAGTACCGTCCGACGCTGGTCCGGCGCGGTGCCACGCTCGGCGCCAACTCCACCATCGTATGTGGCACCACCGTGGGGCAATATGCCTTCGTCGCGGCCGGCGCCGTGATCAATCGCGACGTGCCCGATTTTGCCCTGATGGCCGGCGTCCCCGCCCGGCAGATCGGCTGGATGAGCCGTTTCGGCGAGCGCCTGGACCTCCCGTTGCGCGGCGATGCGGAAACCACCTGCCCGCATACGGGGGAACGTTATGTGCTGAAGAACGGCGTGTGCGCGCTCGCGGAGCAGGCCGCGCCGGCAGGGCAGAGTGCCGGGAAAATGGAATTCATCGATCTCAAGAGCCAATACCAGGCGTTGCGATCGCAGATCCATGCGCGGATGCAGGCGGTGCTCGACCATGGCAACTACATCATGGGGCCGGAAGTGCAGGAACTGGAAGCGCGCCTGGCGGAATACACCGGTGCAAGCGAGTGCGTCACGGTCGCCTCCGGAACGGAAGCGCTGCTGATCGCGCTGATGGCCATCGGCATCGAACCGGGTGACGAAGTGATCACCACGCCGTTCTCCTTCATCGCCACGGCGGAGGTCATCGTCCTGCTGGGAGCGATCCCGGTGTTCGTCGATATCGAACCTGACACCTGCAACATCAATGCCGCCCTGATCGAAGAAAGGATCACGTCGCGCACGCGCGCAATCCTTCCGGTGTCCCTGTATGGCCAGCCGGCGGACATGGACCAGATCAATGCCGTCGCTGAAAGGCACGGCCTGGCCGTGATCGAGGACGGCGCCCAGAGTTTCGGAGCAACGTACAAGGGCAGGAAGAGCTGCAACCTGTCCGCCATCGGTTGCACCAGCTTCTTTCCCAGCAAACCGCTCGCTTGCTATGGCGACGGCGGCGCGATTTTCACGAGCGACGCGACCCTGGCGCAGGCGATGCGCGAAATCCGGATTCACGGGCAATCCGGCCGCTATGTGCACACCCGCGTGGGCGTGGGCGGGCGCATGGATACGCTGCAATGCGCGATCGTGCTGGCGAAGCTGGAGCGCTTCGAGTGGGAACTGGCGCAACGGCGCCGGATCGCCGCGCGCTACCACGAACTGTTCGCCGGACGGATCGACGTGGTGCGCCAGCGGCCGGGCTGCACCGGAGCGTTCGCGCAATACACGATCAGGGTCGGCAACCGCGCCGAGGTGCAGGCCGAGCTCAGGGAACGCAACATTCCGGTGGCGGTGCATTATCCGGTGCCGATTCCCATGCAACCCGCCTATGCGAAGCATGGCCCGTCCGCGCATATTCCCGTCGCAGAGGAAATGGCACGCAGCGTAATGAGTCTGCCGATGGGGCCGTACATGGACGACGTTTCGGTGGAGCGTGTCGCGGCTGCCGTGCTGCACGTGGCCGCTTGCTGAACATCACAATGCCTGGAGTCATCCTTCATGTGTGGAATTGCAGGAAAAATTCGCAAGGGAGCCGCGCGCGCCGACGAGATGCTGTCCGCAGACCTGCCGGCCATCCTGCGGCGCGGACCGGATAGCCGTGACGCGAAGGCCTTCGCCTGCCGCGGGCATACGATAGGCTTGGCGCACAGCCGCCTATCGGTCATCGACCTGTCCGAGCTCGGCAATCAACCCATGCATGATCCTGTTTCCGATTGGTGGATCGCGTATAACGGCGAAATCTACAACTACGTCGAGCTGCGCGATGACTTGCAGCGCATCGGCTGGACTTTTCGATCGGGCAGCGACAGCGAAGTCGTGCTCAAGGCCTGGGCGCAATGGGGGCTGGACGTCTTGCCGCGTTTTAACGGCATGTTCGCCTTTGCCGCGCTGCATTGTCCTTCCGGCCAGTTGTGGCTGGTACGGGATCGGTTCGGCGTGAAACCCCTGTGCTGGGGCAGGATGCCGGATGGTGGAATCACGTTTTCCTCCTCCGTGGCCGGGGTCGCCGCCCAGGCCGGCGATGAGGTGGATCTCGAATATTGCGCGCGCGGCGTGCGCTACAAGGTCTTCGAGACCGCGCAGTCGGGATCGCCGTTCCGGCATGTCAGGTCGGTCCCGCCCGGAGGCTGGATCAGGTTCCAGGTGTCCGACAGCGCGGTGGCGATCGAGGAGGGCCGGTGGTACGACCTGAAAAGCGCGGTCGATGCATGCGGACAGGCCATCCTGCGCAGCAGCCATGACGAACTGGTCGATCGCTGCCGGCATCTGCTGGAGAGCGCGGTCCGTTTGCGCTTGCGCAGCGACGTTCCGGTTGCCGTATCCCTTAGTGGCGGGCTGGATTCGTCGACGATTGCCGCGTTGGCGAGCCGGAAGGTAAAAAAGCTCGCCGGATTCACCTACGGATCACCGTCGGCAGCGGCATCGGAAGGGCCGCAGGTGCAGGAATTTGCCAGGATGCTGAACATCGACGTGCACTATGTATGGCCGGAGTCGAGCGCCGCGACGCTGGGCGCGGCGCTCGAACGCACAATGGCCTGGCAGGAAGCGCCGTTTTCCGGCCTGAGTCCGATTGCGCAGAACGAGGTATTCCGCGCCGTGCGCATGGCGGGATACAAGGTGCTGCTCGGCGGGCAAGGGGCGGACGAAGTATTCGCCGGTTACCGGAAATTTTTCATCGTCGCTCTGCGTGAAGCACTGCACGCGCGCCAACCGACAAGCATATTGCGCCTGCTTTATTCCTTCGGCCTGATGCTGATGCATGAAGGAAGCCACGTGCGTCTCTACTGGGAAAACCGGCATCGTTATTGGGGAAAGACAGGAGGATCCTTCCGTCTGCTTGACTGGAAGCCGCCCAGCGAAAACCTGCTGGGCAGTCCCGGCCTGACGGCGCGCCAGATCGACGATGTGCAGCAATGGAGCTTGCCGACCTTGCTGCGCTATGAAGATCGCAATTCGATGGGATACGGCGTCGAAAGCCGTCTTCCCTTCATGGACTATCGCCTCGTCGAACTGGCGCTGGCATTGCCTGCAGGCCTGAAGGTGCGCAAGGGTTTCGGCAAGTGGACGCTGCGCGAAGCGAGCGCACAAGCCGTGCCGGATTTCATCCGCCTGAACCGGTTGAAGCGTGGCTTCGACGTGACGCAGGCCTGGCTGTCCGAGGGCATGGGTGCGAGCCTGCGCGCGCAGATATTCGATCAGCGCGCTGCGCTTTCCAGCCATCTGCGTCCCGATGCCGATCTTGACCGCCTGCTGTCCGACGCATCGCTCGCTGCGGACAGCAATCTGCTGTGCGAAGCCTTGATGCTCGCATGGCTTGCCAAGCCTGTCAGGCCACCCGTCGTCGATCACATGGAAAAAACCCATCATGAAAAAGATTTGCCATATTTCATCGGTCCATAGAGGGCTCGATATCCGGATTTTCCGCAAGGAGTGCATATCGCTCGCGAACGCGGGCTACGACACTCACCTTGTGATCGACGCCAGTGCCGCCGATATCGCCGAAGCCGCAACGCATGGAGTGACGGTCCATCCGGTCGCGCCTGACATGGGGGGAGGCAGGTTGTCGCGCATGATTGCACACACCCGGCGTTGCTACCAGACGGCGCGTGAACTCGATGCCCATCTGTACCACTTCCATGATCCGGAACTGATCCCTTATGGCGTCATGCTTGCGCGGGCCGGGAAAAAGGTGATTTTCGATGCGCATGAAGATCTCGTCGGCGACATCCATGCCAAGGACTGGGTGCCGGTGCGCGCGCGGCGCGCCGTAGCGGCCGTTGCCGGCGCGGTGCAGGATTTCGGTGCACGTCGGTTTTCCGCGGTAGTGGCGGCGACGCCTTTCATTGGGTCGTTGTTCGTGAACCTCGCAAAACGCGTCGTGGTGGTCAACAACTTCCCGCTGCTGCACGAGTTGCCGCCGGCGCGGGATGTCGATGTCAGCGAGCGCGCCGGCGTCTGCTATGTCGGCAGCATCCACAAGCATCGCGGCATACGCGAAATGGTGAAAGCAATCGGCTTGAGCGACGAGGAACTGCTGCTTGCCGGCGACTTCCAAGCCGGCCCGTTGCGCGACGAGGTGACGGGCTATGGGGGCTGGCGGCAAGTCCGGGAATGCGGCGTGGTCGACCGTAAGGGCATCGCCGACATCATGGCGCAGAGCTTCGCCGGCATGGTCATCTTTCATCCGGTGCCGAATTTCATCAATGCGCAGCCGATCAAGATGTTTGAATACATGTCGGCCGGCGTGCCGGTCATTGCATCCGATTTTCCGCTGTGGCGAGAATTTATCGAAGGTAACCAGTGCGGCATCTGCGTCGACCATGCCAGGCCGGAGGCCATCGCCGCCGCCATCCGGCATCTGCGCGCGCATCCCGAAGACGTGATCCGCATGGGCACCAACGGAAAGCGCGCGACGGCGGAAAAATATCGATGGGATCTGGAGGAAACGAAACTGCTTTCCCTTTACAGCACTTTGCTGGAGGAACGCCAGCGGGGCCGATCCCTGTCCGATGCGGATGACCAACGCTTGTTCGAAGCATGACCACCGGGGCTGTTGCATGTCCGATCAAGTCCAATCGCGGAAATCCTTTCTGAACCATACGCTGGTCAACGCTGGCGGCATCGCTGCCGGGCAACTGATCGTGCTGCTGGCCACGCCCGTCCTGGCCCGCAGGTACACGCCCGCCGAATTCGGCGTGTATGCCAGCCTGGTTGCCGTCTGCGGCGTGATCGCCACCGGCGCGGCGCTGCGCTTCGACAAGGCCCTGCCGGCGACGCAGGATGGGGAGATTCCGTCCATGTACCGACTCGGTCTGCTGGCATGCGCGGCGAGCCTTCTGCTTGGCGCGTTCGCGGTCGGGCTCGGCGTGCAGCGTTACCTGCCGTGGCCGCAGCCGCTGGCTTCAATGGCCCTGGCCATGCTTTGCGTCGCGAGCGGCGCCTTGCAGGCGCTGATGGCGATGTCCGGCGCGGTCCTGGTGCGGCGCGGCGCATTTCTCCCGCTCGCATTCCTGCGGATGGCGCAGCCCGCATGCTTCGTCATGGCGGCGCTGCTGTCCGTGCCAGGCGGCTTGCCGGTCGCATTCACGATCGGGCTGGTCGCGGCCGTCTTGTCGGGTTTTGCCTTCTCCTGGCGCGAGCTGGTGGCATCGGCACGCGTCCGCGCGAAGGCGGTTGCCCGCAAATACTGGGAATACCCGGTGGTGTCATTGCCGATGGCGGTGCTCGATACCCTGACGCTTTCCCTGCCGCTCTTGTTCATCGTGCAGCGCTACGGCGACGCGGCCGGCGGAAACTACTCGCAGGTGCAAAGGCTTGCCGCCGCGCCTTTGCTGTTGCTGGCCAATGCCATTTCGCAGGTGTTTTACAAGCATGCCGGCGACGTGGCACGTGCCGGGCAATCGCCGCGCGCGCTGATGTGGCGGACGGTGCGCGACCTGGTGCTGGCCGGGGCGGCGATCATTGCGTTCGTCGCGCTGGCGGGCGAGCCGGCGCTGTCGTTGTTCCTCGGGAAAGGATGGCGCACAGATTCGCACTATCTGCTGCTGGTGCTGTTGCCGGCCGTGTTCCGCGTAAGCGTCTCGCCGATCACGTCGATCTTCCTCGTCATGGAACAGGTCAGGTTCGGCGCGCTGTGGCAGGTGATCTATGCCGCAGCGACATGGGGCGTACTGAGCTTCGTCAGCGGGCGCTCCTCGCTGGACGACCTGCTGCTGGCGGTGCTGCTCAACGAACTGGTCTTGTACGGACTGTATTTGTGGATGGCAGATATTGCCGTCCGCCGAGGTGAAAGGAAAGCAATTCAATGTGCGGCATAAGCGGATTTCTGTCGAGCCGGGCAATTCCTGCCGAACCGGTCGTCCGGATGAACGACCTGATCCGGCATCGCGGCCCGGATGACGAGGGTTTTGTGTTGTTCCAGTCGCCGGTGTCGCAACCACTCGTCTGCGGCGGCGCCGACACGCCTCAGGACGGCTACGCGGCCGCACTTGCGTGGTCGCCGGAGCACAGGATCGCGGAGTGCAGGGAAACACCGGTGACACTCGCATTGGGCCATCGCCGCCTGGCAATCGTCGACCTCAGTCCGGGTGGCCATCAACCGATGTGTACCCCTGATCGGCGCTACTGGATCGTGTACAACGGCGAAATCTACAACCATATCGAGCTGCGCGCGGAACTGGAGGCGCTCGGCTACCGCTTTCAGTCGCATTCGGACACCGAAGTGGTGCTGGCCGCCTATGCTGCATGGGGCCCGGAATGCCTGCGCCGCTTCAACGGCATGTGGGCCTTCGCGCTCTATGATGTCACGAAGCAGGCCTTGTTCCTGGCGCGCGACCGCTTCGGCATCAAGCCCTTGTACTACTGGCTCGCGCCGGACGGCAGTTTCTGCTTTGCCTCGGAGATCAAGCAGTTCACTGCCTTTCCCGGCTGGTCGGCATCGCTCAATCCGGGAGCCGCCTATGACTATCTTGTGTGGGGGTTGATCGACCACACGCATCAAACCCTGTTCTCGCGGGTGCATCAGCTTCGACCCGGGCATTTCATGCACCTCGACATTTCCCGCATTGCCGCCGACACCCAGGGCAGGGTCGGCTCGACCCAATGGTATGAGTTGCAGGCGACGCCGTTCGCCGGCACCTTCGAGGATGCGGCGCAGATGTTCCGGGAGCGATTTATCGATGCGGTGCGCCTGCATCTGCGTGCCGATGTCCCGGTAGGATCTTGCCTGTCAGGCGGACTGGATTCCTCATCCATTGTCTGCGTGGTGAACCGTTTGCTGCGCGAACAGGACGCGACGCAACTGCAGATGAGCTTTTCCGCGCGGGCCGACGACAAGCGCGTCGACGAGAGCGCGTGGATAGACGAGGTGGTGCGTGCGACCGGCGTGCAGGCGCACTACGTATGCCCCGCGATCGACAAGCTGTTTTATGAATTGCCGCTCATCACCTGGCATCAGGACGAGCCTTTCAGCTCGACCAGCATCTACGCACAGTGGAACGTGTTCCGTCTGGCCGCCAGGAATAATGTAAAGGTGATGCTGGACGGGCAGGGCGCCGATGAGCAACTGGCCGGCTACCATATGTATTTCGGCCCGCGCTTTGCCGCGTTGTTGCGCGCCGGCCGCTTGCTGCATCTGTGGCGGGAAATCCAGCTTACCAAGCGCGCGCACGGCTATTCCGAGCTGCGCGCGATGATGTACATGGCCAACGTGCTGCTGCCGGAAGTCATCAAGCAGCCATTGCGTGCATTCGCGGGACGTGCGTACAGCAAGCCGTCCTGGCTCGACATCGATGCCCTCGGGGTGGTACCGAGCGATCCGTTGACGCGACCGGGCATCGACATGGATAGCATCCACAACATGTCGCGCGCGCAGCTCACCGCCACCAACCTGCAGATGCTGCTGCATTGGGAAGACCGCGATTCCATGGCGCACTCGGTCGAGTCGCGGGTTCCCTTCCTGGACTACCGCCTCGTCGAATTCGTGCTCGGACTGCCCGATGAATTCAAGCTGTCCGGTGGCGTCACCAAGCGTGTGCAGCGCGCCGGGATGAGCGGCATCCTGCCTCCGCGGATTCGTGACCGCGTGGACAAGATCGGCTTTGCGACGCCGGAAGAAGTCTGGCTGCGCCAGCGTGTCCCGAATCTGTTCAGGTCACGGATGCGGCGTGCCGTGCAGGCGGCCGATGGGCTGTTTTCGCCGACGTGCTTCGACATGCTCGAAGACATCATCGACGGCAAGAAGCCTTTCAGCCACGTGCCATGGCGTGTAATCAATTTCGGTGAATGGATCAATACGTTTTCGGTTTCTATAAAGTGACACAGAAACCACCTTCACCAGTATAAGGAGGCGTTATGTCCCCAGGAATGCAGAGCGAAGCAAGGCCGGATGGGCGCCGCGCCCACCGGCAAAGTGCGCAGCAGGGCGAAGGGAAGCGCACGCACGACGTCGATCGCGTCGAATGGGTCGATTATGCCAAGGGAATCTGCATCATCCTGGTGGTGACGCTCTATGCGACGCACCATGTGCATCAGCTGACGCATGCGAGCGGCTGGATGCAGCACGTGGTCGATTTCGCCCAGCCGTTCCGCATGCCCGACTTCTTCCTGATTTCAGGTCTGTTCGTCTCGCGCGTCATTGATCGGCCCTTGCGATCCTACATCGACACGAAAATCCTGCATTTCGTCTATTTCTACGCACTCTGGGTCACCTTCCGTTTTACCTATACCGACCTGCGCCATGTGCTCGACGCGGACAAGTTCGCTGTCTTGTCCGGCTATCTCCACCTGTATGTGCAACCTCCCGACGGGCCGCTCTGGTTCATTTACATCCTGTCGCTCTTTTTTCTTGCGGTCAGGCTCTTGCGTCGTGTTCCCGCGCCGCTGGTGCTGGCTGGCGCGGCCGTGCTGCAGGTAGCGAATTTCAATACAGGGCTGCTGCTGTTCGACAAATTCACCCACTACTTCGTCTTCTTCTATTCGGGGCACATCTTCGCCCGCCATGTGCTCGGCACGGCGGCATGGGCGCAATCCCATGCTGCCGCAACCGTCGCCACTCTCGCCGGATGGTTCCTTGTCAACTGGACGCTGGTCGAGCTCGGGTTTGCCACGCGGCCGGGGGTATCACTGCTGATGGGGTACGCCGGCGCATTCGCCGTGCTGCTGCTCGCTACGCTGCTGTCCCGCGTGCGATGGACGCACTGGCTGCGCTACCTCGGCCAGCATTCCATTGTGGTGTATCTCGGATTCGTCCTCCCTCTTGCATTGATGCGGGGACTGATCAGCGAACGTCTCCTCATCCACGATATCGGCAACCTTGCGCTGGTGGTTACGGTCGTGTCCGTTGCTGGCGCCATGATGCTGTACTGGATGGTGCGCAATACGCCGTTCCGCTTCCTGTTTGCGCGGCCGGCGTGGGCCGCGATCGCGGCCAGGCCTGCATCCTTGCCGCGACCGGCGGGTGAGCGGGTGACGCTGAACCAGGCGGGAGAGTAGGGCGCTGGAAGCAAATCCGGTTGCCGAGCCGCGGCCACACAGCCTTCACTGCAGCCTGAGATAAAAATCCATCCAGAGATTTTGTTTGCGGTCCATATCTCCGAGCATCTGTTCCAGATCACATCATCACCCTGCCTCAACGCATAACTTGACAGCTGTGCGGCACTCTATTGACATGTTTCATCATTGCCAGCCCACCAGCTCACGCATTAGAGCTTGTGGAACATGGCATCCGGTTGCGCGTGCGTATCGGATACCGAGTTGTGCCGAGCGAAGATGACTTGCAAGCAGTCCGCATCTCCCTGGAACCTGAACGTTGCGTCAGGCGGGGTGGTGGCAATGGCGCCGAGCACGGACGAACCGGTGCGGCAGCGATGAACTGACTCCGTGGGTGATGCCGCTATTCATCTCTCACTTCGCCAGTTTGCATCGAGCGCGTGGAACAAGATTTTTCAGCATAGAGCGGTGACGGACGGATACGCGCCATTGTGCTCAAGTCGTCTTTAACGCATATCAAGGCACTCTTGTTCTAACGTGCCGTTGTCATGCCCAGGAAAGATGAAATAAATCCATAGCCATTCCACTTCTGTTGATCCGATGCATCTTTGAATTGATGGACATTTTCTTGACACAATAAAGCCTACCCACTTAGAATCCGCCTGTTTTTATTTTTATGGGGTCCCTTTCATGGGCACTTGTTCGAGTGGTGGTTGTTGCCGGATTTTGTCCGGTTCTGCCTCGGCAAGATAACGCAGGGTTTCCCTCCTCCTGCCGTCATCGCGCCATGGGCGGATGATGGTATCCCGATGTCCGGCCCCGTACCGGATAGTCTGAATTCCAATAAACAATTCATTAGTGCCAAGACCGCTGTTCTCATCACCGGCGGTCGTGATCGCGTTCGCAAGCGCAAATGAAAGGTGCTCTCGTTTTCATTGACGGAGGTACCCATGTTTCAGTCGAGTGCCAATGCGGCAAGAATTATTTGGCTGGCAGCCCTCGCTGGTTTGCCATTCCTGTCCTATGCGGATGAGATCCGGGAAGAGGCCTGGAGCGCGCACTTCCAGACGACGTACATCTGGGAAGTTAAACCTTCGTTGTCCGCTCCGTATACTGGCGAGTTCAGCCTGCGCCCCGAGCGCGAAAAAGCCTATTCCTTCAGCGCTACTGCGGCTCTCGGCTTCCGGCCCTGGGCTGGCGGCGAACTTTATTTCGACCCGGAGCTTGTCCAGGGCGTGCCGCTATCGAACCTGCGCGGCCTGGGTGGTATGGCCAATGGCGAACAGCAAAAGACCGGCGGCCCGAATCCCACCTTGTACCGCGCCCGCCTGTTTCTGCGCCAGACCTGGGGTCTGGGAGGAGAAAAGGAAGCGGTCGAGTCGGATTTCAACCAGATGGCAGGCATGGTGGACAAGCGGCGCATCGTCGTCACCGCTGGCAATCTCTCTGTCACCGATATCTTCGACAATAGCGCTTATGCACATGATGCGCGCACCCAGTTCATGAACTGGGCACTGCTCGCGTACGGCGCCTATGACTTTGCTGCCGATGCCCGTGGCTATTCCTGGGGCGCGGCCGTCGAATACATTTACGACGATTGGGCTGTTCGCGGCGGCCGCTTCATGCAGCCTGCCGAATCCAACGGGCTGCCACTGGACAAGCGGATTTTTACCCATTATGGCGACCAGCTTGAAGTCGAGCATGGTCATACCTGGGGCGGCCAGCCGGGCAAGGTGCATGTGCTGGCCTTCCGCAATCGCGCCAATATGGGGAGCTTCCGCGATGCCTCGGTGGATGCCGCCAATAATGGCGGCGTGCCGGATGTGGCACGCGTCCGTACGGAGCGGACCAAGATCGGATTCGGCGTTAGCGCAGAGCAAGGCCTGACTTCCGACATCGGCGTGTTTGCACGGGCGAGCTGGAACGACGGCGCTTCGGAGACATACGCCTTTACTGAAATCGAACGCTCGTTCTCGGCCGGTGCGGTTGTCAGAGGAGGCGCCTGGAATCGCGTCGATGATACGTTAGGAATTGCGTGGGTTCGCAACGGTTTATCGCAGGCGCACCGGGATTATCTGGCTGCGGGCGGCGTTGGTGCGTTTATCGGCGACGGCAGGTTGAATTACCGGCCGGAATCGATTGTTGAGGCCTATTACAGCTTCAAGTTAGCACAAGCCGTCACCTTGTCGCTGGACGCTCAGCACATCGTGAATCCAGCCTATAATGCCGACCGCGGTCCGGTGAATGTCGGCTCGATCCGCCTGCACGCCCAATACTAAGAAAAACGGAGCGACATCATGTTCGAGCTCTTCACTCCCGGACGTACTGGCCGGTCCTTCCTGACGACGACACCCAACCGTTGGGACTGGGCGCTGTTGCCGCTGGTGCTCGCTGTGCTGGCCGCCCTGGCTTTCGGTGCAATGCAGATGAGCCGGCCCTTTACGGTTGGGCAGCCAACGCCGATTTCGCTCGACCCGATGTATCTGCCTTATTACCTGCTGCGCACCATTCTGCGCATGTTTACGGCATTGGGATTCGCGCTGCTGTTCACGTTTGTGTTTGCAGCTCTTGCAGCAAAATACCGTACGGCCGAGAAGGTCTTGATTCCATTGCTCGATGTGCTGCAGTCGGTTCCGATTCTCGGCTTTCAGGCGATTGCGATTGCACCGTTTATCGCGCTGTTCCCGGGAAACCTGCTCGGGGTCGAATGTGCAGCGATTTTCGCCATTTTTACCTCACAAGCGTGGAACATGGCGTTCAGCCTGTATCAGTCAATCAAGACGATTCCGCCGGAGTTGAATGAAGCTGCATGCGTATTCCGGCTATCAGCCTGGCAGCGCTTCTGGCGGCTGGAGCTTCCTTTCGCAATGCCCGGCCTGCTGTGGAACATGATGATGTCGATGTCCGGCGGCTGGTTCTTCCTCGTGGCAGCAGAGGCAATTTCGGTAGCCAATCAGGACATCAAGCTGCCCGGTATCGGCGCTTACATTGCCGTCGCTATCGACGAAAAAAGTGGGGCGTCCATTGCTTGGGCGATCGGGGCTATGTTGTCGGGGATCATCCTGTACGACCAGTTGTTCTTCCGACCGTTGCTCGCATGGGCAGACAAGTTTCGTTTCGAAGAATCTCAGGGCGAAACAGCACAGCAGTCTTGGCTACTCGACTGGGGCCGGCGAAGCGTGTGGATACGCGCGGTGACCGACCGCTTTTGGACGATGCTGGGCCGCACCCTTGGCTGGTTCAGCTCCCGCCGGGACGGCGCCGTCGAACCGGGCGAATCGAAACCCCGAAGTGTCTTGTGGTCCAGAGCATGGGACGCTGTGATTCTGACCGCCGCCGTGTTTGCTGCCTGGCGCTTCGTGGTCTTCGTGCACAGTGACGTTGGCTGGGGCGAGGCCGCCCATGTCGTTGGGCTGGGCTTCATTACGCTGGCCCGTGTGCTGTTGTTGATTGCGCTGGCTTCTGCTTTATGGGTTCCCATCGCGGTCTGGATAGGCTTGCGCCCTCAATATTCGCAAAAAGTGCAGGCCGTCGCACAGTTTCTGGCGGCGTTTCCGGTCAACCTGATGTTTCCGCTCGTGGTCTATGTGCTGGTGACCTATCGCCTGAACCCCAATATCTGGCTCAGCCCGCTGATGGTGTTCGGCACTCAGTGGTACATCCTGTTCAATGTCGTGGCCGGTGCATCGACCTTGCCCAATGAATTGCGGCTGGCAGCCGACAACCTGGGATTGAAAGGCTGGCTCAAGTGGAAGCGGGTGTACCTGCCTGCGGTATTTCCGAGTTTCGTCACCGGCGCCATCACCGCCAGCGGCGGTTCCTGGAATGCCAGCATCGTCGCCGAATATGTGACCTGGGGCAAAACTTCTTTGGTCGCAGACGGGCTGGGAAGCTATATCAAGCAAATGACCGACGCCGGCGATTTCCACCGGATTGCACTGGGCATCGGTGTGATGTGCGTGTTTGTGATGTTGTTGAACCGATTTTTCTGGCGCAAGCTGTACCTGCTTGCCGAAGACCGTGGCCATTGAGGGAGCGTGATGAACAACAAAAATCCATTGGTTGAATTGAACGGCGTTGCCAAGTCCTTCCGCAGCGCTGACGGCGCTCCACGCAAGGTTCTTGACGACGTCAACTTCTCCCTGGCCGAAGGAGAAATCGTCGCCTTGCTCGGCAAGTCGGGTTCGGGCAAGTCGACCTTGCTGCGTATTATTGCAGGATTGATTCCCGCCGATGCCGGGAAAGCTGCCTATCGAGGACATCGCATTCACGGTCCGGCGTCCGGCATTGCCATGGTATTTCAGTCATTTGCGTTATTTCCATGGCTGACAGTACAGCAAAATGTCGAGCTGGGCCTGGAAGCGCAGGGCATCGCTCCGGAAGAGCGCGCCAAGCGTGCGGACGCCATGCTTGAACTGATAGGTCTGGCCGGTTTTGGCGGCGCGTTGCCAAGGGAGCTGTCAGGCGGCATGCGGCAGCGCGTCGGTATTGCCCGAGCACTGGTAACCGACCCGGACGTCTTGCTGATGGACGAAGCATTCTCAGCGCTGGATGTGCTGACCGGCGAAACGCTGCGCAGCGACATTCTGGACCTGTGGGACAGCAACCGGATTCCGACCAAGGGGATTCTGGTCGTGTCCCACAATATCGAAGAGGCGGTGATGATGGCGGACCGCATTATCATCCTGTCGAGCGATCCGGGGCGCATACGCAACGAAATCAATATCGGGCTTCCACGGCCGCGCAACGCCGATTCGCTGGACGTCCGCGCCCTCATCGATGAGGTGTACGGACTGATGACGATGCGCCCGGTGCAAGAGCCGGTTACAGGCGCCGCGCCACCCATCACGCATCCCGGCTATCGCTTGCCCGATACCGATGTCACCCGTATTGAAGGCGTGCTCGATCTTCTGGCCGACGCGCCTTTTAACGGTCGAGCGGACCTTCCGCATCTCGCAGAGGAATCGGAACTGCCGGACGAAGAGTTGTTCCCAACTTATGAGGCACTCGGCATGCTCGGGCTGGCGCAAGTCGAAAAAGGAGACATTACACTCACGCCACTTGGTTTTCGCTATGTGGAGGCCGACCACACGCTCAGGCAGGAAATCTTTGGCCAGCAATTGCTGACGCACGTCCCGCTGGCTTCACACATCCGGCAGCAACTGGAAGCAGAGCCCAGCGGAGCACTGCCTGAGAAGCAATTCCTTGAACTGCTGGAAGAGTTTTTAAAAGCCGATGAAGCCAAGCGCGTGCTCGAGATTGCCATTGAATGGGGGCGCTACGGGGAAGCCTACGAATACGACTTTCACACCGGCCGCCTGAAACTTCCTGACCAGGCGGATGAATAGGGAACGGCCTCGGCGCATCACCCCGATTGCCGGAGTCGACTGCCCTGTGCCGGGTTGCTGCCAGGGCTTGACTTCAAAACGCATAATGCAAGCCGGGTTCTGAATGCAGTCATTCGCGTGCAAATCTCGAGAGACTCGTAAGAATCTACGAAATCGGTGGCGATTCAGTATATGGGGGCCTGACGACCCACAATGTTTCAAAAAAACTGCGTCACTTATGCTCGATATTGGCTTGGCCCTGTGACCTGGCCTGCGATTTTCGGCCAGTAGAAATCTGAATACATCGCTCCCAAGCAAAAGCGGGTGATGAAGGATTGCTTACACAGCATCCACCAGTGCAGGCAGACATGCCGCACCGAGTTCCGCAAAGACCCTGTGTACTTGCACGCCGTCTGCCCCGGCCGCGCAGGCTGCCTGTGCATCAGCCGCATTTCGTATGCCGCCCACTGCAACAAGACCGGCCCTGCCGCGCAAGCGATCAGCGAGCAGCCGCAGTCGATCCAGCCGACGAACGTCCTCAGGAAGCACCGCGATGATCGCGTCGAATCCGTTGGCGGCAGCCGCCTCCGCCAGGGTTAGCGGAAACGCATCTTGAACACCCAGTGGCAGCTTGAGCGCGAGTGGGACATGGCGCCCCTGTTCTGATTGACGCACGGCAGCGACGGTTTCAAAAGCATGCCGGAGCAGCGGCAGGCGCGCGGCGTTGAGCAAGGATTGATAGCGACGGGCACTCAGATTGAAGCAGACGTAATCGGCAATATGTCGCGCGCCACGCAGTCCGGCAGCCCACTCGGCGGGGAGAGCGGATGGCGGGGCGTCGCTGCCCATGCCGATGCCGATCCCGATATGTGGTTTGACGGTCAGGCGCGGCGAGAGTGCCGCAAGGCGTGAGACCAGCGCGGCGAGGCCGGGATTGCCGCCTTCCTCCGGTTGCGGCGTGACGGTGCCGAATTCCACGCTGTCGAAGCCTGCGGCCAGCAATTCGACCGCGCGGCTGCCATCCTTGTCGATGCCGCCGGCCAGTCCCAGCCGGCAAGGCCATGATCGCTTGTTCATCCCTTGCACCGTTTGAATTCGGCCATGAAGTTGACCAGGGCGGTCACGCCGGCCAGGGGCATGGCGTTGTAGAGGCTCGCGCGCAGGCCGCCCACGTGGCGATGGCCGCGCAGATGTATCAAGCCGGCCTTTTCCGCATCGCTCAGGAAGCGTTCCGTCAGGCTGACGTCGGCAAGGTGAAAACGCACATTCGTGATCGAGCGATGCGCGGCGATGACCGGCGCGGTGTAGAAGCCGTCGCTGCCGTCGATCGCTCGATAAAGCAGCTCGGCCTTGCGCCGGTTGGCTTCCGCCATGGCGGACAATCCGCCGGATTCCGCGATCCACTGGAAGACCAGCGCCGCGAGATGGATCGCCATGACGGGCGGTGTGTTCAGGCATCCATCCTGCTCGGCCTGCAGGCGATAGCAAAGAGGTGACGGCGCCGACTGCGCGGGACGCCGCAGCAGGTCCTCGCGCACAATGACGACCGTCATGCCGGACGGGCCGATGTTCTTCTGCGCACTGGCGTAGACGAGGCCGAAGCGCGCGATATCGAGCGGCGCGGAGAGAAAACTGGAAGTGGTGTCCGCCACCAGCGGAACGTCGCCTGTATTGGGCCATGCGGGATAGGCAAGGCCGTCCACCGTCTCGTTGGCAGTGATGTGGCAGTAGGCGCAGCCCTGCGGCAAACGCCAGTTGTCCTCGGCTGGAGCGGCGAGGGCTTGGCTTCCGTCGTGCCTGGCGACCACGCTGACCTCGGCAAACCTTGCTGCTTCCCGCATGGCGCGTCGCGACCAGTAGCCCGAGTCCGCATAGGCAGCGGTTCGCAGGCCGGATGCCGGATCGATAAGATTCATCGGGACCGCGGAAAACTGGTGCATGGCACCGCCGGCCAGGAAAAGCACGTGATAGTTGGCAGGAATGTCGAGCAGTTGCGTCAGACGCTCGCGCGCCGACTCCAGCACGGCACGAACGGCATTGCCAGTGAACGGCCGCTCGATGACGGCTGCGCCATCTGCGCCGCGCCGGAACAAGACATCGCCCGCACGCGCCAGGACGGCGTCCGGCAGTCGTGAGGGTCCGGCTGCAAAATTCCACACCGTGCCGGACGAAGAAAGTGTCATCGTCTCATCCCGCCAGCACACCGCCATGGGAGCCGCCGGCCATGAAGAACAACAGCGGAATCGACAGCATGGTATTGGTACGTGAAGACAGATGCGTAATCCGCGAGCAGCGCAGCCGCTCTTCCACCGTTGCCGGTTTCAGACCGAGGACCTTTTGCTGGTGCGGCCAGAGCACCAGCCATACATTGGCCATCATCAGCGTGCCGAGATAAGCGCCGATACCGATGGGCGCCAGCGCGCCCTGCAATCCGAGCGCGCCATACAGCCAGCCGCGCTGCCAGAGCATCAGGATGCCGGCGCACCAGGCGACGACAGAGGCCCAGCGGAAGAAGCCGTGCTCGCGGTTCAGCAGGGCCTGGAAGCGCTGGCTTTGGTCGTCGATCAGGTCGGCGGCGGTCAGCGGCTGCCAGGACGGTCGCTGCACCACGCTCGAATAGTTGTGCCCAACCCAGATGATGCCTGCGATGAAATGCGTCCAGCGCAGCAGGAGATCGAAGGGAATGCTATCCATGATGCCTCATGCCGGAAGCAGCCGGACCAGTGCGGCGAGCAATGCCGTCAGCATCACACCGAGCAGTATCGTGCCGGTTGCCGTGTCGTAGGGATGGCGCATTCAATCCTCCATGAAGGCGGTGGACACGGCGGCGCCGGTGCGTTTGAGCAGCGGCTTGCGAAAACGCAGCGGGTGCACGACGTTCTTGACCGTGTCCTGCACGATGTAGTGATGCGGCGAGCGGCTGCAGGCCGGATCGGTGTTGCTCGGATCGCCGGTCAGCAGGAAGGCCTGGCAGCGGCAGCCGCCGAAATCCTTTTCCTTTTCGGAACAGGAGCTGCATGGCTCGGGCAGCCAGTCGAGGCCGCGGTATTTGCGAAACAGCGGCGATTCATGCCAGAGCCAGGACAGCGGTTTGTCGCGCACCGACTGGAAATCCAGCCCCGGGATCACGCGCGCTTCCTGGCAGGGCATGGCCACACCGTCCGGTGCGATAGTCAGGTGGATCGCACCCCAGCCGTTCATGCAGGCTTTCGGACGGCCTTCGTAGTAATCGGGAATGACGAAATAGATCGTCATGCTGTCGCCCAGCTTCTTGCGCCAGCGTTGCACGGTGGCTTCCGCTTCGCGCACTTCATCCAGGCTGGGCATCAGTTCCTCGCGGTTGACCAGCGCCCAGTTGTAGTACTGCAGGTTGGCGAACTCGATGTACTCGACGCCGATCGACGAGGCGAACTCGCACATGGCATCGATGTCGCGGATGTTCTGCTTGCAGACCGGCATGTTCATCACCATCGGGAATCCGTGCGCCTTGATCAGACGCGCGGCCTCCAGTTTTCGGGCATGTGCCTTGGCGCCGACCAGCTCATCGGTCAGCGCCGCCCTGGTCGATTGCAGCGACAGCTGCACCTGCTTGAGGCCGGCTTCCTTCAGGGCGACCATGCGCGCTTCGGTGAGGCCGATGCCGGAGGTAATGAGATTGGTGTAGTAGCCGAGGCCGTCCGCATAGGCGACCAATTCTTCGAGGTCGTCGCGCAGCAGCGGTTCGCCGCCAGTGAAGCCGAGTTGCAGCGCGCCTAGCTCACGGCCTTCGCGCAGCACCCGTTTCCATTCCTCGGTGGACAGCTCGTGGTTCGCGTAGTCCTTGAAGTTCAGCGGGTTGTTGCACCATGGGCATTTCAAGGGGCAGCGGTAAGTCAGTTCCAGTGTCAGCCACAGCGGCTTGCCGTCCCCGTCCAGGCTGACGCCGCGCGATTCCTTCGGCATGATTGCGTCCTTTCGTCTCCGTCGCAGCGGTGCGGAAAGCCCGCTGTCTTGCATCCATTGTGGATCGGCGGGAAAGGCGGCGCGACGAGAAGACGTGGAGAGGGCCATCGATCTTTTATCGGGTTCGGACTCGCGATTTTCTGGAGTGCCGGGTGGGGTGATCGGCTCAGAACTCGGCAGACGCCGCAACGGAGGCCAGCGCCGCAATACATACGACGGCCATGTCGGCGGCAAGCGCGTTGTGCCCGCCGGCTTCGACATGACGCAGTACCGCATTCGGCAGTGCGCGCTGCAGGCGCTCGGCGGCGCGCGGCGGACAGACTGTATCGCGGCGACCCTGCACGATGCAGACGGGTAAATGGCGCAATCGTGCACAGGAGGCCAGCACCCCGGCCACATTGGAGAAGCAGGCGTTGGCGAGGTAATGCGCCTGGATCATGGTCTTGGCGAGACGCCGTGCATCCGGCGCGTCCGACAGCGGCGGTTCGCCCATCAGCGCGCGTTCGTAGTCGAGCCACCGGCGGGCCGCGACGGTATCGCCGGCCAGCAGGCGTGACGTGTAGGCGCGCAGCAGGTCACCGCGCTCCTCCTCGGGAATGTCGCCCGCGAGTGCCTTCCATGCGAGCGGCGCGGCGCCTTCGGCATCGGTTACGTAGCACCGCAATTCCTCCTCCGAGCCGAGAAAGATGCCGCGCAATACCAGCCCGGCTACGCGCGACGGATGCCGTCCGGCGTAGATGAGTGCAAGCAGGCTGCCCCACGACCCGCCGAAGACGAGCCAGCGTTCGATGCCGAGCGAAATGCGGATGCGTTCGATATCCTCGACAAGATGCGCAGTCGTATTGCTCCTCAAGCCAGCCAGGGGCGTGCTGTTGCCGCATCCGCGCTGGTCGAACAGGACCGCACGAAAGCGCGCCGGGTCGAAGAAGCGGCGGTGCGCGGCGGAACAGCCGCTGCCGGGGCCGCCATGCAGAAACACCACCGGTATGCCGTCCGGCCGCCCGCACTCTTCGACATGCAGGACATGTCCGTCGCCGACCGGCAGTCGGAGCGTGCGGTACGGCGTTATCGGCGGAAAAAGCGGATCAGGCATCACGATGGGACGCTGTGCGCGGCTTACGCCTCCATCAAGCCGGAACGCATCGCGATCACCGCCAGTTCGGCCGCATTGCTCGCATTCAGTTTTTGCTTGATGTGGTACAGGTGTGTGCCGATGGTGCTCGCGCTCAGATGGAAATCCTGCGCCACCTGGTTGACGGAACGCCCTTGCGCCAGTTGCAGGAAGACGGTGAATTCCTTCTCCGTCAGCGTTTCGGCAGGATGCGCGGTGCCTGAAATCTGCGCGAGGGCCACCTGCTGCGCAAGTTCCGGATCGAGATAGCGCCGCTGCCGGCTGACCTGGCGCACCGCCTGCAGGAATTCGTCGGGCAGACAGCGCTTGCACAGGTAACCGATGGCGCCGGCCTTGAGCGCGCGCACCGGGATGAGCGCGTCCTGGTGCGCGGACAGCATCAGCACGCGCGCGCCGGGATGGCGCGCCGACAGGCGTTCGAGCGCGGCAAGTCCGCCGATGCCCGGCATCGATACATCCATCACCAGCACGTCCGGTGCCAGCTCGCCAAAGAGGCGCAAGGCTTCCTCTCCGCTGCCGGCTTCGCCGGTCACGACCGCGCCAGCGCCTTCCAGCAACAGGCGAAACCCCATGCGCACGATGGCATGGTCGTCGGCGAGCAGGATCTTCAGGCCGGAAAGGGATGTGCTCATGTTGATTGCTCCACGGGATGGTTTTTCGTAACAGGCAGGCGTACGCACAGGCGCGTGCCGCCGCCGGCCGAGGTATCGAACCGGAGTTCTCCTGCCAGGGCGACGGCGCGCTCGCGCATGCCGGCCAGGCCGAGGCCGCAGCCGGCCGATGATGTCGGCGTGCCCAGACCGCGGCCGTTATCGGCGAGGACCAGTTCCAGCCAGCAGCCGTTGCCGGCATCAAGCCGCCGCAGGGAGATCTCCACGCGCGTTGCCGCCGCATGGCGCACCACGTTCGTCAATCCTTCCTGCGTGATGCGAACAATCGCCTCGATGACGCTGTCGCTGACCGGTTCGCTGCCTCCGGCGATCTGCATGCCGAGACGGATATCCGGATAGTGCTGCTGCCATGCCTGCAGATAGCGTCCCAGCGCGTCGTCCACGCTGGCGCCATGGCCGCCTTGTTGCGGGCGCAGGCGATGCAGGATGGTGCGCACGCCGTCCTGCATCTGGCCGGTGACGGCGATGATGCTTTGCGCCGGAACATGCAGTGCTGGCTGGTCGACCGTGCGCTGCACGAGCGCGCCGGCAAGTGCGCGTACGGCGGTGATGCCCTGCGCCAGCTCATCATGCAGTTCGCGGGCGATGCTGCGGCGGTCGTCTTCGATCCGGGCCTGCAGGCGTTCGTTGAGTTCACGCTCGCTGCCGAGACGCACGTTGTCATTGACCGCTTCCACGAGACGGTCCGCCATGCCGTTGAATGCCTTGGCGAGGCGGCCGAGTTCCGGCTCGCGGAAGACAGGCAGGCGGGTATCGAAACAGCCGCGCCCGGTGCGGTCCAGTGCTGCCATCACCTGCCCTAGCGGGCGCAGCGCGCGGTCGAGCGCATGGCGGACCGTGAAGAACAGCGCGGACAGCAGGACGGCGGCCCAGCCTGCCATCGCGCAGAGATCGTCCCAGGCATCCAGCGTCGCGCGCGAGGCATCCGGATGGAGTATCAGCGCCAGTTCACCCGCGTCGACGTGGCGCGCTGCAAAGCCAGGCTCGACCACGGCGGCAAACCAGCCGGGGGCGGAGCGGCCAGCCTTGTAGGTCGGGCTTGGCGACAGGTAGCGGCGCGCGCCGGCGGCATCGATCACCTCCAGCGCATTGGCGCGGATCCGACCCACGGCCCGCAGGTGCGCGAGCAGTTGCTCGCTGCTCAATCCGCCTTGCCGGGCATGCAGTTCGCGCGCCGAAACGGTCAGCCATTGTTCGGCGACGCGTGTGGCAGCTTCCACTTCTTCGTGGATGCCATCCCGCGTCTGCTTCAGCCACAGGCTTCCCAGCGCCAGCACGAGCACGGCGGCAAGGGCCGTCAGCACGAGGCTGATGCGCGTGTGCAGGCGCATTTCATCCAGTCGCAACGTCATGGCGGCACTCACTCCTGATAGGAACCCGGGATTCGGCTCTCCCATCAACGCAAATTTCGAGCCAAGCCCGGGAAGGGGCGAGCGTGCAGTGCTGATACCGCGTACCGCAAGTCGTCAATCCATGACGCAACACCTGTCACTGTCCGGAATTCGAACAAGCTGTACCAAAGTGGAACACTCGCCTTGGCGGACAACTCCAGAAAACCACGACGGCGTTTTCGTGAATCTCCGCATGCGGTACGGCGATGACCGCGCCCATACTGAACGCATGAAACTGCTTGTACTTGGATCTGCCGCCGGCGGCGGCTTCCCGCAATGGAATTGCAACTGCCGCAATTGTGACGGCGTGCGCAAGGGGACGGTGCGCGCGCTGCCGCGCACCCAGTCGTCGATCGCGGTCAGCACGGATGGCCGCGATTGGGTGCTGTTCAACGCCTCGCCCGACATCCATGCCCAGATCCGCGCCCATCCTTGCCTGCAGCCGGGCAGGGGACTGCGCGATACCGGTATCGCGGGCGTGGTCCTGATCGATGCCCAGATCGACCACACCACCGGTCTCGTCATGCTGCGCGAAGGCAGGCCGCTCGATATCTGGTGCACGCCGCAGGTTTGCGAAGACCTGAGCACCGGCAATCCGGTCTTCAACGTGCTGTCGCACTTCTGCACGGTGCGCTGGCAGCCGCTGCAGGTGACGCCGCCGGTCGCCTTCACCGTGCCCGCCGCGCCGGGCCTGCGCTTCACCCCGGTGCCGTTGGCCAGCAAGGCGCCGCCGTATTCGCCGCACCGGCACGACGCGCATGCCGGCGACAACATCGGCGTGCTGATCGAGGAAACCGCCACCGGGAAAAGGATTTTCTATGCGCCCGGCTTCGGTGCCATGGAGGACCATCTGGAATCCTGTCTCGCTGACGCAGACTGTGTCCTGCTGGACGGCACCTTCTGGACCGATGACGAAATGATCCGCATGGGCCTGTCCGCCAACACCGCGCGCGGCATCGGACACCTGCCCCAGAGCGGACCGGGCGGGATGATGGCCTTGCTGTCGCGCTACGGCAAACCGCGCAAGGTGCTTATTCATATCAACAACACCAATCCGATCCTGGACGAAGACTCGCCGGAACGCGCCGAACTGACGCGCGCCGGTATCGAGGTGGCGTGGGACGGCATGCTGATCGACACAGGAGACAAGCAATGAAGATGAATGACATGCGGCCATGGACCGATGAGGAATTTGAAGCCCGCCTGCGTGCCATGGGCGAGCGCTACCATATCCATCATCCGTACCAAGTGATGATGCATCGCGGCCAGCTCAGCCGCGAGCAAATCCAGGGCTGGGTGGCGAATCGCTACTATTATCAGATCAACATTCCCATCAAGGACGCGGCGATTCTTGCCAACTGCCCGGAACGCGAAGTGCGTCGTCATTGGGTGCAACGCATCCTCGACCATGACGGGTTCAATGGAGAGGATGGCGGCATCGAGGCCTGGATCCGGCTCGGCGAGGCAGTGGGCCTGTCGCGCGAGGCGATCGTGTCGCAGGAGCGGGTGCTCCCCGGCGTGCGCTTCGCCGTGGACGCCTATGTGAACTTCGCGCGTCTGCGCCCCTGGCAGGAAGCGGCCGCTGCGTCGCTGACAGAATTGTTCGCTCCGACCATCCATCAGTCTCGCCTCGACTTCTGGCCGAAATGCTATCCATGGATCGAGCCGGAGGGTTACGACTATTTCCGCCGCCGCCTGAGCGAAGCGCCGCGCGACGTCGTCAACGGACTGCGCATCACGCTCGGACACTTCAACACGCGCGAGTTGCAAGAGCGTGCTCTGAATATCCTTCAATTCAAGCTCGATATCCTCTGGTCCATGCTTGATGCGATGCTGCTGGCATACGCCGATGTGCAGATCGAGGGCTGGGGTGCGTATAGACCGATGGGGGCGGGCACTGCCCAATCATGATTTTCATGAGCGGCTTCTGGCAAAAGCATGCTGTTGCGCGCCGGCGTGAATGTCGATAATCAGGCTAGGGGCGGCATGTCGCCGCCTCATTCAACAAAGGAGACTTACCATGACTTGGGAAACCCCCGCTTTCTGCGAAATCCGCCTCGGCTTCGAGGTAACCGCCTACGTCTACGTGCGCTGAGCGGCCTCCGGGCGGCGGACGAGTGAGCCTTCCGCCCGGCGCTGCGGCCCCTGCTGCCATGACCAACACTGCACCAGAAACCTCAACGAGCGGCCATGCCTGTCCGAGGCTGTCGCCGCACTTCGTCTTCCGCTGGGAGAACAGCCAGAATGCCTACATCCTGCTGTATCCGGAAGGCCTCATCAAACTCAATCCGTCCGCCGGCGAGATCCTGAAGCGCTGTGACGGCAAGCAAAGTATCGACGCCATCATCGCCGACCTCCAGTCGGCATTTCCCGACGCTACCGGCGAAGTCGCCGAGGGCGCGCGTTCCTTCATCGACATCGCACGCACCAAAGGCTGGCTGCGCTGCTGATCTTCCGGCGGCGGTCCTGCCGCCTGCCGGACCACTGCGGCCATGTCTGGAAAGAATGGCTTCTACAGTCAATCAATAAATGTTGCAGGACTGAAAACTGTCCATATCATTAGCGTTTTACGCTGGCAAAATTTAAACCACTTGACACTCTTGAGCACAAACCTGAAGCGGCCGCTGTCGATCGTGATGATCTCTATTTTCCTCTGCGCTTGCGGCGGAGGTGGCAAGGACACGCCTTCAGGAGCGGATACCGTGTCGATGCAGCCGACAACAACAGCGGTATCAAGCACGAATCCAAAGGCGACATTCGTCGACACGCAAGCGTTTTCATTCAAGGTTGCAATCAACCCAGGTACGTTCACTACGATCCCGGAGAGGACCATCAGCTTTTACAATCTCTTGCTGACCGGGCTCGGCAGATCTTATGCGATCGCCACGCAGGAAGAGTTGAACGCCTTTAATCAGAAAGTGCCCGCCAGTCAGATGCTGGCACTGGATGACCTCGGAACATATACCTATTTCCTTGTCAGCATTCCCGGCTGCAGCGAGTTCCTTGAATACGCGAGCAGCACCTACGGAGGCGGGACCTTTGCAGTGTCCTTCAACCATTTCAGACTACCTGACTCTACGTGCCTGGGTGTGATGGTTGACTCGTACTACGTTTTTAGAGCGAGGAAATAAGCTTTTTTCAACGGCGAGGAATTGACTGTTTTGACAGTAAAGCGCAGCCGGCGGATTTGGCGGGGCCAATCCTGTTGGTCCTGTCAGCGGCCGGCATCGCCAGACCAATTCTCTCCATCGGAAGCGGCCTACATCCTCGCGTGTTGCAATCCGCAGACAGACACGCAAGATCAGTTTACGGAGCAAATCCGTGCTGCTATTGTTTCGTTGACGCACCACTTCCTTCCGTTTCTGCCCCATTCGCATCGCCATGCTATTCCGTGACCTCGCCGACATTGCACTTCGTGCCACTCTAGCCTCAGTCGCTGTGACAGGCATCGCTATTCTGCTCGCGAGCTATTCCGGCTTTTGATGTCGCTGCGCTTCAGGCAGTACCTGTCGCCTGTCGCTTCAGAAATTTCCTTGTTGATCCGATGCGTCGATCTCGCTGACGGAGACGCCGCTCAGGATGAGGTCGCCGGCATTCCGCACGGCGATGTGAAGAACGTCGCCTGCTGATCGCGCCAACGCCGGAACGCAAGCGCGCCCGACTTCATCCAATGTCTTGTCCAGAGTCGGACGCCATGTTCCCGGTCGGCGCAACCGGAGCGATTCCATACCAGCATCAGGGAGTCTTCGAGAGAATGGAGATTCGTGATGGAACGAGTACTGACAATTTCTTTGGCCACGCTGTTTGCCGGCGCCGTGGGAATGGTCGGCGTCCTGTCGATCAATGCCGCAGCGAACAATGCTTCGACCGCCGGCCCGACGCGTCAAGCCGGTGGCGACAACGGCACGAAACAGCTTGCGGACGGTCGGCAGATATTCCGGTTTGACACCTTCGGCGACGAAGCCTTCTGGGGCGATACCTTGCGGCTGCATCAAGCCTTGGCAGGAGAAAAGAATGGCGGCGTAGGACCAGGTGTCAGTCCCAGGACGGCGCTCGCAGTCGGCCTGAAGGTCGACGCGGATGCCTTGCCGGAAGACCTGAAGGAAAAGATCCGGGGCGGCCAGGTCAATCTCGACGACCCCGCCAATACCGTTGCCTTGCTGCGGCTGGACGCGGTCGTCGGAGTAAAGGGCTTGTTCGATTCCAGCGGCAATCTGCGGTCGATGGGTGTGCAATGCGCGTTTTGCCATTCGACAGTCGATGACTCGTTGACGGCCGGCATTGGCAAGCGCCTGGACGGCTGGGCCAATCGGGATCTGAACATTGGCCAGATCATTTCGCTTGCGCCCAACCTCACCCCGTATATGGAGCTGCTTGGCGTCGACGAGGCAACGCTCAGGAAAGTGCTGGCGAGCTGGGGGCCGGGGCGCTTCGATGCGCTGCTCGACAAGGATGGCAAGGCGTTTCGGCCGGATGGCGGACAGGCCGGTACGGTGATTCCGCCGGCATTCGGGCTGGCCGGGGTCAACCTGCATACCTGGACAGGAATGGGTTCCGTGCCGTACTGGAACGCGTATGTCGCCGTGACCGAGATGCATGGTTCCGGCACCTTCATCGACAAACGCCTGAACGACCCGACGCGCTATCCGGTCGCAGCGAGAGCGGGAACCGGCGAAGTGCGAAAGACGCCGGATCTCGTCACCGCGAAACTGCCCGCCTTGCACGCCTATCAGCTCTCGCTTGCTGCGCCGAAACCGCCACAGGGAAGTTTTGATGCGGCGGCGGCCGAGCGCGGCAAGACGGTCTTCACAGGAAGGGGGCAGTGCGCATCCTGCCATGTTCCGCCGCTCTATACCGAGCCCGGCGACAACCTCCACGCACCGAGCGAAATCGGCATCGACTCCTTCCAGTCGGAACGTTCGCCCACGCAAAAATATCGAACCGCGCCGCTTGCCGGCTTGTGGACGCACCAGAAGCCGGGCTTCTATCACGATGGGCGCTTCGCCACCCTGATGGATGTGGTCGAGCACTACAACACGACCAAACAACTCGCTCTCAGCGACCAGGACAAGCGCGACCTGGTTGAATACCTGAAGTCCTTGTAGCGGCGATGCAGCGTTGAGGATCACAAACCTGCTGAACGCACCGCGCAGCGCGGTAAGCCGGTCCTCAGCGCGACATCCCGTTTCTTGTCAAAATGATGACCGGGCAAGCAAGCTTCCCGATAATTCGACAGGGCGGTTTTCAGCATGCCTCATTCAACTTGACCAAGGAAAGATCAATGGCAAAGCTCTCGAACAGATTGACACGTGCGCTGAACATTCAGCATCCGATCGTCTCCGCGCCAATGGCCTTTGCAGCGGGCGGCACACTCGCTGCCGCCGTCAGCAGCGCCGGGGGGCTCGGTCTGATCGGCGGTGGATACGGAGATCCGGCCTGGCTGGAGGATCAGTTTGCCGCCGCCGCGGGCCAGCGGGTCGGCGTCGGATTCATTACGTGGTCGCTACGCAAATCGCCTTCCTTGCTGACCGATGTGCTGAAACACCGGCCGGCGGCGGTCATGCTGTCCTTTGGCGATCCGCGTCCCTTTGTCGATGAAATTCGGGATGCGGGCGCGGCCCTGATCTGCCAGTGCCAGAACATGGAGCATGTGATGGACGCGGTCGATGTCGGTGTCGACATCGTCGTGGCGCAAGCCGCGGAAGCAGGTGGTCATGGATCGCTTCGAGGCGCATTGAGCTTCGTTCCGGAAGCCGCCGATTACCTTGCGCAGCATGCGCCGGATACCTGCCTGCTTGCCGCAGGCGGCATTGCGGATGGGCGCGGACTGGCTGCCGCCGTCATGCTCGGTGCGGATGGCGTCCTGGCCGGAACGCGTTTTTGGGCGACCAGGGAAGCCCTGGTGGGCGAACGCCACCATCAAGCCATTGTCGATACGGACGGGGACGGCACCCTGCGCACGCGGATCCCGGACATCGCGCGCCAGATTCCCTGGCCACAGGGATTCACCGCGCGTATCCGTCGCAACGCATTCACCGAGCGCTGGCACGGCCGTGAAGAATTGCTGGAAAAGAACGTCGCGGTGGAGGGGCCTCGTTACCGGCAGGCCTTTGCGGAAGGCGACCCGGACAACACGGCCGTCTGGTTCGGCGAGGCTGCGGGTCTGATCCATGTCATTGAACCGGCGGCCGTGATCGTTGAACGAATGGTGGACGAAGCGGCTGATCGTCTTGTCCGTCACGGCGGCGTGATCGTTTCCCGATTCGGTGAAACCGGTCCGGCGCAGACCTTGCCTTGAGTCCCAAACATTTTCTTTTGAGGACAACAATCGACATATTGACCTGGATCACCCGAATTCGCCAGCCGCAGTCATAGCATCTTGCATATAGGGCCGAACTTTCTCAAGGCTCTGCGGAGAATGAAATGGATCGCGCAACGTTTGTCGTTCACATCAATTCCTCGCGCCATATGCCTGATCGCGTTCGCATGGCGGCGCAACTCGCGGCGAGTACCGGCGCGCATCTTGTCGGGGTAGCGTCGACATTGATGGACGAATCTCCTTACATGAATTGCGTCGGCAGCGAAGCCGCATCTGTACTGAGCGCTTACCTTGAGTGTGTTCGTGAGAAGGCGGCGGCCGATCTCGACGTATTCGAGAGCATCGCGCGCAGCAACGGCGTCGGCTCGACCGAAAAGCGCATTATCGAAGCCGACCCGGGCATGGCGCTCTGCCTTCAGGGGCGCTACAGCGACTTGCTGATTGTCGGGCAAGTCGATCCGGACGATCCGCTCGACGAGCCGCGCAATCTTCCGGAATATGTTCTGGTCAATGCGGGAAGGCCGATGGTGATCTGTCCGAATTCCACGCGTCCAGAGACGATTGGCACGCGCTGCGTTGTGGCATGGGATGGCAGCACGGAAGCATCGCGCGCGATCTCTGGCGCCATGCCCTTTCTGCGCAACGCAGGCCAAGTGCTATTGAACGTGATCGATCCGAAGATCGGGGAGGGCGCGCACGGGCAAGAGCCGGGAGCGGATATGGCGCTCTATCTCGCGCGGCACGGCATCAGGCTGGAGGTCGCCATGATACGTACTGGCGAACAGATCGACATCGGTGAAGCGCTGTTGGCGCAGGCCGCGCGCTTCGGCGCCGATTTGCTGGTGATGGGCGGCTACGGGCATTCGCGCTTTCGCGAAATCGTGCTTGGCGGCGTGACCGCAACCGTGTTCCGGTCCATGACCTGTCCCGTTCTCATGGCGCACTGACGCGGCGCTGGCCAAGCAGCGGTGCAGAGCGCCCGATCCCTCATTACGTGCCGCGGGGATAACCGACGGTCTGTGATAACAACACCTGTTGATCGTGCGTCAAGCCAAGCGCGTCGGCCATTGCCGACCGATCGATCCAGGCGCGGATCACCGTTGCCAGGCCATTGCTGGCCGCGAACAGGTACACGTTCTGCGCAATCGCGCCGCATGCCGCATAGGCATAGGCCTCGCGTTGGCTTGCCGGCACCATGCTCATCCGTCGATGGTCGGCAACATACACCAGGTCCAGCGGCGCCTCATCCACGAAATCCTGATATCCGGTCACCCGCCGCACGTCGGTTCCCGACACCAACTGCAAGGCATGCGCCGTGGGGTCGTATCGATATGCGCCGCCGGGAAGGGCCACGAACACGTCGATCTCCTGGGCGTTCAGCGCGGAAGGTGCGGTGCGGAAGCCATCCGGCCGGTTCACGCCATAGGCTGCCCAAAGCAGTCCGGAAAGCAGGGGCGGGGTCAGCGCATCTCGTGCGAATTCACGCGATGACCGGCGCTCCGCAAGCGCTTCCATCAACGGGAGGCCGCCATGTTTCACTGGCGGCGGCAGCGCAATGGAGGCTGACGATTCTCCGAGTGCAGGCCTGGGTCGCAGCTTGCCCATCATTCCGAGTGCCAGTTTGGTCATGGTCGTCATCACTATCCTTTGCTCGATGCGGGATTGCACGCATGGATCAAGGCTATTCCGGTGCCGTACCGGCATGTTGACCGTGCTCAATGTTGAAAGTACGGCGGTGTTCCCGCAGACATGCGCTTCGCTTACTTCGCGCCGCCGTCGAAACCGTCCGCGCCGAAGTACCGAGGGTCGGGCGCGACATAGGCCGTCACCGGATGGTCCAGCACGCCCGGTGGCGCCACGCGGCTCAGGTCAAAGGAGTTGACGGTGCGCGCCACGTCGAAGGTCCAGGCAAACGCCTTGTCTCCCGCGACGAATTTGACGGTGTCGCCGCCGGTGACATTGACCCATCTGGTGCCGGGTTGGATCGTGATGGTTTGTGTGGCAGCCGTCAACGGCGCGGGATCGCCAAAGAGTGCCGTCATTTGTTCCGGGCTCTTGTGCGCGCATGCGGACAGGAAAAGCATTGTTGCGCAGGTGAATAGTCGCTTCATGCGTATCCCCTTCGATTGACCACCTGATTTCGACACCGGCACGCGATTTCGGTTCGTCGCGCATGATGCTGCGGCGCATTGCGTATTCCGGGAATGGCGCAGAATGTAAAATGCTGCCGAATCCTCTCCGTTATCCGGGGATGCGCATTTTCAGTACAACGCATTTCATCCAATCAAAGGGAACATCATGGGCATTCAAACGATAGGTATCGTCGGCGCTGGACAAATGGGAAGCGGCATCGCGCAGGTATGCGCATTGGCGGGCATGAACGTCATCATGCGCGACATCAACGACGCGGCCGTGCAACGTGGTGTCACGGGTATTTCGTCGCTGCTCGAACGCGCGGTGAGCAAGGCAAAGATGACTGCCGAAGAGAAGGACGCGGCGCTCGGGCGGATCAGCGGCACCACCGAGCTGAGTCAGCTTGCCAAGGCCGATTTCATCATCGAGGCGGCGACGGAAAACCTGGAGCTCAAGCTGCGCATCCTGAAGGAAATCGATGCACTGGCCAAGCCCGGGACCATCATCGCGACCAATACCTCCTCGATTTCGATTACCAAGCTGGCGGCGGCCATGTCGCGTCCGCAACAATTTGTCGGGATGCACTTCTTCAATCCGGTGCCGGTGATGGCGCTGGTGGAAGTCATTCGAGGTATTCAAACCGGCGACGAGACGGTTGCCGTGACCGAGGAGCTCGCCAAGAAGACCGGCAAGACGCCGATCCTTGTGAAGAATTCTCCGGGTTTCGTGGTCAACCGCATCCTCGTGCCGATGATCAATGAGGCGGTGTTCGTGCTGCAGGAAGGGATTGCCAGTGCCGAGGAAATCGATGCCGGCATGAAGCTGGGTGCGAATCATCCGATCGGGCCGCTGGCGCTGGCCGACCTCATCGGCCTCGATACCTGCCTGGCGGTGATGGAAGTGTTCTATCGCGATTTCAACGATCCGAAGTACCGCCCCGCGCCACTGCTGAAGGAAATGGTCGATGCCGGTTTCCTCGGCAGAAAGACCAAGCGCGGTTTCTATCGGTACTGATCGGCTGCATTCCCGGCCGGGTGGGACAACGGGGGATGGCGCTTATTCTCCGAACTGCTCGGCCGCTTGTTCTTCCGCGTCGAGGCCCCATTCTTGCCAGTCCTCTCCGAACAATTCGACCGGATGCTGGGTGCGTTCCGAACCGTTCCCGCACGCCAGCGAACCGACCGGGCAGAACTTGTCGCAGCCCCAGCAGATGCGCTCGGGATGTTTCGGGTTGACGGGAAATTTCTTTGCCATGTCGGGTGCCTGCTACAGAGAGTGCGGCTGGCCGAATGTCTTGGCATCAGTCGCGGAATGAAGCTGTCCTGCATCGCGATGCGTGATGGAGCATACTTTACCATAAGATTCATATTGAATGTATCTTTTTGGGCGAGCTGCTGCCGCCGAGATGCGATGGCCGGCATCTCCTAATGCCGGGGCGCGAATCCTGAGCTCAGTGCAGCGCGCCGAACACCTTGCTGATGATCTTGCTGCCGGTTCCGATCGGATCACGGCGAATCGCTTTTTCTTCCTCGGCGATCATCGTATACAGGCCGTCGAGCGCGCGCTGCGTCACATAATCTTCCACGGTCGCTTGTTGCCGCGCCACGCCGAGTTTGGAGACCTGGCTCATCGCCCCGTTGTACTTGGCGGAGAGATCGGCACGATCCGTGATCTTCTTCACAATTGGCAAAAACTTTTGCGTGAGCGGTGCCGAGGTCTTGGCGCGGAAGAAGTCGGTGACCGAGGTATCGCCGCCCGTCAGTATCTGTTTGGCGTCGGCCACTGACATCGAATGGATGGCATCGAGCAGCAGGGGTTTGGCCATCGGCACGGCCGCTTCGGCGGCGTGGTTCATCGCGACCACCAGTTCATCGAGCTGTTCGCCGCGCCCCGTCATTTTCATGACCGGACGCGCCTTCTCCAGGATCGGCGGCAGCTGGATCTTGACCTTTTCATTGTTGAGGAAACCATTCGGGACGCCGAGTTTGCCGACTGCCGAAACAGCACCTTTTTCGAGTGCCGCCTTCAAGCCGCTGGTGGCATCCTGATTGGACAAATCATCCAGGGATACTGCCATCGCGCCGGACGCGCACAAACACAAGCTGATCAGCAATGACTTTGCGAGAGGAAACATTGACATGACCACTCCTCTGTTCACTGTTGATAATTGTTTATCAACAGTCTAGGTCGCGAGGAGGGATTTCGCTAATGGTAATGCTGTTGCACACATGCTTGTTCACTTCGCCGATTCATTCCCGCAAGCAAGGAAATGCTAAGATAAATCCGTGTCTCGTCGCGGCCTTTTTGTGCCGCCTGCCCAATCCAATCTCTCGCGGATCTGCCATGCATATACGGTCGACGGTCTTCCTGTTTGCGTTTCTGATGGCTTCTTCCGCAGGCGCGGGTGCGCCGTCCTCGACGCCGCAGGAAGCGATCAGGAATTCGCTGGACATGAAGTTTGTCCTGATTCCGGCCGGCGAATTCATGATGGGCAGCGATGAGTCGCCGGCCGCGCTTTCCAGGGATTATCCGCAATACGACCCGCAGCGCTTCCTGCTTCTGGCCGACGAAGCGCCGGTGCACAGAGTGCGCATCACCAAAGCGTTTTACATGGGCCAGTACGAGGTGACGGTCGGCCAGTTCAGGCGCTTTTTGCAGGAGTCGGGTTACAAGCCGGAGTCGGTGGCCGATGGTACCGGCGGCTATGGCTACAACCGCGAGTACGATCCGGCCAAGTCCGAGCGCGGCGATGCCTTCGAGGGGCGCAATCCGAAATATTCATGGAGCAATCCCGGCTTTGCGCAAGGAGACGATCATCCTGTGGTGAACGTGACCTGGAACGACGCGACGGCCATGGCGAAGTGGTTGAGCGAGCGGGAAGGGAGGCACTATCGCTTGCCGACGGAAGCGGAATGGGAATATGCGGCACGCGCTGGGACGCGCACGCGCTACTACAGCGGAGATGACCCGCAGTCGCTGGTCAGGATCGCCAATACCTTCGACGCCGACACGAAGAAAGACTGGCCCAAGTGGGACGCCTTTGCGCTGGCGGGACATGACGGATTCGAATTCACTGCGCCGGTAGGCAGCTTCGCGCCGAACGCCTTCGGCCTGTACGACATGCTCGGCAACGCCTGGGAGTGGTGCGCGGACTGGCATGCCGACGACTATTACGTCCGTTCGCCGGTAAATGATCCGCAGGGACCGGAGTCGGGCTCGGTGCGGGTACGGCGCGGAGGATCGTGGCACACCTGGTCTTTCTATGCACGATCCTCGTATCGCAACTGGAATACGCCGCAGACGCGCTATACCCTGGTCGGCATGCGTCTGGTGCGCGACGCGGATTAATCCGACTTCGGCTCCTCCTTGAAGGCGAAGCGGGGCTTCTGTTCTTCCGGCGTTGGACGGCGATCTGCGTATTCCTGCTCCTCCACGACATCGACGTACTGGCTGCCGTCGAGCGGTTTGCCGGCGTAGGGATTGCCGATAAACGGGCTGTGCACGGTGTAGGCGGATTTCTGTTGAATTCCGCGGTTCGCCGCACCCGGTAAGGGTTTGGTCTTCCGTTTCATGATGCGCTCCTTGTAAGAACTTGTTGTTAGATGCCAAAGAAGCCTTACGGTTCGACCGGTATTTGCACCAATGAAAAAGGGCCTGTCGCAAGACAGGCCCTTAGAGCCTATCCCAGTAGGAAACAGCTCCGCGTTGGGGGCAAAAAGGTGCGCCGGCAAGGCGCGAGGATGCGGCATAGTGATCTATGCAAAGAGGAGCAACACCGCTGGCGTGCGTTTTTGCCCCCAACCCGGAGGGCCGCTACCCATTGGGGCACAAGGCAAGGCGCGAGGCCGGCCGCGTGGTGATCCACGCAAGGGACTCGCAACACCGCCATGTGCCCCAATGGGTAGCGGCGCGGGACTGTTTCCTACTGGGATAGGCTCTTAATGATGGTGCCGGCTGAAGGATTCGAACCTCCCACCTGATGATTACAAATCAACTGCTCTGCCGAATGAGCTAAGCCGGCGCTTTACCGTGCGGAATGGAACTCATCGTACTTGCTTCCCCGGCATGAATATTGAGCCTGAATAAGCTTTTGTCGTGCCAGGCCCGCTATTCGGCGGCACAGGCGGCGAACAGGAAGGTGCCTATGCGGCTTCGGCCGTGTCGGACAGTCGGCCGCGATACAGCGCGGCAATCAGGTCGGACTGGGTCACCATGCCGGCAAGCCGCCGTTCGCGGTCGATGATCGGGATATGGTGCAGTCCGATATCCGACAGCAAGGGCACCAGGTCGACGATGTGCATGTCGCTGCGCGCGGTACGCGGCGTGCGCGTCATGATCTGCCCGACTACTTCCGGCTTGTTCGAATGCGTGTGCGTGGTACGCCGGATGAAACGGCGCAATTTGTCGTCGAAGCCCCGGTAGACGTCGAGATTGGCGTTTTTCATGAAATCGACAAAGGTCACGATGCCGATCAGGCGGCGCGAGCGGTCGACCACCGGCAGCGCCTTGATCTTGTGCTTGCGCAGCAGCGACCAGGCTTCTTCGAGTTCGGTGCCGAACTCCACCGTAACCACGTCGCGCGACATGATGTCGGCGCAGGTGATCTCGCCGAAGCGGCGGCGATAGGCATGCATCTCGGTCTGCAGGAACAGCGACTCCAGGTCGTCGCGGCTGATGTCCAGCACCTCGTTGTATTGCTTGAGCACGTCGTCCAGATCGGCAGGCGTAAAGCCGAGGCGGTCGCGGGGCAGGGCGTCCTTTGTGCCGTGCGTGTTGCTGTGATCGGGGTGCGCGAGATGCGGATAGCGATGGCGTGTGGCGTTGTTGAAAATGAGCGCAACCAGCAGCAGCAAGAACGAGTTGAGTCCTACGGGCGCGAGCACGAAATCGAAGCCCGCGGCCCGGATCGCCGGCCCGCCAATCACCGCGCTCATGGCGATGGCGCCTCCGGGAGGGTGCAGGCAGCGCAGGGCAAACATGGCGGCGATCGCCAGCGGCATGGCGAGGGCGCCGGCCATCAAGGGGTCATCGAGCACGCGGGCGCAAGCCACACCAATGATCGCGGAGACGATATTGCCGCCGACGATGGACCAGGGTTGCGCCAGCGGACTGGCTGGCAATGCAAACAGCAGGACGGCGGAAGCGCCGATCGGTGCGGCCAGCGCAAGCGCCGCACCCGGCCCGAGGACCAGTCGGCTCATTGCGCCGGTGATGACAATGCCGATCATGGCGCCGCAGCAGGCGCGCAGGCGCTCCGCGCCATTGGTTGCTATCGGACTGGGCAAATAGGCGCGAAGCCGGTGTAAAACCTTTCTCAATTCTTGTTACTCCGTGGGAACCCTTGCCGATCTTGCCAGACAGGCAAAAAGCTGGGCAGTTTACACCGATCTTTCCTTTCTTGTTTGAAAGGGTTCCAAGGGGTAAATGCTGTTTGAGCGGTAAGCCGAAGTTGCTGCAGTATCGCTGCAAAATCACCGCAAAATCGCTGCTTTAGGCCTTCAGATAGTGCTTGACGCCGTCGCTCTTGAGAACGTCGCCCCAGGACTCGATGCGGTAAATGTCGCCGACCTTGTGCAGGACCACGCCGAATTGTTCGCGCAGGCGCTGGACATCGGCGTCCACGGTTTCCTTGTCATGGCTGGTCAGATCGGCAATGGCCGAAACGGTCGGGCGTTCGAGCAGGTCGATGGCGGAAAGGAGGACGAAGAGGCGACGCGCGTCGTGGTCGGGGTATTGCGGTACGCCGAATTGATTTGTGGGATAGCTCATCGTACGCCTCGTATTGTTCTGGATCGCAATGGCTGCGATCGCCGACTTCGGGTTCGCTATTTTTTCCGGTCGCGCAAAGCGGCCTTGAATGCCTCGGTTTGCTCCTTGGCCGCGTGGCGGCTGATCACTTGCAGGCTGACCAGGATCGCCATGGCGCCTTCGACGCGGCCGAGTGCCTTTTCCTCGTCGAGATGGTCCAATGCCGTTTCCGTACGTTCCACCAGCTTGCGATAGGCCTCGTGCAAGGCGCCATAAGCGCGGTTGGTCATGACGACATGCGCAAGGTCGGCAATTTCCTTCGGGCTCTTTGAATAATATTCCACCAGTTCCTGTATCCGTTTCGCGCGCGGATGCGCCAGGGCAAGATCTCTGGAAATTGCCTGGGCCAGTGCGGCAGCCGATTCGGCCGGGGAACTGCCGTACCGTCCCAGATGCGCCAGGCTGAAACCATGCGTCTGCAAACTGATGATCAGCTTTTCGATGGCGTTGAAGATGCGCAGTTCCGCGACATCGCGATCAGCCGGTGCCACGCTGTCCGCGCCGGCCATCAGGTGAGTAGAAAGCCATTGCTCGAAAGGCGGCGGCGTGGAGGCGGCATTGGCACGCAGCCACTCGATGCACATTTTTTTGTATTCGTCCGACAGAACGCGGTATTCCTCGTCGCTGAATTCGATATTGATCGTTGGCATGACTTGCCTTGGAATAGGGGAACAGGCCTATTCTGATGCATAAGTGCTCGCTTCGGTTTCTGTTTCTGTTTTGTCCCGGCGGGTGTATTGTGAATCGTGCGTGCGCATGTTCAGGATTGAATTGTCCGGCGCGCTTGTCAAGCACACGAAGCGAAAAGCCAAATCCCGTGCTGTGCAAAAAACGTGCACCTGGCGGGTAAAAATTTCAGATCGAACACTGCTTTCTCACGGCCTGTACCGCTTGGCAACGCCGTTTCGGGAGCAGGCATGCTTTTCGCTGAGAGGAATCATGGAAAGGAGCTTCCAGATGAAGATTCGCCTCAAGAAAGTCTCGGACCAGATTATCGTCATCACCGGTTCGACCAGCGGCATCGGCTTGACCACCGCGCGCCAGGCTGCGGAACGCGGCGCGAAGCTCGTCCTCGTGGCGCGCAATGAGGATGCGCTCAAGCAGTTGACCTTTGAACTGTCGAAAAAGGGAAGTGAAGCGATTTACGTCGTCGCCGATGTCGGCATCGAGGAGGATGTGCGCAAGGTAGCGCAGGCCGCCATTCAGCGCTTCGGCGGTTTTGACACCTGGGTGAACAACGCCGGCGTGGCGATTTTCGGGCGCAATGAAGATGTTTCCGTGGAGGATCAGCACCGGCTGTTCCAGACCAATTTCTGGGGCGTGGTCTATGGTTCGCTGATCGCGGCAGAACACCTGAAGCAGCGGGGCGGGGCACTGATCAACCTGGGCAGCGAAGTCTCCGATTGCGCGCTGCCGCTGCAGGGCATCTATTCGGCCTCCAAGCATGCGGTCAAGGGTTTTACGGACTCGCTGCGCATCGAGCTGGAGGCGGAACAAGCGCCGGTTGCGGTCACGCTGATCAAGCCGTCCGCGGTAGACACCATGTTCGTCGAGCACGCGAAGAATTATCTGGAAGCCGAGCCGCGCCTGCCGCCGCCGGTGTACGCACCGGAGGTGGTGGCGAATGCAATCCTGCATGCCGCCGAGCACGTTGAGCGCGATATCTTTGTCGGCGCCGCGGCGAAGCTGATTTCGTCCACGGCGTATTACGCGCCGCGGATGCTGGACCGCTACATGCGGAGATTTCTTTACGCGCAGCAAAAATCCCGCATGCCCGCACGCAATCGCGCCCAGCACAGTCTTTACGGGCCCGGGCCGGACCTGCTGGAGCGGCCGGGGTATCGAGGCGGCGTACTCGAGTCCAGCCTGTATACCAAGGCGGCGACCCACCCGAAAACCGCGATGTCGCTTTTTCTGGGGGCGGGAATTGCCCTGATGGCCTTATGGCGCCTGCGTCAAAGGCCGGCCCTCTGAATGCTTGTTCCGGTCGTGACAGCCGCACATGCGGCCATCGTGCCGACAGCGCGCTTTCTTGACGCATATATTGACCCTTATGTTGACCCTTAACGAGGAAAAATCACCATGGCAGACCTGACCGACAAGCAACTCGCTCAGTTAAAACAGATGCTGGACGAACGTGAACAGGCACTGCGTGCCGAACTGCATCGCGAAGTCGACGAAAAGGATGAGTTCCTCGAAGTGGCGACCGAAGCGCCGGATCCGGGCGACTCCTCCTTTGCCAATCTGGCGGTGGACCTTGGCAATGCCGCCGTGACGCGCGACCTGACCGAGTTGCGCGCCATCGAAGCCGCGCGTGCCCGCATGGAGAACGGCGTTTACGGCGATTGTGTTTCGTGTGAGACGGAAATTCCCTTCGAGCGGCTGAAGGTGCAGCCGACTGCGGAGCGCTGCGCGCCCTGCCAGGAGGTCTATGAAAAGACGCACATCGATTCGATGCGCGGCACGACCATGTAATCCATGTAATGACGGGAGAAAACTTCAGCTTCGCCGGACGCGGCCGATGACGCGAATCGCTCCAGCATAAAAAAGCGCGCTCCATGGACCTGCCGCAACGGTCCGATTTACACAAATGTCCCTTCTTGGCCGTACAATCGCAGCAAAGTCACTGCACAAGAAAGGGGAAAAAAACATGGATGCCGCACTTCGTTCGCTGCTGCAGCAGATGCCCAAGGCCGAGCTGCATATGCACATCGAGGGCTCGCTTGAGCCGGAGCTGATCTTTGCGCTGGCCGAACGCAACCGCGTGAAGCTCAATTACCCTTCCGTGGAAGCCTTGCGCCGCGCTTATGCCTTCACCGATCTGCAGTCATTCCTCGACATTTACTACGCGGGCGCAAGCGTGCTGCTGGCCGAGCAGGACTTTTACGACATGACCTGGGCTTATCTGCAACGCGCCCATGCCGATCATGTGCTGCACACGGAAATGTTCTTCGATCCGCAAACGCACACGGAGCGTGGCGTGCCCTTCGCCACCGTGATCAACGGGATCCATCGCGCATTGCAGGACGCGCATGACCAGTGGGGCATGAGCGGTGCCCTGATCATGTGTTTCCTGCGTCATCTCTCGGAAGAGGAGGCGTTCGCGACGCTGGAGCAGGCCATGCCGCATCGCGACAAGTTCATCGGCGTCGGCCTCGATTCTTCCGAACGCGGCCATCCGCCGGAAAAGTTCGCACGGGTATTCGCACGCTGCAAGGAGCTCGGCCTGCATCTGGTCGCGCATGCGGGCGAGGAAGGACCGCCGGAGTACATCCGCACCGCGCTCGATCTCCTGAAAGTCGAACGCATCGACCACGGCGTGCGCTGCCTGGAGGACGAGGCATTGACGCAACGGCTGGCGCGCGACAAGGTGCCGCTGACCGTCTGCCCGCTGTCCAACATCAAACTGCGCGTGTTCGACAAGACCGCCGATCACAATTTGCTGAAACTGCTCGACGCCGGACTGACGGTGACGGTCAATTCCGACGATCCGGCGTATTTCGGCGGCTACGTGAACGACAATTTCGTGCAAATGTTCGACGCCTTGCCTCTGGAAAAGAGCCACGCCTACCGTCTTGCGCGCAACAGCTTCGCGGCGTCCTTCCTGGATGGCGCAACGAAACAGAAATACCTGGAACAGGTGGATGCTTTTTTCGACCGTTGAACCTCGCCCGGCTGCCATGACATCTGCGCTGAGCAGGGATGCCAAGGGAAGATGATGAAAGATTCGATCTGGCCGGTGACGCTGATTGTCCTTGGCCTCACTTGGCTGCTCTACAGCCTGGACTGGCTGCCGGATGTGCATTGGCTGTGGATCCTCGGCCTGGCCGGCGCGGGTGTGGCGATTCTGGTACTGGATGGCGTGACGAAATCGTCGATCGTCGCCGGGCCGATGCTGATCCTGGCCGGGCTGCTGTCGTTCTTTCGCCTGTATCACGGGCTGTCGTGGCGCTTCATCATACCGATCATGCTGATCGCGGCAGGAACTTTCATGCTCGCGGCGCGCTCCCCCTCTATTCCGGAATCACGCAACCTGAAGCGTAGGTTCGAGCGCGGGCCGGAGGAGGACCAACATGACTGAAACACTCTCCGCCGCGGCCCTGGCCGGCGGCTTGTCGTGGGCCAGCGGCATCCGCCTGTACATGACCCTGTTCATCGCCGGCTGGTTCGGCAGATCGGGCTGGATCGAGTTGCCGCCCGCCTTGCAGGTCCTGGAGTCGCCGTGGGTGATGGCGGTAACCGGCGCGCTGCTGATCGTGGAATTCCTGGCGGACAAGATACCCGGCATCGACTCCGCGTGGGATGCGATCCACACCGTCATCCGGGTGCCGGCCGGCGCGGTGCTCGGCGCGGCCGCGCTGGGGCAGATGGGAACGGAATGGTCGACCATCGCCGCTCTTCTCGGCGGCACCTTCGCTGCCGGCGCGCACGTCACCAAGGCCGGCAGCCGCGCCCTGATCAACACCTCGCCCGAGCCGTTCAGCAACTGGGCGGCATCCTTCACCGAAGACCTTGCCGTGCTTGGCGGCTTGTGGGCGGCCTTCTTCCATCCGGTGGTCTTGTTCATTTTCCTCATTGCATTCTTTCTCATCGCAATGTGGCTGCTGCCCAAGGTCTGGCGCGGCTTGCGCTGGCTTTTCAGAAGGCTGAGCACCTGATGCTGATCCAGTCCCTGCGCATGACGCGGCGCGACTGGCGCGCCGGCGAATTGCGCTTTCTTCTGGTGGCCCTGATCGTGGCCGTGGCATCGCTGGCTTCGGTCGGGTTCTTCATCGATCGCATGCGTGCCGGGCTGAATCGCGATGCGCACCAGTTGCTCGGGGCCGACCTCGTTGTCAACGCCGACCAGCCGATCGATCGCGCGTGGCATGCGGAAGCGCTTCGGCGCGGATTCACGCTGGCTGAAAACGTCACCTTCCCGAGCATGGCGACAGCCGGCGAGGGCGACAAGGCGGTATCCCAACTGGCGGCGGTCAAGGCCGTGTCCGCCGGCTATCCGCTGCGTGGTGCGCTGAAACTCGCAACGTCCGATGGTGGCGAGCGCGCAACACGGGCTATTCCGGAAGAAGGCACGGTATGGGTCGATCCCGGCGTGTTGTCCGCACTGGACGTGAAGACGGGAGAAATGCTGAAGCTGGGCGACAAGCAATTCCGTATCGCACAAGTGATCGCGATGGAACCGGATCGCGGCGCAGGATTCATGAACTTCGCCCCGCGCGTGATGCTGCCCTTGTCCGATCTCCCGGCGACCCGGCTGATCCAGAACGGTTCGCGCGTCACCTATCGCCTGCTGGTGGCTGGCGAGCCGGGCGCGGTCGCGCGTTTCCAGCGCTGGCTGCAAGGCCGGATCGAGCGCGACAACGTCAAGGGCGTGCGCATCGAATCGCTGGAATCCGGCCGCCCCGAAATGCGGGCAACGTTGGACCGCGCCGAAGAATTTCTCTCGCTGGTCGGACTGTTGTCCGCCATGCTGGCCGCAGTCGCTGTTGCGATGGCCGCGCGCCGCTTCATGCTGCGTCATCTCGACGCCTGCGCGATGCTGCGCTGCCTCGGCCTGACCCAAAACCAGGTGACGGCGATGTATCTGATCGAGTTCTTCGCCGTCGGACTGGCCGGCAGCCTGCTTGGCGCAGCGGTGGGCTTCGCGGCGCATTTCGTGCTGCTCGAAGGGCTTGGCAAGCTGGTGACAAGCGACTTGCCCCCGGCGACGTTTCTGCCGGCACTGCAAAGCATGGCAACAGGACTGCTGCTGCTCATCGGCTTTGCGATCCCGCCGATCCTGCAATTGCGCAACGTGCCGCACAACCGCGTCATCCGGCGCGAGCAGGACGCGCCGCAACCCGCCACACTGGCCACCTACGGGCTGGGGCTGTTCGCTTTTATCGGGCTGCTGTTGTGGCAATCGGGGAATCCGAAACTCGGTCTGTTGACAGCCGCGGGCTTTCTCGCGGGATTCGCGGTATTCGCGCTTGCCGGTTGGCTGAGCCTGCGATCCTTGCGCGTGCTGCGCATGGGCATCAATCATCCGGCATGGCGCTTTGCCTTGACGGCCTTGCAGCGGCGTCAAGGCGCGACCGTGGTGCAGATTGTGGCGCTCGCGCTTGGTCTGATGGCACTCTTGCTGCTGACGGTGATACGCGGCGAACTGGTGGACGCATGGCGGAATTCCACGCCGCCGGATGCGCCGAATCGTTTCGTGATCAATATCCAGCCTGAGCAGAAAGCGGACTTCGAAAAGCGGCTCACCGCCAACGGCATCGGCAAGGCGCAGTTGTATCCGATGATACGCGGACGCCTGATCCAGGTGAACGATCAGCCCATTACCAATGAAACCTACGTGGACGATCGCGCACGGCGTCTGGTCGATCGTGAATTCAATGTGTCCACCATGCGCGATATCCCGCCGCAGAACCGCATCGTCGCCGGACGCTGGTATGACAACAGCAAGCCGGAAGCGTCGGTGGAAGAGGGCCTGGCGAAAACGCTGAAGCTGAAGCTGGGCGACAAGCTGCGCTTCGACATCGCGGGCCAGCAGGTGGAGGCGACCATCACCAGTTTGCGCAAGCTCGACTGGGGTTCGATGCGCGTCAATTTCTTCGTGATCCTCAACCCCGCCCTCGTCGAGAACATGCCGCAGACCTGGATCACGGCGTTTCATTTGCCGATGGAAAAGGCCTCCCTCGTGAATGATTTGATGCGCGAGTTTCCGAACCTGACCGTGGTCGATGTGGGCAGCATGATCAGACAGGTGCAGGACGTGCTCGATCAAGTCATTGCAGCCGTCGAATTCCTGTTCCTGTTCACGCTGGCGTCGGGTGTGCTGGTGCTGTATGCGGCATTGGTCGGGTCGCAGGATGAACGCATTCGAGAATCCGGCCTGCTGCGCGCGCTCGGCGCCACACGCCGCCAGCTTTCGCAATCGCAGTGGATCGAGTTTGCACTGATCGGCGGCCTGTCCGGCGTGCTCGCAGCAAGTGGCGCGGCCGCCGTCGGCTGGACGCTGGCGCGCTATGTGTTCAATTTCGAATGGACATTCAGCCCTGTGGTGTGGATCGCCGGCCTGACGAGTGGCGCCCTGTGCGCATTCATCGGCGGCTGGGCCGGATTGCGCAACGTGCTGAATCACCCGCCCTTGCAGACCCTGCGCGGTATCTGACACGCGGTTGAAAAACCGCTTCGCAGATCGGTTCCGATCTGCCAGTTTCGCGACTTCTTAATGTTGCTCAAGTCATTGCGTGCTTTTGCACAATGCCTCTCCCTCCTTTCCCGGCTATCTTGAGTCAGTGCGATTCCTGAGTGCGCGCAACATGCCGGCTGTACGGGTCGTGCATTACGCTCGCACACGCTCTTTGTTCGCTGTGTTCAAGCATGCTGTAACGCTTTGATACACCTGAATTTCATATCTTGTTTTGCGTTGATACACGTCAAAACAGTCACTAAGGGGATACGTAGAGTTGTACATCAGATAAGTCGCCAATGGTCGAACGGCAACGAAAAAGATGGAGCGGCCCACGCTTCCGTCTCATCGCGCGGCGGGAATCATGTCTCCGGAAACATGCCCGCTATCGTCGTTGCCACGCTCGCGAGCGCCACTGCGCCGCTCCGGGCGCCTATCCGATCCAGGCATCCTTAACTTAAACACAGCACACGCCGGTAACCGTCTTGGCAAGTTCGTGCAAATCATGTGGGGTAATCAAATGCACTTCTGTTCTAAAGCTTCTCTCAAAAAATGGAGCATGGTTGCGCTGCTGCCGTGGATCGCCGCGGGCTGCACATCGGTGTCTCCGGGCATGCATTACAGCCAGTCGTCCGGACTGAATTCTTCAAGCGCGGACAGTGCGAGCGGCGACGAAAACGTGAATCCCGTTCTGAGGCAGATTACCCCCCATCTCGTCAAGGCAGAGCGCGAATTGCGCGAAAAGCAGGCCACCCAGGACATCAGCAAGCTGCTGGCCAAACCGAAGCCCTATACCATCGACAACGGCGATGTTCTGTCGATCGTGGTCTGGGATCATCCTGAGCTCTCCAACTCCGCGACGATCTCCACAGGCGGCGGCGTAGGTACGGGCTCCGACGCATCTACCGCGGCGACGACCGCGCCGCCTGCCGGTTTCATGGTCGACCATGAGGGCATGATCCAGTTTCCGTATGCAGGTCCCCTGAAAGTCGCTGGTCTCACGCAGGATCAGGCCCGCAATCTTCTTGCCAGCAAGCTGTCGCGCTATCTGAAGCAGCCGCGGGTCACGCTGCGGGTGCAGGCCTATCGCAGCAAGCGGGTTTATGTCGACGGCGAAGTGAAGAATCCGGGCCTGCAGGCGATCAACGATATCCCGATGACACTGGTCGAGGCGATCAATCGCGCGGGCGGCGTGCTGCCGACCGGCGACCAGAGCCAGGTCGTCGTGAACCGGGATGGCACCAACTACTACATCAACCTGCCGCAGCTGGTTCAACGCGGAGTCAATCCGGGCAGCATCATGCTCACCAACGGCGATGTCGTGCGCGTCCGTTCGCGCGACGAAAGCAAGGTGTTCGTCTCGGGCGAAGTGGTCAGTCCGCGCGCGCTGCCCATGCATAACGGGCGCCTGACATTGAATGAGGCGCTGGGCGAATCCGGCGGCATCAACCCGACCAGTGGTGACGGCAGCCAGATTTATGTGGTGCGCAAATCCGGTGCCGAACAGGTGGTCTATCAACTCGATGGACGCTCGCCCGGTGCGCTGGCGATGGCAGAGGGCTTCGAGCTCAACCCGAAGGATGTGGTCTTTGTCGCGGCAACGCCACTGGCGAACTGGCATCGCGCAATCAGTCTGCTTCTGCCGGGTGCACTGTCATCGGCAGTCGGCGCAGTCACGCCGGCGACAAACAAATAATGGCCTCGCTCTGACTGTGTTGCCATGGCCGCCGCAGGAAAGTTCTTGCGGGCGGCACTGGCCGACCAAGGCGGCATTTGCAGTCATTGTCTTGATTCGCGTCGTTCATGTCCGTACTAACAACAAGCTGATAAACCTATGATGAATCAATCCATACCGAGGCTCGCCGGGCCCATCCGCCAGGAAGAAAACGACATCGAGCTGGCAAGCTACATCGACGTCCTGTGGGAAAGCCGCTGGATGATTGCCACCATCACGCTCGTACTGGCTTTGCTGGGCGCGGCCTACGCGTTCACCGCGACACCGGTTTACCAAGCCAACATGCTGATTCACGTCGAGGAAGAAGGGCAGAAGGAATCGAAGAACATCCTCGGCGACCTGTCGTCGATGTTCGACGTGAAGACCTCGGCGCTGGCCGAGATGGAGCTGATCCGCTCGCGGCTGGTGGTGTCGCGCGCCATCGACAACCTGCGGCTTTATATCAACGCCGGGCCGCGTTACTTCCCGGGCATCGGCTCGTGGATAGCGAAAAAGAACAAGAAACTGTCGACACCCGGACTGCTCGGTTATGGTGGCTATGCATGGGGCGCGGAAAAGATCGATGTGGCAACCTTCAATGTACCTGAAGAGCTGCTCAATCGCGAATTCGTGGTGACGGCGGAGGGAAATGGCGTGTACCGCCTGACGCAGGAAGAGCAGGGCATCGATCTCAAGGCCAAGGTCGGCGAGACAGCGATATTCGAACTGCCGAAAGGCACCATCGAAGTACGTATCGATCGTCTCGACGGCAATCCCGGTGCGCAGTTCCTGATGTCGCGCGCATCGCGCCTGGCCACCATCGAGGGCATTCAAAAGAGCATGAAGGTGGATGAGCTGGGTGGCAAGCAGTCCGGCGTGATCGGCGTCAACCTGCAAGGCTCGAATCCGCAAATGATCAACGCGGTCCTGACGGAAGTTGGCAAGGAGTATGCGAAGCAGAATGCTGCCCGCAAGACCGAGGAGGCGGAAAAGTCGCTGGCCTACCTGAACAAGCAACTGCCCGAGATCAAGTCCCAGCTGGAACAGGCCGAGGCCAAGTACAACGCCTTTCGCAATGCCAATGGAACGGTCGACCTGAACGAGGAATCGAAACTGAGCCTGCAGCAATCGGCTGCGGCGAAGCTCAAGAAAATGGATCTGCAGCAGAAGAAGATTGAACTGCTGTCGCGCTATACGGAAGAGCATCCGGCTGTGCAGGGCATCGACAGCCAGCTGAAGGAAATCAACGGCGAAATCGCCGCGATGAATGAACACATCAAGTCGCTGCCTTCGATGGAACAGAATCTGCTGCGTCTGCAGCGAGACGTGAAGGTCAATACGGATTTGTATACCGCCCTGTTGAACACGGCGCAGCAGCTGCGCCTGGTCACCGTCGGCAAGGTCAGCAATGTGCGCCTGGTCGACATGCCGATGCTGCCCGAGAAGCCGATCAAGCCGAATCGCCCGGCGATCGTCGCCATTTCGATATTGGCCGGCTTGTTCATCGGTGCGGTGATTGCGTTCTTCCGCAAGACGCTGGTCGGCGGTGTCGATTCGCCGGAGCAGATGGAGCAGATCGCGGGCGTGCCCGTCTATGCAACCATCCCGCACAGCCGGAAGCAGAAAGAGTTGTATCAGCAGGTCAATGCCAAGCAGCAGAAGGTGCCGCTCCTGGCCAACGTGTCTTCGAGCGACATCGCGGTCGAGAGCTTGCGCAACTTCCGCACCGCGCTTCAATTCTCGCTGCCGCAGTTCAAGAACAACATCGTGCTGATCACCGGGGCGACGCCGGGCGTGGGCAAGTCCTTCGTCTCGGCGAATCTTGGCGCCATCATGGCTGCCACCGGCAAGAAGGTATTGCTGATCGATGCCGACCTGCGCAACGGCTTGCTGCATCTGTACTTCGGTTTTGGCCGCCATGACGGCTTGTCGGATGCCATCGCGGGCGCGCGGCATCTGGACCAGGTGATTCATCACGGCGTGATCGAAAACATGGATTTCATCACCACCGGAACCTTGCCCCAGCATCCGTCCGAGCTGCTGCTGCGTCCTAGTTTCGGCAGCTTCCTGCAAGAGCTGTCCACGCGTTATGACCTCGTGCTGATCGATGCGCCGCCGATTCTCGCGGTTGCCGATACGATGATCATCGGCTCGCACGCGGGCGCGATCTACATCATGACGCGCGCCGGCGTCACCACGCCGGGCGAGATCGGTGAATCGATGAAGCGCCTGAGCCAGGCCGGGCTGGAGGCGAAAGGGGTCTTGTTCAACGACCTCAAGGTTCGGCCGGGGCGCTACGGTTACGGATATACCTATGGCAGGTCGGCTTACGGACAGCGGCCTTCGGACAATACGCCTTTGATCGAGGCGTCGTGAGTCCGGCGCACATCGGCGCTGATTGTACCGATGATGTGCCGATGTGCCGCGCATGCGCGCATGGCGTTTTCCGGTTGTGTCAGGGGCGCCCTTCCTCTATCTGGTTCGCTAAAACGTGTTGACTCTCTCTCAAAGCATTTTCAAGGCATACGATATCCGCGGCATCGTGGGCAAGACACTGGACATCGGCATCGCGCGCCAGATCGGCCAGGCCTTCGGCACCGCCGCCCGCATCAAGGGCGAACAAGCCGTCGTCATCGGCCGTGACGGCCGC
>NZ_DATFAF010000055.1:0-2329 GCF_035254865.1 Noviherbaspirillum sp.
AACTTGCCGTGCGCGGTGTCGTAGCGGGTCAGGTGGGCGTTCGATTGGGCATTGCCGAGGTCGTTGATGGCAACGATCTGGATGTCATTCTTCTTGCCGCCTTCGTAATGCGCACGAAGAATGTTGCGGCCGATGCGGCCGTAGCCGTTGATTGCGACGCGAATGGTCATGGTTTTCTCCTGAACGTAATTAAGCTAAAACCGATTTCACTTTGGCGATCACGTTTTCAGTCGTGAAGCCGAAGTGCTTGAACAGAACTCCCGCCGGTGCGGACTCGCCGAAGGTGTCGATACCCACCACGGCGCCTTCCAGGCCGACGTACTTGTACCAAAAGTCCGTAACGCCGGCTTCCACCGCAACACGCGGCAAGCCTTTCGGCAGGACGCTTTGCTTGTAGGCGGCATCCTGGCGGTCGAACAAATCCGTGCACGGCATGGAAACCACGCGCACCGGCGTGCCCTGCTTGGCCAGTTCGTCAGCCGCCTTCACTACCAGCTCGACTTCGGAGCCGGTTGCGATCAGCACGGCCTTGGCGTCCGGCGCATCGCGCAAAACATAACCGCCACGGTTGATGGCAAGAATTTGTTCCGGCGTGCGCTCCATGTACGGCAGGTTCTGGCGCGAGAAAATCAATGTGGTCGGGCCATGACGGCGCGCGACGGCATGTTTCCATGCGATTGCAGATTCGACCGTGTCGCAAGGACGCCAGTTCTCCAGGTTCGGAATCAGGCGCAGGCTGGACACATGCTCGATCGATTGGTGCGTCGGGCCGTCCTCGCCCAGGCCGATCGAGTCGTGCGTAAAGACGAAAATCGAACGGATCTTCATCAGCGCCGCCATGCGAAGCGCATTGCGGCTGTAGTCGGAGAACGTCAGGAAGGTGCCGCCGAACGGGATGTAGCCGCCGTGCAAGGCAATACCATTCATGACGGCGCTCATGCCGAATTCGCGAACACCGTAGTTGATGTGGTTGCCCGCATGGTCGGCACGCACCGCAACGCATTCTTTCCAGTTGGTCAGGTTGGAACCGGTCAGGTCGGCCGACCCGCCGAGGAATTCCGGCAGGACCGGAGCCAGTGCCTGAATGGCATTCTGGCTGGCCTTGCGGGTCGCGATGTTTTCTTTCTTTTCGACGCATGTTGCGATGTAGGCGTCGATCGCATCGTTCAGCTTGCCCGGCAACTCTCCCTTCATGCGGCGCAACAGTTCGCCCGCTTCCTGCGGATAGCGCTCGTCATAGGCCTTGAACAATTCGCTCCACTCGCCTTCGAGCTTCTGGCCGGACGTCTTGGCATCCCATGCCGCATAGACATCGGCGGGAATTTCGAAGGCTTGGAAGTCCCAGCCGAGCGCTGCGCGGGTGGCGGCAATTTCCTTGTCGCCCAGGGCTGCGCCGTGCACGTCATGTGTGCCAGCCTTGTTGGGGCTGCCTTTGCCGATCACGGTCTTGCAGCAGATCAGGGTCGGCTTGTCGGATTTCTTTGCGGCAGCAATGGCGGCGTCCACAGCGGCAACGTCGTGGCCATCCACGTTGCGGATGACGTTCCAGTTGTAGGCTTCGAAGCGCTTCGGGGTATCGTCGATGAACCAGCCTTCCACATGGCCGTCGATCGAAATCCCATTGTCGTCGTACAACACAACCAGCTTGTTCAGGCGCAAGGCGCCTGCCAGCGAGCACGCCTCATGCGAAATGCCTTCCATCAGGCAACCATCGCCAACAAAGGTATAAGTGTGGTGATCGACGATATTGAAGCCTGGCTTGTTGAATTCGGCGGCGAGCAGGCGTTCCGCGAGCGCCATGCCGACCGCGTTGGTCAGGCCTTGGCCGAGCGGACCGGTGGTGGTCTCGACGCCCGGCGTTACATGCACTTCCGGATGGCCGGCGGTCTTGGAATGCAGTTGACGGAAATTCTTGATCTCTTCCATCGGCAGGTCGTAACCGCTCAGGTGCAGCAGCGCATAATGCAGCATGGAGCCATGGCCGTTGGAGACAATGAAACGGTCGCGATTGATCCAGTGCGGATTGGTCGGGTTGTGGCGATAGTGCCGGGTCCATAGCGCGACGGCGATTTCCGCCATGCCCATGGGCATGCCGGGATGGCCCGAGTTCGCCTTCTGTACTGCGTCCATTGCCAAGGCGCGGATTGCGTTGGCCATCTTGTCGGTCGGGAGAGTGGGAGTCATGTCAAATCAAGGTGTGTGGCGGGTCTTGGTGCCGACTCCGGTCCGGCTTGGAACCAGAGGGTGCAAAGCCCGGTATTTTACCAGACTGAACCGCGCGGAATTAAAATCGGGGATTGACTTTTGCTAACAAGGACGACATGCCAGC
>NZ_DATFAF010000056.1:0-31062 GCF_035254865.1 Noviherbaspirillum sp.
TTCGGCCAGCTCGACATCATTGCCAGCGCCGAAGGCAAGCTCGCTCCGCAAACACTGGTCAAGATCGTGCAACCGGCAGAAGCCGGCGTGCTAAGGCAACTGCTGGTCGATGAAGGCGATGCAGTCAAAGCAGGGCAGGTGCTGGCCCGCCTCGATACCACCCTGGCCAGTGCGGACAAAGCCGGCATCAACAGCGACCTGGCAATTCAGCAAATGCAAGCACGCCGCCTGAATGCAGAACTGAGTGACCAGCCGATGCTGCCCAAAGCGGGCGACGATCCGAAACTATATGCACAAGTCCAGAGCCAATACGCCGCCCATCGCAAAGCCTATCTCGACAGCCTTGATCAGGAAAAGGCCTTGCTGAGTAAAGCCGAGCATGAAAGAAAAAGTGCGGCGGAAATTCTGAATAAGTTGGAACAGACGCTGCCGACCTACAAACGTTCGGCAGAGGCCTATGCAACATTGCAGAAGGACGGATTTATTGGCGGCATCGCCGCGGCGGAAAAGCAGCGCGAAGCTATGGAAAAGGCCAAAGACCTCGATGCCCAGCGGTCGACCGTGGCTGCATTGCATTCGACGATTATTGCCCAGCAAAAGAGAATCAGCCAGTTGCAGAGTACGTACCGGAGTGAGCTGGAGAAGGAGCTGGCTGATGTGCAGGCGAAGATCGCGCAGCTGCAGCCCACTCTCGACAAGACGGTGTACAGGGAAGGGTTGATGGAGCTGCGCGCACCGCAGGATGGCGTGATCAAGGATCTGGCGACAACGACGCAAGGAGCCGTAGTGCAACCGGGCACAGTGATGATGACTTTGGTGCCCAAGGGAGAGCGGCTGTTTGCCGACGTAAATATCAAGAACGAGGATGTTGGGTTTGTGCGCGAGGGGCAAAGTGCGCAGATCAAACTGGTAGCGTATCCGTTCCAAAAGTACGGCATGTTGACCGGGAAGGTCGTACATGTGAGCGCGGATGCGACCGAGGCAGCCAAAGCGAACAATCAAGCTAATGGAAAAAACAAAATGAAAGAGGATAACGAGCCGGTACAGGGAGTTCTGACCTATAAAGCGCGGGTGCAGCTCGATGCACAGGCCTTGAAAGACCCTCAAGGAAATAACCTACGACTGACTCCAGGCATGCAGGTGGTCGCCGAGGTTAATCAGGGCCAGCAGACTGTATTGGAGTATCTGCTGTCGCCGGTTCAAAAGGCGGTGTCGGAAGCAGGCAGGGAGAAATGAAACATCACAAAGCAGTTATGCATACCAGATACTGCTCGTCGGAGGAAAAGATCGGCGATGCTGACTCCTCTAGATCGTTTAGCAATAATCTCAATCGGCATTTGATGCGTACGACGAATCAATCAATCTGGAGGAGGTCACCTTGAACATTCACACTTTGATATTGGTGATGGTATTTGTAACTGTCACGTCGTCAATAGGCCACGCATCCGAAGAGAATAAAAGCAAGACGTTCCAAAGCAAAGTGAGGAAAACGCATATCGAATATGCCTTGCAAATGAGCGAGGACGATGCGATATGCCAGCCAATTCTCGCAGAGTACAACAAAAACATTTCTTTGGATTTTGGAGAAAAGCCATTTCCTCGGCCTTATCCATGGCCTTCTCCGTCACCACTAGCGTTGCATTGGAAAAAGAAGAGTTGGGTGGGCCTACCAGGAAATATGGAAGTAGATAGGAACACCTATACGATTGCGGAGGCGGATTTGAATCACGATGGCCAAAACGAGATTGTAATGCGTTGGGCTAGTTGGGCGCGTAGTGATGACCGCTTTACTTCCCTCGAAGTATTTCCCCAAAAAACAGAAATTCCAAGACGAATAGAAGAATATAAAGCGATATTTCTTCGAGATTCAATCGCCCGTGTAGTGCCAGGAGGCTATGACTTTCCAAAGCTCAACGGCAAAGTTGGACCGACAGAACTGAATGACTTCGATGTGATCCAGTTTAAAGGCAAGCAATATGTTACGGGAAAGACGGTCATCATGAATGGAATCGTCGAAGAATTAAATGTCCCGAGATGGCGCATTGTAAGCAGGGTCCGCTTTGGCAAACCACCTATATCCGTGGCGTCAAGTTTGGATTGGACGCTCGACAGCATTTGCTATTTCCGCTTAAAGACAAATAAATAAGAAGGCTACTAAATGACCATTTCATATCATACAAATTGGACTAGCGATTCTTACGAGAGCGATCGAGTGCAATTTATGATCAAAGTTGAAAGTCTAAAGACAAATTCCTATTTTGATGGCAGTAGTATCGCAATTGGCATTGGCTATGATCTTCTTCAACACTCGAATACAGAAATAGAAAGCGACTTGGGTCTGACACTGACAGCTATGCAGGCGCAGATGCTTAATGAAGCGCGGAAAGCGACTGTCACAAGACGACAGGAAATTGCTGCATCATTAAATGTCACAATTACGGAAGACGCTGCAAAGAATAGTTTTGCAACAAAAGTTGCCCCTCAATATGAAGCACGACTAGACAGATTGCTTGGCATTTCTGTCCCAAATAGCATAGAGCGCATCGCGCTATTTTCGATGCTGTACAACGGTCGCTTGCAGGACTACAAGAAAAATTCTTCAGCGCCTCGCATTTTGACTGAATTAACTCGCGCTTTATCTTCTGGAAATCGTGCCGAGGCTTGGTATGACATCCGCTATTTAGGCGCGTTTGCACAAAATCCTATTTATGCCAATGGATATGCCAAGAGGGCATATTTTGAATCGCAATATTTTGGCTTATACGACAATCCAAATGCCTATACAGACGCAAACCTCGTCAGCCCTGACGAAGCCAAACAAATCTACCGGATGTTTCAACTGCACCGTACGCATATTGACAAACATGAACAGTTGTATGGCAGTCAGGCTGGTGTCGCTGATGTCGATTATGGACTGGGCGGTACATCGAATGCCGTTCAAGGACTAATCAACTCATTAGTGTCAGCCGAAACGGCGATTATTGCAGATTTGCGTACACAGTATACGAGTCTATCGAACCTCGATCCAAACAATTACACCTCGACTAATATCTATCTCGATCCCGGCCGTAATTCAACGAGCCAAATCTTTGATGCCACCCATAATGCCATTCTCGACGGAAGCAATGATTCGTTCGACAAGGTCAATACCTCTCCAGAAATCCTAATTGGCGAAGACGGCGACGATAAACTGATTGGCGGTACGGGAGCCGACATCCTCCTTGGCGGCGACGGAAAAGACACATTAACTGGTGGCTTGGGCGCGGATACACTCATAGGCGGCGTCGGCGACGACACCTACGTTTTCAACGTTGGTGACGATCCGTCACAAGACAAGATCATTGACACCCAAGGCACAAACAAAATCGTCGTTAACGGCAAGAATTCTAGTGCCGACTTCACTATCGCCGGTTTTTTTATTCAAGATTCGACACAATCCAATGTTTGGAAAAGCGCCGACGGGAAAATCACTCTCACCCACAACTCACCATACAAAATCGTCTTAGAGAACGGCGAGACAATCCAGTTGGGCGAAAACCTCGACGATTTCCATGACGGCGACTATGGCATCCATCTGAAAGATGCGATCGCCGACACCACCACGCGCACCATCACGGGCGACAAGAGTTCTGACTCATATGATGACTTGGACAATCCAACAGGTTCCCCCACTCCAGGGAGTAATGATCGCCTGCAAGGCAGCATTGCAGGAGACCGCGTTCAAGGCTTGGACGGAAACGATAAAGTGTGGGGCGCGTGGACAGGTTTCGTTATTGTGGACAATTCCCTGGTCTTCACCAGCCAGGATACCGGGGACGACATTCTCGAAGGTGGTAATGGAAGTGACCTCATCGGGGGCTGGGGTGGCAATGACAGAATCTATGCCAATGCCGAGATCGACCTTGCCCTTGCAATTGAACAGGGGCAGACCCAGGAGGGTACTGGGCTTAAAGGCGACTGTCTTTACGGCGGCGATGGAGATGACATCGTCGTCGGCGACTCCGGTAATGATGCACTCTTTGGTGCGGCGGGTGCGGACATTCTAGTCGGGGGTGGTGGCGACGATTTCATTGACGGCGACGACAATTACGTATCCGATGATTTCGACTGGCAAATAGCTGAGTCAAGCAATCCGTTTGATCGACTGCTTTCCGGATTTCACAATCTAAATCTCCCAGGCTTCCGCGATCAGGCAGCTGGCGATGTCATGTACGGTGGCGCAGGCAATGACTTCATGGCTGGCTACGACGGTGAGGACATTCTCTATGGAGAAGTAGGCAACGACGTCATGGCCGGAGACGACAGCGATGACATGCTGTTTGGGGGTGACGGGGACGACAAGATGACCGGCGATTACGGGAGCACTGTCTATGACAGTGGATCCGGTGCGGTCATCCAAGGCAACGACTATCTGGATGGCGGGGCGGGCAACGACTTCATGCAGGGTGAAGGCGGAGATGACCAGTTATTCGGAGGTGGAGATGACGACGAAGTGTGGGGCGATACATCTACCGATAGCAGCCTGACGGGCGGTAACGACTACCTTGACGGGGAAGACGGCAACGACAAATTGATGGGGCAAGGCGGCGACGATGAGTTGTTTGGAGGCGCGGGCAACGATCAATTGTTTGGTGATAGCGATCAAACTCCTGTTAGCCAGCAAGGTAACGATTATCTTGATGGCGAAGATGGTGACGATATGTTGCGTGGCTATGGCGGCAATGACGAGATGTTTGGTGGCGCCGGCAAGGACGCGCTGCAAGGGGGCGAGGGCGACGATTATCTTGATGGCGAAGAGGGTGAAGATACTCTGGATGGCGGCGCGGGAGCCGATGTTCTGACGGGTGGGGATGACGCTGACCAGATCAGTGCAGGGAGTGGCGACGACGCGTTGGACGGCGGCAGCGGTAATGATTTGATGTTCGGCGAGGCTGGGAATGACGTGGTTGACGGAGGTGATGGCAATGATCAGGCGGGTGGCGGAGATGGTGACGATCAGCTAAGCGGTGGTGCAGGTTCCGACACACTTTTGGGTGACGCAGGCAATGATGCTTTGTTCGGTGGCGATGACGATGACCAGCTCCAAGGCGGAGAGGGAAGCGATCAATTGTTTGGTGATGCAGGTAACGACGGCCTTTTGGGAGAGTCTGGTGACGATACCTTGGATGGTGGCGACGGTGACGACCAGCTTGTTGGTGGCGACGGACGCGACTACCTTGAAGGTGGCTACGGCAACGATGTCCTGTTTGGCGAAAGTGGCGACGATCAGTTAAATGGTGGATCGGGAAATGACCAGCTTGTCGCTGGTGCAGGCCAGGACTTGCTTTACGGCGGAGATGGTGATGATTTCTTGTTCGGCGATGACGGGGATGACGTTCTGCAAGATGGTATTGGCAATAATCAGCTTCAAGGTGGCAGCGGAAATGATCAACTGATCGGCGGTGCAGGCAACGATCAATTTTTCGGCGACGACGGTGACGATACCCTGGATGGCGGCGGTGGAGCGGACTATCTGAACGGTGGCGACGGAAATGACACCTATATATTGCACGAGGATCCGAATAATCCCCAAACGCTCGTCGATGACGCCGGAGGAAAAAATCGACTCGTATTCGGCGCCGGAAAGACGGCCGCAGACATTACATTTGTCACGATCCCAAAGAACAAGACCGACTTTATCCTGAGATATGGATCTAGCGAGGTCTATGTAAAGGATGGGCTCACGCATGAGGCGATATCAAGCCTTGCGTTTTCCGATGGGCAGACGCTCACGCGTACCCAGTTTATGGCGCTGGCGCCGGCCTTGGAAGTTGTGGGCGGCGATTCGGCGGACGATATTCTGGGAGGAGGACAAGGCGACAACCTCAGCGGTGGCGCCGGCGGCGACAGGATTGCTGGCGGCGCAGGCGCCGACACACTGGATGGAGGAGTGGGCAGCGATACATACGCCTTCAATCTCGGTGACGGGCAGGATCAGATCACTCACAAGGTATTGGACAATGTCGATGATGTGGACACCATCGAGCTAGGTACTGGCATCAGTGCCGCCGATGTGACGCTCATCCGCAGCGGAATCGACCTGATCATTAAGGTCAGCGCCACCGACACCATGACCATCAAGTCATATTACGGTGCAAGTGCCACGAAAAATGAGCAGATCAAGTTCGCCGACGGCACCATATGGGGCAAGGCAGAAATTTCGGCAAATCTCTTGAGCCAATCCGCAACAGCAGGCAACGATATCATCAACGGTTTTGAGTCCGACGACATCATGCACGGCCTGGACGGCAACGACTCGATATATGGTGGTGCCGGCAATGATCAGATCTATGGTGATGCTGGCGCCGACGTTCTCGATGGAGGGAGTGGAAACGACATATTCGACGGCGGGACGGGGAACGATACCATCTACGGCGGGGTGGGCAATGACACCTACTATTTTGGACGCGGATCGGGCCAGGACACGATTTGGGAGTACGCTTCCCAGACAACAGATATCGACACGGTCATCATGGCTGCGGACATCAAACCCAGCGATGTAGGCTTACTCCGAATTTTGAACCAGGATGCCTATCCACGCCCCAACGATCTGGCGATCGGAATAAAGCGCGCGAACGGGCTTTCGGGCTTTGACGACTTTATTCTTGTCAAAGACTTCTTTGCTCGCCAGGACGGCTATTCCAGAATTGAACAGATCCAGTTTGCCGACGGTACTATCTGGGATGCGGCTACCATCAACTCCATGACCGCCAGCCCTATTACAGAGGCAAATAACACCGTGCTGGGCTATGCATGGGACGACAACCTCGATGGACTTGGTGGAGACGACACCATCTATGGAATGGAAGGTAACGACAGCCTTTACGGTGGCAGTGGAAATGACCATCTGGACAGTGATGTAGGAAATGACGTCCTCGTTGGCGGCGACGGCGCGGATAAGCTCGATGCGGGGCAGGGGGACGACACGCTTGACGGTGGAACCGGCCGCGATACATTGAATGGCGGCCTCGGCAACGACACCTACATCTTCGGAAGAGGGTATGGAAGCGATCAGCTCGGCGATGATAGCGGAGCCTCCGGGAGCTTCGATACGCTGCAACTGGGTGCCGATGTCGCACCGGACGATGTTGCATTGTTCCGTCAAGACAGTGATCTTGTGCTTTCGGTCGTAGGCAGTCAGGACCAGTTGTGGATCAAGGGGTTCTTCACCACGTCCTCGGGCGGGGCGCCAGTCGATCTAAAAGTCGAGCAGATTTGTTTCAGTGACGGCACAACCTGGGATCTGAACACTATCCTGGCGAAGGTAGTGCCATCCCCGGCCAATGCCATGACGGGTACTGCCGGTAACGACACCTTCGTCGTGGACAACGTGCAGGATACGGTTTCCGAGGGCGCCAATCAGGGTATCGATACGATTCAGAGTTCAGTCAGCTTTACTGCGAGTGCCAACGTTGAAAACCTGACGTTGACGGGGGCACTGGATATCACCGGCAACGGAAATGGGCTGAACAACGTAATTCGCGGCAATAGCGGCCATAACGTGTTAGGTGGCGGGACAGGCGCCGATACGCTGTATGGCGGCGGCGGTGATGACAGTCTCAGTGGCGGGGGCGGGTGGAACGATAATGCCGTCGATACACTATACGGCGAAGACGGAAATGACACCTTGTCAGAAGACACGTCGGGTGGTGGGTACGACCTCATGTATGGAGGAAAGGGGGACGATACCTACAATTTTGACTTCAGGTATTACCCATTGACGAATCCGGAGCGGATTATTGAGCTGAACGGAGAGGGCACCGATACGATCATTGCACGGGGAGGCATTATTCCCGACAACGTGGAAAACATGATTGTGAAGACTAAGGATGACTTTTCGACAACGCCCTACGTGACAGGTAATGTTCTCGATAATTATATTGAGATCAGGATGCCTTTTGCCACCGCTGATTATCGACTCGATGGCGGGGCCGGGGCCGATACCATGGTCGGGGGCAATGGCAACGAAACGTACATCGTGGATAACGTTGGCGATCAGGTCATCGAAACTTCTACCGCCAGCTCAAGTAACAGGGACACGGTGGAAAGCTACGTGGACTATGCCCTGGGTGCGGCCGTTGAAAATCTGGTTTTGCGTGGCAACGCGTCGAGCAATGGCACCGGCAACGATCTGAACAATATCCTGAACGGTAGTGCCCACAGGGATCCGTCCGCCGGCAGTTTTTGGGGAACCGACAATTTTATCGCCAACGTCCTCACTGGCGGTAAGGGAAACGATGTGTACATTCTGGGCGATGGCGACACGGTGGTCGAACAGGCTGACGAGGGAATTGATACCGTCAAAATCGCTCCCGACGCCGCAATTCGGGGAGATTATTCTCTGGCTTCCTATGCGAATGTCGAAAATCTTGAGTTGACGGGTATAGCGAGGGATTCCAACGCGACAGGCAATGATGGCAACAATTCCTTAACCGGAAATGGCTATGACAATAGTCTGCACGGTGGTGCCGGCGATGACTCGATCAGTGGCAATGATGGTAATGACGTGATCGAGGGAGGCACGGGAAATGATTCTCTATTTGGAGGCCTGGGTAATGATACCTATCTCTTTGGCCGCGGCGACGGTCAAGATGTGATTCTGGATTCCGATGCGCCGGGTGGAGTAGGAAAGCTCGTATTCAAAGCGGGTATTTCAGCCGGCGATCTAGTTCTTTCCCGCGCCTCAAGTGATAGTTCAAATTACGATAACCTGCTCATCAACTTTAGCGGCAGCAGCGATCAAATTGTCGTTAAGTACCATTTCTCCAACCTTTCAACCATTCCGGTTTCCTCCTATGCGTTGGAGCAGATCGAATTTGCCGATGGCACTTTCTGGAATTCTGTCGCAATTCAGACGCGGCTAAATAGCAATACCAATTTCCCGACGCCAATGGACGACGTAATCGGTGGAAATAATGCAGCGGATGCATTGAATGGATTGGAGGGGAACGACGTCGTATCTGGCGGTGCCGGTGATGATACGGTTGCAGGTGGCGCAGGTAACGATACTCTCTTTGGCAACGTCGGTAGCGACACACTGTCCGGTGATGACGGAGACGATCTTCTCGTCGGCAATATGGGCGACGATACGCTCGACGGCGGCGCAGGCAATGATGAGCTGCGCGGAGGAGATGGAAACGATGTATATCGTCTGGGACGAGGGTCGGGGCACGATCGGATTGTCGAGTCGGGCATGGTTGCTGGCCAGATCAATTCGATCTTGCTGGAGCCGGATGTCTTGCCAAGTGATATTTCTGTCGTACGTGAAGGATATAGCGATGACCTGGTCGTCAAGATCACTGGAACTTCCGACCAGATTACGATCAGTGGCTTCTTCGCCGATCCGCTGAATGAAATTCAACGAGTTATGTTTGCGGATGGAACGCAATGGGACAATGCGACCTTGCGGAAGATGGCGCAGACGATCAACGGGACTGCGGCGGACGATACACTTGAAGGTACGGCCGATGATAACTTCCTTTATGGTTATGCCGGAAATGATGGGCTGAACGGCTATGAAGGAAATGACGTTCTCGATGGCGGAGTTGGTGCGGACTCGATGTTCGGCGGCGCCGGCGACGATACGTATGTGGTTGATAGCGGCACCGATGTTATTGTCGAATATGCGGGAGAGGGCACCGATACAGTATTGAGCTCAGTCACGATGACATTAGGCGCCAATGTCGAAAACCTGACCCTGACAGGAAATTCTGCGATCAATGGCACCGGAAATGCTCTTGCCAATGTCCTAGTTGGAAACAGCGCCAACAATACGCTGGATGGAGGCACGGGGACAGATACGATGTCCGGAGGGGCTGGGGACGACACCTATATCGTCAATGTTACAGGCGACGTCGTGACGGAAAATGCGGACGAAGGCATTGATCTCGTAAAATCCAGCGCGACTTATACTTTGAGCGCGAACGTTGAAAACCTCACCCTGACGGGTACCAGCGCCATCAACGGCACAGGCAATGCGTTGAGCAATGTCCTGACCGGCAATTCCGCCGTCAACACTCTGACCGGTGGCGCAGGCAACGATACATTAAATGGCGGTGCTGGCGCGGACAAGATGTTCGGTGGCGCTGATGATGACGTCTATGTTGTGGATAACACGAGTGACGCCATTACCGAGAACGTCGGTGAAGGAACCGATCTGGTTCAATCGAGGGTCACTTACACCCTGAGTGCCAATGTTGAAAATCTCATCCTGACTGGCACTAGTGCTATCAGTGGCACAGGCAATGCGCTGGACAATGTCCTGACAGGAAATTCAGCTGCCAACACCCTGACCGGTGGTGCGGGCAATGACACGCTGAATGGCGGATCTGGTGCGGACAAGATGCTTGGCGGCACCGGAAATGACGTCTATTTTGTCGACAACAGCAGCGACACAGTCACGGAGAATGCAAACGCAGGTATCGATCAGGTGCAATCATCGATCACCTATACGCTGGGTACTAACGTGGAGGCACTGACGCTGACCGGAGCGACAGCAATTAATGGCACTGGCAATGCCATCAACAATCTCCTCATTGGCAACAGCGCTAATAACACACTTGATGGTGGCACCGGAACGGATATCCTTCAGGGCGCAGACGGAACCGACACGGTCAAGGATGCGGCAGGAAATAACCTGCTAGATGGTGGCGCCGGCAATGATACGATCACCGGAGGAACGGGCAGGGAATTCATTATTGGCGGTAGTGGCAACGACACAATCACCACCAATTCCGGTGCCGATGTGATCGCCTTTAATCTGGGCGATGGTCAGGATATCGTCAATGCCAGCACAACAAAGGACAATACTGTCTCACTCGGCAAAGGCATCAGGTATGCTGATCTTCAGTTCAAGAAGAGTTCCAATGATCTCATCCTGGTCACCGGCACGAGCGAGCAGATCACCTTCAAGGACTGGTATCTCAGTACCACGAACCATAGTGTGGCGAACTTGCAGATGGTGATTGAAGGCACGACCGACTATGATGCGGCTTCAGCTAACCAGCTGAACAACAAGAAAATCGTTGATTTCGATTTCGACGGACTGGCGACCAAGTTCGAACAGGCGCGCGCCGCGAATCCTTCGCTGACGAGCTGGGCGTTGTCGTCATCGCTGCTGAATTTTTACCTGAGCGGCAGCGATACGGCAGCCATCGGTGGTGATCTGGCTTATCAGTACGCGAAGAACGGCAACCTGTCGAGCTTCTCGATGACGCCGGCACAGGCGTTACTGAGCAGTACGCAGTTTGGTACGGCCAGCCAGAGTCTGCAGTCAGTCAGTGCGCTGCAGGATTCATCTCCAAGACTGATGTAACCGTAGATATGCCAGAAATGCCCTCTGAACTTTAATTCAGGGGGCATTTGTGCTTTAGATCCGCCGCAATGTGAGCTCTACGGGTATAGGCTATGAAAGTATTATTCGTCCATCAAAATTTTCCTGGGCAATACCAGCATCTGGCCCGCTATTTGGGAGCGACCTCCGGCAATGAGGTGGTTTTCATTACCCAACGCCAGAATGCGTCGTTGCCAGGCGTTCGTACGATCGTTTATAAGCCACGTCGGCCGGTTACGGCCGGAATCCATCATTACCTGCGCGAGACAGAGGCAGGGGTATTGAATGCGCAGAGTGTCGCCCGCGTCGCGCTCGAATTGAAGAGGTCAGGATTCGTTCCTGATGTGATGCTGGGCCATAACGGATGGGGGGAGCCTTGGTATCTGAAGGAAGTTTTCCCGAACACTCCGCTGATCGGTTATTTCGAGTTTTTTTATCGGCATCACGGTGCGGATGTCGGATTTGATCTCCACGAAACGCAGATCTTTAATACAGGCCCGCGAATAAGGACAAAGAATGTTGGCAATTTGCTTGGATTGGATGCAGTCGATATTGGCCAATGCCCAATGCAATGGCAAAAGTCGCTTTACCCTGAACCGTATCAATCGAATCTCCATGTAGTCCATGAAGGAATCGATACAGAACGTGTTGCGCCAAATCCGCATGCACGCTTTCGCATACCGAATTCCGCCGTAGAACTTACTGCTGGTGACGAAGTCGTCACCTACGTTGCCCGTAATCTCGAGCCTTATCGCGGATTTCCAAATTTCATGCGCAGTTTACCGAAGGTATTGGCCAGTCGGCCGAACGCGCATGTCTTGATCGTCGGCGGAGATGGAACTAGTTACGGGTCTGGCTTGCCAAACGGCCAATCATTCCGACAGAAGATACTCGACGAATTGGGAGACTCACTGGATTTGCGACGCGTGCACTTCCTGGGCAAGGTCCCGTATCAGACCTTTGTAGCCTTATTGCAGGTATCACGTGCGCATGTCTATTTGACTTATCCGTTTGTGTTGTCTTGGTCAATGCTGGAAGCCATGTCAGCTGGATGTCTGGTCATTGGATCAAGGACGGCGCCAGTCGAAGAAGTGATTCGTGATGGTGAAAATGGGTTGCTTGTGGACTTCTTTTCTCCGGATGAGATTGCGGAGAGAGTGATTCAAGTCTTGGCCGGCCGTCATAAGTGTACTGTGCTGAGGGAGAATGCACGCCGCACAATTCTGGAGAAGTACGATTTGCGAAGAATTTGCCTGCCAAATCAGCTGAGACTATTGAGCTTGGCTCGTGACAAAGCTTGTAGGCACTTATAACGCCTAAAAAAATTGGCAAAAAATTACTGCAGCGGCTTTGCCAGAATTGCATTTCATACTTCAATGTCGTGGGGTTTTGATTAACATTAATCTGTCGCGGTCGCGGTCGCGGTCGCGTTTGCCAATGCAAATGCCAGTGTTACTGTGATGGCCGAATGGGTGGAAAGAATTTTCGCAGGAAATCCAAAAGGATTCGAAAGAACAAAATCATTGCATACACTTGGTAATCCCCATCGGCAAAGTTGATAATTATTCAAGCCTCGTTCGCTCGTTCAAATTGATGTTTCCAAATGAAACACGGCTCTACGTGCGTATTGTTTGCGTGGCGATTCATCCATATTTGATTTCGCTCCATGGCGCTCCATCGCCAAGTGCGTTAAGGTGACTGCCGGGTAGCCGAACTTGACCAGCGGTTAATTTTTTGATCGTGCTGAACGCAAATGGATACCACGAAATCCGGACAGTATTTCGCATCTCATCTATTCCTGCCGCGCGCGCAATTGCAGGCATTGATCGATGCATTGAACGACGCGGGTTTTCGGTGCGTCGGCCCGCGCGTGCGCGACGGTGCCGTCGTGTACGAGCACCTGCATTCCATGGCGGAACTGCCGGCAGGCATGCAGGATGAACAGGCGCCGGGAAGTTATCGTCTCAAGCAGACAGACAGCCAGCGCATGTTTGCCTGGGCCAACGGTCCGCAGGCGCTCAAGCCCTTGTTGTTCACGCCGCGCGAAACGCTGTGGCGCGCGCAGCGGCAAGCGGATGGCGGGGTGGCATTCGCGGCGGAGTTGCCGCGCGAGAAACCGCTGGCGGTGTTCGGCGTCCGTGCCTGCGATCTGGCCGCGCTGGCGATCCATGATCAGCATTTCCTGCAGCAGGCGCACGGCGCTTGCGTCGATCCGTATTACGCAAAACGCCGCAAAGAACTGTTCCTCGTCGCGGTGAACTGCACGCATCCTGCATCCACCTGCTTCTGCGCCTCGACCGGCGACGGGCCGCGCGCGCGGCAGGGCTTCGACCTGGCGCTCGACGAGCGCGACGACGGTTTCCTGATCGAATGCGGCAGCGACCGCGCATGCGCCATCATTGAAAAGATGGGTCTGGCATCGGCCACGCCAGAACAGATCGATGAGGCAATACTGGCGATGGAGCAGGCCGCGCAACGCATGACGCGCAGTCTGCCGAGTCGCAACCTGCGGGACGCCTTGTTCGCCAATCTCGAACATCCGCGCTGGGAAGAGGTTGCCGACCGCTGCCTGTCCTGCGGCAATTGCACCTCGGTCTGCCCGACCTGCTTCTGCCACAGCGAACAGGACCAGCAACAGATCGACGGTGCGCAATCGACGCATGTCCGCGAATGGGATTCCTGCTTCACGCACGGCCACAGCTACATTCACGGGCTGACCGTGCGTCCCGACACGCGCACCCGCTATCGCCAATGGCTGACGCACAAGCTCGGCAGCTGGCATGACCAGTTCGGACGCAGCGGCTGCGTCGGATGCGGGCGCTGTATCGCCTGGTGCCCGGTCGGCATCGACATTACCGAAGAAGCGACAGCGATCTGCGGAGACAAGCCATGAATCCCTATCTGCCGGCAGAGGCGGAGGTGGTCGAGCGGGTGCAGGAGTCGACGACCATCTTCACGCTGCGCCTGCGGTTTTGCGATCCGGCCGTGCGCGGCGACTACAGCTTCGAGCCGGGACAGTTCAACATGCTGTATCTCTACGGCGTGGGCGAGGTGGCGATTTCCATCGTGTCGGATCCGCACGACCCCGCCGTGCTCGACCATACGATACGCGTGGTCGGCCGCGTCACGCGCGGTCTGGCGGAACTGAAACCGGGCGACCGCATCGGCGTGCGCGGCCCTTACGGACGCGGATGGCCGCTGCGCGAGGCACCGGGTCATGACGTGCTGATCGTGACCGGCGGGCTGGGCTGCGCGCCGGTGGTGTCGGTGATCAATTACGTCATCATGCGCCGTACCCTGTTCGGCAAGCTGACCATCATCCAGGGCGTGAAGCATGCGGAAGACCTGTTGTGGCGCGAGCGCTATGCCTACTGGAACACCTTGCCCGATACGCAGGTGCTGCTGTCAGCCGACCACGGCGGGCCGGTATGGCCGTGGCATGTCGGCCGCGTCACCGAAGTCTTCAATGTCGCGGACATCGCGCCGGAGCGCACCTTCGTCATGATGTGCGGACCGGAAGCGATGATGCGCGCCGGCGTCAAGGACCTGACCGGCCGCGGCGTGGCCGAGGACCATATCTACGTCAACATGGAGCGCAACATGCAATGCGCGGTCGGCCATTGCGGCCATTGCCAGTACGGTGCCGCATTCGTGTGCAGGCAGGGACCGGTGTTCGCCTATCCCGAGGTCAAGGCGCTGTTCAATGTAAAGGGATTCTGATGTCGCCGAAACTACGCATTGCCGTCCACAAGTTCTCGTCCTGCGACGGCTGTCAGCTGGCTTTCCTCAATCTCGGGGAAACCCTGGTGCAACTGGCGGAACTGGTGGATATCGTGCATTTCGCCGAAGCCGGCCCGATTGCATCCGACGCGCATGTCGATGTCGCCTTCGTCGAAGGCAGCGTCAGCACCGCGCACGACCTGGAACGCATCCGGCAGGTGCGCGACAACTGCACCTGGCTCGTCACCATCGGCGCCTGCGCCACGGCCGGCGGCGTGCAGGCCCTGCGCGGCCTTGCAGATGCCAAGGTATGGGTATCGGAAATCTACGCCAGTCCGCAATACATCGATTCGCTTGCCACCTCCACGCCGATTGCCGATCACGTCAAGGTCGACCTTGAATTGTGGGGCTGCCCGGTGAACAGCAGACAGATACTGGGCGCGCTGCGTGCGCTGCTGTCAGGCGTGATGCCGCCCGAAGAGGATGACAAGGTGTGCCTCGAATGCAAGCGCCGCCAGAATGTTTGCGTGATGGTGGCGAAGAACCTGCCATGCATGGGGCCGGTCACTCGCACCGGCTGCGGCGCGCTGTGTCCATCCTTCGGGCGCGACTGCTACGGCTGCTTCGGGCCGGCGGAAAACGTGAATACGCGTTCGCTGTCGCGCCGGCTGGATGGCTTGGGCCTGGTGCGGGAAGAAATCGCCCGCCGTTACCTGTTCATCAATAACGGTGCGCCGGCCTTCCGCCGTGCCGGCCTGGCCGTGAAGGACCCGGGCAATGACTGAACAGCGCAGCATGAGCATACGCGTGCCCTTGCTGGCGCGGGTGGAAGGCGAGGGTGCGCTGGAGATGGACATTCAGGACGGCGCGCTTGCCGGGTTGCGGCTGCGCATTTTCGAGCCGCCGCGCTTCTTTGAAAAATTCCTCGAAGGGCGCGCCTTCCACGAGGTGCCGGACATGGTGGCGCGCATCTGCGGCATTTGCCCCGTGGCCTACCAGATGAGCGCGGTCCACGCGCTGGAGAGCATCTTCGGCGTCGACCCCGGCCCATGGGTGCGCGCCATGCGGCGCCTCATGTATTGCGGCGAGTGGATCGAAAGCCACAGCCTGCACATCCACCTGCTCGCGGCGCCCGACTTTCTCGGCTATGCCAACGTGATCGAAATGGCGCGCGACCATCCGCAGGAAGTGCGCCGCGGCATGATGCTGCAGTCGCTCGGGAACGAGCTGATCCGCCTGCTGGGCGCGCGCTCCGTGCATCCGGTCGGGGTGCGTGTCGGCGGTTTTCACAAGGCACCGTCCATGGAGGAAGTGGAGCGGTTGCGCGAGCGCCTGCGTGCCGCGCTGCCGGAAGCGCAGGCGCTGATTGTCTGGGCCGCGAGCCTGTCGATGACGGACCACGAACAGCAATTCACCTGCGTGGCGATGCGGCATGACAGCGCGCACTATAACGAGTACCCGATGAATGAGGGCCGCATCGTCTCCGATCGCGGCCTGGACATCGAGATAGCGCAGTTCGACCAGGTGTTCACGGAGCGGCAGGTGCCGCACTCGACCGCCTTGCACTGCGAACTGGCGGGCGAACCCTACCTGGTCGGCCCGCTGGCACGCATCAACCTGAACCGGGACAGGCTGCCTGGCGTCGTGACGGACGTGCTGCGCGCCACGTCCGTCGATTTTCCCAACCACAATCCCCATCACGGCATCGTCGCCCGCGCCGCCGAGGTCTGCTACGCGCTGTGGGAAGCGCTGCGAATACTCGATGCGTACCTTGTGCCGGATTCGCCGTTTGTCGACGTCGTGCCGCGCGCCGGGATCGGCTTTGGCTGCACGGAAGCGCCGCGCGGCTTGCTCTGGCATCGTTATGAAACCGGCGGCGACGGCAGCATCAGGAGCGCGCGCATCGTGCCGCCGACCAGCCAGAATCAGGCGCGCATCGAGCAGGACCTGCGGCTGTCGCTCGAAAGTTACGGCCTGCACCACAGCGAGGATGAATTGCGCATGCTCGGCGAACGCGTGATTCGCAATTACGACCCCTGCATTTCCTGCGCAACGCATTTCCTCAAGCTCAAGGTGCGACGTTCGTGAATCCGATCAGGATCATCGGCATCGGTTCGCCGTTCGGCGGCGACCGCATTGCATGGGAGGCGGTCGATGCGATTGCGCACGGCGGCATGCTCGATCGCTTCCCGAGGGACATCGTGCAAACTTTCTGCACAGGTGCTCCGGCGACCGACTTGCTGCCGATGATGAGCGGCGCGAAGGCCGTCATCCTGATCGACGCGGTAAGCAGCGGAGCACTTCCGGGAACGGTGCACAAAATCGATGCGAGCAAATTGATGATCGAAGCGGAAAACCTGTCGAGCCACGCGCTGGGCGTGCCCGAATGCCTGGCGCTGGGCAGCAGCCTGGGTATGCTGCCGAAGACGGTGCTGCTGTACGGCGTGGAGATCCGCGAGGATGGGACGGACGAAGGCGCGACTGCGCCGATGCCGGACTTGCTGCGCGCGATCGCCGGTGAACTGGAGGCGCTTGTCCGGCTGGACGAGCGGGCTCGTGCGCAGCATCGTTCCCGCGCAAACGGGAACGACGGATAGCAGATATCAAGGCAATGCGTCTTACCCGCGCACACGCACCTCGCGCTTGTGCGCATTCGTGATCGCCTGCACAAAGGCCTGCATCTCTTCCGCCACGACCTCGAGCAGATCGTCGAGCGTCACGATGCCGATCAGCACGCTTTGCTCGTCCGTCACCGGAACACGCCGGATACCGCGCTGGCGCATGATGCCCAGCACATCGCTGATCGAATCGGATGGGCGGGCGGTGACCGGATCGGCGGTCATGATGTCGGCGATGCGCAAGGACTGCGGATCGAAATCGCGCGCCACCGCAATGACCGCGATGTCGCGGTCGGTGACGATCCCCGTGACAACACGACCGATCGGCGCTTCCCGCACCACCACCAGGCTGCCGACATGCTCGTCGCGCATCAACTGCGCGCCGGTCTTCACACTCATCTCTTCGGTGACGAAAACGACGGAGCGATTGCAGACTTCGCCGATATCCATTTTCTCTCCCATGCTTTCCTCCATGCTTGATCTACTGGTTTCAAGTGTGGCGTGCGGGGGGAGTGGAGGAGTTGAGATTACTCAACGGCGCGGCAGGAGGCCGGGAGACCTGAACTCAGCGCCCCTCGTTGCAATAGTTTGTCCACGGAAGGCACGAAAAACACGGAAAAAATACGACACAAGGTCTTTCCGTATCTTTCATGCCTTCCGTGGACCGAGGTGTGGCTTCATGCAATGATGCTGCAAGACGTGACGCCGTGCTTGCGATACCGTCACCGCGACGGCTCTTGCGCAGCGCCGCGAAGCATTTTTGCATTTCTTTGTGATATGTCTTGTTGCACAGGAATGTCAAAGCAAAAAAGTGTCCATTTAACACGGCAAGTGCATGAAAGAAGACGCACATGGTCATGAAAACCGGTGCCGCGCCTCTTGATAATCCGCGCTGCCAGTGCCATCTAACTAGATAGAAGGTGCGCTGAAACCGGCCGTGCCCCAGGGAATGCGTTTGCATTTGCTCCTGTCGCTGCTTTGACTTGTGGATATCAACCAGACATGCCTTCTCCTCTCGCATACCGATTCAGACGCTTGAAGCGCAGCGTGCTTGCCAAGACGGCATTGCTTTCCTCGCGCGCGAGTCGCTTGCTTCGACATGATATTCCTCTCGCCAGAATGGAATATGCGGGCGAGGAACAGAGCAGGAACCTGGTTATCTTTCTGCCCGGCATCGACGATCTCGCGGAGGATTTCGAGCGCAGGGGTTTCATCGACGATATGCGGCGGCATGGCATTACGGCTGACGCGGTGGCGGTCGATGCGCATTACGGCTACTACGCGTCGCGCACGATACACGAGCGCATCACCAACGATGTGATCGATTCGGCACGTTCGGCAGGTTACGAGCAGATCTGGCTGGCGGGAATGTCTCTCGGCGGCTTCGGCGCGGCATCCTATGCGGCGCGTCACGCATCGCATATTTCGGGCTTGTTGCTGTTCGCGCCTTACCTCGGCGGCGCACCTTTGATCCGGGAGATCGCCGCAGCCGGCGGCCTCGGAAACTGGGAGCCGGGCGCGGTGCATGGCGACGACTACCAGCGTGCATTGTGGCGCTGGTTCAAGAACCAATTCTCCAGCACCGACCCGGCATTGCCGATCTATCTCGGCTATGGCAAACGCGACATGTTCCAACGGGCCAACGGCCTGCTTGCCGATGCCTTGCCGGAAGACCGCGTCCTGTCGATTCCCGGCGGGCACAATTGGGGGACCTGGAAGGAGCTATGGCAGATGCTGCTCCCGAACTGGAAGACCAGTCTGTAAGTTGGATGCATCACCTTCTTTCGTGATGGCCAGCATGGCCCGATGCGCCGCCGCAGCCAGTTCCGGAACGGCCGCCGGGTCATCGCTTGAGGGCACGATCGTCAATCCGATTTCCAGATGAATCGCACGCCGGCGCGGCCACCATGTGCCTGGCCGCAAGGCTTCCCGCACACCATCCAATCCTGCCACCGCGATCGGTACTCGTGCCTGCACCGCAGCGCGGAATGTGCCGGAGTGGAAGGGTCGCAATCCGGGCTCCGGCACGAAACCTCCCTCCGGAAACACCACGATATTGTTCCCTCTAGCCAAGGCAGCAACGAGGATCTCGACGTTCGCTGTCTTGTGCCCCGGCACGGAATGCCGCAGGACGATTGTTCCTATGCCTTTCAACAGCGGCCACAGCACGATCTGGCTCCGATACTGTTGCCGGACGATAAAGGCATAGCCCGGATGGCAGGGAAGCAGCGCGCTCAGCACAAGCCCGTCCAGAAAACTGGTGTGATTGACCACCAGGATATGGGGAGGGGGCGGAAGGCCGTCGATGCCCTTGGCTGACAATGGCATGCGGACTAGGCGGAAGATCAGTCTTGTTGCGAACCGGGCAAGGCGCCGGCCGCGTGGCAGTCCGAGAAGGGCGATCAGGCTTCCGAAGAGCAGCACGAGCAGGCCGCCCACCACCCAGGCATAGCCACCATAAATCCATTCGCCGATGCGCCGCGTTCCAGTCATAGGTCGTGAGCTGAGTGTCATGGCCGACCTTGTTCAATCGGCATCACTTCATACTAGAGAGACGCCGCAAGCACTTGATTGAGACAGCTCAAGTCCATCCGACGCAAGTGTCGCTGCATTGCGGCTGGAGCCTTGATCTGCGCACTTGAATACAGGCAAGGCTCGGGTAGTATTTCCAAACAGGAAACAATTCATTCGGTGCCGACGCGCCTTCGCGCGGGGAAACCTGTCCATGCTTTATCAGATCCACGAAAACCAGCCGTGCATGGATAGCGCCTGGCAGTGGCAGCGCCGTTGCATGCGCGCGCGAAATCTTGACCTCAGTCAATGGATTCCGATCTGCCGGCGTAAGGTGTAAAGATTCCGTGATTAAATCGTTTTAACGAGAACATTTTTGCCGAGGCTTTCCGATGCTGAACACGACGACCAAGGAATCCGATTCGCTTTATCTCACCTGGACGAATGAGCTGGCCATTGGGCATGCAGCGATCGATGCGGACCACCAGCACATCTTCGACATTGCGAACCGGCTGCAGGCTGAAATTTCGGATGCGGAAACCGCCGAGCCGCCGGAGTATTCCATCGTCGGTGAAGTCCTGGTGGAGCTGATCGAGCATACCGGTGGGCATTTCATGCGTGAGGAAGCGCTCATGCAGACGATCGGGTATCCCCTGTACGAAGCGCACAAGCGCGAACATGACATGCTGATGGAAAAGGTGAACCACCTTCACCGGCAGTTCATGGATGGCCAGAACAATCTTGCCCTTGAAACCTCCGAATTCCTGCGCAAGTGGCTGGTCCGCCATATTTTCAATTCCGACATGGAGCTGGGACGCAGCGTGCGCGCGCACGAATAACTACTTTCCTTCGCCCCGCAGCCCGCCCGTCAGTCCGGAAAGCATCTCGATCGGCAACGGAAACACGATGGTCGAGGACTTGTCGCTGGCGATGCTATTCAGGGTTTGCATGTAGCGCAGTTGCATCGCGCCCGGCTGCTGCGCAAGCACGTGCGCTGCCTGCATGAGCTTTTCCGACGCCTGCAGTTCTCCTTCCGCATGAATCACCTTGGCCCGGCGCTCGCGTTCCGCCTCGGCCTGTCGCGCGATGGCGCGTATCATCGATTCATCGAGGTCGACATGCTTGATCTCCACGTTCGACACCTTGATGCCCCATGTGTCGGTCTGGGCGTCGAGCACTTGCTGAATGTCGAGGTTGAGGCGCTCGCGCTCGGCCAGCATGTCGTCGAGTTCGTGCTTGCCCAGCACCGAACGCAGGGTGGTCTGCGCGAGCTGGCTGGTCGCTTCGAAGAAATTGGCGACCTGGATGATGGCCTTGTCGGGTTCGACCACGCGGAAGTAGATGACGGCGTTGACCTTGACCGAGACATTGTCGCGGGAGATCACGTCCTGCGTCGGCACATCGAGCACGATGGTGCGCAGGTCGACGCGGATCATCTGCTGCACCGCAGGGATGATGAGTACCAGCCCTGGGCCCTTTACCTTCCAGAAGCGGCCGAGCTGGAAAACGACGCCGCGCTCGTATTCGCGCAGGATGCGAACCGACGACACGAGCAGCAGAATGAGCAGGATGGCGAGTCCGCCGAAGCTGAATCCGAAATCGATCAACATGCTTGTTCTCCTTGTGCTTGATTGCCGACGGGAACGACCTCCAGCGCCAAACCCTTGCGCGCCACGACGCGGACCTTCTGCTTGCGATGCAGCGGTGTCTTGCTGACCACGCGCCAGGTTTCGCCACGCAGGCGCGCCCAGGCGTCGTCCGGCGTATCGTCAACGACTTCCGCGATGTCGCCGATCAGGTCGTTCGGTCCGCCAACCAGGGCGCGTCGCCGCGTCTTCAGCGCGATGCCGACGATCGATCCGATCACCAGCACGCTCAGTACCGCAATGGCCGCGATCAGCGCAAGCGGAATGCCGAATCCCGGCAGCTCGGTGTCGATCAGCATCAGCGCGCCCGCCACGAAGGCCGCCACGCCGCCCAGGCCGATGATCCCGAAGCTGGGCAGGAAGGCTTCCGCCACCATGAACGACAGGCCGAGAAGGATCAGCGCCAGTCCCGCGTAGTTCACCGGCAGCAGTTGCAGCGCATACAGCGCGAGCAGCAGGCAAATGGCGCCGACGACGCCGGGCACGCCAAAGCCGGGGCTCATGAACTCGAAGAGCAGGCCGTAAATGCCGATCGTCATCAGCAGCAAGGCGATGCCGGGATTGGTGATCGTGGACAGAAACTTCGAGCGCCAGTCGGGCGCCAGATCGATGATCGGCGCATCGCGTGTCTGCAGCAGCCTGTCCGTGCCCGCCACCTGGATTCTCTTTCCATCGAGCCGCGCCATCAGCGCCGGCACGTCGGCGGCGACGAGATCGACGACGTGCATCTGCAGCGCCTCGTCCGCCGGCAGACTGACTGCCTGGCGCACGGCGCGTTCGGCCCATTCCATGTTACGGCTGCGCAATTGCGCCAGTCCGCGGATGTAGGCCGCCGCATCGTTGACCTGCTTGTGCGTCATTGGCGAAGTCGTGGCATCGTCTGGCGAAGCGGGCTTGCCGCTTTTATTGTCGCGCTCGTCGTTCTTGCCGTCCGGCGCGGGCTGCATGGGCGCGCCGAGCTGGACTGGCGTGGCGGCGCCCAGGTTGGTGCCGGGCGCCATTGCGGCAATATGGCTCGCGTAAAGGATATAAGTGCCGGCACTGGCCGCGCGCGCGCCGCTGGGCGCGACAAAGCTGGCCACTGGGACCGGCGAGGCGAGGATCGCCTTGATGATCGAACGCATCGAAGTGTCCAGCCCGCCCGGCGTGTCCATTTTCAGGATCACGAGCTGGCTGCGATCCCTGGCGGCGCGTGCGATTCCGCGCACCACATAATCGGCGCTGGCCGGACCGATCGCATCATCGATGGTCAGCACGGTCACCGGCGCGGCGGCGAAGGCGGGAAGGCGGAAAAGCCCCAGCGTCAGCGCGAACAGGCCGAGCAAGAACGCACGGTGGACAGCCGCAGCTCGCCGGCCTGTCCGCGCAGCGTCAATGGCAACATTCTTCCGACCCGGCATGGCATCGCCTCGCACCCGTCTGCCTATGTTGCCAATCATGCACTTGCAAGATCGGGCCGGTATTGTGCGCGATCAGTTCGGGAAGCTTGCACCGCCGAATCGTTTGGTTCCGATTTCCCTAAACATGATCGGGCTCGGGCGGCGGCGCCTCCGGAGGCGAATGCTCGGGAATGATTTCCGGTCGCGCCGGGCCGGGCGGGATGCCGGGATCGGGCGGCGGCTCGGGCACCTCAGGCTCAGGCCGGTATCCCGGATTGATTTCCGGTTCCGGGTTGGGAACCGCCGGAATTTCCGGCGGCGTGTGAGGTACTTGCTGATCCGATGATCCTGTATTCACAGTCATATTTACATCGGGCCTGCCATGCCGGCACCCGTCTGTGCCGATTTTCCGGAAAGCGGCATGCCGGTCTGCCCGCCTGCCATTTGCTGGCAGCTCTGCGCGCATGCACGGCATGCCTGTACGCACGCATCCATGTCGCCGATCTGTTCGCAACTGTCGGCGCAGGCATCGCACACTTCCGCACAGACAGCACAGATGCGCGCATGCATCGGCGAGCTGCTCATCATGAAGTCGGCGCTGGTGCGGCAGATATCTGCGCAATTCATCATCAGCCGGAAATGCTCCGGCGCCACATGCTGACCGCCGCTTTCCAGGCAGTGATTCATCGCCGTCTGCGTACAGACGCGATAACAGTTCAGGCAATCGTCGATGCATTGCTTCATGTCCATGTTGGCGGAGGTGGATAGCATCGTGTTCTCCTCGAAAGTGGAAAGGGGCAGCAGGCTACGCAGCATTCATGCCATCGGCCGGAACGCGTCGCGCCTGCGTGCTGCTCAACCCGATTTCTTCTTGTCCTCGCCGATCAGCAACTTGGAATCGCTGAGGAAGGTGTAGGCCGGCACTTCCAGATTGATCGGCGCCGGCACATTCTTGAACACGCGCCCGGCCAGATCGAACTTGGAGCCGTGGCAGGGGCAGTAGAACCCGCCGGGCCAATCGCTGCCGAGATCCGATGCGCCGCGCTCGGGACGGAATACCGGAACGCAACCGAGATGAGTGCAGATCCCGATCAGCACCAGGTAGGGCGGACGAATCGCGCGCGCCGGATTGGCGGCATAGGGCGGCTGCTGCGGCACTGTCGAGTTCGGATCGGCCAGCAGATTGTTGTGCTTGCTCAGCTCGGCCACCATCTCGTCGGTTCGGTGCAGTATCCAGATCGGCTTGCCGCGCCACTCGGCGGTGGTCAGCTTGCCTGGCGCCAGTGTGCTGATATCGACCTCGACCGGCGCGCCGGCGGCGCGGGCCGCCTCGCTGGGCTGCATGCTGGAGAGAAATGGATAAACGGCGGCGGCCACTCCGACGCCGCCCACAACACTGGTTGCGGTGAGCAGGGCACTGCGCCGATCGGGGTCTGCAACGGAATCTGTCATGACGGCTCCTTTCGCAAGGCATGAAGGGAAGAAGGCGGGCATTTCCGGAGCTGCGGATTGCATCTTCCATACCAGCCCGTGTTTCACCGCGAAGCCCCGGCTGGAAGCGACCCGTTTTTGTAAATTCTTACAAAGGCCTTGTAATCCGCTCGACCGACATGCGCTGCTTCATGCAAGAAATGCACGGTTTCCTTGCTTCCCGTGCATGAGCGCGGCAATCGGCGGCAACAGGAAATCGCGCGCTTTTGCGCATTCTCCAATTGCGTGATTGCGCGGGCCGAACTGCATGCTTTTTCCACTTCTCTAAAAACATTCCCCAGGCGGCGCATTCCGAGGTGAAGGAGCAGACGACATGACAGCGATTGTACGCATCGATGACGAGGTCATTGAGGTTGACGACTTTGTCAGGATATTGAAGCTGACAGGACAGTTCGAGGGGCTGGTGGAGCAACTGGTGCGGGACAAGCTCACCGTCCGTGCAGCGAAGAAAAAAGGCATTCCGGTATCGCCCGAGGAAATACAGGAAAGGGCCGACCAGTTCCGCCGCGTGCAAGGCCTGCATCGGGCGGCCGACATGAATCATTACATGGATGCGCTCGGGGTCAGCCTGGATGAATTCGAGGATTTCATCACCGACAGCCTGTACCAGGAAAAAATGATGGCCGAGGTGTGCAACGACAAGGCGGTGGAGGCGTACTTCAAGCTGAATTCGCCCAAGTTCGACAGCATCGAGGTGAGCCACATCGTGATGAGCACGGAAGGCCAGGCCAAGGAAATGATCTCCGTCCTGCGCGACGATCCGGAGAGTTTCGAGGAAATGGCGCGCGAGCATTCCATCGCCGACACGCGCGAGAAGGGCGGGCTGATCGGCAAGGTGCTGCGCGGATCGCTCAAGACCGATATCGAGGCCAAGGTATTCAATGCCTCCGTCGGCGACCTGCTCGGGCCGTTCCCGTCGCCGGACAAATCGTTCTACGAAATCTTCATGGTCAACGCGAAACATCCGGCCATGCTGGATGAGGAGACGGCCGCCGAGGTGCGACGCCTGCTGCGCGAGGAATGGCTGATGGCGCGGGCGCAGGAACACATTATCGAGGCGAAGTAAGTCTCCCGCTTCGATTGCGCCGCGTACCGGTTCCTTCTCCTCACGAGGAACGGGAACCTGGCCGCAATCCTGCCCGAGTCATTTTCCCGGCACATTTATGGAAGCCTCCGCCCAACCCCAATCCCTCGCCGATTTCCTGTCCTCGGTGGAAATCCTGTCGCCCTTTGCCCGCGAAGAACTGGAGCAACTTTCCGGGCATGCCGAATCGCGCTTCTTTTCCTTCGGCGACACCGTCTGCAACGCCGGCGAGCCGGCCAAGGGTTTGTACGTGATCAGGTCCGGTTCGGTGCGCATGTTTACCGAGGAACATGGCAAGGAAATCAGCATGGGCGTGCGCAAGGCGGGCGAGGTGTTCGCCGACATTGCGATGCTGCGCGATTACCGCCACGAATCCTCGGTGCGCGCGTCGGCCAAGACCGAGCTGCTGTTCATCCCGCGTGAAGTCATCGAGCCCATCATCAACCGCAATCCGGCTGCGTATGCCTTCGTGACGAGCTATGTCGCGATCAGTTCGGCGGGCGGCTTCGTGACGCGCCTGTTCGATCTGCGCGGCAAGGTCAACAAGAGCGAACTGGAGGAATTCATCCGCAGTGTCGGCGTCAAGCGCGTCGCCGCAGGCAAGGAAATCCTGAAACAGAACTCGCGCGACGATCGCCGCCTGTATGTGATCCGCCAGGGCGAAGTGCGCATCGTGCGCAGCGAGGAGGGCGAGGAATACACACTGGCGACGCTGCGGCAGGGCGAGATCTTCGGCGAAAAGGCATGCCTGATGCGGCAGGAGCAATTGGCCTCGGTCATCACCAACACCGAAGTCACGCTGCTGGTGATCCCCGAAAAAACCATTCATGTGATTCTGGAGCGCAATCCGAAACTCGGCGAAGTACTGGAAGACCGCATCCGCATCATCGAGCGCGAACTGCATCGGCAGAAGAAACTGGCGGAGCGGCGCAAGCGCCCGGTGGTGCTCGACCTGCAGTCCAAGCCCGAGTTCGGCGAGAAGATCATCAAGCGCTTCGCCTGGGTCGAACAGGCCGAAGAGATGGATTGTGGCGCGGCCTGTCTTGCAATGCTGTGCAAGCATTACGGCATTCTCATGACGCTCGGCAAATTGCGCGAACTGGCGAATGTCACCACCGCCGGCGCCACCATGGACAGCCTCGCGCGCGCCGGCGAATCGCTCGGCTTCACCACGCGCGGCGTGCAATGCACCTACGAAGCCTTGCTCGGTTTCGAGCTGCCCTTCATCGTCCACTGGGAGGGTTACCACTACGTCGTGGTGTACGGCATTTCCAAGCAGCAGGTGTGGATGGCCGACCCGGCGATCGGCTTCCGCAAGATGAGCGTGGAGGAATTCGAGCGCGGCTGGAGCGGCACCTGCCTGGTTTTCACGCCCGGCCAGAACCAGGTGAAGCTGGCGGCGGCGCGTTCGCCATGGATACGCTTCGTCGGCTATCTGCAACCCTACAGAAAGATTCTCGCCCACCTGTTCCTCGCCACCTTCGTGATCCAGGTGCTGGGCATCGTGCCGCCGATGATCATCCAGAACATTCTGGACGGCGTGATCGTGCATCAGAACTTCAGCCTGCTGCATCTGCTGATCGCGGGCCTGATCATTTCCAATGTGTTCACGCAGCTGATGTCGACCATCCGTTCCTTCCTCGCCAACTTCATGGTGCGCAACATGGATTTCGCGATGATGTCGCAGTTCTTCAAGCACACCATGTCGCTGCCGTTCTCCTTCTTCGCCAAGCGCAAGACCGGCGACATCCTCGCGCGCTTCCAGGAGAACATCACCATCCGCGCCTTCCTGACGGAATCGACCGTCACCACCATCCTCAACCTGCTGATGGTGTTCCTCTACTTCACCATCATGTTCATGTACAACGTGAAGATGACGCTGGTGCTGATCGCCTTCGTCATTCCGATCATTGCCCTGACCGTGCTGGCGACGCCGAAGGTGAAGAACTATGCGCGCGAAGTGTTCACCGCATCGACCGATGCGCAAGCCTTCCTGATGGAAGCGCTCGGCGGCGTCGAGACGGTCAAGGGCATGGGCATCGAGCGGCCGGTACGGCTGAAGTGGGAGAAGAAATACGCCAAGTCGCTGGAGACGCAATACCGCGCGCAAACCTTCAACATCTGGATCTCGCTGGTCAGCCAGGTGCTGAACGCTGCCACCACGATCGCCATCCTCTGGGTCGGCGCCAACCTGGTGCTGGCGCGCGAACTCTCCATCGGCCAGTTGATGGCCTTCAATGCCTTGATGGGCAGCGTGCTGTCACCCCTGATGGGTCTGGTCGGGCTCTGGAGCCGGCTCAACGATGCCGGTGTGGCAATGGAGCGCCTCGGCGATGTGCTGGACATGGAGCCGGAGCAGAAACCGGAAGACCTGCCTTCGCGCGTGGTGCTGCCCGACCTGCAGGGCGAGATCAAGCTGGACAGCATCTATTTCCGCTACGGCGAAAGCGACACCCCCTATGTGCTGGAAAACATCAGCCTCGACATCAAGCCGGGCGAGCTGGTTGCCATCGTCGGCCGCAGCGGTTCCGGCAAGACCACGCTCGCCAAATTGCTGGTCGGCTTCTATCCGCCCACTGACGGCAAGATCATGGTGGACGGCTACGACATGAGCGTGATCGACAAGGAGTATTACCGCGCCCAGGTCGGCTATGTGATGCAGAGCAACCTGGTGTTCTCCGGCACCATCGCGGAAAACATCGCCAGCGGCGACGAAAGCCCGGATCGACGCCGCATCGAGGAAGTGGCGAAGATGGCCGATGCGCACGCCTTCATCGCCAAGATGCCGCTGGGTTACGAACAGGTCGTCGGTGAACGCGGCATGGGCCTGTCGGGCGGGCAGGTCCAGCGCCTGTGCATCGCGCGCGCGCTCTACCATGATCCGCGCCTGCTGGTATTCGACGAAGCCACGTCCGCACTGGATACCCAGTCGGAAAGCAACATCATCGGCAACATGAGCGAAATCCTCAAAGGACGCACCGCCGTCATCATCGCGCACCGCCTCAGCACCATCATGCGGGCCGACAAGATCCTGGTGCTGTACGAGGGAGCGATCGTGGAACAGGGGCGGCATGAGGAACTAGTGGACCGGAAGGGGATGTACTACCAGCTGGTCCAGAAGCAACTGAGCGCGGCATGAAACTGTACAACCCTCTCGGACATGCCAGCTCCGCCGTCTCGTACGCGGGGCTGATCGAAAAAATAGAAATCCTGCGCACCACGCTGCGCTGGGCCTCGAAGCTGGAACGTTCGGATATTGAAAAGCTGCTGCGGCAATCGAACGCCTTGCGCGATGAAGTGATGCAGTTGTCGCACAAGGAGCGCTTCGTGCAGGCGGCATCGGCCGAACCGCTGCCGCAGGAACAGACGCCCGGCGAGCGCCGGCAGGCGCTGCTGGACCGCAGCTTTGTCTTCGAAGGCACCTTCGGCGACAACCCGAAACTGCTCGAATCGCTGGAGATCGCCGAAAAGGCCGCGCCCACCGACCTGCCGGTGCTGATCGACGGCGAAAGCGGAACCGGCAAGGAACTGATGGCGAAAGTCATCCACGCCAACGGCTCGCGCGCCGACAAGCCTTACATCTCCGTCAACTGTGGCGCGATTCCCGACAACCTGCTGGAATCCGAACTGTTCGGCCACAAGAAGGGCGCCTTTACCGGCGCCTCCAACGACCGCAAGGGCAAGTTCGAAAGCGCGCACAAGGGCACCATCTTCCTCGACGAAATCGGCGAGCTGCCGCTGCCCGGCCAGGTCAAGCTGCTGCGCGTGCTGCAATCGCACGAGATCCAGCGCGTGGGTTCGGACGAACTCATCTCCGTCGATGCGCGCATCGTCGCCGCCACCAACAAGAATTTGCGCAAGCTGATCGAGGAGGGGACCTTTCGCGAAGACCTGTTCTACCGGCTCAGCGTCATCCATGTGACACTGCCGCCACTGCGCGAACGCAAGGATGAGATTCCTCTATTGTTTGCCTACTTCGGCGACGAAGCGGCCGAAGCGCTGAAAAGACCGCCGATCAAAATGACGCCGCGCCTGCGCGATTTTCTGCTGAACTACGGCTATCCCGGCAACATCCGCGAACTGCGCAACCTGATCTACCGCCTGTCCTGCCTCGCGGGCGACACGGCCGATCTGAGCCATCTACCCGAGGCCATCCGTCCACGCTCGTCCGCGCCGGTCGAACTTCCCGCCACCAGCGTACCGAGCTTTGCCTCGCTGAGCGACGCCAAGCGCGCCGCCAGCGACGAAGCGGAACGGGCATTTCTGGAGCAGGGATTGCGCGAAGTCGGCGGCACGGTGGCCGAACTCGCACGCCGCTGCGACATGAATCGCTCGCATCTGCAAATGCTGCTCAAGAAGCACGGCATTCACTCGAAGGACTTCCGCAAGCGGAACGCGGCGCCGCTGCCTGAAAAACGAACTTGAATAAGGAGGGGACGCATGCCCGCAAGTGCAGGCATGCAATACCTGTCAATGCTGATGCCCGCCGCCCAGGTAGGCCGCCTTCACGGCCGGATCATTCTTCAGGCTCTCAGCCGGGCCATGCACCGAAATCCGTCCGTTCTCCAGCACATAGCCGTAATCCGCCACGTTCAATGCAGCAGCGGCGAACTGCTCCACCAGCAGCATGGTCGCGCCGCGTTCCTTCAGGCGGGAGATGATGCGGAACACCTCGTCGACCAGGATGGGCGCCAGGCCCATTGACGGTTCGTCGAGCAGCACCACTTCCGGATTGAGCATGATGGCGCGCGCCATGGCGAGCATCTGCTGCTCGCCGCCGGAGAGCGTGCCCCCTACCTGGCCGACCCGCTCGCGCAGGCGCGGAAAGAGGGTGAAGACGCGCTCGAGGTCGGCGGGGATCGCCTCGCGGTCCCGGCGCGCGAAGGCTCCCAGCTCCAGGTTCTCGAGCACCGTCATCCGGGGGAAGATCCGCCGGCCTTCCGGTGACTGCGCGATTCCGAGACGCACGATCCGGTCGGTGGGGAGCGTGTTGAGGCGCTGGCCGGCGAAGCTCACCGTCCCCCGGCGGGGTCGCACCGTTCCCAGGATCGTCCGGAGCGTCGTGGTCTTGCCGGCGCCGTTGGCGCCGATCAGGGTGACGATCTCGCCGGACTCGACCGCGATGGAGACGCCGCGGAGAGCTCGGATGTTGCCGTAGAAGGTGTGCACGTCGGCCAGCTCAAGCATAGGTCGTGTGGAAACGTGCGGGAGTGGGTCTGGCGAGAGTGAGGAGAAGGGTCCA
>NZ_DATFAF010000057.1:0-29455 GCF_035254865.1 Noviherbaspirillum sp.
TGGCGAAGGCGCGTGCGCTGGTGGGCCACAAGGTGGCGCTGCAAGGCAACCTGGACCCGAACGTGCTGTTCGCGGGGCCGCAGCAGATCCGCGCCGAGGTGACCAAGGTGCTGGAATCCTTCGGCAAGCCGGCGGCGGGCAACGGGCATGTGTTCAATCTCGGGCACGGCATTTCGCAGTACACGCCGCCGGAAGCGGTGACGGTGCTGGTGGAGACCGTGCATGAGGTGAGCCGCGCGATGCGGGCGAGCGAATGAACGAAGTAGCGCATCCGGCTAGCAAAAATTTCTGTTAACTGCAATCACGTACTGGACATTTTTGGTCGACTTTTCACGGCTTTATTCACACATTTACAGTTTTGTGCAGCAATAAAACAATTTATCCGGATCTATTTTTCCGTCCTGCAGCGCTGTTATAAGTCATTGAATTTAAAAGGCAAAAATTTTGCTTTTCAATTCAGCATTCCATAGAAACCCGCATGAAATCAGGCCCTTCCGGGCTGTCAAGGGGGGAATGTCCACAAAGTTATCCACAGACTTTGTGGATAGATGAAAAAGCGCTTATGAATCGGGCATTTAGATCGGTTTTTCAAAATCTACATGAGGTCTTCTAGAAGACTTGCCCGATCTTGGCAACTGTCTCCCAATTGACTTTTAGCCGGCAACATTGGCGGGAAAAGAAAGCTTGCCTCTCGAAAAAATCGGAGAAGATTTGTCAAGATTTGTAAGCCGTTGGAAACCCTTCGGGCAATCCTTCATACGACTTATTCACATTAACAAGTTGCCATAGATCTTGTGCAGAGCAATAACTTTTTTAAAAGAAAATTTTTTCGCTGCCAGATATTGACTTTTCAAGTCGTTGATTTAAAAGGCGATTTTTTTTGCTTTTCAAATGGGCAATGTATTGAAACCCGCATGAAATCAGGCATTTCCAGCTGTCAAGAGCTTCTTGTCCACAAAGTTATCCACAGCTTGTGTGGATAGCTCAAAAACCCTTTATGAAACGTGTATTTAGCTCCCATTTTCAGGAATCACTTTAAGTCGTGAAACAATGTTTTCTGGAGGTTGCTCTCGACACACCGCTTGCGACTTGCTTTGACTATCGCTGGCGCGGTGAGGCGGGCGTAGAGTTGCCCACGGTCGGACAACTGGTGCTCGTTCCCTTCGGCCGGCGGGAAGTGATCGGCCTGGTGGTCGCCGTGCGCACCCAGAGCAATGTTCCCGACGACAAGCTCAAGGATGTCATCGCCGTGCGGACGCAGCTCCCGCCGCTGTCCACAGCCTGGCTCGCCCTGTGCGGCTTTGCCGCGGACTATTACCAGCGGCCCCTGGGGGAAGTGGCGATACCCGGCCTGCCGAAGAATCTGCGCGTACCCAAGACCACTGCGCTCGACCGGGCACTGAAGAAACTGGCGAAAGCGGAAGTTGCACCGGACGCAGCGCCGAGCGCTGCGCCGATCCTCAATCCCGCACAACAGCATGCCGCCGATGCGATCGCCGCCGCCACGGAATTTGCGTCGACCCTGCTCTACGGCGTCACCGGCAGCGGCAAGACCGAGGTCTATTTGCAGGCGGCCGCGCAAGTCCTCGCCCGGCAAAGCGACGCGCAGGTGCTGATCCTGGTGCCGGAAATCAATCTCACGCCGCAACTCGAGAACAATGTGCGCGCGCGTTTTCCGCACGTCGCCGTCGCCACGCTGCACAGCGGACTGGCCGAAGGCGAGCGCATGAGCCACTGGCTGGCCGCGCATCTGGGACACGCGCGCATCATTCTCGGCACGCGGCTAGCGATTCTTGCCTCGCTGCCGCAACTGAAGCTGATCATCATCGACGAAGAACACGATCCTTCCTACAAGCAGCAGGAAGGCTTGCGCTATTCGGCGCGCGACCTCGCGGTGTGGCGCGCCCGCCAGCTGGGCATTCCCATCGTGCTGGGCTCGGCCACGCCCTCGCTGGAAACCTGGCACCACGCGCAGTCGGGCCGCTACAAGAAACTCGAATTGCGCGAGCGCGCTTCCAAGGATGCAGTGCTGCCGAAAGTGCGCCTGATCGACATGGAGCGCGACAAGCCCGCGGAGGGCATCACCTCGACCCTCATCACCGCGCTGAAGCTGCGGCTGGAGCGGGGCGAGCAATCGCTGCTGTTCCTGAACCGTCGCGGCTACGCGCCGGTTCTTGCCTGCGATGCCTGCGGCTGGATCAGCAATTGCCCACGCTGCACCGCCTTCATGGTGCTGCACAAACCCGAGCATCGGCTGCGCTGCCACCACTGCAGCCTGGAGCAGCGCATTCCCAAGTCCTGCCCGACATGCGGCAACGTCGATCTGCAGCCGCTCGGGCGCGGCACGCAGCGAGTGGAAGAGGCGCTGCAGAACGTCTTTCCGCAGGCGCGCGTCACGCGCATCGACGCCGACTCCACGCGGCGCAAGGGCAGTGCGCAGGCCGCCTTCGACAGCGTGCATCGCGGCGACGTCGACATCCTGATCGGCACGCAGATGGTGGCCAAGGGCCATGACTTCCGCAATCTCACCCTGGTCGGCATCCTGAATCCCGATACCGCGCTGTTCTCGCACGACTACCGCGCCGGCGAGCGGCTGTTCGCGCAACTGATGCAGGTGGCCGGGCGCGCCGGCCGCGCCGGGCAGAAGGAGGGCGGCAGCGTCAGCGAAGTGTGGATACAGACCCGCTATCCGCACCATCCCCTGTACGCCGCAGTGATGGCGCACGACTACGACCGCTTCGCCGGCGGCTTGCTGGAGGAGCGGCAACAGGCGGGCTTGCCGCCCTTCCTGTATCAGGCTTTGCTGCGCGCCGAGGCGCGGGAATTGCAGACCGCACTCGACTTCCTGACGCAGGCGGCCGAATGCATGCAGCATCCCGGCATCGTCATCAACGATCCGATCCCGATGACGATGACGCGGGTGGCCAATGTCGACCGCGCGCAATTGCTGATCGAGTCGGCATCGCGGCCGGCACTGCAGGCTTTCCTGAAGGAGTGGCTGGCGATGCTGCGCGAGATGAAGACGCGGGCCAAATGGTCGCTGGAAGTGGATCCGGTCGACATCTGAGCGATAGTTTTCGCACAAGCTGTCAGCGGACCTCTTCCAGGATCCGCAGCACCTCGTCGAAATTCCACACGCGGCGAATGTCGATCACGTCATACTGGCGCGCAAGATTGGGCGGGAAGGCGGCGTAGCGTTCGTTGAGCTTGATGATGCGGCGTACGGCGGCGTCCAGCTCCGGCCGGCCGCTGGAGCGGTTGATCACGACATCCTCGACGCTGCCGTCGCTGCGGATCGAAACCGTAACGATGGGGTCGCCGCGTGCCTTGTCTTTCGCGGTTTGCGAATAGTTGAGGCGGCCGTTGCGCTCGATCTTGAGGCGCCAGCTTTCGATGTACATCATCAGGCCGATGTCGAGGTTTCCACCGCCGAAGATCGAACGACGGCGCGGATTCTCCGCCGCATCGGCAACGGGCGCGGGAGCACGCGGCTCGATGTGCAGCGGCGCGGGGCGCCTTGCCTGGTCAAGCGCGCGGCTGGCGAGGTCGCCACCCCCGGCGGCTTTCGGCAACGCCGCAGCGGCCGAGGCCCTGGCGCTTTCCGCTGCGCGTGCGGCGGCAGCATTCTCTGCCGCCAGTCGTTCCTGTTCGCGCGCTTGTGCCGCGGCTGCTTCCGCTTGCTGGCGCAGGGCGGCTTGTTCCGCCTGTTTCTGGCGAGCGAGCGCTTCGGCCTGCTGACGCGCGACTTCCTCTGCCTGCAGGCGCGCCTCGCGTTCCATCGCTTCGCGTCTTGCGCGCTGCTCGTCGTCCCGCTTTTTCGCTTCAAGTTCGGCGCGGCGTGCCGCCTCTTCTTCAACCCGTTGTTCCTCTTGCTTGCGCAGCGCCGCTTCTTCTGCCTGTCGGCGCACTTCCAGTTGCTGCTGCATCGCGCGGGCCTCTTCCTGGCGCCGTACTGCTTCGACCTGCTGCGCGGCCTGCTCCGCCTTGCGACGCGCTTCGAGCTCCATCGCCTGCTGTCTTGCTTCCTCCACCCGTCTGGCTTCAAGTTCCTCGGCGCGTCGCGCAGCCTCTTCCTGTGCGCGTCTTTGCTCGGCCTCGGCAGCCTTGCGCGCGGCCTCCTCGGCTACCTGGCGCGCCTGTTGTTCTTCCAGCAGGCGGCTGGCGTCGGCTTCACGCTGTTGCGCTTCCAGGTCCTGCGCGGCTTGTGCGGCCGGTGCCTCGTCCGGCGTGTTTGCAGCGCTTGCCGCAAGCGGCTCCTGCGCCGGCGCAGCAGGCACTTCCGGCGTGTCGGCCGGTTGAACGATTTCATCCACTGCCGGGGCGGGAAGCACAAAGGAATCGGGTTTCGCCTCGTTCAGCGCAATGACGTCCGGTGCTCGCCTGGGCCGTTGCGGTTTGCTCTGCGCGATGCGGGGCGGCGTGCGTGCCTTGCGGCGGGCTTTCCTGGTCGGTGTGAGGGGTTTGGCGTCCGCGACGCTCGGCGGCGGAGCAATGCGGACTTGCATGTGCTTGTCGCCGGCGGATGTGTCCGGCGCAGGGGCAAGACTTTCCACCGGCGCTGAGGTGGACGAAGAGGCAAGGGTGTTTTGCACTTCCGGCGTGCGCTTCACATCGGTGAGACGCACGCTCAGGCCGGCCTGCACGCGGCGCTCGCTCCATGGCAAGTCGAGGCCGGGCAGTCCGAGACCCAATACCCCGAATTGCATGGAGAGGATCAGCCCGTGCACCAGCAGCGAGGCCGCAATACCGATTCCGAGACGCGTCCGGGGCGACATGGGCAACCCGCGGCGGCGTTTGGCGGATGCGGAATTCGGCGGGGAACTCATGCGGTTCGGCTACCTCGATGCGGCACGGCAAGCAGTGGGTTGATGGTTGTAATGCGATCTTATCCGAAGAAATGCTTGCAGCGGAAAAACCCACGCGAAATGCTGAGCCAGCCTAAGTTTATCGACGCGCAACACGGCGCGGCAATGACTGCAGAAACTATCAGGATTGCGCCGCGTCGAAAGGAAATGAGTTCGTATTTCCCTTCGTCACGTGAACAGGCCGACGCGCCGAGCATGCCCGAGGCGTCGCCCGGCCTGTTGCAGGCGGGACGCAATTGCTGGCGCATCGAGCGCGCGCATCGCTATGCCATGCTGGTGGATGCCGACGCCTATTTCCGCGCAGTACGGGCCGCCGTGCGCAAGGCCCGCCACAGCATCTATATCCTGAGCTGGGACATCGACAGCCGCACCCGCCTGGTGCCGCAGGGGGCGAATGACGGCTATCCGGAAGCGCTGGGCGACTTCCTGCATGCGGTGGTGTCCTCGCAGCCCGGCCTGCACGCTTACGTGCTGAACTGGGATTTCGCGATGCTGTATGCGCTCGAGCGGGAATGGCTGCCGATTTACAAGCTGGAGTGGCGCACGCATCGCCGCCTTGCCTTTCGCATGGACGGACGGCATCCGATCGGCGCCTCGCATCATCAGAAAGTGGTGGTGGTGGATGATCGTGTCGCTTTCGTCGGCGGACTGGATCTGACCCGTTGCCGATGGGATACGCCGGAACATGCCAATCATGCCGCGTTGCGGTGTGACAGCGACGGCAAGCCGCACGGGCCTTTTCATGATGTGCAGGCCATGGTGGATGGGGACGCGGCGCGCGCGCTGGGCGAACTGGCACGAGCGCGCTGGCGCCGCGCGGGCGGCAAGCCGGCCATCGACCGCTATGACCCGGAACTCGATCCCTGGCCGGAAGATGTGGTGCCCGATCTGACCGAGGTCGACGTTGCCATCTCGCGCACCGAGCCGGTTTTCGATGGCGCACCCGGTGTGCATGAGGTGCGGCAACTGCATCTGGATGCGATCGCCGCCGCGCGGCATCACCTGTTTTTCGAAAACCAGTATTTCACTTCCGGCATGATTGCCGACGCGCTCGCCACGCGCCTGAAGGAGCCCGACGGGCCCGAGGTGATGATCGTCTCGCCGCAGATGCAGAGCGGCTGGCTGGAAGAAGCGACCATGGGCGTGTTGCGGGCGCGCGTGCACCGGCGCCTGAAGGAAGCCGATCGCTATGGCCGGTACCGCATGTACTCACCCTATATTCCGGGGCAGGACGGGCATTGCCTGAATGTGCACAGCAAGGTGTTTTCCGTCGACGACCGCCTGTTCTCGGTCGGTTCGGCCAATCTCAGCAGCCGCTCCATGGCACTCGATACGGAATGCAATATCACGATCGAGGCGCAGGGGCCCGACGCCGCTCGGATTCGCGACGCCATCGGCCGCTTGCGCAGTCGCCTGCTGGCCGAACATCTGGGCAGCAGCGTGGAAACGGTCGATGCCGAAGTGCGCCGGCACGACAGCCTGCATCATGCGGTCGCCGCGCTGCGCGCGGAGCGCACGCTGCTCCCGCTCGATCCGGTCGCGTCGGCGGAACTGGACGCGCTCATCCCCGAGCGGGCCTTGTTCGATCCCGAGAAGCCGATCGACCCGGAGGAACTGGTCAACCAGTTCGTGCCGAGCGATGCACGCAAGCCGGTGCCGCGTCGCCTGATCGGCATCGGCATGCTGGCCGTCGCGCTTGTCTTGCTGGCGATCGCGTGGCGCTGGACGCCCCTTCGCGAATGGGTGAACCTGGGGGCGCTGGTGTCCTTCGCGCGCGGACTCGATGCCATGCCGTTTACGCCGCTGGCGGTCGTCGCGAGCTATGTGGTGGCCGGTTTTCTGGTGGTGCCGGTGATGTTGCTGATTGCGGTAACCGGCATTGTGTTCGGTCCGCTGTATGGTTCGCTGTATGCGATTGCCGGCACGCTGCTCAGTGCCGCCGCCACCTACGGCCTCGGACACTGGCTCGGCCGCGAGGTGGTGCAGCGACTGCTCGGCAAACGGGTCAATCACCTGAGCCGGCGCATCGCCACGCGCGGCATTCTCGCGATGATCGTGATCCGCATCCTGCCGATTGCGCCGTTCTCGGTTGTCAATGTGGTCGCGGGCGCCTCGCATATCAAGCTGCGCGACTACCTGATCGGCACCTTGCTCGGCATGATGCCGGGCATCATGATCACCGTCACCTTCGTCCATCATCTGGCCGAGGCCGTTCGCAATCCCAGCCCGGGCACCGTGGCCGTACTCGGCGCGGTGGCCGTTTCCATCATTGCAGTCGCACTCGGCCTGCAGCGGCTGCTCAAGCGCAAGGAGGATCCCGCGGCATGATCGATAACGTCGCCGACCCCATCGCACCGGTGCAGCAAGCCGTGCCCGATGTCGACCCGTGGCCGCTCACCATCGCCACCTATAACATTCACGGCGCCATCGGCACCGACGGCCGCTTTGCGCCGGAGCGCGTGGCCGAAGTGCTGGGTGAAATCGGCGCGGACATCATCGCCTTGCAGGAAGTGCCGCTCGGCGGTTCCAAGACGCCCAATGTGCTCGCGATGCTGCAGGAAGCGACCGGCTTTGTCGCAGCGGAAGGCCCCGCCTGCGACCGGCCGGAGCGGCGCTATGGCAATGCGGTATTGACCCGCTATCCGATCTTGTCCATGCGCACCATCGACTTGTCCTTCGGCAGCCGCGAGCCGCGCGGCGCGCTCGACGCGGACGTGGATTGTCACGGCCACCTGCTGCGCGTGGTTGCGACCCACCTCGGCTTGCGGCCGGCGGAACGGCGCGCGCAAATCCGCCGCCTGCTGCAAGTATTCGATACCGAGGAAATGCCGGTGATCCTGCTCGGCGACATCAATGAATGGTTTGTCTGGGGCCGCTCGCTGCGCTGGCTAGTCTCGCACTTCCAGCCGGTACCGGCGCCGCGCACCTTCCCGTCACGCAAGCCGATTTTCGCGCTGGACAGGATCTGGATCCGGCCGCGCCACCGGCTCGTGCATGTGGAAGTGCACGCGACACCGCTCGCGCGTGTCGCCTCGGATCATTTGCCCTTGATCGCGCATATCGACGGGTGAGAAAAGCGACTTATGAACGAGTTGCGGACGCTGAAAATCTGGTCCACGGACAATGCCATCACGCGCGCTGATGCGGCCCGGCAGCTTGTGTCGGCTGCGGCGCGGACTCGATCAGCTGCGGCGGCTCGACCGGGTTGAAGTCGCACCAGTCGCCGTTTTCGATCGTGCCTTGCGCGCGCTCGATGTCTGCTGCGCCGAGCGAGCGCAGCATGTTGACTACCTGATCCTCGTGCTCCGCATCATCGACGGCAACGGCAACCATCATGCCCGACTTGCGTATCGGCGCGGCGTTCTCCACGTCTTCGGCATGCTCGCCGGTATCGCCTTGTTCCTTCATGGTCGACAGGCTGCCGACCAGGCCGCCGACGTGGGCGCCGAGCAAGCCGCCGGTGACCGCGCCGACCGGGCCGAGGAAGGGGGCTGCCGCCAGACCGGCCGCCGCACCTGCCGCCGCACCGGCGGCAACACCCTTGCCCGATTGCTTCGCGCCGGGCGATTGCGCCCGGTCGCCCCCGATCGGAAAGGTGTCATGTTGCCCCGGCGGATTGACGTAAAACGCGGAAATGCGTTCGCGCGCAAATCCGGCGCGCTGCAATTCTTCGATGCTGTCCTCGACTTCCGATTGCTGTTGAAACCGGCCGGCAATGATATTAGCCATGTGAGCCTCCTTGCACCAAGCGATACGATGAATATGGGTAAGAGAGCAGGCTGTTCGAATAAGTTCGGATCGATTGCCCGGCATATCGTCGTGTAATTTGTCGCGCAATGCGTCGTGTAATTTTTTCCGCTCGTGCGGTAAAAACTCGCATGCGATTCCTCGTTCGGCATGCAGGATGCCTGCCAAGGCCCGGCCCGCTAATTGCATGCAGCGCTCCACCCTTGAACTGATGGAAAGCGTCACCGATGGAGCACTTCCCCGAGAGCGGCGACACCTCGCCCGCAAACCGTTTGATGAACGCCACCGTCGTCGATGCCAAGGGCAGCAAGGCATCCATCGTCGGCGTGCAACAGACAGAGTCCAATCCGCATGCCTGGGTGCGCCTGCCCGACGAAACGCAAGTGCTCGTTCCGGTGAGCTTGCTCACGCAGCAGGACGACGGCAGCTTCCGCCTGCCTTTCACCTTCCATGTCTCCGGCGAATCGAGGCAGCCGACGCAGATGAGCTTTCCGGTGATGGAAGAAGAGCTGCACGTGGCCAAGCGCGTGATCGATACCGGTCGCGGCGTGCGCATCCACAAGACGGTGGCCGAGCAGGAAAGTGTCGTTGATCAGCCGCTGATGCGCGACGAACTGGTGGTCGAACGCGTGCCGGTCGGGCGCGTCGTGGCCGAAGCCGATGTGCCGCAGACGCGCTACGAAGGCGACACGCTGATCGTGCCCGTGCTGGAGGAAGTGCTCGTCGTGCAGAAGCAGCTCGTGCTGAAGGAAGAAGTGCGCATCACGCGACAACGGCAGCAGACGCAGTCGCCGCAGACGGTGCTGCTGCGCTCGGAACAGGTCACGGTCGAACGATTCGACGAGGGTCGCGAACGCAGCCAGCACTAGCCTGTAATGCGTCGGTTAACGCCAGGCACGGGATATGCGTCGACGCACCCCTCAGGTCGATTCCGGACCTGCGCCGGACAATACCCCAATGGAGAGATTGATATGGAAAATACCGTAGTAGGCGTGTACGACAGTTACGCGCAAGCCCAAAATGCGATGAACGAATTGCTTTCCTGCGGATTTTCCCGCGGCGAAGTGCAGTTGAACCCGGACTCCGAAGGCGCGGCCACGACGCGCGACACGACGCAAGCGAGCGGCAGCGGCATTGGCAATTTTTTCCGTTCGCTGTTCGGCATGGATGAACGTCCCGAGGAACACGACGTGTATTCGGAAGCGGTACGGCGCGGCAGTTGCGTGCTGACCGTGAATGCCGATAACGAAGAGCAGCGTGACCGCGCGGTGGAGGTCCTGAACCGTTACGACCCGGTGGACATCGACGAGCGCGCCGCGCACTGGCGCTCTCAAGGCTGGACCGGCTATGACGAGAATGCGCCGCAGTATACCGATAGCGATATCGCACGCGAACGCGACCTGCATGCGCGGAGCCGCGATACCGCTGACACGGATCAGGCGCAGGCCCGGACCGAAGGCGAAACGCGCATTCCGGTGGTCGAGGAAGAAATGCGTGTCGGGAAGCGGGAAGTGCAGCGCGGCGGCGTGCGCGTCTACACGCGCGTGCAGGAAAAGCCTGTGCACGAGTCGGTGGATCTGCGCCAGGAGCACGTGAACGTCGAGCGCCATCCGGTTGACCAGCCGGCCAGCGAGGCCGACCTCGCGGCCTTCAAGGAGGGTTCGGTCGAGATGCGCGAAATGGCGGAAGAGCCGATCGTTTCCAAGACCGCACGCGTGGTCGAAGAAGTGGTGGTGGGCAAGGAAGTGACGCAGGAAACCACCGACGTGAACGACACGGTGCGCAGGACCGACGTGGAGGTCGAGCAACTCGGCGCATCGGACGCCAGGCGCGATGCGGATTATGCCGACACCGCCACAAGCGCAGACGATTCCGATTTCCGTCGCCACTGGCAGAATGCCTACGGTCCGAGCGGCGGACGCTACGAAGACTATGACGCCGCCTATCGCTACGGTTCAAGCATGGCGGGCAGCGAGCGGTTCAGGAATTATCGCTGGGAAGATGCCGAACCCGACATGCGCAGCGATTGGGAGCGGCAGCATCCGGAAAGCACCTGGGACAAGGTGAAAGATGCGGTGCGCTACGGCGCGGAAAAGGTGAAGGGCCAGCATTGAGGCAAGCGGCGGCGCGCTCCTCGGTCTCAGTCTCGGCCCGCTCGCTACCTTTTTCAACAACCTGCTAGCGTGCCTGTTCCAGGCGTCCGTCTTCCGCCATTTCGCGAATGGTCCGGATGGTATCGATATCGGATTCGGTATACGCGGAACGGCGGAAATCGTTGTAGAACGCTTGTGCCGTGTCCTCCACTTCGCCGGCGCCGTCGTCGTATTCGAAGCGCACGAAGAAAATGTTCGGCTCCGGCTCTTCGATCGTCATGGTCAGGCGCGATTCGGGGATGTCCTTCTGTGGCGGCACGTGATACACCACTTGCTCCTGCGGCAGGAAGGTGACGCGATCGCGCACGACGAGCTCGCCGTAATGCAACTCGCGCGACACCGACTGTTCCGACTTTTCCAGGATGGTGCAACGGTCGAGGTAGGGCACGAATGCAGTCGGCGTTTCGGCGCGCAACACGAGGCCGCGCCAGAGTTGTTCGCGCGAAAGCGGGTCGATCAAGGGATTGAGCGGATCGTTGATTTCAACGAGATGAGCGAATTTCATGAGGCTGAACCGGCTGGATAATCACACAGTGTAGCGCACACAGTGTAGCGCCATCCTTCATGCGATAGAAGGGGCTGCAGCAGGGGCATCAAAAAAACTGCGTCCATTCGTCGATCCATCCCGGCACCGCGGCGCGCTCCATCGGCTTGGCGATGTAAAAACCCTGTGCATAGGTGCAACCCAGGTCGCGCAGCAAGTCCCAGTCTTCCCGCGTCTCCACGCCGACCGCCACCGAGTTGCGATGCAGCTTCTTCGCCAGTTCCAGGCAGGAACTGAGAGCGATGTGCATCTGCTTATTCTGCGAAGCGCCGGCGACGAACGAGCGGTCGATCTTCAGGTCGAGGAAAGGGATGCGCAACAATTGCTGCACGTTGGAATGCGCGGTGCCGTAATCGTCGATCGACAGGCCGAAGCCTTTCATGCGCAGGCGCGCAAGATTTTCCAGGCAGACCGGGACGTCGGTCATCGCCATCAGTTCGGTAATTTCGATCGTGAGATATTGCGGCTCGATACCGTGCTGCGCGATGTAGGCAAGAATCTTTTCCGCCAGCCCCGGTTCGGCCAGTGAAGTGGCGGACAGGTTGATCGATACCGCCAGCATCAGTCCCTGGTCATGCCAGGCCCGGCAGGCGGCAATCGCACGCTCGATCACTGCCCAGGTCAGGTCTTCCATGTGCCCGCTGGCTTCCAGGATGGGGATGAAGGCGGGCGGCGTCACCAGGCCGTATCGCGGATGACGCCAGCGCACGAACGCTTCCACTGCTTTCACCTTGCCGGTCGCGAGCTCCACCTTGGGCTGGAAGAAAGGTTCGAACTGGCCGGCACGGATGCCGTCGCGGATTTCCTGCAGGGTAAAGACCGGCAGCGCTTTCTTCACGCGGTCCTGCCGCACTTGCGGCGGCTGGTATTGCGCGATCAGGTTTTGCAGCACCTCGGGCGTCGCCGGTTTTTCGAAGGTGCCGAGCAGATGCACGCCATACGCCTTCGACATCGTTTCAACCGAGAACAGCAAGGCGGAGCCGAGTGCACTGGTGAGCACGATCGCGGTCTGGCTGTCGCTGTTGGCAAGATGGCGCACTAGTTCGATGCCGTCCATGTCGGGCATGTTGAGGTCGACAAAACTGATGTCGACGGATGCATGCCGGTCTTGCAGCATGGCGAGCGCGACGCGGCCGTTCTCGGCTTCGGCAATATGGTGAGCGCCGAGTTTGCGCAACATGACATTGAGCCAGTGGCGCTGAAATTCGTCGTCTTCTGCGATCAGGAAGCGAAGGTCGCCGATCTGCATAGAATGGTTTTTTGTCATGACATTCGCATCTATCGGTCAAGCGGAGTCGGCACCCGCGTTGATATTCGTCAAACTCACCACGAGGGCATGCCAATAATAAAGCATTTAGCCGGGCGTGATGACAAGCTTGATGCATGCATGACACGCTTTGTTGCGCCGCCGTATTCTTATTCCCATCCGAAAATACATTCTTCGAGGAACTAACCCGCTTCCTGCACGGTCAGGCGCTTTACGCTCCGCAATATCGAGTGGTCGGTCGCGCTTTCTTTGCAGCCAGTCCGCTTGCACTGCGATCGACGGTCTTTCATTCCGCTTGCAGGAGCCCAACTTGAATCGCCTCACTTCCGCCCTGTTGATGTCCGTGCCCGTCGTGCTCGCTGCATGCGGAGGCGATGGCAAGGTGCCGGTTCCCGTCAGCACCTCGTCCGAGGCGCCATCGACGACTGCAGTGCCTGCACCTTCACCGAGTGCCCAGACACCGGCGGACAAGACCTGCGGCCTCGCCCACTTCCAGCAAGAAGTGCTCGATCGCCTCAATCAGGCACGTGCCGGCAACCGCATGTGCGGCCACACCTTCGCCAAGGCAGTCGGACCCCTGGGCTGGAACGGCAAACTGTTTGAAGCCGCGGCCGCTCACGCGACCGACATGGCAACGAAGAATTACTTCTCGCATGAGAGCCAGGATGGCCGCATCTTCAGCGAGCGCATTACCGCAAGCGGTTACAACTGGACGACGGTCGGTGAAAACATCGCGGCCGGCCAGGCCAGTATTGAGCAGGTGATTGACAATTGGTTACAAAGCCCTGCGCATTGCGACAACATCATGAATGGCAGTTTCAGCGAGGTCGGTGCGGCCTGCGTGCGCAATGAAGCGTCGACCTACAAGCAGTACTGGACGCTGGAACTCGGCCGCTCGCAATAAGTATCAGTATCGGGCCGCATCGACTCCCATATCCACGGGATTGTTGCAGACATGCGGTTTGGATAAAGTGCGTCCTCCCAAGCGCGTGAACACTGTTGCAATGAGAACCTATTACGATGTGCTGGGTATCGATCGCAATGCGAGGTCCATCGATATCGAGTACAGCTACCGCTACGGCGTCAACGAGCAGATTGACGACCCATCGTCACCCGTTTCGCAGAAGAAGAAGCGGGTGCGCCTGCAGCAATTGCGCGAAGCCTATCTGGTGCTGGCTTCGCCGAGTCGGCGGCTGGCCTATGACCGGCGCCTGCATCAGCTGGAGCTCGCCCGTGCCCGTCGCCGGCAACGCCTGCGGACCACAGCGAGCATGTTGCTGCTGGTGATCGGTCTGGCCCTGGTGATCAGCGGCGTGTTTTACCGGATGGAGCGCAGCGAGCAGGATGGCGCGTCGATGACGCTGCTGGCGCGTGGAGGGCGATGGCTGCTCGACGTGCAACATGCCGAGGCAACGCAACAAGGCGGCCGCGATCAAGCGAATATCGGCAGCCGGACCACGGCGGATTAAGACGCGCCAATCAAGACGTACTACGAGGCCCTCATCAGTACCGCTTGCGGCGGGCGCGCGGGCGCCAGATCCAGCGAGCGATTCACCAGCGTGCCCAGCGTACGCACCGCATTTTCCACTTCCGCATTCCACGCATTGCCGCAATTGATCCGGATGTAATTGCCGAACTTGCCCGAGGCCGAGAACAGCGGTCCGGGCATGAACGCGATGCGGTGCGCGATGGCCTGCTCGTGGAGCGCCAGCGCATCGGCTTCTTCCGGCAACTGTATCCACAACACGAAACCTCCCTGCGGCGCGGACACCGAACACTCCGCCGGGAAGAATTCGGACACCGCGTCCGACATGCGCGCGATGCGCTGTACCATGATGCGCCGGCTGCGGCGCACCTGCTTGTCGTAGCTGCTGCTGCCGATGTAATCCGCGAGCACGGCCTGGATGAAGACGCTGGTGCCGCCGCTCGAGACATTCTTCAGGAAGGCCACCTGCTGCGTATAGCGTCCGGCCACGATATAGCCGGCGCGCACGGTAGGGCTGATGATCTTCGAAAACGATGAACACAGCAGAACGTGACCGCTGGTGTCGTAGGCCTTGACCGGCCACGGCCGCTCGGTAGTGAAGCACAGGTCGCCATACACATCGTCTTCAACGAGGGGAATGCCGTACTGCGTCAGCAAGCCCGCGAGCCGCTTCTTGCTTTCCTCCGGCATGATGCTGCCAAGCGGATTGTTCGCGTTCGGCACCAGCAGGCAGGCCTGTACCAGGCCCTCGCGCATCGCCAGTTCCAGCGCATCGATCGACAATCCGGTCTTCGGATCGGTCGGGATTTCCAGCGCCTTCATGCCCAGGCTTTCGATCAACTGCAGCAACACGAAGTAGGTCGGCGATTCGATCGCCACCGTGTCGCCCGGCTTGGCGACTGCGCGCAGGCCCAGGCTCATCGCCTCGGTGCAGGAATTGGTCGCGACGATTTCCTGCGGATCGATGCGTCCCCAGTCGACCGCGCGCCGGATCACCTGGCGGACGAAGTTCGGTTCATTGGTGTCGAAGCAGCCGTCCTGCGTGAGCAGTTGCGGAGAGCGGCGCGCCACTGACGCCATGATCTGCTGCATGCGCTTGACCGGCAGCAGTTCATCCGGCGGCCAGGACAGGCCGAGCTGCAGCGCGCCCGGCGTCTTGTTGGCGCGCAGCACGCGCATCAAGAGATTGTTGATGCCGACATAGGTCGGCTGTGTCGTGCAATGCGATTCGTGCACGCCGGCCAGATTGCGCGCACGGTGACGCACATAAAATCCCGCCTGCGGCCGCGCATCGATCAGGCCGCGATCCTCCAGCAGGCGCAGTGCCTGCATCACCGTGCTGATCGACAGGCGCTTTTGCTGCGACAGGTGGCGGATCGACGGCAGCCGGTCGCCGGGTGCGAACACCCTGCTGGCGATCAGCGCGCCGAGTTCATCGGCCAGGCGCTCGTAGAGGTTGATTTGGGCGGTCATGCTTTGATTCTGGGGTGAAGGCGGCAAGGGACAAAGATACAGCGGCATGCTTTTTCGACCATAACAGTTTAAGGCCACTCATGCTGTGATGGTCACAATTTCGATTTGCTGCACCTGTTGCCTTCGCTTGCATCCCCGTACGCTGTTGCTTCATATCCAAAGAAAGGAGAGCAGCGATGAAACCGACGATAGTGGCAGCATCCAGGAGCCAGGTCGAATGCGAACTGCGCGAGATCCATCCCCTGCGCCTGGTCGAAGCAGCGGGCCGGCGTATCCATTGCGTGTCCGGCATTGCATGGATTACCGCTTATCAGCATGCCAGCGACGTATTCCTGCGGCCCGGCGAAACCTATACCGTGCCGAATGACGGGCTGGTGCTGGCCGAGGCTGTCGGAGAATCACGCATTCGCGTCGACTTGCCGCGCGTCTTCGACTACTCGCCGTGCCGCGTCTACCTGCCGGCATCGCTCGACTGGCTGCTCCAGGCCATGAAACAGTTGCCGTTCGGACGCAAGCGTCTCGCCTGAGCAAGCTGCCCGCCGCGCATTTGCGGCGGCAGCGTGCAAGCCTTGATCGCATGCGCCACAATAGGCGTTCCTGGAAAGGAGCGCATCATGCGAACCATTCTGTCGCTGCTCATTCTGCTGTCGCCACTGGCGCTCGCCGGTGGTTCCAATTACACCATCACGCCCGGCATTTCCCAACCCGTTGGCAAGATCACCGAATGGCCGGTCCCCACGCCGAAATTTGCGCGCGATCCGGCGCCCGCGCCCGACGGCAGGATTTACATTGCCGTCATGCAGGGCAACAAGCTCGCGCGCTTCGATCCTGCCACGCAAAAGTTCGAGGAATGGAATTTGCCCGAAGGCACGCGGCCGCATGGCCTCGTGATCGATGAAAAGGGCACGGTCTGGATGACCGGCAATGGCAACGGCACGCTGCTCGAAATCCCTTTCCGGAACGGCCAGCCGGCGTCGATGATCGCGCACAAGACGCCCTCCGGCGGCAGCCCGCATACCATTATTTTCGATGGCCGTGATGCGCTCTGGTTTACCAACCAGTCCGCCGACAAGGTGACGCGCTTCGATCGCCGCAGCGGGAAGATGACCGAGTACGGCACGCGCGACGGTCCGTATGGTCTCGCGATGGATCGGCAAGGCAATGTCTGGTTCTGCCAGGCCAGCGGGCAGCGCGTCGGGCGCATCGATGCCGCTACCGGCCGCGTCAGCGAGCTCGACCTTGGCAAGGGTTCGCTGCCGCGCCGCATCGCCGCCGCATCGGACAATACCCTGTGGGTGGTGCGCTATGGCGACGGCAAGCTCACGCACATCGATGCGCAAAGCGCGAAAGTGATCAAGACCTATGACATGCCCGCAGGCGAATCCGGCCGGCCGTATGCGGTCACCGTGGACGGTGCGGGCAAGGTCTGGGCCAACGAGATCGGTACCGATACCGTCACGCTGTTCGATCCCGCCACCGAAAAATTTCGCGTGTTTGCGCTGCCGAGCGACAACGAAGGAATACGCAAGATGATCGTCGATGCGAAAGGCCGGCTGTGGTACATGGGAAGCCACAGCGGCAAGCTGGGCGTGGTGGAATGAAGATCTTCATACCTCGCAGAACAGCTTCCTGACCACCTTGTCCTCGCGCCGGAATTCCGCACGCGGCTCGAAACGCGTTTCCGCCACCAGCACCACCAGCGCATCCTTGATCTTCAGCAACTTCCAGCCGGCGCGCTCGCCGCTCTCGCTGCCGCCGGCGATCTGGTAGCAGCGCACGACTTCATCGCCATGCCTGTCTTCACCGTAGATGTGCGGCTCGACGATGCGGGAATAGCCGTGGTAGCGCAATTCCAGCACGCGCTTTTCCCTGACGGCGAGACAGATGGCGAGGTTCATGGGAAGACAAGTGTGGTCGATCACCGTGGGACAGGCAATCGCTTGATCCGTTCGAAGCTCCGATGGCATGCGCAGCGCCCGCTCAGTCGCGGTTGCGTTCTCGATAGGCGCCCGGGTTCATGCCCGTCCAATCCTTGAAGGCATGCGTGAAGGAACTTTGCTCCTGGTAGCCGAGCAGAAAGGCGATTTCCGCGATGCTCAGTTTTTTCTGCTTCAGGTAATCGAGTGCCAGCTCATGCCGGGTCTGATCGAGCAATTGCTGGAAGCTGAGGCCGGCATCGCTCAGCTTGCGTTGCAGGGTGCGCGGCGTGATGCACATTTCCTGCGCGATCAGCGGCAGGCGCACGCGGTCCTGTTCCAGATTCTTCACGATGGCGGCGCGCACTTGCGCAACGATGCCGCCTTCGCGCTCTGCACGCAACTTCTCCTTCAGCAGCCGTTCCGCGTGCTGCTGCAACACCGGGTACAGGCTGACGTCGGCATTCGGCACCGGCCAGCTCAGCAAGGCGGCGTCGAAGCGCGCGGTATGCGCGGGCGCATCGAAGCGGACGTCGGTGCCGAAGATGCGCCGGTATTCGCTGTCATCCCGCGGCGCCTGATGGGCGAACGAAACCTCCACCGGCGGCAGCGCCTGGCCGGCAAGCCAGCTGCCGAAGACGCGGATGCCGGTGAACACGCTCTCGGCCAGATGCCGTGTTGCCTGCGGAAACAAGCTGTCCCAGCGGTATTCCGCGACGCCCTTGTCCACGTTCAGCGTGGAACGGCCGAGGTCATGCGCCAGTCCCTCGAAGCGCTGGGTTTGCTGAAACGCCTGGCCGAAATCGCGGCAGCTGAGCAGGATCAGGCCATACACATTGTAGGTGCCGAGCTTGACGCGTTCGCCCACATGCAGTCCGAAGTGCGGATCCCTGGCCAGCTGCGCGCCGACATCGAGCAGGCGCACGTAATCCGTGGCCGCCAAGGATTCCGGCAAGGGCGAGAGCGCATCCGGCGCGAGGCCGGCAGCTTGCTCCAGTTCACGCACGTGCACGCCGCGCGCCGCCGCCGCTTCCATCAGCGGTTGCAGGTAGGGGCCGGCCACGCGGCCGCCGGAGCGGCTAGCGGGGGAGGGCGGTCTTGGCATGATCAAACAAGTGGGCTGTCATGAATGCGCAATACACGGGTTGCTGGGGTGGATAAGATTTTGGCAACAAGCAGTATAACAAGCCATCAATAAGGATAAGCACGGTGAGACGCTGGAACGGTTGGGGCGACGAGTCGATCGACTTCGCATTGAATGAAGAGATGCTGGCATTCCTCCACGCACGCGTGGGCGAGGGCAAGCCGCCGGTCGATGCGACGCTGGCGCAGGCGTGCCAGTCCGTGCCTGCGAGCAGGCTGGCGCCGCATCGCCAGATCGACTGCACCCCGGAAGTGCGCTTGCGCCATGCGCTCGGCCAGAGTCTGCCGGACTGGCTGAAGCTGCGCTACGGCAAGATCGGCCGCGTGCCGGACGGCGTCGCGTTTCCGGAAAGCAGCGAACAGGTGCGCGAGATGCTCGAACACGCGCGACGCAGCAACGCGGTCGTGATTCCCTACGGCGGCGGCACCAGCGTGGTCGGCCACCTGACCGCGCCGGACGACGATGCGCCGGTGCTCAGCATCGACCTGTCGCGCTTGTCGCGCTTGATCGACTTCGACCCGCAGGCGCAACTGGCGACCTTCGGCGCCGGCGTTGCGGGGCCGGACCTGGAAGCGCAATTGCGCGCGCATGGCTACACGCTCGGCCATTTTCCGCAGTCCTTCGACTACTCGACGCTCGGCGGCTGGGTCGTGACGCGTTCGTCCGGGCAGCAATCGCTGCGCTACGGCCGCATCGAGCAGTTGTTCGCCGGCGGCAAGGTGGAAACGCCGAGCGGCACGCTCACCATTCCCGCATTTCCGGCTTCGGCCGCCGGCACCGATCTGCGCGAGATCGTGCTCGGTTCGGAAGGCCGCATCGGCATCCTGACCGAGGCGACGGTGCGCATCTCGCCCATCCCGCAGCGCGAAGCCTTTCACGCCGTGTTCCTCCCGAACTGGGCGCAGGCCGAAGCCGCGGTGCGCAGCATCGCGCAGGCGAAGCTGCCGCTGTCGATGCTGCGCCTGTCCAATCCGGTCGAGACGCTCACCACGCTCACCATGGCGGGCCACCGGACCATGATCGGGCTGCTGGAAAGCTATCTGCGCCTGCGCGGCTGCGCCGATCAGAAGTGCATGCTGCTGCTCGGCGCCAGCGGCGATCGCGCGACGGTGACACACGCGCTCAAGCAGGCGCTGCGCAGCGCAAGCCGCCATCACGGCGTGCATGCGGGTTCCGCCATCGGCAACAAGTGGAAGCAGAACCGTTTTCGCAACGTCTACCTGCGCAACGCCTTGTGGCAGCGCGGCTATGCGGTCGATACCGTCGAGACCGCGGTCGACTGGCCGCGCGTGGGCGGCATGATGCAATCGGTCGAACAGGCCGCGCGCAATGCGTTTGCCGCCTTCGGCGAGCGCGTGCACACTTACACGCACTTGTCGCACATGTATGCGCAGGGCGCGAGCGTGTACACCACCTTCGCCTACCGGCTGGCTGGCAGTTACGAAGGCGACCTGGAGCGCTGGCAGGCGCTGAAGGGCGCGGTCTGCGAGGCGATCGTCGCCAACGGCGGCACCATCAGCCATCAGCACGGCGTGGGCGTCGATCACGCGCCCTACCTGCACGCGGAGAAGGGCGCATTGGGCCTGAGCGCGATGCGCGAGCTGTGCCGGCATTTCGATCCGAGCGGCATGATGAATCCCGGCAAACTGCTGCCGGCGTCCTGAAAGGAAATTGCATGTGGCAGACCAACTGGCGCGAACGCACGAGCGCCTCGCTCAGCGACCGCAAATGGGACATCGTGATCATCGGCGGCGGCATCACCGGGGCCGGCATCCTGCTGGAAGCGGCACGCAATGGCCTGCGTGCGCTGCTGGTCGAGCAGCGCGATTTCGCCTGGGGCACATCGAGCCGCTCCTCCAAGCTGGTGCACGGCGGGTTGCGCTATCTGAAGGAAGGCAAGCTCCTGCTGACGCGCGATTCTGTGCATGAGCGGGAACGATTGCTGAATGAAGCGGCCGGCCTGGTCGAGCCGCAGAGTTTCGCTTTTGCCGATTACCAGGGACGCAAGCCGGGACGCTGGGCGTTCTCGCTCGGCCTTGCGCTGTACGACCTGATGGCCGGGCAGGGCGCTCGGCACGCGCGGCATTATTACGCCCCCGATGAATTCGCACTCATGGCGCCGCATATCGCGACCGCCGGGCTTAAGGGCGGCCTGTGCTACACCGATGCCAAGACCGATGACGCGCGCCTGGTGCTGCGCGTGCTGCAGGAGGCGCTGACGGCGGGCGGCGAGGCGATCAATTACATGGCCGCGCGCCAGGTATTGCGCCGCGACGGCCGGGTATGCGGGGTGGAATTGCAGGACGCCGTGAGCGGCCGGTGTCAGGCGGTCGAAGCCAAGCTTGTCATCAGCGCCACCGGCGCCTGGGCCGATGCATTGCGGCAGCAGGCGCACGGCGGCGCCAGGCTGCGCCCGCTGCGCGGCAGTCACCTGGTATTTCCGGCGTGGCGCCTGCCGGTGGCGCAGGCGATCAGCCTGATGCATCCGCAGGACGGTCGCCCGGTGTTCGCGTTTCCGTGGGAAGGCGTGACCCTGGTCGGCACCACCGACGTCGATCATCGCGAGGACATGCGCATGGAAGCGGCGATCACGCCGGCCGAAGTCGCCTACCTGATGGCGGCTATCGACTTCCAGTTTCCGCAGCTCGGCATCACGCGCGAAGACATCATTTCCACCTTTGCCGGCGTGCGTCCGGTGATCGACAGCGGCAAGGCCGATCCCTCGAAGGAAGGACGCGATCATGCGGTATGGCTGGAAGATGGCCTGCTCACCGTCACCGGCGGCAAGCTCACCACCTTCCGCCTGATCGCGCTCGACGCATTGAAGCACGCCGCGCCGCTGCTGCGCGGCTGGCATGTGCGCCTGCGGGCACGTCCGGTATTTCCGCCGGTGCCGCCCTTGCCCTATGATCGGCGCCTGTCCTCGCATCAAGCGCGGCGACTGGTCGGGCGCTACGGCAGCTTCGCGCGTATGCTGCTGGCCGCGGCGCAGGAGGGCGAGTTGGAAACCATCGCCGGCACCGACACGCTTTATGCGGAACTGCGCTGGGCCGCGCGCCGCGAAGCCGTACTGCACCTGGAAGACCTGATGCTGCGGCGCACCCGGCTCGGCCTGCTGCTGCGCGACGGCGGCATCGCCATGCTGCCCAGGATACGTGCCATCTGCCAGCCGGAACTCGGCTGGGACGATATGCGCTGGGCGAGCGAACAGGCGGCGTATATTGCGCTGTGGCAGAAGCATTACAGCGTGCCGCCGGCGCAGGGCGGGCAGGCGGCGCAGAAAGCCGCATAAAAAACAAAGTCGGAGACACGCATGTCCAACGAGTACATCCTGGCGATCGACAACGGCACGCAAAGCGTGCGCGCCATCCTGTTCGATCTGCAGGGCCATATCGTCGCCAAGTCGCAGGTGCACCTCGACGCCTATTTCTCCGTGCAGCCCGGCTGGGCCGAGCATGAGCCGGAAGGCTACTGGCAGGCGCTGTGCACGGCTTGCGCGCGCCTGTGGGCGCAGAACGATGTCGACAAGAGCGCGATCAAGGGCGTGGCCGTTACCACGCAGCGCGGCACCGTCATCAACCTCGACAAATTCGGCCGCCCCTTGCGTCCCGCCATCCTCTGGCTCGACCAGCGCCGCACTACTCAGGTGCCGACACTCGGGCCGCTGTGGCGTGCCGCGTTCAAGCTGGCGCGCGTCGAGGACACGATCAACTTCTTTCTCGGCGAAGCCGAAGCCAACTGGATCAAGGCGCACCAGCCGGAGATCTGGGACAAGACCGACAAGTACCTGCTGCTGTCGGGCTACCTGAATTACCGCCTGTGCGGCGAGTTCATCGATTCGATCGGTTCGCAGGTCGGCTACGTGCCCTTCGACTACAAGGGCCTGCAATGGGCCGGCAGGCGCGACTGGAAATGGCAGGCGCTGCCGATCGAGCGCCGCATGCTGCCGGAGCTTGTTCCGCCCGGCACGCTGATGGGCAGGATCACCGCCGCTGCCGCTGAAGCCACCGGCATTCCGCCCGGCACGCCGCTGCTGGCCGCCGCCGCCGACAAGGCCTGCGAAGTGATCGGCGCCGGATGCCTGGAGCAGCACATCGGATGCCTCAGCTACGGCACCACCGCGACCATCAATACCACCAGCAGGAAGTACATCGAAGTCACGCCTTTCATCCCGCCCTATCCGGCCGCCGTGCCGGATGCCTACAGCACCGAAGTGCAGATCTTTCGCGGCTACTGGATGGTCAACTGGTTCAAGGAACAGTTCGGCCATCACGAGAAGGATCGGGCTACGGAGCAGGGCATTGCGCCGGAAGCGCTGTTCGACGAACTGGTCAATGCGGTGCCGCCCGGCTCCATGGGATTGATGCTGCAGCCGTACTGGACGCCCGGCATCAAGGTGCCGGGGCCGGAAGCGAAGGGGGCGGTGATCGGCTTCGGCGACGTGCACACCCGCGCGCATTTCTACCGGGCGATCCTGGAAGGGCTGGCCTATGCGCTGCGCGAGGGCAAGGAGCGCATCGAAACGCGCAGCGGCGTGCCGATCACTTCACTGCGCGTCTCCGGCGGCGGCTCGCAAAGCGACGCGGCGATGCAGTTGACCGCCGACATATTCGGCCTGCCGACCGCGCGTCCGCATGTGTATGAAACATCGGGCCTCGGCGCGGCCATCGATGCGGCGGTCGGACTCGGGCTGCACAGCGATTTCAACACGGCGATCCATGCGATGACGCGCATCGGCCGCGTGTTCGAGCCGCAGCCGCATCACCAGAAGATTTACGACGAGTTGTACCGGCGCGTGTACCAGCAGATGTATGCGCGGCTGCAGCCGCTGTACAAGGAGATTCAGAAGATCACCGGCTATCCGCGCCTGCACTGAACGGCGTCAATCCAGCGTCTGCCGATAGCGCTTCAGCGCAACCAGTCCTGCGATCAGCATGAACAGTGCAATCGGCCACACATTCGGCAGCACCTCCACCCAGCCATTCCCCTTGAGCATGATGCCGCGCACGACGCGCAGGAAATGCGTGAGCGGCAAGGCCTGGCCGAGCACTTGCGCCCAGCCCGGCATGCCGCGAAACGGGAACATGAAGCCCGACAGCAGCATCGACGGCAGGAAAAAGAAGAAGGTCAATTGCATGGCCTGCAACTGGTTGCGCGCAATCGTCGAGAAGGTGAAGCCGACCGCGAGATTGGCCGCCACAAACACCACCAGCGCGGCCGACAGCAGCACGAGGCTGCCGACCATCGGCACATCGAACAGCAGCCGCGCGGCGACCAGGATCACCGCCGTCTGCACATAGCCGATCAGGATGTAAGGCGCGATTTTTCCGACCATCACTTCCAGCGGACGCACCGGCGTGGCGAGCAGGTTTTCCATGGTGCCGCGCTCGCGTTCGCGCGTCATCGCGAGTGCGGTCATCATCACCATGGTCATCGTCAGGATCACGCCGATCAGGCCCGGCACGATGTTGTAGCGCGACACGCCTTCCGGGTTATAGCGCCGCTGCGGGCGGATTTCGAAAGCGGCATCGCTCGCTTGCAGCGTGCGCAACTCGCCGGTGAGGTCGCGCGCCACCACCTGGCGGCTGATCGCGCTCAATGACGACAGTGCATTGCCCGCTGCCGCCGGATCGGTTGCGTCGGCCGCCAGCAGCACGACCGGCCGCTCGCCGCGCAGCAACTGCCGGCCGAAGTTCGGCGGAATGACCAGCAGGAATTGCACGCGTCCTTCGTCCAGCAGTTCGTTGCCTTCCGCTTCGCTGCGCGGCCGCGCGGTGACGCGGAAATAGGCGGAGTTTTCCAGGCTGGCGACCAGCGTGCGCGCGAACTCGCTTTGATCGGCCTGCACCACCGCCATCGGCAAATGCTTGGGATCGGTATTGATCGCGTAGCCGAACAGGATCAGCTGCATGATCGGCACCACCACCATCATGGCGAACGTCAGCCGGTCGCGCCGGATCTGGCGGAACTCCTTGATGAGGATGGCGAGCAGGCGCGACCAGTTCATGCTTCGTAGTTGTCCGTGGATTGCTGCATCAAGGCGATGAACACATCTTCCAGGCTGGTCTCGACCGGCGTGATGTGCAGATGGTCGCCGCGGTAGGGCGCCAGCGCCGCATCGAGTTCGTCCTGCGAGGTCGCGCTGATGTGCAGCGTGGTGCCGAAGGAAGCGACATTGATGCCGGGATGCGTGCGCAGGGACCGCGCCAGTTCCGCCAGCCCCTCGCCCGCGGCAGAATAGGTGGTCAGCCGCGCACCGGCAATCAGCTCTTTCGATGTGCCCTGCGCCAGCAGGTGCCCGTACGCGATGTACGCGAGCTGATGGCAGCGCTCGGCTTCGTCCATGTAATGCGTCGAGACCAGCACCGTCAGTCCCTCCGACGCGAGCTGATGCAGATGGTCCCAGAATTCGCGCCGCGCCTTCGGATCGACGCCGGCGGTCGGCTCGTCCAGCAGCAGCAGTTGCGGTTCGTGCAGCAGGCAGGCGGCCAGCGCGAGGCGCTGCTTCCAGCCGCCCGACAAGGCGCCTGCGAGTTGTGTGCGGCGGCTTGCGAGCCCGAGCTGTTCCAGTGTGTCCTTCACCTTGCGCGCGCGCTGCGGCACTTCATACACGCGCGCGACGAAGTCGAGGTTCTCCTCGATGCTCAGGTCTTCATACAGGCCGAAGCGCTGCGTCATGTAGCCCACATGGCGGCGGATCTTGCGCGACTCCTTGCGGATGTCGAAGCCGAGGCAGGTGCCGCTGCCGTCGTCCGGCGTCAGCAGGCCGCACAGCATGCGGATGGTGGTGGTCTTGCCGCTGCCGTTCGGACCCAGAAAACCGTAGATGCGGCCGCGCGCGACCTGCATGTCGACATGGTCGACCACCACGCGCTCATCGTAACGCTTGGTCAGGCCGCGCACATCGATGATCGCTTCCGCATCCATCACTGCGCCTTCGCACCAGAAAAATGCACTTCCACCGGCTGACCGGGATGCAGCGCCTGCGCCTGCCCGGGAGCGGGGCGCGCCTCGATCATGAACACCAGCGTCGCGCGGTTTTCCTTGCTGTAGATGAGCGGCGCGGTGTACTCCGGCGCGGCCGATATGTAGCTGATCTTCGCCGCGACGGACGACTTGCAGCCGTCGCATTGCAGGATCACGTCCTGCCCGAGGCGGATCGCGCCGAGCCGCGTTTCGGGAATGAAGAAACGCACCTTGATATTCTGCGGCGGCAGCAGGCTGACCACCGGACTGCCGGCCTGCACGAATTCGCCCTCGCGGTACAGCACATCGTTCACGTCGCCGGCGACCGGGATGCGCTGCGACTTTTGCTCCAGCCGCCAATCGGCCTGCGCCAGCTGCGCTTCGGCCGCCTTCAATTCCTGTTGCGCGGCGTCGATCTCGTCGCTGCGCGCACCGAGCTTGGCCACGCGCAATTGCGCACGCAACTCCTTGACCCGGCCCTGGTCGCGTTCGACGGCGGCACGCGCTTCGTCCAGGTTGGCCGGGGCGATGAACTTCTCCGCAACCAGTTGCTTGCGCCGCGCAAAATTGCTGGCCGATAGCTGCAGCGATGCATCGGCTTGCGACAGTTGCGCCTGCAGCGCGGCGATTTCATCCGGGCGCCGGCCTTTCTGCAGATTGGCCAGTTGCGCCTGCGCGCGCTGCACGCGCGAGGCTGCTTCGGCGCGGGCGGCGCGTTCGCTTTCCTGCTCCAGCACGAAGGCCGGCGCGTTCTGCGTCACCTTGTCGCCGCGGCTCACGTACAGCTTGCTGAGCGTGCCGGCAATCGGTGTCGCCAGCCGCACGTATTCCGCCTCGGCGTAACCGGGAAAGTAATCGCCGGTCTTTTCCGCGCAGCCCGCCAGCAGTGCCGCGATCGTGAGCCACCATATCTTCATGCCATTCTCCGGTCGACAACGGACAAGCCGCGCAACGCGAATTCGACGCGCTGCTCGACCGCCTTTTTCGATAACACCTCGCGCTCCAGCATGCCGCCCGCCGCCGGCGGCAAGGCGCTGTTGTCCGCCAGCGCCGCGCCCAGCAGCACCGGCGCCATTACCGCGCCGGCGAGAAAGGCGAATACCTGCGCCACCGGCGCCTTCGCCAGGTCGCCTTCACGCTGCGCCTCGACGATCAGGCTGGAAATGACGCCGAGATGGCGCGGCAGGTTGGCTTGCAGGAAATCGACCGCGACCTGCTCGCCCGCCAGCGCATCCGCCGCGATGCGCACCAGCAGTTGCCGGTGCGTCCGGCCAAAGTGCGCCAGCACCAGCAAGGCATTGCGCAGGTTCTGCAACGCCGATTCGCCCTCGTGCGCGCGAAGCACCAGCAGCGAAAACATCTGCTCGTAGATCTGCTGCAGCAGCGTGCGGATGAAATTGTCCTTGGTGCGGAAGTGGTAATGGAACATGCCCAGGTTGACGCCCGCGTGTTCGGCCAGCCTGCGCGCGGACAGGCCGCGGCAGCCGGTGCGGGGCAGCAGTTCGACGCCGGCCTGCAACAGCCGCTGGTCAATGTTTTGGGAAGGGCGCGCCATGGAATTATTATACGGACGACTAATAACAACGCAATCGCCATTTTTGAGGTGCCTGATTGCCTTGCGGCGACGACCGGCGTGGCCGGCGGGCGCCAGGTTTGATCATGACGGCCAATTGTGTGACTTCCCGAGACAAGCTTGCGCTGACCGCTTGTCAGTGCATGGCCCCGGCCATAGCATGTGAGCAAAATAAGGCCACTGTCTGGCCGCATCCCCCGATCCAAGACCACGAGAGAACCGAGACAAAGCATGGAAAAGATTTGGCTTAAGTCCTATCCCCAAGGCGTGCCGGCCGAGATCGACACCAACCGGTATGCATCGCTGACCCACCTGCTGGAAGAGGCATTCGACAAGTACGCCCAGCGCAATGCCTACGCCTGCATGGGAAAGGTCATGACCTATGCCGAGGTGGATCGCCTCTCGCGGCAGATCGGTGCCTGGCTGCAAGGCAAGGGCTTGAAGAAGGGCGATCGCGTGGCCCTGATGATGCCGAACGTGCTGCAATATCCGGTCGCGATCGCCGCCGTCCTGCGCGCCGGCTTTACCGTGGTCAACGTCAATCCGCTGTACACGCCGCGCGAACTGGAACACCAGTTGAACGATTCCGGCGCGAAGGCCATCATCATCCTCGAAAACTTCGCTACCACGCTGGAACAGGTGCTGGCCAAAACGCGTCTCAGGCACGTGATCGTGGCCAGCATGGGCGATCTGCTGGGCGGCTTCAAGGGCGCGCTGGTCAACTTCGTGGTGCGCAAGGTCAAGAAGATGGTGCCGGCCTATTCGCTGCCGCAAGCCGTGTCCTTCAAGCGCGTGCTGGCCGAAAGCGCCCGCAAGCGCCTCAGGCGCGTCAAGCTGAACCATGACGATATCGCCTTCCTGCAATACACCGGCGGCACCACTGGCGTTTCCAAGGGCGCGGTGCTCACGCATCGCAACGTGATCGCCAACGTGCTGCAGAACGAAGCCTGGTCGCAGCCCGCGCTGAAAAACCTGCCGCCCGACGAAGCGCAAACCGTGGTCTGCGCGCTGCCCCTGTACCACGTGCTGGCATTGACCGCCTGCTGCCTGTTCGGCGCGCGCGCCGGCGCGATGAACATCCTGATCCCGAACCCGCGCGACATGGCCGGCTTCGTCAAGGAGCTCGCCAAGTACAAGATCAACATCTTCCCCGGCGTGAACACCTTGTACAACGGCCTGCTGAACACGCCGGGCTTCGACAAGCTCGACTTCTCCGCACTCAAGGTCTGCATCGGCGGCGGCATGGCGGTGCAGAAGGCCGTCAACGACAAATGGCGCAAGGTCACCGGCTGCGCCATCCTCGAAGGCTACGGCCTGTCCGAAACCTCGCCGGTCGCCTCCTGCAATCCGGTCGACGCCACCGAATACAGCGGCACCATCGGCCTGCCGATTCCCTCCACCGAAATCGCCATCCTGAACGACGACGGCCAGCCGGCGCCGCTCGGCGAAGCCGGCGAGATCGCCATCCGCGGCCCGCAGGTCATGGCCGGCTACTGGAACCGCCCGGACGAGACGGCCAAAGTGATGACGCCGGAGGGCTTCTTCAAGTCGGGCGACGTCGGCATCATGGACCAGCGTGGCTACGTCAGGATCGTCGACCGCAAGAAAGACATGATCCTCGTCTCCGGTTTCAATGTTTATCCGAATGAAGTCGAAGGCGTGATCGCATCGCACCCCGGCGTGCTGGAATGCGCCTGCATCGGCGTACCGGACAAGAACTCCGGCGAGGCCGTCAAGGTATTCGTCGTGCGCCAGGACCCGTCCCTGACGGAAGAGCAGTTGATGAGCTACTGCAAGACGCAGCTCACCGCCTACAAGAAGCCGAAATACATCGAATTCCGCGAGACCCTGCCGAAGACCAACGTCGGCAAGATCCTGCGGCGCGAATTGCGCGACGAAAAGAAGGCCGCATGAGCGAATTGCGGACCCGTATCGAATAACAAGGCAGCACCCTTCCTTTAACCGCCTGTGTCCCCGGCGGTTTTTTTTTGCCCTGACCGGGGCGGCGGATTGCCCGCCGAGTTGATCCACGGTATAACTTGCATCACGACAAAGCATGGTCGATGAGCGAGGGGACCGCAATCAATGAGTGGACGAACGACTTCCGCAGCCTGGGTCAGGGGCATCGCCGGACGCCTGAAGAGCGTCGGCCTGGATGTGCATGCTTTGTTCGACGAAGCGCAACTCGATCTTGCGGCGCTCGACAATCCCGACACGCGCTACGCGACCGAAAAGATCAGCCTGCTGTGGGAACTCGCCGCGGCCCGCTCCGGCGACCCGACGATCGGCCTGGCGCTCGCGCCGGTGATGCAGCCGGCCGG
>NZ_DATFAF010000058.1:0-11370 GCF_035254865.1 Noviherbaspirillum sp.
CCCTCCAGATAGTCATGGCCGGCATTGGTCAGTCGCCAGAAACCGCTCTCCGATTCCGTGACCCATCCCTTGTCGTGCAGCAGGTGCAAGTGGTGGCGGATGACCGACTGTTCCGCGTTCAGGCGCTGGGCGACCCCAACGACGTTGATCTGCGGTTCCGGAGCGTCCAGGAGTTTTCCTAGAATCGCTTCCATTAGCATTTGATCTCGCTTCATGGCTTTGACAATGGCAAAAAACGCCATGTTAGCGGAATTGGCTGGGCATGCGTGCGCAGCCCAGCGAATCACATCCTACGCATCAATTGTCCCTACGATTATTCCCATGATCATTGCGGCGTTTGTGGAGTTGAAGAATCACTCCGATTTGCATTGTGGATTTGACCGCGAACCTCCCCGGCCGGGAATTTCGTCGTGTGCACATTTGCATATGTTGTGTGCGAAACGATGGCGGACACGAGCGCGTTGAAATCGCCCTCGGGGAAATTCTGCGGCTCGATTCCTGTGATCTGGCTGGCAGTGATGGTGCCGCTCACCGTTCCCTCGAATTGCGGACAAGCCGGGGTCCCTGCCGGGGCATTGCCGAGGTTTGAGCACAGGAAAACGAGATGACCGCCCGCATTATGTTTTTTGCCGAAATGGATATGCGCCTCGGTCACCGGCGTCGTGAAGCCCGAATAGGAAAGCGTGTAACTGGCTGTGCCGGCATTGAGGCTCAGTTCAAAGGTGCCTGTGCCAGGCGACAGGATCGCCAAGGGAACCTCATTGAACCCCGACAAGCGCGCAGCGAACTGGCTCGCCCCGTTCGTTGCATTCGCGGTGGTATAGCTGCCAAGACTGCCGAGCAGAGCAAGCGTGACTCCAAGAACTCTTGTGGATTTCATGACACACCTCTTCATATTGCTGATTGAATCCGATGCCGGAATGGCACCGACCTGCGGGCGCGTGGATCAATGCGGCCGCACTACATAGTGTGGGTCTGCGCGGGCGATACTTTGATCTAATTTAAGACGAGCGCCCTATCTTCTGACAGCAATATGTTCGTCGGACAAACGTGTTTTGATCGCTGAAAGCGCTCGACCACCTCGTGTCGACATTCTTGTCGATTGCTTTTTCCGGCCCCAGGGTGCCACTCTCGGCGGTCGAGGCAATGGCGTGCATCGGCCTTATCTCGAGCTCCGTTGAATCGGTTGACGCGGCACCGGCTGCACCGGGCAGCGACACATACAGCTGCCCGAGCTCCGTCGATTGTCTGTCTCCGCCCAGCAAATTGATATTGGGAAGCTGCGGGTCTCGTCCGGAGAACCAGGAATACCGTGCGACCGCCGGCTCGCTCTCCAGGTAATGGACTGCATCCGTCATGTATTTCTTCTGCACCGCCAGCGTAATCTGATCTGATCATGCGGCTTGTCGCCGCAGGCAAATTCCGTCGGCCAGATCGGCTTGCCGTACTTCTTCATGCGTCCGATGTGCCACTTGAGCGCCTCGACATCGCAGGCGTACCAGTGAACCGGAAGAAAATCGACCCTGCATCCCTGGCAGGCTGCAAAAAAAGCGTCCAGATAAACAAAGGGATCGGTAAATGTCACACCGTTTTCCGCCGCCACCACGCCGAAGCGGCCTGCGAGGGTGTTTTGTTGGCCTGCGCCTTGAAGTTGGGTTCGTTGAAACCCAGCAGGTATTTCGCGCCATCGGGAATGGTCGCCGCCGGCTGATTCACATCCGGGTTCCCGCCCCAAATCATGGGAACAAATCCGACGGGCCTGTAGCCGGGACCATTGTCGATTCCGCCGCGAGTGTCGATGTATTCAATGTCGATGCGTCCTCGCCCCGCGCGCTTTCTGCTCCTCCGCCACCTCAGGCAACAAGACTCGATAGCAACAGGGCACTTCCTATTGCGGCGATATATTTTCTGAAAGTTCGAATAGACATTTTTTCTCCGCTAACTTGGAATGCGGGTCTGCTGAATCGCGCAAACATGCACCTGGCGTCTTCTCGCTTGTCAGGCGTGTGGGACCGATTGCGCTTCCATCGCCGCTGTGCCTTGTGTGGTACATGCCTGAAGAACAGCTCCGTTGCGCACTATTCGTCTCCACTGAGGGACATGTCTGTGCCGTTCAGCAGGGAGCAGATCAATCGCAAGCGCGCAGGAGCGCAAGGCAGGGCGCCTGGCGGATACAGCAGGCCGTGCGCGCACCCGGCCATGGCGGCTATACGGTGATGGAGAAGGCGCAGGTCTTTGATGCGATGATCGCGTGGGCGGAGATGGACATCAAGCCAGTCGCGGACGATGTCCTGAATGTGGAAACGGCGGCGAATTCGACATATGGATGTGCATTTGCGCGCAATAAGGTCGGGCCGGATGACAGCCCAGCCGCCATCAATACCCGCAGCACGATCGCGCCGGCATTGGCGGCATGGTCTTCAGGATGAGCGAGTCTGCGCCGATCATCGCTGTGAAAAACGCACCGTCAAATCGCCGAGCTCGCCAAAGCGGATAGTTGTTTCCTGGCCGACCGGCAGATCGAAACTGCCGGCGTACGAGCCGGTGATCACCGCTTGCCCCGCTTGCAAGCCAGTTCCCCTGCTGCGCAGGAATTCCGCGAGCCAGTACAGCGGCGCGCGCGGATCTGCATTCGGATGACGACCGTCGAGCAAGGTTTCATGCCCTGATTCAAGCGTTACGCGAATCGGCATCGTCGAGGCCGTTCGCGCTTTTCCTCCATCGACAGTCCTGCCGATGAACAGCCCCTGGTTGAGCAAGCCATCCGCAAGATGTTCCGCGAACGACGCGCCGGCAGGATCGCTGTAACGGCTATCGATCAGTTCCAGCGCGAGACGCGTTTCTGCAATCGCCGCATCGACTTCCGCCGGTGTATAGGCGGCATCCCGCGCAGGCAGGTTCTTGCCGAGAATGAACGCCAGTTCCGGCTCGACGCGAACATGCCCGGCGCGAACGATTGCTCGGCAATCCCCGGCACTCTGGACGGCCACGGCATAAATCGGCGCAATGGCGACGCGGTCCTCGGAAGGCGTGCCGCATTTCCATGCGCGCACCGCGACGTCGAGCTGCTCGGTGACGCCTGCCTGGATCGCCAGCGCGGTGTCGACGTCCAGTGGCCGGCATGCGTCGGGCAGGCGAGGGCCCTGGTCGGCATTCCTGCGGCGTGCTGCAAGTATCGATGCCGCGCTGGAGACAGGTGAGGAGTTTTGGGACATGAATATCTTTGAATGAAAGCGTCTGGCAGGTGGTGACGCGCAACCGAAGCGTGCCCTCTGCCGTTGACAACGTAGCTGACCGAGCTTCGATGATAACTCCGGGCCGGCTGCTTGCTCGCCCGTTCAAACAAGCCCGGCCTTGTCCAAACCGAGTGCCTTGTCGCGTATGCCGGGCTGGGTGCGGAAGGCCACATTGAGGCGGTTCCAGGCGTTGATGCCCATCACGCGGAAGGTCAGCGTCGAGAGCTCCTTCTCGCTGAATTGCGCGCGCAGCTCGGCATAGAGTTCGTCTGATATGCCGGTCGGCGCGATCTGGGTCAGCGCCTCGGTCAACGCCAGCGCGGCGCGTTCCTTGGGCGTGAACAGCGGCGACTCGCGCCAGGTTGCCACATGGTACAGGCGCAGTTCGCGCTCGCCGTGCAGCTTGGCCTCCTTGACATGCATGTCAAGACAGAAGGCGCAGCCGTTCATCTGGGAGGCACGGATATCCACCAGATGGGACAGCCCCGGCTCAATGTGTCCGCTGTTGGTGATGGCCATGCTGAATTCCTGGAGCTTCTTGACCAGCTCGGGCGTTTGCTCGGCGAAGTTCAGGCGGGGTTGGGCGTTGGTATGGCTCATGACGGTTCTCTTTCCTGTGAATGATGGAGATGTTGAGGTGACTCCTTGGTTGCGGTCACATCTTCAAGACGATTCTATCGCGCGCCATGTGACATCGTCGCCGAAAAAAATTCAAGAGTGGAGGTTTGGAACTCTCAGGCAGGGCTTCGCCACTGATCGACGTCCCTTACCTGCCGAGGAATCGTTCCTCGGCAGGCGCCCTTGCCTTTGTTGCCGCGGAGAGCAGATGGAAGAACTGAACAGATTCGCACGCCGCGTCGTACTGCGCCAATACAGTTACGGAGTATGAGCACACATGGTATCCAGTGGTATGGCTGGGGCGAAAACGGCAGCGGAAAATGCGCCAGCCCGGCATCGCTGGATGCCTTGGCCAATGACTTCAAGGCCGATCATTTGCGCATCTCGATGTACATCCAGGAAGGTGGCTATGAAACCGATCCCGCGGGCTTTACCGCGCAGGTCGACAAGATCATCGATGAGGTCATCAAACGAGGCATGTATGCGATCGTCGATTGGCATCAACTCAATCCCGGCGATCGCCACTACAACCTGGATCGCGCCAAGAGCTACTTCGCACACATCGCGCAGAAGTATGGCAATCAGAAAAACATTCTTTACGATATTGCGAACGAGCCGAACAGTGCAGGCGGCCCCGTAACCTGGGCGATGGTGCGTCAATAAATCACCAAGTCTTGATCCCCGTGATTCGCGCCTATGATCCGGATGCGGTGATTTTGGTCGGCACCCCGGGCTGGGATACGTTCGGCTATTCGGACAGCGGGAATGCGGCGAGCTACATGGAGGTGGCCAACAATCCGGTCCGACGACTTTCGTACCGGAGCGGCATGGAAATCAGGGACGTGCTCCGGTGGCAATTTCGCGGCAAGCAACCTGAAAGAAGCAGGCGCCTGGGTGCGGAACAAGATTCGTACGCGATGATTCGACCGTCCTGAGCGGGTTTGGCAAAAGGGTGCGCGGGGCGCACCCTTGCTCGTCTCTTCGCCCGGGTGGTGGTTAGCAGGCTGTTAGAACCATCACTTCCCCTTTGTTGTTCGATGATTCCTGCTTCCTCGCAGTTCCGTTCTATTGATTGAGCTTTGCAGCACGGCATGAGAGACTTCCTGTTCGCACTCTCCCAGTTTCCGAAATGTCATGACTGTCAAAACCGTCTTTCACCACTCCCTCGCAGCCGGCAAGACGCTCGCCGTCATGGGCGGCGTACACGGCAATGAATTCTGCGGACCAGCCGCCATCACAAAACTGTTGTCCGATCTCGACAGCGGCGTCATTGCCCTGCAGCGCGGCACCCTGCAAGTCATGCCGATTGCCAATCCGCGCGCCTACGCGCAAGGAACCCGTTTCGTCGAACGCAACCTGAACCGCTATCTCTACCCCAAGGAAGAGAAACAGCACTACGAGGATCATCTCGACCCCGTCGTCTGCGGCTTTCTCGATCGCGCCGACGTTCTGCTGGACCTGCATTCCTACGCCTCGCAAGGCGGCCCCTTCGTTTTTCTCGGCGGGGTGCAGTCACGGCCGGAGGAGGTCGACTTTGCGCGCGCACTCGGCGTGCGTGACTTCGTCTGCGGCTGGGCCGCCGCGTTCGGCAGCGGCGGCAAGGGCGGCGACAAGGAGTCGCAGGGCACGACCGAGTATGCGCGTGCCAAGGGCGCGCTGGCGGTGACGCTGGAATGCGGCCACCACCACAACGCCGATGCGGCCGACGTCGGGTATCGCGCCATTCTCCGCGCGCTGGCACATTTCGACATGCTCGCACCCGATTGCGAAGCGGCACGTTCGCTGGATGCCGGTGTTGCGCCCGCATCGCAACGTTGCGTCTGGATGAAAAGCGTCTTCTACAAGGAGGCGGATGCCACCTTCGTCAAGCCATGGCAGCACTTCGATCGCGTGGCGCGCGGAGAAGCCATTGCACGCGGCGCCAAAGGCGAGCTCGTCGCGCCGGAGGACGGGCATATCATCCTGCCCAAGGCAAGTGCTGCGGCGGGTGACGAATGGTTCTTTTTCGGCACCGCGGGCGCGTTTCCATCAGCGGACGTGTGAGTGCAAGACCCGACGCATCATCGCCGCATGAAACCTGAAAAACGAGAGCAGTTGCGAAAGCAATTTCAGAGCGGGATCCTGATCGGCGCCGGTGTGTTGGTGTTCGGCGTTTTTGAAAGGCAGCCGGTGTTCTGGGTGCTTGGGCTGATTCTGCTCGGCGTATCGGCATTCCGACTGCACAGGATTTCTCGCGTGCAGCCGAAAGACGACGAGGAAACGTGAAAAGGAAAACTGCGCTCAGTAAACGTAGATTGAGTTGACGAAGGAAGCCCAACTTCTCTCGTTCTCATGACATGAATTTGAGGTTGGGCTTCTCAGCCCAACCTGCGCTTGCTGCCGAGTCCTTACTTGTAGATGCCTGCACCGACAATCAGACCATCCACCTTCTCGACATAGCTCGATTTCAATTCGACCGCCTTGGTGACCGGATTGGGCCACTTGTAGTCGACCCAGCCCTTGCCCTTGGCTTTCGAGACTTCGATGAAGCTCTTGATGATGTACTTCCCGTCGTTGTCTTTCATCTCGAGCAGATTCTTGCCGACCATCTTGGGATTGTTGCCATGGGCGACATTGTTGCCGTCCATGTCGTACACGAAAATGTAGAGATCGCGGTCATGGAACTGCGTATTGGCCGGGTTGCCAAATTCGGAAAATGCCTTGTCCTTGCCGGCTTCCTTCATGTAAGCGACGGCCTTTTTTACCATTGCCACCGCCTCCTCGGCGGATCCGCGCTCGGCTGCTGTGGCAAGCCCGACAGCGAACATCAGCAGGCTGAATCCGAGTGTCTTGAATAGTCTCATGTCATCGCTCCTTGAATATTGTGTTGACGGGTATTCACAGCACGAACGGCTATGTTCGCTGGAAGTATTGGGGACGCCAGTGTTGCGAGCAAGCGTACAACTACGCAAGGGGGGTACGTAACACTACGTAGGCAGTGGACAGGCAGCGCTTTGCATGATCGAGCATGCATAGCCCCGCGTACCGTACCTTGCGCTTGCTGGATGCCCAAATGCTTGAAGCGATTCGCGATTGCACCAATGCGCGCGCCGAGAGAAAAACATCTTTTCGCTTAAATCAAAGAGTTGTATTGTTCCTTTCTCTATTTGCTATGCCGCAAGGCTAGGGTAGGATCGGCCCTAGTACTACTGACGCAGTAGTACTAGGGCAATGATATGAAAGACCAGCCCTGATATGTCAATCGTTCATTCTTGTGAAATCGACAAGTCGCAAATAAATAAAGTTGCAACACAGGTCTTTGCATAGAAGGAGCTGGACGAATGGATACATCGCGTGTCGCGGCAGATTCTGCTGGTGTGTCATCAACTCAGAGCGACGCAAGCCTGCAGGATAAAAGCACTATGGCTGATGCCAGTTTGTTAACGGCAGCCTTTCTGAAGGGCGCGGGCTTGCCGGCGGCGGCAGTTCCCTCCGGGCTGACACCGGAGCTGATGGAGGTTGTCGGCCAGCTACTGAAAACTTCCATTGCCAATACCCTTGCGCTGAGCAAGCTGCGCGCAATGGTGAAAAGGGAGGTCAACGCGGAAGTAACCATGGTCGTGGTGCGCAATAACAACCCGCTGAAGTTCTTTTCAGACAGCGAGACCGTGCTCACGCAAATGCTGCGCAAGAAGATGCCTGGCTTCATGAGCCCGATAGAGGCGATGGACGATGCGCATGAAGACATCAAGATACATCAACTGGCTCTCATGGCGGGCATGCGCGAAGAGATGCGTGCCTTGATCGAATCGTTGAACCCGGCGGTTCTTGAAAAAGACGTGCCTGTCAGGCCGCTGATTGATGCGGTGCAGCCCTCCGCCCGCAAGGCACGCGCCTGGGACAAGTTCCACGAAGTGTTTGCCGATATCAAGCGCAAGCATGAGGGCGATTCACAGACTGTCTTTGGCAAGGCGTTTCTGGATGCGTACGAGAAAGAGACTGAACGCGTCAAGAATGCAGCGACAAAAGAGTGAACCAATTGAGTGAATCGGCCGCCATCCTCAAGCCCCGCCTGACCTTGCGCTACGCAGCCGTCACGAACCTTGGCGGGCGCGCCAACAACGAAGACGCCTATCGAATATCCGTGCGTGATGCGCGGGCTTGTTTCGTCGTGTCGGATGGTGTGGGCGGGGAAAATGGCGGCGAGATTGCCTCGCATGCGATTGTGAATACTGTCGTTGCCCATTTCGAACAGCAGGAAGCCGCCAGCGATGCGGCGCTGCTTGCCTGCCTCGGCGCAGCCAAAGCGGAAGTCGCGCGCTTGCAGGCCACGGATGCGGCGCTAAAAAAAATGAGCGCCACGGTCGCCATGCTGCTGCTCGACTGCGAGCGGGGAGAGGCACAATGGGGCCATCTTGGCGACAGCAGGATCTACCAGTTTCGCGGTCATAAAGTCTGCCGGGTGACAAAGGATCACAGCGCGGTACAGCAGCTCGTCGAAGCAGGTTATTGCACTGCCGACCAGTTGCGTGCTCACCCGCTGCGCAGCAGTCTGCTTGGTGCGATAGGGGTGTCTGATGCCGAGGCGGCCGACCCTGTCCGGGCGTCGAGCGCGTTCGCAAGCGGTGACGCTTTCCTCCTGTGTACCGATGGTTTCTGGGAATGGATTGCAGAGAGTCAGATGGAGGCCGCCTTGCAGGAAGCAACTTCAGTAGAACGCTGGCTTGATGCATTGGAAAAGATCGCCGGCGAAAGCGCGCTTTCTTCGCCTGCCCCACGCGATAATTACACTGCAATCGCGATCTGGATAGCAGATCCGGAATCATCCTCTGACTAGGCACAGTGTGAATCAGACCGTCATCCATCCGAGCACGCCAAACACGCCGCAGTTATCGGAAAACTGCCTCGCCGTCGGCACGCGTCTTGCGGAATTCGAGATCCGCAGCGTCATTGGCGAAGGCGGCTTCGGCATTGTCTATCTCGCATTCGATCACTCGCTGCAGCGCACCGTCGCCATCAAGGAGTACATGCCCGCCTTGCTGGCCGGCCGCGGCAAGGACGATAGCGTGACCATTCGCGCCAGGCAAAACCAGCAAACCTTTGAAAAAGGCTTGAAAAGCTTTATCAACGAGGCACGGCTGCTGGCCCAGTTCGACCATCCTGCGCTGATCAAGGTCTATCGCTTCTGGGAACAGAACAATACCGGCTACATGGCGATGCGGTATTACGAAGGCCGGACACTGAAAACGATCTTGAGTGAAAATCCCGCCATCATCACCGAAGCCTGGCTGAAATCAATCCTCGCTCCCGTGCTGGAAGCGCTCGAGGCGCTCTACAAGGTCAACATCCTGCATCGCGACATCTCGCCCGACAACATCATGGTGCAGAATGACGGGCAGGCGGTACTGCTCGATTTTGGTTCTGCGCGGCAGATCATCAGCGACATCACGCGATCGCTGACGGTGATTCTCAAGCCCGGCTATGCACCGGTCGAACAGTACGCCGACGAGCAATTCAGCGATGACGCCGCAATGATGCAAGGCCCGTGGACCGATATTTATTCGCTCTCGGCCGTCATCTATTTACTGATCACAAAATCACCCCCGCCGGTATCCGTCGGCCGCATGATCAAGGACCCGATAGCGACACTGGAGACCGGGGATTATCCCGGGTTCAGCAAGCCATTCCTTGCAGCGATCGACAAGGGCCTGCGTGTACAACCGCAAGAGCGTCCACAGTCCATCGATGAGTTTCGTCGCTTGCTGGGTCTGGAGACGGGTGCACCGATACAGAAGCAGCCATCGAGTCACGCATTGCCGGCAAGTAGTGCATCGATCCCCGACAAGATTGAAGTCACGAACAGCACAGGCTCGATCAAGCGTTCAGCTGAAAGCGTCGCAGCGACCCCGGCACCAAAAGCAAAATGGCCGTGGATAGCAGTTGCTCTTGTCCTTGTTGTCGCCGTAACGAGTGGCCTGCTTGTTCGTGGCAAGCAGAAGGCGGGAGAGGGCGTTGTTGCTGTCGGCGCAGAAACATCTGCCGACGCCGAGACCAGCGAATGGGGCAAGCTCAAGGACAACAAGGATGCCACGCCCGCTGCAATAAGAGCCTATCTCGACCGCTACCCCAACGGGAAATTTGCGCAACTTGCCGAAACCAGATTGGCGATGGTGCAGGAGCAGGAACTCATCAAGCGGATAGAAAACACCGGTGACACGCCGTCAACACAGGCGAAGGACCAAAAGCGCGAAGGCGCGCCCGGCGATGTGAAGCTGATTATTGCGCCCTGGGGCACGGTATCAGTCGACGGCGTGGAGAAGGGCGTCAGTCCCCCATTGAAGCACCTCGCGCTGCCCGAAGGTAAACATCGAATCAAGATCGAGAATCCGGCATTTAAGGCGCACATCATCGATGTCGAGGTTCAACCTAAAAAACAAATGACCATCGAGCATCATTTTTCAGCTAATCCATGAATCGACTTCCCGGTTTTTTACTCCTGTTGTTGTCCGCCGGCTCCTTGCTGATGGCGGGATGCACCACCTTGCAGAACGCAATACACGATGAGCCAGCGCCCAAGCAGGGCGCGGAGAAGCCATCGCCATCCCCCAAGGCAAGCGCTGAAAAGCCGGCCGCAGCGGAAAAGAAGCCGCACTCCCCCGAAAGAACATCGTCCGCGTCCGAGCTTGCGTTAACCGAGGGTATCGCCCTGTATAACGATGGCGATTTCAACGGCGCGATCAGGAAACTGAATACCGTCAAGGGTGCAGAAAAATCAGTCCAGTTATCCGCATACAAGTACAGCGCCTTCAGCTACTGCGTGAGCGGACGACAGACCGCATGCAGGAAACAGTTTGAAAAAGCATTGAAACTCGACCCGAACTTTGATCTGGAACCGGGTGAAAAGGGGCATCCGTTATGGGGCCCGGTGTTTGCGCGGGTTAAGGGCAAGAAGAAGTGAACGGATAACAGCAGGCGTAGGGTGCGCTTTGCGCACCGTTTCGAAGAACAATCAATTGCGCGAAGTATAAGGCGTGGCGGAGGAAATGGTCCGCAGAGCGCACCCTGCACTTGCTATCATTTTTTCTCGGAAACCGCCTTCAGGTAAGCGATGAGATCGGCGCGCTCCCGTGCATCCTTGATTCCCTGAAAAGCCATGCTGGTTCCGGGAATGAATCCTCGTGGATCGCTGAGCCACTTATCGAGGCTGCTCTCGTTCCATACGACGTCCGCGCCTTTCAGCGCCTTGGAGTACCGGGGGAAGCCTTCAGCCGTTCCGGCCTTGCGGCTCCATAAATTGGCCAGGCTTGGCCCCGTCGAGTGCTCGCCGAGATTGACGGAATGGCAGGCCATACACGGTCGGAAGTCCCGCGCGCCACGCTCAGCATCTCCGGCCGCGACGGCTGTATCGGTGAGTAGTGCGAACAATACGGCTGCCATCTTAAAAGTGAAGGCGGTAGATGAATGGCCCATGATGACTCCCGACTTGTTATACGGGCTTCACCAGCGCGACCCCGATCCGGGGACTCCACAGCTCTGG
>NZ_DATFAF010000059.1:0-29801 GCF_035254865.1 Noviherbaspirillum sp.
CTTTTGTGGAGCGAGAGGAGGTTTTTGCTGCGTGAACGGAGTCAGAAGCCGACCGCCTGCCCGTCCCGGCGCGGATCGCTGGCGGCAATATAGCCATTCGCGGTTTTCCACACGAACTGGCCGGCGCCGAAATCCATGTAACTGTCGGCAACGCTTTCGACGCGATGCCCGCGTGCCGCCAGCTCATTGATGACCTCGGCCGGCATCGTGTGCTCGATATCGACTGACATACCGTTGGTGACGCGCCAGCGCGGTGCATCGCAGGCCGCCTGCGGCTGCTGGCCATACGCCAGCATGCGCACCAGCGTCTGCAGATGGCCTTGCGGCTGCATGTTGCCGCCCATGACGCCGAAGCTCATTTGCGGCTCGCCATCCTTTGTTACGAAGCCGGGGATGATGGTGTGGAAAGGACGCTTGCCCGGCGCAACGCAGTTCGGGTGCTTCGGGTCAAGACTGAAGCCATAGCCGCGGTTCTGCAGGCTGATGCCGGTTTCCGGAACCACTGCGCCGGAGCCGAAACCCATGTAGTTGGACTGGATGAAACTGACCATCATGCCTTGCTCATCCGCCACACTGAGGTAGACGGTCCCGCCCTTGGGCGGCGTGCCGTGCTTGAAATCGGTCGCGTGGCGCATGTCGATCATCTTCGCGCGTTCGCTGAGATAGGCATCGTTCAGCATGTCCAGGGCGCTGACCTTGGTCATCGCGTGGCTGTCGGCGATCCAGCGGTAGGTGTCGGCGAAGGCCAGCTTCATCGCCTCGATCATCAGATGATGGCTGTCGGCGGAATCGACGGGGTAACGCTTGATATCGAGCTTGTCGACGATGCCGAGCGCGATCAGTGCGGCGATGCCCTGGCCGTTGGGCGGGATTTCGTGCAAGGTGTAACCGGCAAAATCCTTCTGGATCGGTGTCACCCACTCCGGCCGGAAGCCGTTGAGGTCGTCGAGCGTCATGGCGCCGCCATGCAGATGCGCGTGCTGTACCATGGCTTCGGCCAATTCGCCGCGATAAAAGGCTTCGCCATGCGTCTCGCCGATGCGGGTGAGCGTATGGGCGGCCTCCGCAAAGACGAATTGTTCGCCGACTTTGGGTGCCCGCCGGTGCGGCATGAAGGTGCGCGCGAATCCGGGTTGGTCCTTCAGAAGCGGTATCGCCGCGGCCCATTTATGCTGGACGATGGGTGAGACCATGAAACCGCGCTCGGCCAGCTCGACGGCCGGCTCGAACAGGTCGAGGAAGGGCAACTTGCCGAAGCGTTCCGACATCTCCACCCAGGCCGCCACCATGCCCGGCACGGTGACCGCGTCCCAGCCGCGCGGCGGAATCTTGCCGCTGTGTTTTCTTGCAAAATAGGCGGGCGTCCACGCGGCGGGGGCCGGGCCGGAAGAATTCAAGCCGTGGAGCTGGCTGCCGTCCCACAGGATGGCGAAGGCATCGCCGCCGAGTCCGCAGGAAACCGGCTCGACCACGGTGAGCGCGGCGGCGGCGGCGATGGCGGCGTCGACGGCATTGCCGCCTCGCAGCAGCATGCGCAATCCGGCTTGCGCCGCGAGCGGTTGGGAAGTCGCCACGACATTACGGGCAAACAAGGGAACACGCACGCTAGGGTAGGGGTTGGTCCACTTGAATGTCGTCATGGCGTTTGGCTTTCATTGGAATTTGACCGGTGACGCAATGCAGCCGAGCCATTTTACGTGGCAATCCGGCCGCCGGTATTGATTTCTTTAATGAAAACGTCATCCCGTAAAGATGCCATTGATTGAATGACTGCCAATGCTTTTGCTGCCTGCACGATAAAAAAATGCCGCCCGACAATGAACGATCTGCCGGAAATTCAGTCCTCATACTGTTCTTGATTGTCCTTGTTTTGAAGAGGTGAACCTTGCCGGATTCGATCCGAACCCTGTTCCAGCGACTCGTGCCCGCGGTGGATTTCTGCTCGCTGCGCCTGGTGGAAGAGAGCAGCGAACAAATGACGGTGCGCCAGGATGTCCTGCAGCCGCTCAACACCCGTATCGACCGCGGCGCGATGGTCAGCGTCGTGCACGGCGGCGGCTACGGCTATGCGGCCACCAGCGATCTGAGCGCCGCCGGCCTGAAGGATGCGCTGGACCGCGCGCGCCGCTGGGCTGACGCGAGTGCCGGCCGCTCCGTCGTCGATTACGCGAAAATCCTCATGCCGAATCCGCGCGGCAGCTATGCCGGCACGGTCGCGCACGCTGAATCCCTGTCGCGCCGCGAGCTGATCGACCTGCTCATGCAGGAATCGAACGCCTGCCGCATCGACCCGCGCGTCGTCGACTGGTATGCCTCCTTGTGGCGCGTGACGACCTCGCAGCTCTATCTGACGGCCGACGGCGCCGAAGCGTCGCAGCAGTTCCAGTACCTGATTCCCAACCTCGCCGTGACCGCCCACGATGGCAGCGACACGCAGACGCGCAGCCTGGGCGGGCAGTACAACGGCTACTGCCGGCAAGGCGGGCTGGAAGTGCTGGAGCATGCCGCATTTCAGGGTGCCGGTCGACGTGTGGCCGAGCAGGCGCTGGCGCTGCTGGCCGCGCCGAACTGCCCGGTAGGCACGATGGACCTGCTGCTGATGCCGGAGCAGATGATGCTGCAGATCCACGAGTCGATCGGCCATCCGCTCGAGCTTGATCGCATCCTCGGCGACGAGCGCAATTTCGCCGGCACCAGCTTCGTCACGCTCGACATGTTCGGCCATTACCGCTACGGCTCCGAGCTGTTGAATGTGACCTACGATCCGGAGCGCCCGGAGCAATTCGCCAGTTATCGCTGGGACGACGAAGGCAGTCCTGCCGAGCGCGCCCACCTGATCCGCAACGGCATCCTCGAACGGCCGCTCGGCGGCGCCATCTCGCAGTCGCGCGCCGGCATCGAGGGCGTGGCCAATGCGCGCGCCTGCAACTGGAACCGTCCGCCGATCGACCGCATGGCCAATCTCAACATCGAGCCGGGCGACACCAGCCTGGAGAGCATGATCAAGTCGGTCGAATACGGCGTGCTGATGGATACCAACGTCTCCTGGTCGATCGATGATTCGCGCAACAAGTTCCAGTTCGGCTGCGAATTCGGCCAGCTGATCGAAGACGGCGAACTCAAGGGCATCGTGAAAAATCCGAACTACCGAGGCATCTCGGCCACCTTCTGGCGTTCGCTCAAGGCCGTCGGCGACAGCAGCACCGTCAACGTGATGGGAACGCCCTTCTGCGGCAAGGGCGAGCCCTCGCAGGTGATTCGCGTCGGCCATGCGTCGCCGGCCTGCCTGTTCGGCGACATCGACGTGTTCGGAGGCGAATGATGCGACAGTATTTCCACGACATCGCCGCCTTCCTCGATACCAGCATCCGGGGTGGCGAGCAGTACAAATGCTGGTTCTCCGCCGAGGCATCGGACTTCGTTCGCTTCAACCGCAGCGCGATACGCCAGCCCGGCCATGTGCGCCAGATCACCCTGTCGCTCAACCTGATCGACGGCTTGCGGCACGCCGAGCTCACCTTGTCGCTGGCCGGCGATCTCGCTGCCGACCGCGCGCAGCTCGCCGACGTGATCGACAAGCTGCGCGATCAATTACCCGACCTGCCGGAAGATCCGCATCTTCTGATCGCCACCGAGGTGCATTCGACCGAACACGTCGTCGCATCGCGCCTGCCCGACAGCGCCGCGGTGGTGGACGAAGTGCTGGCCGCCGCGCGCGGACACGATCTGGTCGGCATACTCGCGGCCGGCCCGGTCTATCGCGGATTCGCCAATACATTCGGACAGCGCAACTGGCATGAAACCGCCAGCTTCAATCTCGACTGGAGTCTGTACCAGGACCGCGACAAGGCGGTGAAAACGACCTACGCCGGCTTCGACTGGGAAAGCGCCGCCTTCGAGGCGAAGTTCCGTAACGCGCTCGAACAGCTCGACATCCTGCAACGTGAGCCGGTCACCATTCTGCCCGGCGAGTACCGCGCCTATCTCACGCCGACGGCGCTGAGCGAAATCATCGGCATGCTGAACTGGGGCGGCATCTCCGAGAAGTCGCTGCGCACGCGCCAGAGCCCCTTGCGCCGCATGCGCGACGAAGGTGTTGCGCTGAATGCGATGGTGAACCTGGTGGAGGATACGGCGGGCGGCCTGGCCCCGGCATTTCAGGGCGACGGCTTCATCAAGCCGGAGCGCGTGCCGCTGTTCGACCAGGGCCGCCTGGCCGGCAGCCTGGTGTCGCCGCGCACCGCCAAGGAATACGGCATACAGACCAACGGCGCGGATGGCAGCGAGTCCGCATCCTCGCTGCGGCTGGCGGGCGGCACATTGCCGGTGTCGCGCGTGCTCGACGAACTGAACACCGGCGTCTACATCAGCAATCTCTGGTATCTGAATTTTTCCGACCGCGCCAACTGCCGCCTGACCGGCATGACGCGCTTCGCGACCTTCTGGGTCGAAGGCGGAAAGATCAAGGCGCCGCTGAACGTCATGCGCTTCGACGACTCGCTGTTTCGCATCCTCGGAGACAAGCTGCTCGGGCTGACTTGTGAAACGGAATTGCTGATCGACAGCGATACCTACGGCCAGCGCAGCACGGGAAGTTCCGTTCTGCCGGGGGCATTGGTCAGGGACCTGAGTTTCGTTCTTTAGTCGGCGTCACTATTCCTCTCCCGCCTGCGGGAGAGGAAGCCTGTCGCTCGTCGTTCAGATCACGCCTTTTTCCCGCAAGGCGGCGATCTGCTCTGCGCTCTGTCCGAGCATGTCACCCAATACTTCCTGCGTATGCTGCCCCAGCATCGGCGGCGGCATGTCGTAGCGCGGCGGCGTCTCCGACATCTTGATCGGACTGCCGACCAGCTTGACCTCGCCGCCGGTGGGATGCGGCAAATCGACGCGCATCGCACGCGCCTGCACCTGCGGATTGTCGAACACTTCGTCCAGGTTGTTGATCGGTCCGCAGGGCACGCCGGCGGCTTCCAGTGCATCGATCCATTGCTGCTTGGTCTTGGTTTTCACCATCTCCGCCAGGATCGGCACCAATGTGTCGCGATGACGCACGCGCATCGGATTGGTGGCGAAGCGCTCGTCGACGGCCAGTTCGGGCCGTCCGCCGGCCTCGACAAAGCGACGGTACTGGCCGTCATTGCCGACCGCGACGATGATGTGTCCGTCAGAGGTCGCGAAGGTCTGGTAAGGAACGATGTTCGGATGCGCATTGCCCCAGCGTTTGGGCGGGTTGCCGCTGGCCAGATAATTGGTGTTCATGTTGGCCAGCATCGCCACCTGTACGTCGAGCAGTGCCATGTCGATGTACTGGCCTTCGCCGGTACGGTCGCGATGCGCCAGCGCCGCCATCACGCCGATCGTCGCATACATGCCCGTCATCAGGTCGGCAATCGCCACGCCGGCCTTCTGCGGGCCGCCGCCGGGCAGGTCGTCGCGCTCGCCGGTAATCGACATGAAGCCGCCCATGCCCTGGATGATGAAGTCATAGCCGGCACGCTGCGCGTAGGGACCGTTCTGGCCGAAGCCGGTGATCGAGCAATAGATCAGATCGGGCTTCTCGCGCTTCAGGGATTCGTAGTCGAGGCCGTACTTCTTCAATTGCCCGACCTTGTAGTTTTCGAGCACGACGTCCGACTGGCGCGCCAGTCGGCGCACGATGTCCTGTCCTTCCGGACTGGCGATATCGAGCGTGATCGAGCGCTTGCCGCGGTTGGCCGCGAGATAGTAAGCGGCCTCGCTGGTGTCGTGGCCTTGCGCATCCTTCAGGTAGGGAGGGCCCCAGTGGCGGGTATCGTCGCCGGCGCCCGGGCGTTCGACCTTGATGACGTCGGCGCCGAGGTCCGCCAGGTTTTGGGCGCACCACGGTCCCGCCAATACGCGGGTCAGGTCCAGTACGCGAATATGTCCAAGTGCTTTCTTCAGTGACGAACCAGCCATGTTTCGAATTGATCTGCGGTTAAGGGTTGAGTATAGAAAAATCCCTGGGCGATGCCGCAGCCGTGCTCGCGCAGGTACGCCAGCTGCTGCGGCGTCTCGACGCCCTCGGCCACCACGTCCAGCCCGAGCGGCTGCGCCATCGAAATGATGGCATCGGTAATGGCGCGTTCGTCCTCGTCGGTCGGCAGGCCCTGGACGAAGCTGCTATCGATTTTAACCTTATGCACCGGATAGCGTCGCAAGTACGCCATGTTCGAATATCCGGTACCGAAGTCGTCAATACTCAACCTGATCCGCAGATCGCTCATGCTGTTCAACATCGATGCCGCCATCGTGTTGTGCTGCATGACGGTGCTTTCCTTGATTTCCCATTCCAGCCGGTCGCTCGGCACCCCGGTTCGCTCGAGCGCGCTTTCCAGTTCGGACAGGAGCGCGCGGTCCATCAACTGGCTCGATGAAAGATTGATCGCCAGGCTGAAGCCGTCCAGACCGTGCCGGCTCCATTCCTTCAGCTGATCGCAAGCGTCGTTCATCACCCATGCGCTGATCTGGTGGATCAGGCCGGCTTGCTCCGCCATCGGCAGGAAATGCGATGGCAGCAGGATGCCGTGTTGCGGATGCCGCCAGCGCAGCAGGGCTTCGACGCAACGCACCTCGCCGGTGCGCAAGTCGACCTGCGGGTGATAGTAATGCTGCAGCTCGCCTCCCTCGATCGCGCGCCGCAATTCGATCTCCAGCGTCGAGCGATTGACCAGCGCTTCGCCCAGGCGCGGAGCGAACATCTGATACTGGTCGCGCCCCGACGATTTCGCGTGGTACATCGCGATGTCGGCCTTTTTCATCAGCGTCTCGATATCGGTGCCGTCGGAAGGATAGAGCGCGATGCCGACACTGGCCGAAATCTGCAGCTCGCGTCCTTGCAGGGAAAACGGGCTGCGCATGGTCTCGACGATCTGCAGCGCGATGTCGTCGGCAATGCGCATGTCGTTCAGATTGCGCGCCAGCAGCATGAACTCGTCGCCGCCCAGCCGCACCAGGATGTCGTCCTTGCGTACCACGTTTTTCAGACGCATGGCGGCGGCCTTCAGCAGTTCGTCGCCCATGGCGTGCCCGAGCGAATCGTTGATGTTCTTGAAGCCGTCGATGTCGATGAAAAACGCAGCCAGGGAGTTTGCGTCGGCCGCGAGCCTCGGAAAGAAATCCGCCGCCTGATCGAACAGGAAATGCCGGTTGGGCAAGCCGGTCAGGCTGTCGTGATGCGCGAGATGACGCAATTGCGCCTCCGCCTTGCCGCGTTCCACTTCATTGAAAATCAGCGTGATCAGGCCGGCGACGTTATTGGCAAATTCGGCTTCGTCCTTGCGCCACTGGCGCGGCTCTACAAGCTGCGTGAATATCAGCACGCCGCACACCTTGTCTCCGTGCCGCACCGGCATCATCATGGTGGCCTTGATCGACGCCGAATGAAAGTATTCGCAATGGATTGCCACGCGCGGATCCTGATCGACATCCGCGACCACCAGCTGGCGCTCGTTGCGCACCATGCCCCGCAGCATGTCGTGAAAGCTGTCGGCGAAACGCGCATCCGGCGCTTCATCGACCAGATTCTGCCGAATATCGTCATAGGCCATCATGCAGCGCGTCGCAGTGTGATCGGCGCTGACTTCCCAATAGGCGCAGCGATGCGTGCCGAGCGCCTTGGCCGATGACTTCAGTATCACGTTCAATGCCGAGGACAGGTTGGCATGCGGCCGCTGCGCCATGCGGAACAGGCGATTCAGGTAATGCAATTGCCGCTTCTTGTCCGCCGCGATGCTGTCCTGTTGCTGCACCTCTCCCGTCACGTCGCGCGCATTGAGAAGCAGGCCGTCGATGTCCGGTTGGGACAGCAGGTTGCGCACGTGCCCGGCGAGGTGACGCCATGATCCGTCGACATGCCGGATCCGGAATGCGAAGGCCGTCGGCGTGTTTTCATCCGCGCCGGCGGCTTGTTCGAGTACCGCTTGCAGCTTCGGCATGTCCTCCGGATGCACCATGTCGCGCAGCAGTCTGGTGCGGTCGCCGACGAGCTTGTCGAACGCCGCATTGGCATAGCTGAGCGTACTGTCGCGATCGCAGACCAACACCAGGTCGGGCAGGTGCTCGACGATGGACTGCATATACCCGGCCGCGCTTACGTCGGCTTCATTTCTCGCCGGCTTGACCGGCTTCAATACCCAGATGGTGCAACGTGCATCTGTCAGGGTGTCGATGCGGTTTTCGATCAGGTCATAATCGATCGGTACGCCGGCCTTGCTGCTGAGCTGGATGCGCGTGCCGCCGGCTGGAATGCGCCATTCGCCGCTGAGCCGGGATGCGTTCATGCTCTTGGGGAAAAGCGCGTCAAGCGGTTGCCCGGCGAGCTCGCTTTCGTTGAACCCGATCTGCTGCGCGAGCTGGGCATTCAGATGAAGAATGACGCCGTCACGCAGGAACAGCAGCCCGGTATCGGCTCCGCCGAACAGATCGGAAAGCGCATGCCACTCCTCGGGGAAGAGAAAGGTCGCAGTGTCAAACGGGGCCGGATAGGAGCTGTCTGAGGGCATGTGCGCGCATGGCGACGACTCCAGCCCGGACGGCTCAGGCCAAACCCGTTTCGCCTTTGGATTAACGATTGGCATTAGACTACGTGTCGTTGAAGATCATTCCGAGATATAGATCAAGCCATGTGGTTTTTTCCGAAAATCATTGCACACCGCGGCGGAGGAAAGCTCGCGCCGGAAAACACCTTGGCAGCCGTGCGCTGCGGACTCGCGCAGGGATTCCACGCGGTCGAGTTCGATGTGATGTTGTCGTCCGACAGCATTCCGGTCCTGATGCACGATCCGCAGTTCGGCCGCACGGTGTCCGGCAAGGGTGCGGTCAACCAGGCGACCGCCCGGCAACTGGCAGCGATGGATGCCGGTTCCTGGTTTGGCCCGCAATTCGCCGGCGAGCCGGTGCCGAGCTTTGAGGACGTAGCGACTTTCTGCAAGTCAAATGGCATCTGGATGAATATTGAAATCAAGCCGGTTCCCGGTTTTGAGGTCGAGACCGGACGACTTGTTGCGGAGTTGACCCGTCAGCTGTTTTCCGTGGAGATCGCTAATGGCGTGCCTGGAGGAAAGCTTGCCGCGCTGCCTCTTTTTTCATCCTTCTCGTTCGAGGCACTGGTCGCGGCCAAAACAGCCGCTCCCGAAATCCCGCGCGGCTATCTGGTCGATCGCATTCCATCCGATTGGCGCGAAAAACTGCGCGCACTGGATGCAATCGCCCTGCACACCAATCACAAGAACCTCACACCCGAATATGCGCGCGCGATCAAGCAGGAAGGCTTCGGCCTGTTCTGTTACACCGTCAATACTCCGAAACGCGCACGTGAAATATTCCAATGGGGCGTCGATGCGTTCTGCACCGATCGCATCGACCTGATCGGCGCGGACTTTGCGGTCAATTGATCCGCTTACCTTCCGTTACAAAGATTACAGTTGGCCTGTCGGCGAACCGTATGCGCCCGCCGTTGAAGGCAGCATGGGCATTTTCACCCATACCTACTTCACCGAAAGGAAAGCAACATGAGAAAAACACAACTGATCACGGCTCTCCTGGCCACGCTCCTCGCAGCACCGGTATTCGCACAAAACGCCGCCACCTCGGTGCAACGCGACGTCAACCAGCAGCAGCGGATTGAAAACGGCCTGCAATCCGGTCAACTGACCACGCGCGAAGCGGCCCGCCTCGAACGCGAAGAATCCCGCGTCGACCATGCCGAAGCCAAGGCATTGCGCGACGGCAGCATGAGTGTCCAGGAAAAGCGCAACATCAATCGCCTGCAAAACGACGCGAGCCGCGACATTGCCGCGCAAAAGCATGATGCACAGACCGGTAATCCGGATTCGGCATCCAGCAAGCGCATGCAGGCTGACGTGCAACGCAATATCAACCAGCAACAACGTGTCGAAAACGGCATCAAGGACGGTTCGCTGACCAACCACGAAGCGGCAAGGATGGAACGCGGCCAGGCACGTGTGAACCGGCGCGAATTCCAGGCCGGCCGCGACGGCCACGTGGGATCCGTCGAGCAGGCAAGGGTCCAGCGCACCGAAAACCGCCAGTCCGGCCGCATTCATCGACAGCGGCATGATGCCCAGCATCGCGGTTGATCGACTGTCAATAGGGTTTTACTGTCATCGCGGGCCCGCCGACATGTTCCGGCGGGCCTTTTTTCGTTCCGAGCAGGGCGCTCATTGAAGAGGGGATATCACGTATAATCAACGGTTTGCAACGCATTCCCATCTTTTCGCCAAACATGAACTCGTCTGAAATCCGCGACAAATTCCTGAAGTATTTCGAATCCAAGGGACACACCATCGTCCGTTCGTCCAGCCTGGTGCCAGGCAACGACCCGACGCTGCTGTTCACGAACTCCGGCATGGTGCAGTTCAAGGACGTATTCCTTGGCCAGGACAAGCGTGCCTACACCCGCGCGACAACCGCGCAGCGCAGCGTGCGCGCCGGCGGCAAGCACAACGACCTGGAAAACGTCGGCTATACCGCGCGTCACCACACCTTCTTCGAAATGCTGGGCAATTTCTCGTTCGGCGATTACTTCAAGCGCGACGCGATCCACTATGCATGGGAATTGCTGACCAAGGTGTATGGCCTGCCGCAGGAAAAGCTGTGGGTCACGGTCTATCACGAAGACGACGAAGCCTATGACATCTGGGCCAAGGAAGTCGGCGTGCCGGCGGAGCGCATCGTGCGTATCGGCGACAACAAGGGCGCGCGTTACGCCTCCGACAATTTCTGGCAGATGGCAGACACCGGCCCTTGCGGCCCCTGCTCGGAAATCTTCTATGACCACGGCGCGGAAGTCTGGGGCGGTCCGCCGGGATCGCCGGACGCCGACGGCGACCGCTACATCGAGATCTGGAACCTGGTGTTCATGCAGTTCAATCGCGACGAGCAGGGCGTCATGCATCCGCTGCCGCGTCCCTGCGTCGATACCGGCATGGGCCTGGAGCGTATCGCCGCCGTGCTGCAGCATGTGCACTCCAACTACGAGATCGACCTGTTCCAGAACCTGATCACGGCTGCCGCGCGTGAAACCAATATCAGCGACCTCACCAACAATTCGCTGAAGGTGATTGCCGACCACATCCGTGCCTGCTCCTTCCTGATCGTCGACGGCGTGATTCCCGGCAATGAAGGCCGCGGCTACGTACTGCGCCGCATCGTGCGCCGCGCCTTGCGCCACGGCTACAAGCTGGGCCAGACCAAGCCCTTCTTCTACAAGCTGGTCAAGGACCTGGTCAAGGAAATGGGCGCCGCCTATCCGGAACTGCCTGCCGTGCAGTCGCGCGTCGAGCAAGTGCTCAAGCAGGAAGAAGAGCGTTTCGGCGAAACTCTCGAACACGGCATGAAGATCCTCGAAGCAGCGCTGGCGAAGGATGCCGCGCGCCTCGACGGAGAAACCGCATTCACGCTGTACGACACCTACGGCTTCCCGCTCGACCTGACCGCGGACATCTGCCGCGAGCGCAATGTCGAGCTCGACCAGGCCGGCTTCGAAGCCGCGATGGAGCGTCAGAAGCAGCAGGCGCGCGCCGCCGGCAAGTTCAAGATGGCAGCCGGCATCGAGTACAGCGGTGAGAAAACACGCTTCGTCGGCTATGAATCCCTCGCGCACGAAAGCAAGGTCGTCGCGTTGTACGTCGACGGCGCGGTCGTGCACGAAGTCAACGCCGGCCAGCATGCGATCGTGGTGCTCGATTCCACGCCGTTCTATGCCGAATCCGGCGGCCAGGTGGGCGACTCCGGCGTGCTCGAATCCGTGTACGGCGACCAGGTCGTCACCTTCGAAGTGAAGGACACGCAAAAGATCCAGGCTGACGTGTTCGGTCATCACGGCGTGCTGGTGCAGGGTCGCCTGCTGGTCGGCGACACGCTTAACGCCAAGGTCAACACTCGCCTGCGCGCGCAAACCATGCGCAACCACTCCGCAACCCACCTGATGCACAAGGCTTTGCGCGAAGTCCTCGGCAGCCATGTGGCGCAGAAAGGCTCGCTGGTCGATCCGGAAAAGACCCGCTTCGACTTCAGCCACAACGCACCGCTGACCGCCGACGAAATCCGCCGCGTGGAAGAGCTCGTCAACCGCGAGATCCTTGCCAATGAGGCGACCCAGGCGAACGTGATGAGCTATGACGACGCCATCAAGTACGGTGCGATGGCGCTGTTCGGCGAGAAGTACGGCGACGAGGTCCGCGTGCTCGGCATCGGCTCCTCCAAGGAATTGTGCGGCGGCACGCATGTCACGCGCACCGGCGACATCGGCCTGTTCAAGATCGTGTCCGAAGGCGGTGTCGCGGCGGGCATTCGCCGCGTCGAAGCCGTGACCGGCGAAGCCGCGCTGGCATTCGTGCAGAACCTGGCCGCGCGCATCAACGAAGCGGCTGGCGCACTGAAGGTCCAGCCGGAAGAACTGACGCAGCGCATCGTGCAAGTGCAAGATCAGGTCAAGTCGCTGGAAAAGGAACTCTCGACATTGAAGTCGAAACTGGCCTCCAGCCAGGGCGACGAACTGGTGGCCAAGGCCGTCGACATCAACGGCATCAAGGTCCTTGCGGCCACCTTGAACGGCGCCGATGTGCCGGTCCTGCGCGAGACCATGGACAAGCTGAAGGACAAGCTGAAAACCGCCGCCATCGTGCTGGCCGCCGTCAAGGACGGCAAGGTCAGCCTGATCGCCGGCGTGACGCAGGATGCCACTTCCAAGGTAAAAGCCGGCGACCTGGTCAACTTCGTCGCCCAGCAAGTCGGCGGCAAGGGCGGCGGACGTCCCGACATGGCGCAAGCCGGCGGCACCGACCCGAGCGGCCTGCCCAAGGCGCTGGAAGGCGTCAGCGACTGGGTTCGCCAGCGAGCATGACAACGTATCAGTACTGTCCGATGTGCGCCGCGCCGCTGATCGAGCGCGCGGACACCGGCGAGGGCGGCAAGATCCGCCTCGCCTGTCCTGACGGGCATTGGACGCACTGGGACAATCCGCTTCCGGTGCTGGCGGCGCTGGTCGAGGTCGAAGGCCGCATCCTGCTGGCGCGCAATGCCGCCTGGCCGGAAAAAATGTTCGCGCTGATTACCGGCTTCATGGAACGCGGCGAAACACCCGAACAGGGCGTCATGCGCGAGCTGAAGGAAGAAACCAACCTCGATGCGCATGAAGTCACGCTGATCGGCGTGTATGAATTCATCCGCAAGAACGAACTCATCATTGCCTACCATGTGAAAGCGTCCGGCGACATCCGTCTTTCCGAGGAACTGGTCGACTATCGGCTGGTCGCTCCCGAAAAGCTGCGTCCCTGGCGTGCCGGAACCGGTTATGCCATGGCCGACTGGCTGCGCGCGCGCGGATTCCCCGTCGAATTCATCGATTTGCCGACCACTTCCTGATTTCTTGTCGCCGGTTACTTGTTGCGTCGCACAAAACTACAGTCAATTGGAGTAGAATTTCTGCATCTAAGCCATTCTGTAGACCGGAAATCATGGAATTTCAAAAAGACCTCGACGCACGCGGCTTGAATTGCCCACTGCCGATTCTGAAGGCAAAAAAGGCGTTGGCGGAAATGGCGAGCGGAGAAATACTGCGTGTCATTGCAACGGACCCAGGGTCGGTGCGCGACTTCCAGGCATTCGCCCGCCAAACCGGCAACGAACTGGTCGGCCAGAGCGAAAACAACAAGGAATTCACCTTCTTCATGAAACGCAAATAGGTCTGATATGCCGCATGGCAGGCGGCATTGATTTCGCTATCCTTCCTGGCGGAACAGGCTCTCAAGCGGCATGCGCCGCCGATCATTCTGCCGAACAATCCTGGATCAGTTTTTTTGGATTTTTAGTGCAATTTAGTGCATACTCTCTACCAATTAATAGAACGGTCGTGCTAAATTTCAGCATGCTCTCTGGTTCTCTCTTATAATCACGGTTTGGTTTACGTTAACGTCAATTGTTTCTTTACAAAGGCAAAGCTATGAAAGTTTTGGTTCCAGTCAAACGCGTGGTGGACTTCAACGTCAAGGTCCGCGTGAAATCCGACGGTTCGGGCGTCGACACCGCCAATGTCAAGATGTCGATGAACCCTTTCGATGAAATCGGCGTCGAGGAAGCCACCCGCCTCAAGGAAGCCGGCAAGGCGACTGAAGTCATCGCGGTGTCCTGCGGCGTGACCCAGGCACAGGAAACCCTGCGTACCGCGATGGCCATTGGCGCCGATCGCGGCATCCTGGTCGAGACCGATGCCGAACTGCAGCCGCTGGCCGTTGCCAAGCTGCTCAAGGCCGTGGCCGACAAGGAGCAACCGCAACTGATCATCCTCGGCAAGCAAGCCATTGACGACGACTGCAACCAGACCGGCCAGATGCTTGCGGCCCTGCTGGGCTGGCCGCAAGCCACCTTTGCCTCCAAGATCGTGATCGACGGCGACAAGGCCAACGTCACGCGCGAAGTCGATGGCGGCCTGGAAAACCTGTCGCTGACGCTGCCCGCGATCATCACCACCGACCTGCGCCTGAACGAGCCGCGCTACGTCACTCTGCCGAACATCATGAAGGCCAAGAAGAAGCCGCTGGAAACCGTCAAGCCGGCCGACCTCGGCGTGGACGTGACGCCGCGTCTGAAGACCGTGAAAGTGACCGAGCCGCCCAAGCGTTCCGCCGGCATCGTCGTCAAGGACGTCGCCGAGCTGGTCAACAAGCTCAAGAACGAAGCCAAAGTCATTTAATTCAATTCAGATCAGGAACCCATCATGACAGCACTCGTCATTGCTGAACACGACAATGCTTCGTTGAAAGGAAGCACCCTCAATACCATCACCGCGGCGGCACAATGCGGCGGCGACGTCCACGTCCTGGTCGCCGGCGGCAACTGCGGCGCTGCGGCCGAAGCCGCGTCCAAGATCGCCGGCGTCGCCAAGGTGCTGGTTGCCGATGCACCGCACCTGGCCAACGGCCTGGCGGAAAACATCGCCGAGCAAGTGCTCGCGCTGGCAGGCAGCTACTCGCACATCCTCGCTCCCGCTACCGCCTACGGCAAGAACATCGCCCCGCGCGTCGCTGCCAAGCTGGATGTCGGTCAGATCTCCGAAATCACCAAGGTCGACGCGCCCGACACCTTCGAGCGCCCGATTTACGCCGGCAACGCGATCGCGACGGTGCAATCGGCCGATCCGGTCAAGGTCATTACCGTACGTACTACCGGCTTCGATGCAGCTGCCGCGGGCGGCAATGCAGCGGTCGAGCAGGTAACCCCGGTTGCCGACACCGGCAAGGTGGCTTTTCTGTCGCGCGAACTGGCCAAGTCCGACCGCCCTGAACTGACTGCCGCCAAGGTCGTCGTTTCCGGCGGACGCGGCATGGGCTCGGGCGAGAACTTCAAGATCCTGGAACCCCTGGCCGACAAGCTGGGCGCCGCCATGGGCGCATCGCGCGCCGCGGTCGACGCCGGCTTCGTGCCGAACGACTGGCAGGTCGGTCAGACCGGCAAGATCGTCGCCCCGCAGCTGTACATCGCCGTCGGTATTTCGGGCGCGATCCAGCACCTGGCCGGCATGAAGGATTCGAAGACCATCGTCGCGATCAACAAGGATGCAGAAGCGCCGATTTTCTCGGTGGCCGATTACGGCATCGTGGGCGATCTGTTCGAGATCGTGCCGCAACTGGTTTCCGAACTCGGTTAAACAAGCGCACAAGCACGCAGGGCAGGTATTCGCCCTGAAGAAAAACAAGTGTTGAAAATACCGGGCAGGACCTGCCGGGTTTGTCGCGGAGTTGACAGGAATTTTTCCGGCACTCCGTAATAATTCCCGCAGTCCTGCCTTTTTATTGGAGTCTTAGATGAGCTACGTCGCCCCGCTGAAGGACATGCTGTTCGTGTTGAACGAACTTGCAGGTCTCCCCCAAGTGAATGCACTGCCCGGCTGCGAAGATGCAAGCCCGGAAACTGTCGAAGCGGTATTGGAAGAAAACGCCAAGTTCTGCAGCGAAGTGATTGCACCGCTGAATGTCGCGGGCGACAAGGAGCCGAGCTTCTGGCACGATGGCGACAAGGTCACCACCACCAAGGGCTTCAAGGAAGCCTTCAAGTCCTTCGGCGAAGCCGGATGGCAAGGCGTGCAGCACCCGGTGGACTTCGGCGGCCAAGGCCTGCCGAAGCTGGTCGCCACTCCCTGCATCGAGATGCTCAACGCGGCAAACCTGTCCTTCGCGCTGTGCCCGCTGCTGACCGACGGCGCAATCGAAGCATTGATGACCGCTGGCACCGACGAGCAGAAAAATATCTATCTCGCAAATCTGATTTCCGGCAAATGGACCGGCACCATGAACCTGACCGAGCCGCAGGCAGGTTCCGATCTTGCCCTGGTGCGTTCGCGCGCCGTGCCGCAGGGCGACGGCACCTACAAGATTTTCGGCACCAAGATCTTCATTACCTACGGCGAGCACGACATGGCGGAAAACATCGTCCATCTCGTGCTGGCTCGTACCCCGGATGCACCTGAAGGCGTGAAGGGCATTTCGCTGTTCATCGTGCCGAAGTTCATGGTCAATGCAGACGGTTCGCTCGGTGCGCGCAATGATGTGCATTGCGTGTCGATCGAGCACAAGCTCGGCATCAAGGCCAGCCCGACTGCGGTGCTTCAATTCGGCGATAACGGCGGCGCCATCGGCACCCTGGTCGGCGAGGAAAACCGCGGCCTGGAATACATGTTCATCATGATGAATGCCGCGCGCTTTGCCGTCGGCATGCAGGGTATCGGCGTTTCCGAGCGCGCATACCAGAAGGCGGTGCAATACGCACGCGACCGTGTTCAATCGCGCGACCTGGCCGGTTCCAGCGGCCCGGTATCCATCATTCATCATCCGGACGTGCGCCGCATGCTGATGTCGATGCGCGCACATACGGAAGCCGCGCGCGCCTTGTCCTATGTGACCGCCGCCGCGCATGACGTCGCGCATCACCACGCGGACGATGCGACGCGCAAGGCCAATCAGGCCTTCTACGAGTACATGGTGCCGGTCGTCAAAGGCTGGTCCACGGAAATGTCGATCGAAGTTGCTTCCAATGGTGTGCAGGTGCACGGCGGCATGGGCTTCATCGAGGAAACCGGTGCAGCGCAGTACTACCGCGATGCGCGCATCCTGACCATCTACGAAGGCACGACCGCGATCCAGGCCAACGACCTGGTCGGCCGCAAGACCGTACGCGACGGCGGTGCGACGGCGAAGGGCATCCTCGCCCAGGTCCGCAGAACGGAAGAGGAACTGTCGACTACCAACTCCGCCGACCTGCTGGCAATCCGCAAGCAGCTCGCTGCCGGCTCCAAAGCGCTGGAAGAAGTGGTTGACTACGTCGTTACCAACATGAAGGCCGACATCAAGGGTGTGTTTGCCGGCAGCGTGTCCTACCTCAAGCTGGCGGGCGTGGTGCTGGGCGGATGGCAGATGGCGCGCGCAGCCCTGGTTGCCGAGCGCAAGCTCAAGGCAGGCGAGGGCGATGCCAGGTTTTATCAGGCAAAGATTGCGACCGCGCGCTTTTTCGCGGATCACATCCTCGCGCAAGCGTCCGGTTATCGCACGGCGATCATCGAAGGAGGCACTGGCGTACTGGCTCTCGCAGAAGAACAGTTCTAAGCTGTTCGATGCGCATCAAAAAAGGCAGCCGCAGGCTGCCTTTTTTTCATCTACAAGCGAACTCTCGGCATTTTTTTTGATCTGCCATAGTAAATCAATAACGTGCAGCGTCTCATCCGGAGGCGATCATGAAACGCATATTGGCAGTGGCGAGTTTGCTCGCCGGGTTAAGCATGCCGTGCTGGAGCAACGCAGAGGCGATCGGTGACATCACTACGGCGGATGCCATAGCGATTCATGAAGTCGTGCAGTCGCAGCTGGACGCGTTGGCCAATGACGATGCGGTCAGCGCATTCGAACTGGCAACGCCGGAAAAGCGCCTGCTGATTGGCAGCCCGGACAATTTCCTGCGCATTATCAAGGAAGAATACAACCCCATCTATCGCTACCAGCGCGCGATATTTTCCAAGCCGGAAGTCGTCGACGGCGATGCCATCCAGATAGTGCGCGTCACCGACAGTGTCGGGCATGTATGGGTTGCGATCTTCTCGATGCAGCAAGAAGACGACAGCAGCTGGAAGATCGACGGTTGTCAGTTGCTGGAAACGGCAAGCGTTTCAATCTAAATCAATCTTTGTCGAATTGGCAGGGCGCTTTCGCTCGTAGCGAACGAAAGCGCCTTGAATCGCGTTCTCTTCCTTCCTATAAATCGACATGCGGCGACATTGCCGCATGTCGTCCCGCCGAGCGCAGATTCTCGCGCTGTAACTGATCGGGAATCTGCCTCGTGACATTACTCATCAACTCACGGAGGCTAACATCATGGCCCGCAAATACATCGATTGTCGCGAATTCCCGAGCGACATGAATTGCTCTGTCGCGATTGCCGCGGATAACGATCAGGAGCTGCTGGATGCGGCGGTTCAGCACGCGGTCGCGGTTCACAAGCACCAGGATACTCCCGAGCTGCGGCAGCAGATCAAGCAGTTGTTCAAGGAGGGTACTCCGCCCATCGAGCGCCCGGTAAGCCACACACTATAGGAGCAAGGCAAAGGAGGGCAAGTCATGTCTACCTGGGAAATGAAAGGTGAATACCTGAAGAACTGTAACTGCCTTGCGACCTGCCCCTGCGATACGGAAGGATTTCCCAGTCCGCACAAGTATTGCGAAGGCATCGTCGGAATGCATGTTACCGAGGGAAATTTCGGCGACGTCCGGCTTGACGGTCTGTACTGGGCCGGCATCGTGCACTGGCCGGGAGCAATGCACGAAGGGAACGGGAGGCTGCAACCACTGATCGACGAGCGCGCAAACGAAGAACAACGCGCGGCCATGCTGGAGATATTGAGCGGCAAGAACGGCGGACCGCTGTTCGAGATCCTCGCCGCCGTTTGTCCGACTGTCTATCCACCGCAGTTCGTGCCCTTCACCTGGGAATTCGACAAGGACGGCAGGCACGCGCGGCTGACGGCTGGAAAATTGTTGAAGGCGTCTTCCGAGCCCTTGACGGTACCTGCCACCGGCGAGCAGCAACGCGTCAGGGTGGTGATGCCCGATGGCTTTGAATATCGAGAGATGGAAGTAGCGAGGTCGACCGAACTTGAAGCCAGCGGCGAAATCAGTTTCAGCTACAAGAACACGCACAGCTCGCTGGCGCAGGTCGAACATACCCCGGCAGGCCTCACGGCATGAGATTGAATGGTCATGATCGCGCGCCGCTAATTGCCGGCCTGTGCGGCGTCGCGGGCTTGTCATGGGCGTACCTGATCTATCAGGATTGGGCGATGCGCCATATGGACATCGTCGAAATGGCTATGCCGAGCCTCGAGGAGTGGAGCGTGGCCGATCTGTTCCTCGTGTTTTCGATGTGGGCGATCATGATGGTGGCGATGATGCTGCCATCGGTCACCCCTGTCGTTCTGTTGTTCGAGAAGGTGAATCGCAGATACCGGGCGCAGTATCGGTGGGCGTCGGCCATGTGGACGTTCCTGCTCGGCTATCTGGCGGTATGGACCTGCTTCAGTCTGCTGGCTACTGCGGGACAGTGGTGGTTGCACCATCTTTCATTGATCTCTCCCGGAATGGTAGTCAGCAACCGGACACTGGCCGGCACATTATTGATTCTCGCCGGAATTTACCAGTGGAGTCCGTTGAAGCACACTTGTTTGGCGCATTGCCGCTCACCACTCGATTTCCTGATGATGCGCTGGCGACCCGGAGGGTGGGGAGCGCTGCGCATGGGCTTTTCGCACGGTCTTTATTGCACTGGCTGCTGCTGGCTCTTGATGGCTTTGCTGTTTGTGGTTGGCGTGATGAACCTGGCCTGGATCGCCGTCTTGAGCGCTTTGGTACTTGCCGAAAAAATCATTCCGTGGGGAATCTGGCTGGCACGCGTTTCCGGGATTCTGCTGGTCTCATGGGGAATCTGGTTGGTGAGCGCGACATGAGCGCCATCAGCCGTAGGCACCGCCGGTAAACAGCAAATCGAAGGTGCGGGCGATGGCCGCGATCACGGCGATGGCGCCGCCGCCGAAAGTCAGCACAAGCAATATGGCAAGTGGCCAGCCCGAATCCGATTGCCGGCCCGAGTCGCGATTATGTAACGCGTCCCATTTTTCGTCGGGCGTCAAGCCGATCACGAGAGCTTCGATAAAGCCGGCAAAAACGGATAAGGGAAACAGGACAAGATGTACCCATGCCCATATATCTTTCTTCCCGTAAAGATAAAACCGGTGCACGCCGAGGCCGCCAAAAAACGAGGCGAAAAAGGCTGCGAGTGTCTTGTTTTTATGGGGTGTGCTCATTGGATTGCGCGCTTGGGCATTGTATTCTTGTTAAAATGATCGATCATCAACGGGCGATAGCGTCGCCCGGCCGAGGCGTAGTGTGCATGAGGAAGGTCTGCAAAGCAACGCTACCGCAGGTCGACTACCCTTCGCGTCCCATTACTAAACTTGCAGGAGCCGGGAAAAATAGGCTATAATTCCCGGCTTTTTCCGTCTTCGAACAATTTTTGGAAGCACATTATGGTCGTTATTCGTTTATCCCGTGCCGGCGCTACCAAGCGTCCTTTCTACAACATCGTTGCAACCGATTCGCGCAACCGTCGCGATGGCCGCTTCATCGAGCGCCTGGGCTTCTACAACCCGATCGCCGCTGGCAATGATGAAGGTTTCCGCATTGCGCAAGACCGCCTGGCACACTGGCAAGGCGTTGGCGCACAACTGTCGCCGACGGTTGCTCGCCTCGTCAAGGAAGCTGGCAAAAAAGCCGCTGCGTAATCCAGTTTGTCGATTAATGCTGCATCGGGGATGACGATCCCTGACGATCTGGTGCTGGTCGGCTATGTGGCCGGCGCCTATGGTATCAAGGGCTGGGTCAGGATCCGGCCTTATTCGAGCGACGCCGATGCGCTGCTGCATGCGAAGACGTGGTGGCTGGACAAGCCTGTCCTGCGCGACGTCGACATGATGCAGGCCAAGATTCACGGTGAAGACGTGGTCGCCCAGCTGATGGGCGTGGCGGACCGCGATGCGGCCGAAGCGCTCAAGGGTGCAGCCGTGCAGGTACGGCGAAGCCACTTCCCGCCGCTATCGGACGACGAGTTTTACTGGGTTGATCTGCTCGGACTGTCAGTCGAGAACCTGCAAGGCGAGAGTCTGGGAACGGTCGCCGACTTGATGGACAACGGTGCGCATCCGATCTTGCGTGTGCTTGAGCCGGCGGCTTCCGATGGTGACAAACCGCAGGAACATCTGATTCCGTTTGTCGACCAGTTCGTCAAGACGGTCGATCAGTCGGCAAGGAAGATAACGGTGGACTGGGGGCTGGATTATTAGCCCGGAATTGAGGGATCGGTGAAGATGCAATTTGACGTCGTCACGCTCTTTCCCGAGATGTTCAGCGCGATAACGCAGTCGGGCATCACCCGGCGCGCATTTGAGCAAAAGAAGTGTGTCTTGTCATTGTGGAATCCACGTGATTTCACAACCGACAACTACCGGACCATTGACGACCGGCCTTACGGTGGCGGACCTGGAATGGTAATGCTGGCGAAACCTCTGGAAGCCGCCATCACGTCGGCGAAAGACCGTCAGCTGCAACAAGGCTTGCCGAAACCTCGGGTAGTGTATCTGTCGCCGCAAGGCAAGCCGCTCACGCATGACCGGGTGATGAGGTTCACAACCGAATCAGGCCTGATCTTGTTGTGCGGACGGTATGAAGCAGTGGATCAGCGTCTGCTGGACCGCTGCGTCGACGAGGAAATCAGTCTCGGCGATTTCGTCCTCTCAGGTGGCGAGTTGCCGGCAATGGCGCTGATGGATGCCGTTATCCGGCAATTGCCGGGTGTGCTGAATGATGATGTGTCGGCAGTCGAGGACAGTTTCGTCAATGGCTTGCTCGATTGCCCGCATTACACGCGGCCGGAAGTGTACGAAGGCGTATCGGTTCCGCCGGTATTGATGGGCGGGCACCATGCGGAGATTGAAAAATGGCGGCGTGAACAGGCGCTGCTGGCGACCGCGAGAAAGCGGCCGGATTTGATCGTAACGGCGCGCGAAGCAGGATTGCTGACGCGAGCCGATGAAAAGTTTTTGAGCAGTTTGTAGTTGCTGTATCGCGCGGGGTCATTCCCGTATTTGTAAAACCCCATCCTCTACCGGGCAACGACGTCGAAAGCGCCGGCATGATGGTCCAAGGAGCTGAAAAATGGACTTGATCCAGAAACTCGAGCAAGAAGAAATCGCCCGCCTGGGCAAAAACATCCCTGACTTCGCACCGGGTGATACCGTCGTCGTCAACGTCAACGTGGTTGAAGGCACCCGCAAGCGTGCACAGGCATACGAAGGCGTCGTGATTGCACGCCGCAATCGCGGTCTGAACTCCAACTTCATCGTCCGCAAGATTTCTTCCGGCGAAGGCGTGGAACGTACGTTCCAGCTGTACTCGCCGCTGATCGCTTCGATCGAAGTCAAGCGCCGCGGTGACGTGCGTCGTGCGAAGCTGTACTACCTGCGTGAACGTTCGGGCAAGTCGGCACGTATCAAGGAAAAGCTGCCGAACCGTCGTACTGCTGCTGCGCAAGCCGCAGAGTAATCGACGCGTACTGCAGGAAAAAGGCACCCGCGGGTGCCTTTTTTCATTTTCGGCCGGCCTTGAACATACGGTATTCACGTTAGAATCGATAAACACTCCACTGCATGTTCCAGGAAACAATACATTGTCCAAACTGATTTTCGATCCAGAAGCGCTTTCTGTCGATTCGATCGCCGGCGAACCGGCGGTCGCGCCTGAGCGGCTGACCGAGGCATGGCTGCGCGAACGATTCGCCAGCCCGCCGTCATGGCATCCTGAAAACTTTGAAGAGCCTTTGATCCGCAAAGGTCTCGGCGAACCAATACCGGCTTCGGTGCTCATGCCGCTGGTCGCACGCGACGAAGGCTTCACCATGCTGCTCACGCAGCGCACCGCGCATCTCAACGATCATGCAGGCCAGATCAGCCTGCCGGGCGGCCGGGTGGATGGGGTCGATACGACGACCATCGACACCGCGTTGCGCGAAACCGAAGAGGAAGTCGGCCTGCATCGGCGTCATATCGAAGTGCTTGGTACCCTGCCGGATTACATTACGGCCACCGGCTTTCGCGTTACGCCGGTGGTATCGCTGGTACGGCCCCCTTTTGATTTGCGCGCCGATCCGTTTGAAGTGGCGGAGATTTTCGAAGTCCCGCTGTCTTTTCTGATGGATGGCATGAACCATCAGCGGCGCATGATTGATCTGCCAAACGGGCTTGGCCGGCGTGTCTTTTATGCCATGCCATACCAGCGCTTTTTCATTTGGGGCGCCACCGCCGGCATGCTGAGGAATTTGTTCCATTTTTTGCGGGCGTAGGCATTTGTCCTCCGTTCAGACACCTGCATGGCGCCGTCTCGACGACTGCACTGCGGCGGTCCCGTTTGATTACCTTGTTGCGCTGCGTTATCGTATCGGTTGTGTGACTATCAAGGCAGGCTGATGACCTTCTTCTCCATTCTCTTGGCGCTGTTATTCGAGCAACTCAAGCCGCTGCGCGCGGATAATCCGATGTACGCCGCATGCAAGCAATTGGCGGCGCGCATGGAGGCGACCTTCAATGCTGGCGAGGAGAGGCATGGACGCACGGCCTGGATCGTGACGATGCTGATCCTGATGGTGCCGACCTTGCTGGTGTACTGGTTGTGCACAAGGATCAGCCCGCTTCTCGCGCTTGCATGGAATGTGCTGATTGCCTATCTCACGCTTGGCTTTCGCCATTACAGCCATTACTTCACCTCGATTCAGCTGGCGCTCAATAGCGGCGACGAGACGACGGCGCGCACACTGCTTGCCGAGTGGACCAGACAGAACACGGTCGGCATGAGTGTGAGCGAAATTTCGCGCATTGCAGTCGAGAACGCGTTGATCACCAGCCATCGCAACGTATTCGGCGTGTTTTTCTGGTTCATCATGCCGCTTGGTCCGGCGGGGGCAATCATGTATCGCGTGGCCGAGTACCTGGCGCGCGCCTGGAACGAACCGGAACACCTGAGGAATGAGCCGTTCGGCCGTTTTGCGACGAAGGCGTTTTACTGGATCGACTGGATTCCGGTGCGTCTGACAGCCATTGCGTTTGCCATTGTCGGCAATTTCGAAGACGCGGTGTATGCGTGGCGCAATTTTGCCGATCGCTGGCAGGACGAGGCCATCGGTATCATTCTGTCCGCTGGCGGTGGGGCGATGGGCCTGCGCCTGGGAACGGCGAATGAAGCCGCGGCCGATATTCCCGTCGCCGATGCCGCCACGGTCGATTCCGCCAGTGCCGAGCCGGAGGCCCTGCCGGGCGAGGAGGCAACCGTGCGCGCCCTGCAAAGCACGGTCGGACTGGTGTGGCGGGCGTTGTTGCTGTGGATGTTGCTCCTGCTCTTGCTGTCTTTCGCCGTGTGGCTGGGCTGATTCCCATCAGCGGTCCCAAAGTGCTGCTCCCTCTCATCATCGGCAGTGCATTATCCTGGTCGGCACCGGTCTAATGGACGGCTCCTTTTCATGGGGCGGGAGCTCGACGGAAAAGGGTTTCGAACGACAAAGTCACGACCGAACGACCGACGCTTGCGTACCTGTTGCGCCATCCCATAATATGGAATCTTGTTTCGCAACAAGTCTTCTATAAGATATAATATGCAAGAATTCTGAAAGCTTTGCGCCGCATAATGGCGCATGGCAAGGAGCCGGTTGCCGCACCAGACGCAACCGACGCCGGAACAATAGCAACCGCTATAAAGGCAAGCCACGTACATGGCAGATTCGACCAAACCCAAGATTGTTGCCCGCGAGTTTTTCATTCAAGGGGTTACCAGCGATGGCAGGCAGTTTCGCCCGAGTGACTGGGCTGAACGCTTGTGCGGTGTGATGTCCTGTTTCCGCCCGGAGGGAAGTGGTGGACCGGGTGCCCATCTGCGCTACTCGCCTTATGTCCGACCGACCGTGCTTGGCGGCGTGAAATCCGTGGTCGTCAACGAAGCCTTGCGCGCAATCGAGCCGCTGGCGTTTCACTTCGTCGTCGATTTCGCGAAAGACAACGACCTGCAAATCGTGGACGCATGCTTGTTGCCCGAAACGAATGAAAAGCTGGCCTGACCGGCGCCTCCTCGTCTCCTCTCTTTCTGTTTTTTCTTCCGTATCCCCATCAGATCTCCCTTCGTCAGGCCGAGCCAGGAACGCGTTCAGATGGCGCGCTTTCCCGTGATCGTGGCGCTACGGTCTTGCCATAATTTGTAGGTCATGGCGGCTGTGACGCCGAACACCGCGTGTGCCGCAGCCGTGATCCAGTCGCGACTGGCCTCAAACCAGGGGAACAAGGCGGTAAATCCATACATGTTGATCGCGAAGAGCAACAAGCCGAACAGGCCGCCCGCAAGCGCGGACCTCCATCGGCTCAGATTGTCAATAAATGGCGCCAACAGCAACCCGTACACGAGCGAGAGCGCGAGGTGCACCAGGCTTGCCACCAGCATGATTCTCAAGTCAAAAGTGGTCGGCGGCGGAAGGACGGTCGGGCCCAGTACGATTGCCGCCGCGAGCCGTGTATCGCGCAGCAGCAAGTCGACCGGCGGATAAGAGGCCAGCCACCACAAGCCGACTTGCACGATTGTCGCAATGCCACCCGCGACAATGCCGGCCGCGCCGGCGGCCCCCCAGTTGATCTTCGGCGAGAGCGTTCTTTTCATGACGGGAGGCAATTCATGATACGTGGCGTCGATCAGGTGTGCGCCCAGCTTGCGGGCCAGCGCTTCGGCGCCTTGCTGCATGAGTGCGTGGTGGTTGTTTGCAAACACGCTGCGCACGGCCGGTGCGGCCAGGTTCATCCACAACCTGGTGGTGTGCACATGCCATTCGTAATGCACGGTAGTGACGTCCTCATGATGAGAGAAGGTCCAGCGGCCGATGCCTTCCAGATCGCCGCTCACGCTGGCTTCGAGCACGTTTAACGGCACGATCCGGGTTGCGCAGGCATCGAAGCGCAGCCGGTACGGCAGTTTCCCTTTCCAGATATAGCGCCGCACGCTGCCGATCCCATTGGCGTCGCCTTCGGCGCAGTGCTCGACAGCATCGGCGCCCGGCCACCAGGCGGGCCACTGGAGCGAGTCGAAAATGGTATCGAAGACATGCTGCAAGGGCGCCGCAATGTGCCAGACGGCGACTAAGCGGTACTCGGCCATGGAAGATGGTCAGTTGACAAGGAAAGTCTATCGTAATGCCGGCTTCAGCCTGAGGATTGATGTATTTCGCCCGCGGAGCTGAAAGCGATTTGGAGAAGGGCAACCGCCGTCCGGAATTGCTTCAATTACGACATTTCTTTCCCATAAGAAATAAGTTACCCTATTGCAGGGAGAAGCACGCCCAGGCGACTATTTTCCCTGTCGAGTTTCCAAAACCAACCGGAGCCGGGATGTTTCGCAGCCGTCTGCCATTCAATCTGTCGATCGCCACCATGCTGGCGACAGTGATTGGCCTGACCTGCACCTCGGTACTGTTTCTCGGCCTGCGCCGGCTGGAACATGACAAGATTGAGCTCGATTTCCAGCAGCAAGCCAACGCGCGCATCCTGAGCGTGCAACAGCAACTGGATGAGACGGTTCAGGTGCTGCAGGTGATCAATCAGCTGTTCGCAACCTTCGGGCAGATCGGCCGCGAGCAGTTCCGCGAGTATACGCAACCGCTGCTCGCTCGTTACCCCTATGTTCAGGCTTTCAACTTTCATCGTTTTATCGCCGGCGGCGAGCGCGCGGCCTATGAAGCCGGCATGCGGGCGCAATTTCCCGGATTCGTGATGACCCAGCTGCGGGGCGGCAAACCGGTCCCGGCACAGCCGCGCGATCGCTATCTGGTGGTTGATTACATCGAACCCATGCGCGGCAATGAAGCGGCCTTCGGCATGGATGTCTCGCCCAACAAGCAGTTGCTCGACGCCGTGCAATATGCGATCGATTCGGGCAAGCCGGCATCCACCGGACTCCTGCAACTGGCGCAAGGGGAGGGGCTGCGGCGCGGCTTCCTGGTGGTGATGCCGGTCTACAAGCATGGTGCGCCGCTAAACAGTGTCGAGGCACGGCGCCGCGCAGCTGTCGGCGATACTGCCGCGGTGTTCGATGCTTCCGGCGTCATCGAAAGGCTGTTGAATGAAGATGGCCTGCTGAATACGCGTACGCTCGACATCAGCGTGTATGCCGGTGGCGCGCTCGACGAACGACTGCTGGTTTATCGTCAGGGGGCGGCGGCATCGATCGATACGACGACTCCATGGGTGCCGCGCTGGGTCGTGATGGACCAGCCTGATAGCATCGTGCGCAATTTTGAGGTCGCCGGCCGCGTCTGGAGCATCAGCGTAGCGGCACGTCCGACGCTGTTCTCCGCACGGCACAACGGTTCCTTGTACGGACTGGTGGCTGGCGTGCTGGTCAGCCTGTTGCTCGCCGCCTATGTACAAGCGCTTGTCGTGCGTTCGCGGCGGGTCCACAAACTGGTGGAGCAGCGCACCGGGGAGCTGCGGCTGGCCAACGAATTGCTGGTGGATGACATTGCCGCGCGACGCCGCGCGGAAGAGGGGCTGCGATTGCGGCAGCGCGCGATCGATGCCAGCGCCAATGCCATCATCATCACCAGTGCCGTGCCGCCCGAGTATCCGATCGAATACATCAATCCGGCATTCGAGCGCATTACCGGCTATTCCGCGGCGGATGTCGTCGGACGCGGTTCCGCCGTGCTCTGGGCATATGACCGCGATCAGCCGGAAATCGAGGAACTCCGTGCCGCCGCGCGCGAAAAACGCGAAGTGCATGCCATCCTGCGCAATTACACCAAGGATGGCGAGATGTTCTGGAGCGACGTCTATCTCGCTCCGGTGCGCGACGAAGCGGGAGAGGTGACGCATTTTGTGGTGGCTTTGTACGACATTACCGCGACCAGACGCTATCAGGCAGAGCTGGAATTCCAGGCCAACTGCGACACCCTGACCGGCCTGGCCAATCGCAATCTTCTGCATGACCGCCTGCATCTTGCGACCGCCTATGCGGAACGCTACGGTAATCCGGCATGGGTGCTGTTCATCAATCTCGATCGCTTCAAATTCGTCAATGACACCCTTGGCCACCGCGCCGGCGATGTGGTGCTGAAATGTGTCGCCAAGCGCTTGCAGGAAGTGGTGCGCGATACCGACACCATTGCGCGCTTGTCGGCGGATGAATTCGTGCTGGTGCTGCCGGAGCGCGCCGACGACAACCTCTCGCCGGCCGTGGTACAGCGCATCATGGATGCGATTGCGCCGCCGATCGTGATCGAGGGATATGAATTCGTAATGGGTTGCAGTGTCGGCATCGCGGTTTGCCCGAACGACGGCATCGATCCCGACGTATTGATCAAGCACGCCGGCATTGCGATGTATCGCGCCAAGGAAATCGGGCGCAACAACTTCCAGTTCTATACCGCCGCCATGAACGAGCGGGCTATGGAGCGCTTGCGCATCGAGGGCGATCTGCGCAATGCGCTGGAACGTGATGAATTCGAACTGCACTACCAGCCGCAAGTAGATCTGGCCACGGGGCGTGTGCTCGGCATGGAAGCGCTGATCCGCTGGCAGCATCCGTCGATGGGCATGGTGCCGCCGGTGCGATTCATCCAGCTGGCGGAAGAGATGGGCTTGATCCTGCCCATCGGCACCTGGGTGCTGCGAACCGCGTGTCGTCAGAGCGTCGAATGGCAGCGTGCGGGGCACGGGCAGGTGCGGGTGGCGGTCAATCTGTCGGCACGCCAGTTCTATCAGCAGGATCTGGTGGCGACAATCAGCGAGATCCTGGAGGAGACGGGCATCGCGCCGCAACTGCTGGAGCTGGAGCTGACCGAGAGCATGATGATGAGCGACGTCGAGCATGCGGTCGGCATCCTGCGCAAGCTGAAGGCGCTTGGCCTGCATCTGTCGATCGATGATTTCGGTACCGGCTACTCCAGCCTGTCCTATCTCAAGCGCTTCCCGATCGACCTGCTGAAAATCGACCAGTCCTTCGTGCGCGATATCACGGTCGATCCGGACGACGCAGCGATCGTCTTGTCCATCATTTCGCTGGCGCACAGCCTGCGCCTGAAGGTGGTTGCGGAGGGCGTCGAGACCGAAGCGCAGCTCGCCTACCTGCAGCGGCATGGCTGCGATTTCGTGCAGGGTTTCTTCTTCAGCCATCCCTTGCCTGCACAGGAATGCGCACCGCTTATTCAACGTGATCTGCTCGTGTTCCGCACGGCGGCAAGCGGCGCGCCGCGTGTGCAAACCAGGACGCTTCTGATCATCGATCGCGACCCGGACGTGGTCCGTACATTGCGTCGCGTGCTGCTGCAGGACGGATACCAGATTCTGCATGCGTTCACGGCAGACGAGGCATTCGAGTTGATGGCGCGGCATGAAGTGCATGTGACCCTGTGCGAGCAGGGCATGCCGGCCGAGGACGGTTCGGACCTGCTGTACGCGGTGAAGGAGCGACATCCGCATGCGATTCGCATCCTGCTGGCTAGCGACGAAGAGGAAGAAGCCGCGATCGATGCCATCAAACGCGGCGAAATCTTCCGATTCTTTACCCGGCCATGGAATGACAAGACCCTGCGCGACATCATTCGCGATGCGTTTCATCACCACAGCTTGTTGCGTGATGCGCGAGCCG